>JACKHH010000012.1 GCA_020639095.1 Phycisphaerales bacterium | reverse complement strand
CGTTCGCCGGCGAGAAGAAGTAGCGCGCCGCCCCGCCCAGTTTATACCAGACGCGGTCGCGCAGCGGCTCATCGCAGAGCACGCGATCAGCAAATCCGTTCAACCATTCCATCCGCGACCTTCCAAACGTCGCCCGCGCCCATCGTCACCACGACGTCGCCCTCGGCTACGTTGCGTTCAAGATGATCGCACACATCTTCGAGCGATGGCAAATAGTGCGACGCGCGGCCGGCGGAGCAAATCCGCGAAACCATGTCGCTAGACGTCACGGCTTGGCGGTCCGCGTCACTGTCGCGCACGCTGTAAATATCCGGAATCAGCACGACATCCGCGTCGGCAAAGGCAGCCGCGAAGTCGTCCATGAGCAGGCGCGTGCGCGACGCCTGGTGCGGTTGAAATACCACCCAGGTGCGCTTGGGCGCGTAGCGACTGCGAATGGCTGCGAGCGTCGCGCGAATCTCCGTCGGGTGATGCGCGTAATCATCAACGATCGTTACGCCCCGCCCGGTACCGCGATGCATCATACGGCGATGGATGCCCGTAAAGCTTCCCATCGCCTCGGCGATACGCTCCGGTTCCGCGCCCGAGTGTGCCGCCAGGGCAGCCGCTGCCAGCGAGTTGCTCACGTTGTGCATGCCCGCGATTTGCAGGCGACACATCGCGAGCGGTTTGCCGCCGCGCCGTAGCGTGAACGTATAGCAGCCGCGATGCAATCGCAGATTCGTCGCACGCCAATAGGCGCCCGGACCAAATCCAAATGTTTGCACCGTGCAGGCAGCCTTGCGGGCTGCACGCTTCGCGACGCGATCCTCGTGACTCACCACCAGCAAACCGTCCGGTGCAATCTGGCCCGCAAACTTGCCGAACGCATCGACAATATCCTCAAGATCGCGATAGCAATCGAGGTGATCGGCTTCCACGTTGAGAATGGCCGCGCTGTGAGGCCGCAGGTTCAAGAACGAACGGGCGTACTCGCAGGCCTCCACGACGAAATGTGCACCGCTGCCTACCCCACTGCTACCGCCGAGCTGCGTGCTCTCCGCGCCGACGATGAAGCTCGGGTCGAGCCCGGCGTGCCGCATCAGGTGCGTGGTGAGCGCGGTCGTCGTGCTCTTGCCGTGCGTACCGGTCAGCGCCACGCTGCGCTGCGTCCGCGTCAACTCGCCAAGCAGTTCCGCATAGGAAAGAACTGGAATTCCCAAGGCGTACGCCGTCGCGACTTCCGGGTTGCTGTCCGGAACGGCAGCGCTGCGTACGACGAAGTCGAGCGTCTCGTCGACGTACCCCGTCTTGTGCCCGATGCACACCTTGGCGCCGCCCGCGACCAACTCGCCAGTGCCCGCGAACTCCTTCTGGTCGGAACCGCTGATCCGCGCGCCGCCGTGAAGCAGAATGCGCGCCGCGCCAAACATGCCGCATCCACCGACACCGATCATGTGAATGCGCCGGCCCGCAATACCGTCCGCGAGCAACGACGGACGCGCGTCCGTCCGGTTCGCTTCCGCCGCCTGCCCCGGCCCCTGCCTTGGGGAACCCATCATCCGCGAGTTCATCGTGGGATTCATCCGTGAATCACCCTCCATATCGACCGTTCGCCCGGAACTTCGCCGGATCGCAATTCGTCCTACGCAACCACCGCCCGCCGGCATCCGGCAAGCTCGATCATCCGCCGCGCAATCGTCGTCGCCGCATGCGGTGAACGCACGTCCGCAAGCGCCCGCCGCATCTCCATCCGTCGCGCCGCGTCAGCCATCAAGTCCGCAAGTATCGGCGCGAGCGCACTGGCTGTCGCACCCGCGTCGTCACCTTCTGTACAAAAAGCAGCCGCTCCACGCCGCGCGAGCAGTCTGGCATGCGCCAACTGGTGCTGATCGCGATGATGCGGATACGGCACCAGAATCACTGGCACCGCCGACGCCAGCACCTCCGCGATCGTCGACGCTCCCGCACGCGTGATCATCAGGTCAGCCGCTGCCATCGCGCACGCCATTTGCTCGGTGTACTCCACCACCTTGGCAGCCACACCCGCGCTCGCGTACGCCGAACGCACGATGTTGGCATCGTCACTACCCGACAAATGCAACACCTGCCAACCGCTGCGTGCAGCCAGTTGCGGCGCGAGGTGCACCATCGCCGTGTTGATCGAACGCGCGCCGAGCGACGCACCAGTGACCAACAACGTTTTGCGCTGCGGGTCCAAATCGAATTCCGCGATGCCCTGTTCACGCGAGGCTGTCGCGAACGTGCTCCGCACCGGGCAACCCGTCACCTCGACAGGCGCGCCGTCCGGAAAATGATTCGCCGTTTCCGCGAACTGCGCGAAAATCGCCTCCACGCTGCCGGTCAGGAACCGATTGGCTTTCCCTGGAACCAGGTCCGGATTCAGCAGGGCTGCGGGAATACCGCGCTTCGCCGCGACGCGCACCGCCGGTGCGCTCGCGAACCCGCCCGTCCCCACCACCATCGCAGGCCGATGCGCCGCGAAGTGCGCTCGACAACGCGTTGTCGACGCACGCCACGCCCGCAGGAATCCCGGCCATCTCCAAGGTCGGGACGACACGGGCCGCACGTTCTGCGGCACCAGCGTTTCGCCGGCATGCGTGAGCACGCGGTTATCGATCGGCCGCTCAGTCCCGAAGAAGACGGTGCGAATCGCGCCCAACTCGTTGCGCAACGCTTCCGCAATCGCAAGGGCTGGGTACAGGTGCCCCCCGCTGCCGCCGCCCGCGAACACGAAAAGCGGCGCGTGCGACTCAGCGCTTGTCGCGGATACGCTCGCCGTAATGTTTGCTTCGAGAACCGTCACGCCGTCGCCGCCGCCCAGAGTTCCAAACCATCCTCAAGATATTCTTCCGCTTCCTCAGCTTCGCGCGCGACCGATACCAGCAAGCCCACCGCGAACCCGAGGAAGATCACACCCGAACCACCAGCAGAAACCAGCGGCAGGGAAATCCCCTTGGTTGGCGCACACACCGTCACGACCGCGATGTTGATCACGGCTTGGAAGGCGAGCAGCATGGTCACACCGAACGCGAGCAAACGCGGATAGGTTGACCGCTGCATCTGCACCGTGCGCCAACCGAGATAGATCAACGCGACAAAGAGCGCGATCACCAGCACCGCGCCGACCAGTCCTGTCTCTTCGCAGATCACCGAGAAGATAAAATCGCTGCGTGCCTCCGGGAGGTAGCCGTACTTCTGCACACCGGCGCCTAGCCCTCGCCCGGTGAATCCACCCGAGGCGATCGTCACCAGCGACTGCACCGGGTGGTAGCCCGCGCCGCGCGGATCCTCCCAAATGTTGAGGAACGTCGTCAGCCGGGCGACGCGATACGGCTCGCGCAACACGAGGTACACCATCGCCGCCGCTCCAGGCAATGCGAGCAATCCCAGGTGCAACCAACGCGCACCGGCTACGAGCAGCAATCCCAAGCCGACGGCACCCAATAAGGCGGCTGTACCGAAATCCTCTATGCCCACCATCCCGGCGCAAATACCGATCGCCAGACACGCAGGCAACAGTCCGCGTCGGAATGAACGCATGACCTCTGCGCGACCCGCGAGCAGCGACGCGAGCAAGATCACCATCACGGGCTTGGCGAACTCCGATGGCTGAAATGCCAATCCCAGACCTGCCGGTCCCATCTGCACCCAACGCTGCGCGCCCTTGCGCTCGACGCCCAACCCGGGCAGCATGGCTGCGACCAGGCAGATCACAACCAGTGCGAACAGAATCACGGCCGGTTGCAGCAATCGGCCCTGTCGCCAAGCGAACCAGCGATGCGCCCCGCGGGCAGCGATCAACATCGCGCCGAAACCAAGCACGGCGAACGCGAGCTGCCGCCCGAATGCGGTTTTCCAAAACGCGAGTTCGATGATCGGCCCGTCAAGGCGCGCGCCCGCCGACGCGACCATCACCAACCCCACAGCCAACAGCGATGCCGTGACGACAGCGATGCCCGTCGCATCCGACGGTCTACTTTGCGAAGAGGTGAGCACGAGCACCCATCCTTGAGTCTTGAAAAAACCCCAACCATCCCTGTCGGAGCATTTCGAACTACGCTTGTGCCACTGCGATTGAGCAGTGGCGCGTCTTGTCAGGCCGCGCCGATGCGGGAGTTCGCTGCGGCCATCAGACCGCACGCTCCGTAACTGGAACGTCCCGCTCAAAATGTAGCTGCTCGGCAAAGTCGCGTCGCGAATCCTCAGCGGTTGCGAAGCAACCGCTTTCCGCGAAGCGGCCTAGGCCGGGCGTTTACGCCCGGTATGCGAGCGGCCTACCTTTTCCCTCTCCCCCGCAACCTGCCGCCTTCGGCGGCAGGTTGCGGGGGAGAGTTTTGTCTATCGCGACCGTTCACCGGGGCTAAAGCCCCGGCCTAGGCCGCTGCGCGGTTATCAACGGCTTCGCCGTCGATTATTCTCAATCCGCACCTATGATTATTCCCGATGCACATTTCCCATCCAACGCGTGCCTCTCGCGTTCGGACAATTGGGAAATTCAAAGCGCCGCACTGAGCAACGCTACGCCGCACTGGCCAACGCTACGCCGCACTGTGCGACGCTGCTTGACGGCAGTTGCCACTCACCGCAACCGCATCGTCCGACATCTTCCACCGCTCTTGCGCTTGAGCAGTGATCCATCATCCCGGCGGCTTCGCCCAATGTCCTCCACTGCTCAAGCGCAGTGGCACACGGACGCTCACAATTCAATTCGCCGCCGACACACCGAAGACCTACCGCAGCTTCAACGACGCGAGTCCCGCGCCGGCGCACATGGCGGCTACCAGCCAGAAGCGCACGACCGTCTGCGTCTCCGTCCACCCGCCCAGGTGAAAATGATGGTGGATCGGCGCGCAACGGAACACACGTTTGCCGCCGGTGGCTTTGAAGTAGCCCACCTGGATCATCACCGACACCGCCTCCACCACGAAGACGCCACCGACGATCAGCAGCAGCAACTCCTGGCGCGTCACAATGGCGACGTACCCCAGCACTCCGCCCAATGGCAGCGAGCCGGTGTCGCCCATAAACACCTGCGCCGGATAGCAGTTGTACCACAGAAACCCGGCTGACGCACCCAAAATCGCACCACAAATCACCGACAACTCGCCCGCGCGCGGAATGTGTGGAATCAACAAGCGACGCGCCGCGTCCTGATCTCCCACCATGTCGCACACGAGCAGGAGCACCAGCGCCGCGGCGGCCACGCAACCCGCAGCCAACCCGTCCATTCCGTCGGTCAGGTTCACCGCGTTCGAACTGAACGTCGTCACCAACACCGTCGCGACCATGAAGATCGGCGCGGTGAGGAAGAACCCGTGTTTGTAGAACGGAACCGTCAGCACACGGTAGGCTTCAACCGTTTCGTGGCCCATATTGTTGGCGGCTGCCAGCACGGCATGGTTGGCGTGGCCATGGCGGTAGATGAAAAAGCCCAGCAATACGCCCAGACCAAACTGAAAAAGGAGTTTTTCGTAGCTTCGCAGGCCGTCGCGCGAGCCCGAACGCCTGCCCGCAGTCAACTTGAGGTAGTCATCCACCACCCCCAACCCGCCAAGCCACAGCAAGCAGAAGACCCCCATCTGCACGTAGAAGCTCATCACGTCGGCGAAGAGCACGATCCCGATCGTCGCCACCGCGATGATCAGCACACCGCCCATCGTGGGTACGTTTGACTTGTCCTGGGTGAGCTTGTTGAGCTCGGCGTGATCGAAATTGGGACGGTCCCCCACCTTGAGGCGAATCAGCGTGCGAATGACCGGCTTACCCGCGAGCAACACCGCGAGAAGGCAGAAAATGGCTGCACACACGCCGCGAAACAGCGTGTTCTCATACGCGTAATGCTCCCCCTGGAAGATCGCTCGAAAGAGGTAATAGAGCACCCGAATACCCCGTCATCATTCTGTCGCAAGTCAGCACGCAAAGTCGGAGGAAAAATCCGAGCCGCGACTGTCAGGAACGCAAGACAAAGCCTCGCCCCACGGAGCGGAAGAACCGTCAAACCTGCGCTGGCGCAGGTCGCGCACCCGCATCACGCAAAGCAGCACAAACCCGCTCCAACCGCGCCGACCGCGACCCTTTTATCAGCACCGTGTCACCCGATCGCAGACATTCGCGCAATCCGTCGGCGGCGGCATCGGCTGATGCGTAGTGCAACGTCTCCGTCGCCGAACGCCCAGCCCGCACCGCGTCGGTGATGTTCCGCGCCATGTCGCCGATCGAAACGACGAGATCAATGCCCGCCTCGCCCGCCCGCCGGCCAATCTCCGCGTGCAGACCGCCAGCCTCCGCGCCCAACTCCGCCATCTCGCCCGCGACCAGCACGCGACGACCCGCGGATTGTTCCGCGAGCAGCGCAACCGCGGCTGACATGCTCGACGGGTTCGCGTTGTAGCAGTCTTCCACCAGCGTGATGCCGTCCAGTTCGATGACGTTCAGCCGCATGTCGGGCAAGCGATAGCTCGCAAGCGCCGCGGCAATCGCATCCGCCTCCATCCCGAGCAACCGGCAGACCGCGAACACCCCGGCAGCGTTGACCGCGTTATGCCTGCCCGGGACGGCTAGGCGCACGGGCACGCCGTCGATCGTCGCGCGCGTTTCGTGCAGACCCGTCGCCAGATCCGTTACACGCACATCGGCATCCGAATTGACGCCGTAGGTTTTCCAGTAGAGGTCACTGCGCTTGGGCAACTCCGCGGCCTGTTGGTACGCGTCGAGTTCGATCACCGCGTATCCGCAGCTCCGCACGTGCTCGAAGAGCGACATCTTCTCGCGGCACACGCCCGCGCGCCCGCCGAGGCCCTCCAGGTGCGCGTCGCCGATGCTCGTCACAATGCCCACGTCCGGATTCGCGAGCCGGGCAAGCGTCGCAACCTCACCTGGGGCGTTCGTCCCGATCTCGACGACGAGGAAGTCATCATCCCTGCCACACCCCAGCAGCGTCAGCGGTACACCGATCGCGTTGTTGAAGCTCTTCTCCGCCGAAGCACAGCGAAATTGCGAACCGAGCACGTGCGCGAGCATGCTCTTCGTCGTCGTCTTGCCATTGCTTCCGGTGACCGCGACGACCTTCGCGCGGCACAGGCGGCGATGCTTGGCCGCCAGACGTCCGAGGGCAGTCACCGGATCATCGACAACAATCAACGCCCCGCGAACACCCCCTTCGCGACCTTCCGCAACGACACTCGCACCTGCACCGCGCTCTGCAGCCTGTGCGACGTAGTCATGTCCATCAAAGCGCGGGCCGCTGATCGCGACGAACAACTCGCCCGCGCGCAATGAGCGCGTATCGGTCGAGACGCCCGCGACCACAGCGTTTGCCGGCGCCGCGACCAACCGCCCAGCCATCGCCTCGGCGACATCGCCCAGCGTCATCGCGATCATGACGCCACCCGTTGCAAATCCTGACCAAAGCGCGCGTCGAGCACCGCCTGCGCGACCGCGACATCATCAAACGGCAACTCCTTGCCCGCGACGACCTGCACGCGTTCGTGCCCCTTGCCCGCGACGAGCACCACGTCGCCCGCCTCGGCAAGTTCGATCGCCCGGCGAATGCCCGCAGCCCGGTCCGGCTCAACCACCTGCACGCATGATCCCGAGCCGTCGAAACCGACGACAGTGTCCGCAATGATCGCCTTGGGATCTTCGCTACGCGGATTGTCGCTGGTCACCACCGCCACGTCGGCATAGCGCGCGACCGCCTGCGCCATGAGCGGGCGCTTGCCGCGATCGCGATCTCCCCCGCAACCAAACACGCAGATGATCCGCTGCTTTGTGGCGGTTCGCAGAATCGCAAGCACATTATCCAGCGCGTCGGGCGTGTGCGCGTAATCGACGAGCACCTTGAAGGGCGCTTCGCTTTGCACGCGCTCCAACCGGCCTCGCACGCACGCGACGCTCGCAATTCCGCCGCGAATCGACTCCGGCGACACGCCCAGGGCATGGGCAGCCGCTGACGCCGCCATAATGTTGCGAATGTTGTGACTACCGATCAGCGTCGTCGCAATGGGAATCTCATGTCCACCGATGGACAAATCGAAGCGCACGCTGTCGTCATCGACCGCGATGCGCAGCGCGCGAACGTCGCACCGGGCGGCATCGAGCCCATAGCGCATCACCCGGGCGGCACTCCCTGCCGTCATCGCGTCGGCATACGCATCGTCGGCACATACCACCGCCTTCGCCGACGCGGGCAGTTCAACAAAGAGTCGGCGCTTTGCGCGGGCATAACCCGCCATGTCGCCGTGATAGTCAAGATGATCGCGCGAAAGGTTCGTAAACACGCCAGCCGAGAAACTCAAACCCGCGCAGCGCTGCTGATCGAGCGCGTGGCTCGACACTTCGAGCACCGCGTGTGTCGCGCCGCGCGCGACGGCAGAGCCCAGCGCGCTGCACAGTTCGATCGGCGGCATGGTGGTCATGTTCGCGGGTGTTGAGGACGTCCCATCATCGTTGGTGATGGTTCCGAAGCTCGCCACGCGGTGACCGGCTGCCTCCAGGATAGCGCGGAGCAACGTCACCACCGTGGTCTTGCCATTGGTACCGGTGACGCCCGCGAGCTTGAGTTTGCCCGCGCGTTGGGCTGCGATCACGCCGGAATAGGCAGCCGCCAACTTGGCAACGGCAGCGTGCGTGTCCGGCACAATCACTGCTTCGGGACATTGATATCCCAAGTGCCCCGCCTGCACGAGCACAGCCGACGCGCCGCGCGCGACCGCGTCACCAACGAAGCGATGCCCGTCAACCTTGGAACCGGCGAGCGCGACGAAACAGGTGCCCGGCTCGACCGCGCGCGAATCGACCGCGAGCTTGCGAACGACGGGATTAAACCCACCGCCCGGCGCGCAGGCAGCCACGCCTGCTTCCGTGAGCAGGTCACCCAACAGCCACGTTTTGGAATCTGGAGGGGTCATCGCGGTCCTTCCCTGAACCGGCGCGATTCATCCATGAACCGAGCACAACGATGTGTATTGTACGCGCGAAACCGCACGTTGCCCATTGCAAAATGTCGCGCTACGCGCGCCTGTGAGTGAATTGCGGATGACGTACGATGACGGGCCAAACCGCGCGCGATTCGTCAGCGCGAAGTCGCCAATTGTGCCGGGGGAGCAACTTCCAGATACGCCAGAACTGAACGCACCACGTCGCGCACCACCGGCCCGGATACCACGCGACCATAGTAGCCGATTGCCCGATTCGGCTTGCGAATCATCACCAGCACGACGATCTCGGGATCATCCACCGGAGCAGCACCAACGAACGAACTGAGGTACGCGTTCGGCTCATAGCCGCGGCGATTCGTGTAGGGAACCTGTGCCGTTCCAGTCTTGCCGCACATTGCATACGGTGAAGCATCAAGCGGTTCGCCGCCCTCCTCGACCACTCCGGTGAGCATCTCGCGCCGGATGTAATCCGCGACCTCCGGCGCCATCACACGCTGGATCATCTCCGGCTCATCGAACTCCTCGACGGGCGCGTAGTCTGCCCCAAGTTTGGCCCGCACGATTCGCGGACGCAACAACACCCCGTGATTCACCACCGCGCTGAAGGCAGCCGCCAGTTGAAGCGGCGTCACCGCGACCTCGTGGCCCATCGGCACCGACGTGGTCGAATACCTGTTCCACTGCTTGAGCGGCGGAACGATGCCCTCGCTCTCACCGGGCAAACCCACCTGCGTCAACGCCCCCAGTCCGAACTTGCTCAGCGTCTCGCGCAGGACTTTGTTGCCCATGCGCTCGCCGATGATCCCCATGCCGATGTTGCTGCTGTGTACGATGATCCCGCGCGGATCAAGGATCGACTTGGGATGCGTGTCGTGAATGATGCGCCCGCCGAAGCTGAACATACCGTTGTGGCAATCGATCTGCTCAGTCACATGCACGAAACCGCCATCCAGCGCCCCGGCCATCACCACCGGCTTGAAAATGCTGCCCGGTTCGACCGGGTCGGTGATCGCGCGATCGCGGCGCAGGCTCGCGTCGAAATCGTTGTAGCGATTCACGTCGAACGTCGGAACATTCGCGAGCGCCAGCACCTCACCGGTCTTTGGCGACATCACCACCGCAACACCGCTCTCGGCTTCGAATTGCTGAACCTGATCAGCCAGTCGCTCCTCGACGATCGTTTGAATGACGCTGTCGATCGTGAGCAGCACGTGACCGCCATCGACCGGTGGCGCAAGTCCATCGGCGCCTGCGCCCAACGCATGGCGGCGCGCGTCGCGGCGCACGTTGCGTTCGCCCGGCGTACCGCTGAGGTGCGCGTTGTACGCGAGTTCGACGCCCTCCAACCCCTTGCCGTCCGATCCGACGATGCCAATCACCTGGCACGCGGTCTCGTGCATCGGCCAGTCGCGTTCAAACTCGGGGTGCAATCCGATACCGGTGAGCTTGAGCCCGCGAACCGCGTCAGCCGTCACTTCGTCGACGCGTCGCTGCAACCAGCAGAAACGCGGCGAACCGCTAGCCCACATTTCATTCTCGATCTCGCCGGCTGACATTTCCAACACGTGCGAGAGCACCCGCGCGGTTTCGTCCTTTTGCTCGACCAATTCCGGATCGGCGAAGACGCTGTAGCGCATTTGGCTGACCGCGAGGACCCTGCCCCGCGTGTCGAGGATGGAACCGCGGCGAGCCGGGATCATGCTCAGCGTTTCCTGCTGCTGCTCGGCAATCGCCTGGAGGCGCGGTGCCAGCGCGGTATCGATGTAGACAAGGCGGAAGAGCAATCCCACAAAGGCAACGCCCAGGCAGGCGAGTAGAAAGCCCGCCATTCGCACCTGACTGCGCGCATCGGGACAGGTTGTGTCAGCCAGCTCACTCATGGGTCAATAATCCGCTCCAGCCACAAATTGACCCACGTCGCGCGTTTGCGCGTATTCGAGTCCGGTACACCATGCGGGGTTCGCGGCGATCGCGCGGCGGCGAATGGCTTCGGGTGTGCGGAGTTGGGCGAGTTCGGCTTGCAGATTCCAGACGCGACGGCGCGACTCGATCAGCGTGCTGAGGTGCGCTTCAGTGCGGGCTTCGATGCGGACGCGTTCGGCGCGAAGGATCACTACGACCAGGCAGACGCTGCAAAGTGCGAGCAGCACAACACCGGCGCGCAGTGGAGTCATCGACGCCCTCCCCGGCTGCTCATGGCGACGACCGATGTACTGGTTTCGACGGGGATGCGGATGCGTACGCCGTACCGAATTTGGCTCGGATCGGGGAAGATGTCCGAGTTCAATTCGGCGAGTTCACGCCAGCGTTTGGACGTACCCAACTGTTCCTGCGCGACCGTGGAGTAAAGGTCGCCCTTTTGAAGTTCGTACCAGCGCCAGGTGTCGGGATCGTTTCGGTCCACGCCGGCGGTTCGCCGTGGTGCTTGTTCACTCGGCTGGTCTGCTTGCGGTTCCGCGATGGCATAGGTCTGCTGCGGGCGCAACTGCAATCGCGGCTGGTCCGGTTGCGACTGTGACTGGGGAGCTTCAGCGATGCCCGGCAGTTCGAGCGTGCGACCGACGATGATCGTGTCGGGACTGGCCATGCGCTCCTTGTTCGCCTCAAAGACGCGCGCGACCAGATCGGGATCATCGCTGCCGTACTGGCTGCGGACGATACTGGTCAGCGTGTCACCGGGCTGAATTTTGTACTTGCGGCCGGGTGCCTCGGTCGCGGGTTCATTCACCGCGACGCGCGTGTCCGTTGCCGATGGCGCATTGTCGTTGATCCGCGCAAGGTCCTCTCGAAGTTGGCGCAGCGAATCATTTGTCTCCAGCGGTTCGGTGTGCGCCGGCTGGGGGGCGCTCCGCGCGTCCAAGGCCGGCAGCGTCAGTTCCTTGCCGACGACGAGGTGGTTCGGTGTGTCCATATGGCTGCGGTTCGCCTCGAAGATCGCGTCGATGACCGACTTGCTGTCATCGTGGTAGACATTCTTCGCGATCCGCGTGAGGTTGTCGCCTGGCTTGACCAGGTAGACACCGCGCGTTGCTGGCGCTTGTCGCGTGCGCGGGGTTTCGATGGCGACATTCGTATCGCTGCGACGCGGTTGCGGCGCTTCGATCGTGTGTTCCTCACGGATGGATTCGCGGCGGGCTGCTTCCTGACGCGCGAGCTGCTGACGCGCTTCCTCGCGGCGCGCAGCGTCCTGCCGGTCCTGCTGTGCCCGCTCCGCTTCTTCCGACAAACGACTGCCCGCCGTCGCGAGCACGTCGGCAACCTGTTTCCCGGCATTCAGAATCGGCTGAGCTGCCTGCAAGAAGTCCGCGGACGAAGGCCGATTGGCTTGCCCGGGCTGCGACATGTCCGGTGCGAGTGCGGCATCGTCTTCCGCCTCGCGGCCCGTGTTCGCGAGCGCGTCGGCGAATCCTTCTTCAAATGACCTGGGCCGGGTCGACCGCTCGCCGAGGCGCGCGATCGTGTTCACCGCCTGCGGAACCGGCAGCGGTGACGTGCGCCGGCTAAAGCGCTCACCCGAATCGACGTAGTTGTTTGAACGGCTCGCGGAGTCGTCAGCGTAACGCCGGGGCTGAAGCTGGTACTGACGCGGGCGCGGTTCGACGCGCATGTCATCGACGCGGCGCGACGCCTGCTGCTCATGCGCTTCCGGTTGCGGCGCTGCCGGCGTCTCGCTCACCGGCGCATTCTCGGCGAGTCCCTGGGCAGCCTGCTCTTCCGGCGACCCGCGGTGGGCCAGGATGATCGCGAAGCACACGATAAAACACATGCCAACCAGCAGACCGATCTTGGTTTCCCTGCCCATGAATGCAAACTCCCGCTGCTCGCACCCGAGACACTTCTCGAGCGATGAGTGACCTTCGATTCCGGTTATGACGCGATGCGTTCGGCGACGCGCAACTTCGCGCTGCGCGACCGAGGATTGCGTGCCACTTCGTCAGCACTCGCTGCTAACGGTTTCTTCGTCAAAACATGGTAAATTCCATCAGTCTTGCGCGCGCGAAAATCGTGTTTCACCAGCGCGTCCTCCAAACTGTGAAACGAGATGATTCCGATGCGACCGTTTGGGTTCAATCGCGCCGGTGCGCGCGCGAGCAAACGTTCGAGCGCGCCGAGCTCGTCGTTCACTGCAATACGTAATGCCTGGAATGTTCGTGTGGCTGGATGAATCTTGGCGGCACGCGAATTCGGATTGACACGCAGCGCCCGCGCGATGATGTCCACCAACTCCGCGGTCGTCGCGATGCGCCGATCGCGCCGCGCATAGTGAACCGCCCGCGCAATGCGCCGACTGAACCGCTCCTGCCCGTACTTGTAAATCAGATCGGCGAGTTCCGTCTCGCCAAGTCGATTGATCAGATCGGCTGCGGTCTCCGACAACCGCTCATCGAGCCGCATGTCCAGCGGCCCGTCCTGCATGAAACTCAAACCGCGTTTGGGGTCGTCGAGCTGCGCCGAACTGATGCCCAGATCGGCAAAAATGACGTCGACGGTCGCCACACCCGCCGACGCCAGAACTTCGTCAAACTCCGCGAAATTGCTGCGAAACAGGCGACAGCGACAAGAACAGCCTTCCATTCGCTGCGACGCGGACTGGAGGTTGAGCTCATCAACGTCCATGCCGATGAGCAACCCCGAATCTCCGGCGGACTCAGCCAGCATCCTTGCATGGCCCGCGAGTCCCACGGTGCAGTCCAGAATTACGTCACCCGGTTTGATCGCGAGATACTGCGCGACTTCCTCGACCAGAACCGGAACGTGTTCGCGTGTCTCGTCCTCCACTGACTCGCCAGCTTCGCAAGAGTACCTTACCCGGGCCTGCCTGACCCAAGTCCCCGCGACCTCACGACGCGAATCGAAAGACGGGAGTTGCCGCGGTCACCATCCATGGCGACGCGGCGCCCCGCTTCAAGCCGTCATGGCTGAAGGGCGCCATGCCTCGATGTGACGGGACAAACCCACGCACGCGAACCCCGCGTCATGTTCGTGCAGACGCTGAATACGTTGGCGAAGCTGGGCGACGACGCGCTGCCGCACGTCCTCGCGCATCGCCTCACCGCGAAGCGCTTCCTGCATCTGTCGAACGAGACTCGCGTGTTCGTGCCCCATCGCCAAATCCCTTCAACCGCTCAGGCCGACAACCGCTCGCCCCGGCGCATCCTTGCGCTTCCTCTGGCGAACGATTCGACTCGCCTGATCAACGATGATCCTTCACCGTCGATCTGCAGGTTGATCCACCACCGGCTGACCGCGCCAACGACCAGCGACCTTGATCAACCCACACCCTACCGCAATCACCTGTGGCGCCGCGACGGGCTCTTGCCGCAAACGCCTTTGTAGTTTGTTTCTTTCCCCACTCCGCCGTCGATGCCTACCGCGCCGGCATCGACCAGGAGTTGCCTAGGTGGGCTGCTTCGCGGAGTGCTTCGCCAGCGTCTGCCGCATGAACGTCTGCAACCCTGACCAGCGTGCGGCGAACTCGTTCTGCATGAACTCGGCGTACTCCGCCGTGTTCCAGATGTCGATTCGCGTGTTCGCGCCCGCTAGCGTGATCTCCTTCCCAAGCTTGACGAGCGACAACTGTCGCTCCGGAAACACGACCCGGCCCTGCTTGTCACTCTCCAGCCGGCTCGCCAGCGAGTAATACAACTGCTCGAACGCGAGCGAGTCCTCGCCGCTGATTTCCTCAGTTCGCAATTGCTCCGCCCGGGCGTGGAAGGTACGCTCAGGGTAGAGCGATAAGGTGTTGGTACGCTCACCCGGACACAGGTAGAACGCGTCGCCGTGAACCTCGGGATCCATGACCTTGCGGAACTCCGCCGGGATCTGGATGCGGTTCTTGGCGTCGATTGTGCGCTCGAAGGCATCGGTGAAGACCATTGGGTACCCGCCGCGTGCCGGGGGCCGCCCTTCCGTCGGGCGACACCACCATGTGGTCCAGATAGGGAAACAATACCACTCGGACCCACTTCGTGCAAGTCCTAATTCGACAAAGTTTTAGCGTGCGCGCAGCGCGCGGAATCACAGCGAAATCTTCTCCATCCGATAGAGGTTTGCGCGCGAAATGCCCCTAGATATTGTTGATGTCCGGCCGGTTCGGCTTCGATTGGTTATCGGACTTACTCTCGTCACCCCTTGGGATTCGCCACCAAGTTCTGGCTGCCCCACAGGCTGCCGAGTCCTTTCGGAACGTGGTGCCTGCTTTACGGAGCGGCCGTGCTTTACGAGGTGTTCTGGGTCTTCGTGATCGCGTTCGTCTTTCCTCGGCTCGCGACGTGGCGCGTTGCGGGAATTGTGCTCATTGCGACCTGTGTTCTTGAATGTTTGCAGCTTGTGCACGTTGCCTGGCTTGACGCGATTCGTGCGACGTTCCTTGGGGCAGCCCTGCTGGGCAATGGATTTGATGTTTGGGATTTTTCGCACTACCTGATCGGCAGCGCGCTCGGTGGCGTCTTGCTAGCGGCGCTACGGACGCAGCGGCGGTAAGCTGTCGAGTTGTTGCGCCATCTGATCGTACTGCGCGTTGATCGTCTGGGATGATGCGCCGGCTCGAATGAGATTGCCGAGGCTGCGAAACGCAGTCTGGTATTGCTCAAGCTGACGTTGCGCGGCCTGAAGCGCCGCGGGAGTCGGACACATCCCAACTCCGATCGCACGTCCTTCCTGCGCATCGTCTTGCGGAGGATTTCGGCGCAACGAGTTGGCAAGTTCACATTCGTCGATGAAGTCGCGTACATCAACTTCCTGATTGAATTTGATTCCCAGCAAGTGAACGGGGGCACAGACACATTCGATGCGCACAACGGTACCAGCTACGGCAAGATGCTCGCGATCAACCGTAGCCAAGCGCACGACGCACGGCGTATTGTTGTGCAGGAAATTACCGTGCAGCACGGCAATACCGGTTTTGCTGAGGTTGATCGGGTCAACAACGTAGTTGATGATCCGCCCGTCCACCTGCGTAACGCGCAGTTCAATTCCAGCCGGCACGCGGTATGCCCAGCGGGGCCCGGCCTTGTCCACCTGCGAAAAGCGCGCTTCAATCTCAAGGCTGACGCGGTGCAATTCTGCTGGCGGAAGCTTCAGCGTGCGAAAGGTCAGAAAGTCGCTACGAGCCGGCAACATCGAAACGCCCCTCCCGGTTGGAGACGGCATGAGCAGTCAAACTGAGTTCAATACGGTACATACCCCAGCCACGTGTTCGTCATCGGTAAACACAACCCACCAGCGTAATCGGTAATTCGACGCTGTACGTGTAGCCCGGGACCACACATGGGCTGATAACAAACGTGTTTGCGGCGAGGTATGCTCCGCAATATCGAACGTAGAATCTGTGATTGAACGCGATCGAACGAGGTATTATCTGATCGAGTTACAGTGAGGAACGAAGGTACCGATGTTCCTCAGCATTCAGTCCATTTCGCCGTGTTCAAGGTCGCCGAACGCGTCCGGCAGGTACTCGATAAGATCGGTGGCCATCAGCGAGATGCGCCCAAGTTGCTCAGCCGCTCCGTCGCCCGCGAGGCCGTGTACGTGAACACCGAGCACCGCGGCGGAGAACGCGGTGATTTGCTGCCCAATCAGCGCCGCGATGACCCCGGTGAGCACGTCGCCCGCACCGGCTGTCGCCATTCCGGCGTTGCCTGTTTGGTTGATGTAGATTTCCTCATTGTTGGTGACGATCGTTCCCGCGCCCTTCAGCACAACGGTGACACCGGTCTCAGCCGCTAGTGCAAGCGCGGCTTGCTGGCGTTTGGACACGTCGGTTGTGATTCCCCAACCGTCGAGCAGGCGGCGCATTTCGCCGGGGTGCGGGGTGATGACGACGTTGTGCGGCCAGCGGGCTGACCACTTGCCCTTGGTTGCGAGCGCGTTGAGCGCGTCGGCATCCGCCACGATTCCACCAGAAAAACCTTGCAACAGCGCTTCGACCTCCGCGCCGGAAATGGTATCGCCAAGGCCCGGTCCGATCGCGACGACATCGGCACCAAATTCCACCGCCAGCGCGGTGATGTCATCCGCGCCGAGTGCCAGCGGACGCGTCGTCGAGCATGGCGACAGCACGCCCACGTAACCCTGCGCGGTGCTCTCCGTGGCGATCTGCACGAGACCCGCACCACTGCGCAGTGCCGCGTTCGCAACCAGCGCCGGTGCCCCGATCATCCCGCGTTTGCCGAGCGATCCGCCGACTACGAGCACCCTACCGACATCCCCCTTGTGGGCATCGATCGCACGGTTGGGCAGTTTGGGAATCTCAGTAACGCGCTGCGGAGTCACGACGATTTGCCTTTCTGCGGACACACCATTTGAAACTTGTGGTGCAAGCATCCTGCCTGCATTAGAGGTCTAGAATAAGCCACCGCTCAGGAGTCTCCGTTCCCACCGTGTCCCTGACGGACACGATGTAGTCGCGGCTCGGATTACTCCTCCCGCCCGGATTGCGCTTCCCCTCGAATCTGGCGATTGATCAGCGCGGCGATGTAACCCGCGCCGAAACCGTTGTCGATGTTCACCACCGACACGCCCGACGCGCAGGTATTGAGCATCGCGAGCAGTGCCGCCAATCCCTGAAAACTCGCGCCGTATCCGACGCTGGTGGGTACCGCGATCACCGGCACATCCACCAGCCCGCCGACGACGCTCGGCAGCGCCCCTTCCATACCCGCGACGACGATCACGACGTTCGCAGCTTGTATCGCTTGGCTGTGTGCGAGCAGCCGGTGGATGCCCGCGACGCCGACGTCGTAAAACGTCGCACAGCGTTGGTCCATCGTCTCAGCCGTGATCCGCGCTTCCTCCGCCACCTGCTGATCGCTGGTGCCCGCTGCCACAATTGCAATCGTGCCCGCCGACAGCTTTGCCTCCCGCTGCCGCAGCACGAGCGTGCGTGCAATCGAATCGTAAACAGTGGCTGGGTGCGCCTTGAGCACGGCGTCCGCGACAGCTTGGTTGGCGCGCGTGCCCAGCACGTTACCACCGTGCGCGGCGCACGCGGCGAAGATCGCGACGACCTGCTCGGGCGACTTGCCGCCGCAGTAGATCACCTCGGGAAACCCGCAACGAATCGCGCGGTGGTGATCCACCTTGGCAAATCCCAAGTCTTCGAAAGGCAGCGCGCGAAGCCGGTCCAGAGCGGTTGACACGCTGGTATCGCCCGTCCGGACGCTGTCAAGCAGTTGTCGCAGTGTTTCCTCGTGCATATTGCAAGTGTAGGCCGACGATGCGTGGGCAACAAGGGCGGGACGGCAATTACGAATTACAAATGACGAATTACGAATTACGAATTGGTGGCTGAGGCGGCGATGAGAGTCGTCCTCTCAGACAGCAAAATCCGAGCCGCGACTGTCAGGGAGCGGAGATCCCTGAGCGGTAGCTTGTTCCATGTCCCCATGCAGGCGGGATGCCTGCACCACAATTCAAACGGAAGCGATCCACACCGTCGCTGGTGATACTTGTTAGCTGCGCATCGTGGTACCTGATGCTGCCAGGTCCAGGCTTGCGTATTGGTTGCGCTGGTGGAGGTGGTAGCCCAAGGCTGCGATCATCGCGCCGTTGTCTACACAGTATGGCATGGGAGCGGCTGCGAAGCGCAGGTTGCGATCGGCGCACGTTTCGGTGAGCGCTTCTCGCAGCGCTTTGTTGGCTGCGACCCCCCCGCCGATCACCACGCTGGTGGCTCCGGTTTGCGCGACGGCGCGCATGGTCTTCTTCACGAGGACGTCGACGACAGCGGCTTGGAATGACGCGCAAATGTCAGCGAGCCGTTGTGGGCTCATGGTTTCAAGTCCGCCGCTGGTCTTGCCCTTGCCGTGAATGGTGTAGAGCACCGCGGTCTTGATCCCCGAGAAGGAGAAGTCGAGCGAATCGCGATCAAGCAAGGTGCGCGGGAAGTCAACGGCCTTGGGATCACCGCCGTCGGCTGCCCGTTGAATCGACGGCCCGCCGGGATAGGGAAGTCCCAACATCATCGCGACCTTGTCGAAGGCTTCACCGGCAGCGTCGTCGATCGTGGACCCGAGCAACTCAACGCTCAGGAAATCGGTCACGCGGTAGAGCGAAGTGTGCCCGCCCGAAACGATCAACCCGACCGCGGGCCATAGATTCTCAGCCACTCCGATCGACGGGCTGATGGCGTGTGCGAGCACGTGGTCGACGGCGATGAGCGGTTTGTCCCAGACCCAGGCCAGCGTCTTGGCTGCGGTCACGCCGATGAGCAGCGAACCCACCAGCCCCGGCCGATTCGTCACCGCGATCGCGTCGATGTCCGCAGGCGTGACGCCGGCAGTCGTCATCGCCTCGTGGATCACGGCATCGAAGCACTCGATATGCGCCCGCGACGCGATCTCCGGCACCACCCCGCCATACTTGCGATGCAGCTCGACCTGCGACGCCACGATGTTGCTGCGCACGTCGCGGCCGTCGATGACGACAGCAGCGGCTGTTTCGTCGCAGGATGTCTCAATGCCCAGGATCGTGGTCATGGTCTAAACGTCTCCGGCTGCCTTATCCCCTCAATACCAAGGATTATCGAGCGAATCGCGATATCCGCAAACCGGGTGATCACCAAACTCCTCTCCTCACCGGGGAGAGGTCGGGTGAGGGGGCATCACAAATTGCCAGCAAAATGCATACGGAACACACTCGTGCATCACCCTCCCCTTGCCCCTCCCGGAGGGAGGGGGGTTTGCGTCACCTTCGACGGGCGATGATTCCTACCACTTGCCCACTACGTGCAGGTCTGCTACTGAACGCACGCGGATTGCGATCCGATTCAGCAACCAGAACGCAAAACCACTACGGAGCCAGTCATGAAATACATCGTCGCGCTCGTCGGAGCGCTCGTGCTCAATGCCGTCGCCAACCTGTGCATGAAGATGGGGATGAAGGGGTTCGAAGCCTCCGGCGGACTGATGGCTGGCGGGCCCGTCGGCGCGGTGAAGACCGTGCTCACCACGCCGGTCCTGCTCGGCGGGTTGATCTGCTTCGCGTCCAACGCGTTCCTCTACATGTTCGCGCTGCAATCGAAGACGCTGAAGATCAGCCTGGCGTATCCGCTGATGGTCGGCGGTGGATATGCGATCATCGCGGTGGTGGCGGCGCTGGCGCCGAGCCTGCGTGAGCGCATGTCGGCGGGTCAGTGGGTCGGCGTTTTTCTGATCCTGACTGGTGTGATCGTGGTTGCAGTGCTCACACCGGCAGAGGCGTAGGCAACGCATGCGCAACGTGCGGTATACGGCGCTGGATCGTGATTGTGGGGCAAGCGTTTTTCCTGCATTGCGATTGTTGAGGCTCGCGACCCCTCGTTGAACTCCGCTCCCTTACAGTCGCGGCTCGGATTGCTGCGTATTTGACGGACGCGGCTAGTTGCGGCGGCGGCGGTTGCTCTGACGCAACCACCCCAGCCCCAGCAGGATTGCATACAGGTTGGCCATGCCCATGACGCCGCAGCCAATACCTTCACCACATGCTGCGTCGGTCGGCGTATCCTGCGGCGGCGGAGTCGCGCCATCGCCAGCCGGACAGCCGGTCACATCCACGATGACACCTTCGGGCGTGTCCGGGCACTGGTCGAACTCGTTCTTCACGTGGTCGCCGTCGTCATCGTCGGTGAGGTCGTCCGTCGCGTCCGGCGTGGGTGTCGGTGTGGGCGTGGTCGTGGGCAACTGATCGGGAGAGCAACCCTCCTCGTTGGCCACGGCGCCAACGGCTGTCCCGGGACACTCATCGATACCGTTCACCACGCCGTCGCCGTCGTCATCGAGCAGACCGCGTTGAATCTCGGTGCAGCCCGTCGTGTCAACGTCGATGTTCGCCGGTGAATTGGGGCATTCGTCATCGTCATCAACGACGCCGTCGCTGTCCTGATCCTCGATGCAATCGTTCGCACCCTGACTCGGGTTCGCGAGGTTCGGACAATTGTCGCAGGCGTCGCCGAAACCGTCGGTGTCCGCGTCCTTCTGATCCGGATTCGCGATCGGGATGCAGTTGTCGCACGCATTTCCGAAGCCATCGGTATCGGTGTCGAGCTGCGACGCGTTCGACTTGTTGGGGCAGTTGTCGCAATCGCTGGGGATTCCGTCATTGTCCGGATCTTCGGTGTCGTCACCGCCAGCGCAAACGTCGCACGCGTCGCCGACATCGTCATTGTCCGCATCGGTTTGGTTGGCGTTTGCCACGTTCGGGCAGTTGTCGCAATCGTCGGGGATGGCGTCATGGTCGGTATCGACGCCGTCATCACCCCCGGCACAAATATCACACGCATCACCGACATCGTCGTTGTCCGAGTCGGTTTGCGCTTCGTTCGAGTTCTTCGGGCAGTTGTCGCACGCGTCGCCGAGCGTGTCGCCGTCGCCATTGGCTTGGTCCGGGTTCGCGTCGCCGCCGCAGTTGTCAAAAGCGTCAGCGGCACCATCGTTGTCGAAGTCGTCCGCGGTCGCGATGCTGTTGTTGGGTGCGGTGTCGCGGATGTAGCGATCGCCGAACGCGTTCGAGTTGGTATCCTCAATGCAGCCGTTGTCGTCGAGGTCGGCTTGAACGTTGTAACCTGCGTCACCTTCACACAAGCCGAAGAGCGGGCCCATGAAAAGAATGTCCTGCACGTTCACCAAACCGTCGCGCGTCGCGTCGCCCTGCAACACAGAGTAACGGAGCACAGCCGAACCACCGGCAGTACCGTCACCCGTGGGCACCGTCGGGTTACGCGGGTCGCCGGTCTCACCATCCAGCGCGGTGTTGTCGCCACTGCTGCGAACCAGCCCGTCGGGTATCACCACCGTGACCAGGTTGGCGGCCACCGGTGTTCCGAAAGTAATCGTGATCGTGGTGGTCGCGAGATCGACCGGGTCCACGGTGATCGCGCGCGCGGATGCGTCGATGGTATACGCGAAGACCGCACCTGCGGGCACGACGACGGCTTCATCAAACGTGATTTGGATTTCACTCAGGGCGTCGCCGCCGACGATCCAGTTGTCGTCGAACACAGGTACGTCAGCCGTGACGTCGGTGATGATCGGCGCGGCGTGGAGCGGCAAGGCACCGCACAACATCGCCAGAATCAGACAGGTCCAACGGGCGGAAGCCGGTACGCGTGACGACATCATGGCGGTCCCTTCTGCGTGATCGCTCCCGCGCGGAAGCGGCGGTTCATGCGGCGCGTAGTTACACTGATATCTCTTGTATAACCGCGTCAGGTGTAGGTTCAAGAGCGCAGCTTGGAATGATCATACAGCGCGTCGGGCCTTTCGCCCGATAACCACCAGCAACCCGCTTTTTCCCCAATTACTACGCTTGTCGGCGGCGGCGCATCAGCAATGCCGCAAGACCGCTCAAAATGCCCAAATACCCGGGTTCCGGAATGTTCACCGTCACGAGGGCGGGCTCGTAGTCTTCAGACGAGTTCGCATCGATCGCCAGCAACGTGTTCGGACCGAGCTCGATTTCGAAATCTCCGCTCGCATTGCCCGATGCCGTAAGGAACACTTCCGCGAGCACATCCTGGCCGGGGCCCGGTACGGCAACGGCAGCGAAGTTGAGATCAAACGCTTCGACCAAGAGTCCGGGGTTCGCCGGCATCAGGGATTGAATCAGACTGCCTCCGACACCGTTACCGCCCTGCTCGATCAGGTTCTCCGACAGGTACAGGTTGGTGAGCGCAACATTGCCCATCAACGAACCCGTTGAGCCTGCGACCGGATTGATGCGCAGGTCGAGATCGTAGCCGGCGATCGCGGTTGTGCCCGCGATGCGCACGAGAAAGGAGAAGGTGTTCCCGGCCTGTGCGGTCGTCGGGGCATCGATCGTAATCACGGAAGTGGCTTGCGCCGGACGCGCTGCGAATAGCGCGCAGGCTGCAATGGCCACGGCGCAGTGTCCGGCCCATGACCGGATGCGCAGGGGGACGGATGTTGCCATCGTCGGTAATCCTCTCTTCCCATCCCGGCTGGAGTGCTGGCGCAGACCCTGCGCGCCAGATAGCGCGAGCGCCGACCAATCACTACAGCCTCGATTTACGGGGGGCTGGAAAACCCAAACACCGCGCAGAACGCGAGCGCCTTAAGTAACGCAGCAATTCTCGTGGTGGGGGTTTCCGACGGCGGCAGGCTCTCTCTTCTCCCTACTCGCCTCTTACGAAGCCTCCCTCACTCTTTCCCTTACAAGTCTAACGGGGCGTGCAGTGCGAGTCAACAGAAAACCACGGTTTGGCTCGGTCTTGCGCGATCTGTACATGGCCCTGTGGGACCGGCTTTCCAGCCGGTCGAGACCGGCTGGAAAGCCGGTCCCACATCCAGGTCAACTGCGATCTTTACACGTGCTCCGGCGGTTGAATCTTGTCGATCTTGCCCGCAGCCAGCAACTCCTGATACTGCCGCCAACTCATCGGCGACTTGCCGGTATCGATCGTTTTCATATTGATGCAGCCATTCACCGGGCACACCAGCGAACACATGTTGCACCCGACGCAGGTGTCCTGGTTGATCGAGAACAGGTTGACGACGTCCTGCCCCGCACCGGCCACAACCGTTTGCCCGCCTGAGTGCAGCACGTGGGCTTTGTGGCTGTTCTGCTTGAGGTAGTCCGCGACCGGCTGCTTGTCCCACTTGATCGACTGATGGCAGCCGTCCTCGCACGCGATGTAGCACACGCCGCAATGGATGCACTTGTCCTGGTCGATTTCCGCGACGACCTTGTAGTTCAGGTCGAGGTCGCTCCAATCGCCGATCTTGTTCTTCGACAGACCGACGAAATCGCTGACCTTGGCATAGCCTTTTTCCCGCATCCACCCTTCCAGCCCGCTCGCGAGGTGCTCGACGATTCGGAACCCGTAATGCATGACAGCCGTACACACCTGCACGCTGCTCGCGCCCAACAGCATGAACTCCACCGCGTCCTGCCACGCCTGGATGCCGCCAATACCGCTGATCGGAAGATTGATCTGCGGATCGCGGGCGATCTCGGAGACCATGTTGAGCGCAATCGGCTTTACCGCCGGCCCGCAGTATCCACCATGGCTGCCGTTGCCGCGAACTGCCGGCTTCGGCGCGAGCGTGTCGAGATCAACACCGACGATCGAGTTGATCGTATTGATCAGCGAGATCGCGTCCGCGTTGGACTTGGCGGCGGCTCTGCCGATGACGCGAACGTCGGTGACGTTCGGCGTGAGCTTGACCATGACCGGGATGTTGGCTGCTTCCTTCACCCACTCGACGATCATGCAGGTGTAGTCAGGCACCTGGCCAACGGCTGACCCCATGCCGCGCTCGCTCATGCCGTGCGGGCAGCCGAAGTTAAGCTCAATACCATCCGCGCCCGCGTCCTGCGTACGCTTGACGATGTCGTGCCAGGTCTCGCGCTTGGATTCGACCATCAACGAAACGAAGAGCGCGTGATTGGGATAGTCGCGTTTGACCTCGGCGATCTCGCGGAGGTTGTCGTCAAGCGTGCGGTCGGTGATGAGTTCGATGTTGTTGAGGCCGGCGACTTTCCTGCCGTCGTAATCGATCGCACCGTAACGTGAGCTGACGTTGACGATCGGCTCGGTGCCCAACGTTTTCCAGACGACTCCGCCCCACCCGGCATCGTACGCCCGGCGGACCTGGTACGCGGAATTCGTCGGCGGCGCCGATGCCAGCCAAAACGGGTTCGGCGCTTTCACACCGCAGAATTCAATGGACAAATCAGGCATAAGTAGAACCAATTCTGAATGATGAATGCTAAATGCTAAATGATGAATGCGTCACTGGGTGGCATTGACACGCTCTGCTTGTCAGTGGCGAATGGCAACAGCGAGAAGCGCGCTCGAGCCACCCGACCATTCAGCATTCATCATTACGCATTCTGCACTATCCGTTCATGTATTCCCGCAGCCGCGATCTTGCCTTCCTGGACCGCGTCGACGATTTCGGCGCCTTTGCTGATGCAATCGCCACCGGCGAAGAGGCCCGGCACGCTGGTTGCGCCCGTTGCCCGATCGACCACCACCTTACCGCCTTCCACGTTCAAACCCGGCAACGCGTTGAGCAGGTCGAGCAATGGCTCCTGGCCCAGCGCTTTGACGATCATGTCGGCTTCGATGATGAATTCCGAACCGGGTATCACCGCGAGCTTGCTGCGACGCGAGTTGGGATCGTCCGGTTTCGTGCGGACAAACTCGACACCGCACGCGATTCCGTTCTTCTCCACCACCCGCTTGGGCTGGGCGAACCAGTCAAAACGCACACCGTCCTGCTTCATCAGCTCGTATTCGTACGCGAACGCGGGCATCGCAACCTCGCCGCGACGATACGCGATGGTGACCTCCTCCGCGCCGAGTCGCTCTGCCGCGGTGGCCACATCGGCAGCCGTATTGCCCGCGCCGATCGCGAGCACGTGCTTGCCAATCTCGCAATCCTCGAAGGGTTTCGTGTGCGTCTGGAAAATGAAGTCGAGCGCTTCCCACACGCCGGGCAGATCCTCACCAGGAATTCCCAGCGCTTGCGTCTTGCCGAGTCCGATGCCGAGAAACACCGCATCGTATTCATCAAGCATGCCGCGCAGTTCCGTCGCGTCGACGGCATGGTTCAACTGAATATTCACACCGAGCTGCTTGACCAGTTCCACTTCCGTGAGCGCGAACTCGGTTGAAATCTTGTATGCCGCGATGCCCAGCGTGTTGAGCCCGCCGGGTACATCGCGGGCTTCAAACACGGTGATATCATGCCCGCGTTTGCGCAGCTCATGGGCGCAGCTCAGACCCGAAGGCCCGGACCCGATGACAGCCACGCGTTTGCCCGTGGGCACACCGGCTTCAAAAAAACGCACGCCCTTCGCGGAGGCTGCGTCGCATGCGAAGCGCTGCAACCTGCCGATCTGCACCGGGGCTTTCATCAGCGTGTTGTCGACGCAAGCGCCCTCGCAAAGCACCTCGGTGGGACACGCCCGGGCGCAACTGCCGCCCAGAATGTTCGAACTGAGGATTGTTTTGGCTGCCCCGATCTCATCGCGATGCATGATCTGGCGGATGAATTTGGGAATATCGATATGCGTGGGGCAGGCCCGCGTACAAGGCGCATCAAAACAGAACACGCAGCGCGACGCCTCCACCCGCGCCTCATCAGCTACCAGCGGCGGAGGCACGTCGGCAAAGTTCGCACGCAACTGCGACGAAGAAAGTCGATCACCGGCACGAGGCAAAAGGAAGACTCCTTTGGAGGATTATGAATGTCGAATGCTGAATTCTGAATGCTGAATGACAACGGATCAAACGACGCCCCACTGACAAGCAGAGCTTGTCAGTGCCACCCGGGCAATTCGTCATTCAGCACTCATCATTCATCATTGCCGTTACAGTTTTCCCGCTTTCTTTCGCGGGAGCCACTTGCCCCAGCCGTTTTCGCCGCAGAACTTGTAGTCGTCCACAATCATGCGGCCCCGGCTGAAGGTCTTCTCCGCGAAGCCCGCGAGCTTCCAATCCTGGTACGGGCTCCAGTCGGTATTCGTTTCCATTGTTTCGTGATCGACCTTGAGTTTCTTCTTCGGGTCGATGATGACGATGTCGGCATCGCTGCCCTTTTCGATCGTACCCTTCTGCGGGTAAAGGCCCATGAGCTTCGCGGGGTTCGTGCAGCATTTCTCCACGAACTGCCGCAGCGTGATCTTTTCCTTGAGCACGCCGTGCGTGTACACAATCGGCAGCAACGTCTCCAGACCCGGCATACCCATCGGGATCTTGGTCCAATCCCCGTTCCACATCGCCTTCTGCTCACGCGTAAAGCTGCACGTGTCCGTCGACACCACGCACACCTCACCGCGCTTCAACCCCTTCCACAGTCGCTGCTGATCGCTCTTCTTTTTGATCTGCGGGCAACACGCGAAAAGGTGACCATCAGGCCCGGCGAACAGCGAATCATCGAGCACGAGATACTGCGCACACGTCTCGGCATACACGTCGACACCGCGCGACTGCGCGTCACGGATGATGTCCGCACCGTCAGCCGTCGACATGTGCACGATGTACAAACGACCGCCCGTAACCTCCGCCCACTTCACGGCGCGTTGGATGGCCTCGGCTTCGATGTAGTTCGGCCGGGTGATTCCGTGCAGAACGGCTCCGTGTTTCTTCATCAATTCCGGCGTGTGGTGGCGGGCGATGAGTTCGTCGAGCACGCGACTTGATTCCGCGTGCATCAACAGCATCGCGCCGAGTTCCTTGCACTTTTCCAGCGCGCTGAAGATGGCGCGATCGTCCGACTGCCACCCTTCCGACTCGTAGATCATGAACTCCTTGAACGTCGGGCAGCCCATCTCAACGAGCTTGGCCATCTCCGGACCGTGCTTGTCCCACTTGGTGATGGCCATGTGGAAGCAGTAGTCGACGCAGGTCTTGGGATCGGCTTTTTCGCGCCACTTGCGGTACGCGTCTTCGAGCGAATCCTCGCCATAGGGAATTGCGAAATCGATCACCGTGGTCACGCCACCACGGGCAGCCGCCCGCGTGCCGGTATTGAAGTCGTCGCTCGATACGGTTCCGCAAAACGGCAACTCGAGATGCACGTGCACATCAAGACCGCCGGGAATCACGTACTTGCCTTTGGCGTCGACGATGGTCGCGCCGTTTTTCTCAGCCGACGCGAGCCCCTTCTTCACGGCTGCAATCTTCTCACCCTTGATCGCCACGTCAGCCTTCTTGCGGCCATCCGCGGTGATCACCTCACCACCGGTAATAATCGTGTCGTATGCCATGGTCGAGTTCCCGAATGGTTGCGCCGCCGCCAGTTCGGCGGCAAACCATAGATTCTGCGCGGAAGGCAGGGCGCACGTCAAGAAAGACTTTCAAACGTAAAGTTGTGTTCACGTAGCAGGGTCTGACAAGGTCAAGATGTGGGTCGCTGCGTGAAGTTCCACGGCATTGCTGCGCAAGGCCGTGCCACCCGTCTTCGTTGGGCAATGAAGGGTGCCACTTTATGGCAGCTTGCGGACGACGTTGCTGATCAGTCGCGACGATCCGCGACGTAGATTGTGCAGCTGGCGAGTTTGCGAAACTCGCGAGCGGGCGCGAAGTGATCGAATCCCGGCGATGATGCGTTCCAGAGATCATCGACCGAGTCCACCTCATCCGCGACGATGTATACACGCTCTGTTTGCGGTGCGTCGGTGGGCAGCGGCGATGCCACGTCCCAAAGATCGCGGTAGAAGTTCGCTGCCGGAGTGTAACGCATGACCAGGGCGCAGCGCTCCGCGCCGTACGTGCGACACGCGTCGACAACTTCGGGGACGTTGACCTGCATGTTGGGTTCAGAACACAAGTACGTTTGGCTGGCGACTGCCCGCATGGTTGCGAATTCGAGTACCGTCACGACGCAGACCGCGACGAGCGCGAGCACCGGTGTGCGTCGGGCAACACCTGCCTTCCGCCACAAGCCATTGACGCCGGCAATCGCGCACACCAGGAAGAGCGGCATCGCGAACATCCACGCCCGGCTTCGGAGCGGAGCGTCGTGTACGCGCACCGCGATAAGCGCGCCGACGAGAATGAGCAGCGGCAGCATTTTGGAAGTCGACCGTTGTTGAATAGTCCGTGCGACGAACGCGATCATGCCGACTGCCAGCAGCGCCGGCCACCACCAGCCACCGCACGACATCCAGGCGTTCCAGACCAGTCCCAGTTGATTGGCGAAACCACCAACGCGCGGGCCCCACACCTTGAGCGTCATCTCGCGAATGCCCCAGACCTCGGCGGGCCCCATGGAAATCAGGATCGGTGCATACAGAGCAACTGTTACGACACCGCACACCACCGCACCGATCAGCAGTCCTCGGATGGTCGCACGACATCGCGGGCTACCCCATCCGCGGCGCCACGCGCGGACCGCGCCCGCCAATCCCATGCCCGCGACCGGGTAGATCATCAGCGGCATGGTGTATGCGCCAAGACCAGCCAGCGTACCCCAGGCGAGCCAACCGCGCATTCGCGACGGTCGCCGAAGCGCCGCTTGAAACGCGACAATCGTCAACGTCGTCATCAACGCAAGCCACACATACCCGCGTGCGTTCGTGGAATACTCGACAAGCTGCGCCGAACTCGCAACCGCAAGCGCGGACAGCAGCGCCGTCCAGCGATCACGAAACAGGCACCAGGCAAGTAACGCTGTCGCGGGAATCAACAGCGTACCGCCGATGAATGCCGGAAAACGCAATCCGAACGGCGTCCTGCCGAACACCTCCGTGGAGATGCGCACCATGATCGTGTGCAGCACGTGGTTGCCCGGGTTGTAGTGCGTGAGAATGTATTCCGGCGAACGCGCGGTAAATTGATAGTAGTTCAGCGATTCATCGTAGCGCATCGGGTGGTCGAGAAACGACCAGCGCAAAGCGCCACCGAGCAGCGTCACCGCGAGCAGCCCAAGCAGAAAACAACGTTTCCGCAACGGAAATACGCGCCAATGCGACGGGGCAAGCGCTTCGGTCGCGTGCTTTGAATGCGTAAGGGTGACGGGTGCGTCCATGCGAAAACCTCTGGCAAATCAGGTTTGTCGCGCAGCGACTACCCTGGCAAGACTTCGATCAACTATCGTTCCGCGGCGTACCGACCACGATAACCGACTGGCCGAACGGTGGGCGGATCACCCGCTCGAACGCATCAACAAATGGCACCATGCGATTGAACGTGGCTGCGGCCTGCGGGCGAATACGCTTGCGCCGCATCACGCGCCCCTCCCACAGCCAGCCGAAGTACCCGATCGCGTTCATGTACAACGAGTACTTCACGTCCATGCCGGCATCGTTGAACGCGCGACTCAGCGTGCGTTTGCTGTAGCGGCGGAAGTGTCCGAACGAACGGTCCATCTCGCCGTACGCGCTCATCAATGCCGGCACCAGAACGATCACGCGGCCCTTCGCATTGCACAGTTTTCGCATGCACGTGAGCGCGCCGACGTCGTCCGCGATGTGCTCGAGCACGTTCAGGCAAATCACCGAATCGAAGCTGCCCGCAGCCACCTGCTCATTGGGAAAGTCGTCAATCGTCCCTTCGACGAACGAGACGTTGAGATGATCGCGGAATTTCTCGCTCGCCTGGCGCAGTGAGACCGCGTGCGGGTCGAGCCCCACCACCCGGTCCTTGTTGAGCAGGAACTGCGTGATGTTCCCGGTTCCGCAACCCACCTCAAACACGGTCCTGCGAATGAAGGGGCGAACCTTGTTGAAGATCCAATGGTTGTAGTTGTAGAGCTTGTCGATCACGCCGAGCGAGGCGTATACCTCTTCAGCGGCTGCGTCCGGGAATGCCGGGGCTGCAAGTGTAAGCGGCGAGTCCATGCCACCTTATCGGCACCACCGAGGCGCGCCTTGCCCTACGCGGGTTATCGGGCGGTGGCGAGCCCCTGCGGACCGCCGGGTGGGCGATCGGGCCAGAAATTGTGCGGTAAAATGTCACCCACCGTGCCCTCAGCGCCAACGCTCGCGGAGAGCAGGCGGTGGTAGTCGCGCTGTGCCCCCTGCCAGAAATCGGTGAGCGGCACGCCGGAAGCGTCGAGCGCGGCGATCGCCTGCTGCGCGACGTACGCGGCATCGGCGGCAGCGTCCGCAGCGCACCGGGCAGCCGCACACGCGCTGGCTGCCGCAGCGGCCAAGGCTGCCTGTGACGCACCGCGTACCGGCATTTCCGCGTCGGCATGATAGGCCGCGCGGAACGACGCGTTCCGCAACCGTTTGACCCGCCCAAGTGCCTGCGTCAGCGTGTCGGTTTCTTCAATGCGCGGAGCGCCGTAGACGAACTCCTCCGCCATTGCGAGCGAACGCTCAAGCCGCGGGTCGGGATTGAACTGCTGCACGCGCCGCGCACAGCGACACGCCCACGCGACGATTGCACGCTGCGGCAAGCGCTGCATCTGCTCGCGGACCGCAGCCACGTTGATCCGCTGTGGGGCCGGTGTTTTGTCACTGCGCACCGGCGGCGGCGCGACTTCCTCCTGATCCGCGAGCGCTTTGGCCAGTTCGGCCCCGTCGGCAAAGCGATCCTTCGGATCCTTCTGAAGGCACCGCAACACGACCTCCGCGAGCCAATCGGGCGTGCGCCCGCGAAGCCGGCGCGGATCCGGCGGTGGTTCCTGAATGTGCTTGAGCATCAGCGCGAACGGGCTCGCAGCCTCTTCGACAAACGGCAAACGCCCGGTGAGCAGCTCGAATAGAGAAACGCCAAGCGCGTACACGTCGCTCGCGGGACAGACGCGTTCGCCGCGACACTGCTCGGGACTCATGTATGCCGGGGTGCCGATCGGTTTGCCGACGCCCGTGAGCCACGTCGCACGCTCAAGTGCAAGCACCACGCCGAAATCCACGACCTTGACCCGACCGGCACCGTCGATCATCAGGTTGCCCGGTTTGATGTCACGATGGACGATGCCGACTGCGTGCGCCGCACCGAGACCGCGCGCCGCTTGCAACATGAACCGCACAACGGCAGTCACGCGCAGCCGTCGCCTGCGCTTCGCGCCGCGCAGAAGCAGGTCGCGCAAACTCCCGCCGGGCAGCAGTTCCATCGCGATCGCGCGGACGCTACCGTCCTCCGGTGTGTCGAAGATGCGCGCGACGTGCGCGTGCTTGATCCGCCCCATCGTCTGCGCTTCCTGGGCGAACCGCCGGCTGATGTCTGGCGAGGTCTGGTACTCCGGCTTGAGCACCTTGAGCGCAACCTCATCACCCGACGCAGTATCGACCGCACGATAGACGCGCGCCATCCCGCCTTCGCCCAGCGGCGCACGAATCTCGTATCGCCCGATGCTCGCGCCCACCAGCAGGTCCGCGGGCGGTGTACGCCGGCTCACTACGACGCGCAGGTCACTGAGCAGTTCGTCGTCGGCAAGCGACGCGGGTGTGAAATCGTCATCCGGCAGGTTCAATGCTGCGTATCCTTGAGGTCAAGATATGCGTCGCCGTCGAAATCGGGCGCGTCACTCGCGTCGTCGCGGTCGTCGTCGAAACGCGCGATCCACTTCTTGATGGCGCCCAGTACCCGATTCTTGTACGTGTATACGCTCGCGGGCGCAATGCCCAACTCAGCCGCGACTTCCGCCACCGGAAGATTCTGCAAGGCGTAGAGTTCGAATGCGCGGAAAGCTTTGTTACCGAGGACGGGTTGGAGGTTCCGCATAGCCTCCTCAAGCAGCGCGAAGCGCCACTCCTGCTCCCACACCTCGCGGAGCGCGTCCTCGCGGTGATCGGGAATTCCCGAGAGCAGGTCCATGTCGGTGTCACCGCCCGCGCTCTGCACGCGCGTGCGACGCTTGCGGGCACGGTGGGCGCTGAGCGCGCGATTCCGCGCCACGCCATACAGCCAGCCGCGAAACTTGCCGCGCGTCGGATCGTAACTGCCGTCGCGCAGCGCGTTCTGCACGACGATGAGCACTTCCTGCGTTGCGTCATCGGATTCGACTTCGTTGAGGCCGAGGCGCTTGGCGAATTGCCGCAGCATCGGCGCGTAGATGCGAAAGAACACGCACCACGCCTCCTGATTGCCGCTTTCGCGAACCGCCCAGAGCAGATGAGTCTGCGTCGTATCCACCGCCGCCTCCGAAGATTCCACCGCCCATCTTACGCCCACGGCCAGTGGCGGAACAAGCCCGAAGTCCGCCGGACATCGCCGTAACTCCTTTGCTGGCGGGCATTAGCAACGCGGGGAAGGCGGGCCCGGCGGGCGGGACGGGCAGCGTACGGCAAAAACCACAGCCGCCAAAGTGGCCAGTTGTAAGAAATCGCGGTGGTCAGGCCAAAAGAGGTAGCAAGGGATTCGATCCGCAGTGGACGACCTACGAGTTACAGGTAAGCGGAGCCCCACCATGCGAAGGCGAAACGGAATCCACATCACCCCGCGGTTGCAAGTGAGTCGGTCGGAGTTGGCGGGCGCTTGGCTGGCGACGGCTGGTGAAACTGGCCTGACCATTCAGGACGCGCGTCGCCTCAACGGCGCGCTGCGCAACGTGTCAGCGACGCACGTACTCGCCGATGTTGGCGCCTCGGCTGGTGTCCCCTTGGGAATTGCCTTGTGCAATGGCGACTGCCGTTTGACCGTCGCCTCACGGGCGGATCACGGCATAAACATCTGCGCGCACCACACGTCCGCCGCTGCCAGTGAACATATCGATACACTGCTGGCGGACACGGCTGAAGCGCTTCACCGGCAGTTGATCTTCCGCCGTATCGTCCTGACCCTGCGCTTCGGCGACTTCCTGCTGCTCGAACGCACGACGTACGTCGACGCGACGATCATGCTGCGCGCCCGCATGCCCGCGACGCACCACCTGCGGCCATCCGCGCGCACCGCCCCACCGGACTTCGCCATCGAAATCACCCCAACCGGCGACGTCCGCGCCACCATGCGCCGCCTCAACCCGCGTCATCGCCGAGCCGTCGAAGAAACCCTCCACGCCGCACTTGTGCAAACGACCTCATCGCCGGAGCTCGCTACCACAACGCTCGTAGGCGTACCCACAACCGCGACGGATTTGAATGCCAAGCACCGGCCGCCGCGCGTTGACGCGGCATAGCCTCGACCGGAATTCCGCGGCCTGACATCGCCCGGGTGGCACGGTCTAGCGCAGCTAGGCCGTGGAGTTAAGCGAACAACAAACCACGGCCTGACTTCGTCAGACCGTGCCACCCATCCCCCCGTACGCATGTACGCAGTCCGAACGCTGCTTGCGATTTGCCTGAATCGCGGCGTCGCGGTACACCACGCCAACTTCGTTCGTCTGTGGAGATGATTCTTATGCGCGTGTACCTGCACTTGATCTTCGCGGTGGGGTTGCTGTCAGCCGCGGGTTGCTCGACGTTCAATGACGATTGGGAGGCGTACACGTCGCAGTCGCGCTCCGGCGCCGCGCCCGTCGGCAGGTGGCAGGGAACGTGGACCAGCGCAACCACCGGCCATACCGGCCCGCTGCGCTGCATCGTGAGCCCGATGACCAACGAATGCGTATCCGCACGCTTCCGCGCTGTCTACGCCGGTTTCATCCCCTACGAACGCACGATCACGCTGTGCGGTGCCGATCGCGGCGGGCTGTGGCGTTTCGAAGGCGAGGAGGACCTCGGCGGACTGGCCGGCGGAGTGTATCGCTTCGACGGAGAAGCCTCCTGGGAGCGGTTCTTCACACGCTATACCGCGGCGGCTGACCGCGGCGAATTCGAACTGACGCGGTACGAATTCATCGATACGCCGCCATCTCCGAATTGACCTTGGTTGGTATTCCGCAATTCGGTATCATCCAGCCATGCCCCGTCCGTATGCCCAAATCGCCGAGACGCTGAACCCATCCGGTGAATGTGAAGCCCGAATGCGCGCGGTCGTCGACGCACTCTGGGATGCTTGCAATGATCGCGGCGTGTCCTGGGTTGGGTTTTACCTGCCGGAGGGCGATGATGCGATGGTGCTAGGGCCATCACGGAACAAACCCGCATGCTCGCCGATCGGGTTGCACGGTGCGTGCGGACAATCGTTTCGGTCCGCAACTCCCCTGCTCGTCCGCGATGTTGCGGAGCTTGGCGAGGGCTACATCGCCTGCGACCCGCTCGACCGCAGCGAAGTGGTCGTGCCGCTCATCGACGAATCCGGGGCGTGTTACGGCGTCCTGGACCTCGACAGTTACGAAACGGGCGCATTTGACGATGACGACGTGCTCGGCTTGACGCACGTGCTGCGATCAGCCGGGCTGACATATCCCCCATAGCGCACGCAGCGCACATCCGGAGGCTCCCATCATGCCCACGTATCACGACGGCGAAGTTGAGATCATCCTTGCGGACGATTCCGATTCCGGCGACTGGACGCCTGCGCGCGGGTTGCGCACCGGAACCATCGCGACGCTGGCGGTCGCGTTGCTTCTCGGGGCGGGTTGGTGTTATCTGGCGTGGAAGCGGCCCGACGTCGCGGTGACGTATTCGCACGAGGACGGCTCGGTGACCGGGATTATGGGCGCGGTCGGCGGCATGATCGCGTTCTTCATTTGTTGGGTCCTCTTTGCCACGATGCATCGCGCGTCGCGCATGGTGAGTGTGCCCTGCACCGTTGTGGTCGTGGTCATCGTTCTGTTGATGCTCGTCGCGAAGCAGCTCACCGTGGCAGCCACACCGGGCGTGGACACGCTGGACGGGGTGATGGTATCGGGTAAAGCATGGTTTGAACCATCGCGGTTTATCACCTCAAACGTTGGTGTGTGGTTCGCAATTGCATTGGCGGTGTACGTGTTCCGCGACGGTGATTCAATCATGGTTGTATTCGGAAAGTCTTGATTGAATCGGCGTGAAGCTCCACCCTATCGGACGCTGGCCGGATTGCGCATTGCTTGCGCTGCCAGTGTATTCCATACTTGAGCATCCCCCCGGCTACCGGTTGGTTCAACACATTTTCTGATTGGGGAAAGGTGCGCTATGCGCTCGGTGATCGTGAAAGGTGTGCTTGCGCTGACGTTCGCGCTGTGTGTTGCGTCGCGGGTCCGCGCTGACGTGACGGCTGCTGAACGAACGGCTGATCTGCCGGGCAGCTGGCTCGTGCTCTACAACATCAACGACGCGGACAGCGTCACCTGGCGCGACTGGTACATCGCGCAGTGGGACATCCCGACTGAGAATACGCTCGGACTGGACGTTTCCACCGACGAGAGTATCCAGTTTGACGATTTTGAAGCCGACATTTTCGACGCGGTCGTCGATCACCTTGCAGCCAACCCCGCCCTCGACGCGAAGATCATGGGCATCCTCGTCGGATACCACGTACCGGGAAACACCTATCTCGATGCGACGCACCCGACGATGCAGGGCGGTGGCGGTTGGTCGGTTTCCAGTTTGCTCGCCGACCTGACGTCGGCGAACTGGTACAAGCGCGCAAATCCGTACTTCTTCGCTGCCGCGTTTCAATCGCCGAAAGCCCGGCTGACGAAGGCGACGCTCACCAGCGGGTTCTATCTTACGGCGCGCATCGACGCCCCCACGCTGGCGGATGCACAGTCGCTGACCGCGCGGGCGCGCGGCATCACGCTCGCAACCGAGGCATTGTCAGCCGATGATGCGATTTACTACGACTATTCCGATCCCGGCGCTGCCGGCGGCGATGAGTGGGCCGCGCTGAAGAACACCGTCAATGACGACGACTTCGCGGACACGGAACGTTTTCCCTGGCTCGCGTTTGAGTCGGAAACGGACGCGGCACCGGATTGCGCTTTCCGTTTCAGCTACTACCGTGTGACGGGCTGGCAAAGCGTCGACTGGAGCGGAACGCCCGCGGGCTCGCGGATCGTGGGGTTCGCGTTGAACAGCTTCGGCGCCACGACGGTTCGCAACACGACGAATCTCAGCGGGCGATATGTGCCGAACGCGTTGTTCAACGGTGGATTTGCCGCCGCCTTTGGTTCGACGGCGGAACCGTTCGTCGGCAATGATCCGCAGCCCAGCACGATTCTCTGGTGCCTGGCTGATGGGCGGACGCTGGCGGAAGCATCGCTGCACAGCAATCCGTACGTGAATTACATGTGGGAAGCCGTTGGCGATCCGCTGCTTCGCGTGCCCTATTGGTTCGGCGAAACCCCGGCTGATCCGCCCACCGTCGATTTCCAATTCGCCGGCTACGACGTGGACGAAAGCGACGCGAGCATCACGATCACTGTCGAACTCAGCGAAGCCTCTGCGAGCACGGTGCAGGTACACTTCGCCACCGTCGATGGCACGGCGCTCGACGGCGAGGATTACGTTGCGACGAACGGCACGCTCAGCTTCGCAGCCAGTGAAATGCAGAAGACGTTCACCGTTGATCTGCTCGCGGACGACGTCGCCGAGGACAGCGAATCGTTCAGCGTCATTCTTTCGTCACCCGTTAACGCGACGCTCGCGGGCGTGAACGACCCAGCCGATGTCACCATCGCCGATGATGACGAAAGCGGTAGCGGTGGTGGAGGAGGGGGTGGTGGTGGCGGAGGCGGTGGCGGTCTTCCACTTCCGGATGCGGACCATGACGGTATCGCCGATGTGGACGACAACTGCATCGACGTGAAGAACGCCAACCAAGCCGATAGCGATAACGACGGTTTCGGCAACGCGTGCGACGGCTGCCCCACCGATGCCGACAAGCTCGAACCGGGTGTGTGCGGCTGCGGCGAGTTCGACACCGACAGCGACGGCGACGGAGCCGCTGATTGCCTCGACCTGTGCCCCGAAGATCCCGCGAAAATCGATCCGGGCAACTGCGGCTGCGGTGAGCCCGAACGCTGCGAACTGCTCGATCCATCCGCAACGAACGACGATCTCGATCCGAATGTCGACGCCGATGGTGACAACGAAACGGACATCGACGTGGACGCCGACACGAACGCCACCGATCCGCCGGTCAACGTGGACGTTGATGGCGGTCGCGACGAATCAACGAACGGCACGACGTTTCAAACGCTGGATGATGAAAGCGACGATAGCGAATCACGCGCGCCGACGAGCATGTGCGGTGGCGGCGTTGGCATGGCGATGATGCTGATTCCGTTTCTGTTGTTCAGTCTGCGACTGGCGACTCGACGCAACTTGCGCTGAGCACGCAGCGAAGAGAATTGTGGTGCAGGCTTCCAGCCTGCATCCTATATGAAATGCGGCATCAACTATTATGTGTGCAGGCAAGATGCCTGCACCACAATAGCACCTGCATCGATTACACATACAGCAAACGCCGCTACGGCACGATTTCGAGCACGTTCTGCACTTCGACGATCGTGCCCACCTGGCAATCGATCACCAGATCGGTGCGGGTTGCAAGTTCCAGACGCGACGTGACGCCCGGCGTGGTAATCTGATCGTAGTCCGCGTTATCGACGCGCGGGTTCTGAAACAGGTGATAGGTCACACCGTTGTCGCCCAACCAGACCGGACAGGCGCCATCCTCGGTATCAACCAGGTCAGCCGTCCCGCTGACCACAAACGCGGTCCCAATCGGGAACAACGTCGTCCCGCCAAGATCAACATTGAAGGTACACGCCCCAACGAGCACCAACAAACCCACCACAACCGCCCAGCGTACCCGCCCCACCATCGCACTCCTCGCTTCTTGCATCAACGTCCGTTGTCCCCACCCGCGCAAACATACCAGCCGCACGGAATGCGGGAATGCTAGCACGAAGCCCTGCGACGCAAAACCCTGAGTTGCGGAAGATATTTCAGACGTGCGGTTGCGCAGCACCGGACGGCGCAACGCGTAAAAGATAATCGGGGCCGCCCGCTATGGGGCGACCCCGATCCGAGAGAGAGAGAGTATTTTGCACTGACGCCCCGGCGATTCCGCTTCAAGCGTCTCTCCCACCCATACGGAGTCGCGCTCGGGGCGTCGTAAAGAACTACTTGGCGTTTCACCCTCTCCTGTTAAGTCCAAGTCAGCGGACGAAGCGGAGATGGGCAGGTCGCTCGCAATACGCTTTCGCGGCGTGCGACTGGGCCGTTTCCTTGTGCAGCGCGCGGAATCATTCTGCGCGCTACCAGTGATCTCCTTCTTGGCTCCGTCCGATTTGAGTTGCTCTCGCGAGACCGGTCCCCTCCGATCTCGCCGGCGAAAGAAATGCCTCAGGTGGATGGCTTCTCTCTCCTCCCCCCAGGCGATGCTCTCGCTCGTCGCCGTGTCCTTCCGATGGTTCTTAGGCTGGGTAAACCCGGAGAGTCAAGTGAGGCAGTACAACAAAGCTGTGTTCTTAGAAGGGTGGATAATCATTGGACGCAAATGTGCATGCGCACGCTGCGCCAACGCGGTGTCCCGATAAGTCCGCGAGCTTAAAAAATACGCTGGAAATGACGGGTTATTCGGTCGCTGCGGATTCCGCGCGCCACACCACACGCCCGCCGAGGATCGTCGCGAACGCTTCGGTGCGGTGAATGTCATCGATCGGCGCGGTGAGAATATCGGAATCGAGAATTGCGATATCCGCAATCTTGCCGACTTCGAGCGTGCCCAGCTTTTGCTCGCGGAAAGCCGCCACATGCGGGTTGTAGGTGTAGCAGCGCAGCGCGTCTTCGCGGCTGATGCGTTGCGACGGCACCCATACCTCTTCCGCAAGCGTTTTCGCCGTAACAGCTGCCGCGATTCCGGAGAACGGATTCATCGTGACGACGGGCGTATCGCTGCCGAAGCACACCACCGCACCGGCGCGCAGCAAACTGTTGAACGCGTACGTCGTCTCCGACCGCTCCGGGCCCAGCGCGTGCTCAGCCCAGCGTCCATCGTCCGCTTTATGAAACGGCTGCATTGACGCGATGACGCCCAACTCGGCGAAACGCGGAATGTCCGAACGCATGAGGTGCTGCGCGTGCTCGATACGATGGCGCCGCTCCTTGACGTTGGGAATGCTCGCATAGATGTCGAGGAGGTCGTGATTGGCTTGATCGCCGATCGCGTGCACCGCCATCTGCAAGCCCTGCTCGTTTGCCCAGCGAATGTCCGCGGGATAGCTGTCGGCGGCTGCGTGCGCCAACTTGAACCCGCGCGGATAACGCGTGTCCGCATTCGCGTCGGCGAAGGGTTCGTGCATGTAGGCTGTGCGGCTGCCCAGCGACCCGTCCATGTACGATTTGAATCCCGCGACTTCATAAAGCCCGCCCGCTTCCGACTGCGCCTTGCGCAGCGTGGACAGTTCCTTCTGGAACTCCTCGGTCTGAAGGTAGCTGCGCACGCGCACGGTGAGCGTGTCGCGGCGACCAGCCATCACGTACGCGGGAATCTGATTGAGGTCGGTCATGTCGTGGACGGCTGTGATGCCCCACGCATTGGCCACCTGGCACGCGAGCATCAGCGCGTCGTACATCTTGCGCTCGTCGGGCGGTGGGATGTGCTTCGACACGAGCGACATGGCTTCGTCCTTGAGAATTCCCGTAGGCTCGTTCGTGACGGGATCGCGGACGATTTCACCCCCGGGCGGATCGGGCGGCCCGTCGCGATCGATCCGCGCGTACTTCAGCGCCACCGAGTTCGCCAGCGCCTGGTGGCCGTCCATGCGATTGACGAACACCGGCGTGCCGGGCGTCACGGTATCGATCCACGATTTGTCGGGCGGGCTGGGGTCGTCCCAACTGTCCACGGAATACTGCCCACCGAGCATCCATTGCCCCGGCGAAAGACGGGCAGCCGTCGCAGCCACCAGGTTGATGAACGCCTCGCGATTCTCCGCAGGCCGGAGATTGATCCGCCCGAGTTGCAGCCCCATCTCAATGAAGTGCGTGTGACTGTCGGTGATTCCGGGAATCACGCGGCGACCGGCAGCGTCGATGATTGCCGTGGCTTTGCCCGCGAGCGCGTGAATCTGCTCAGTCGTACCGACGGCGGATATTGTCTCGCCGGTGATCGCAATGGCCTCAGCATCCTCAGCGCCGGGCACACCGGTCCACACCTTGGCGTTGAGGATGACCAGCGTCGGGGTAGCGACCTTCGCAAATCCCGTCGCCTCGCCTTCCGTTTGCGCCTGCACCGCGTGCATACCGACTACGCCCAGAGCAATCGCCATCAAACCGCAACGTCGCATCCATCGACCCATCGCGTGACTCCCAGATCATCTTCGCCTGTCCAAGACCGCGTGGACCAGCGATTTCTAAGCCTACTCGCCCGCCCCCGCGTGATCGACTACACTCTCAGCCGAGGTGTCGCCGGGCGTCCGGAACCGGGGTACACCATACCCGATCCAATTGAACCGCGAAAACGAGGAACGAATATCATGGTTACCGTCGGCATGAACTATCAGGTGCGCGAGGGGAAGAACGAAATCTTTGAGCAGGTCTTCTACAAGGTCATCGATATCATGAAGGGTATCGACGGACACGTCCGCACCGATCTGTTCACCAACGTGCGCGACGCCAACAGCTACCTCATCATGTCGGAATGGAACGACCGCGGCGCGTTCGACGGGTTCATCGCGTCCGAGCAGTTCCGCAACGTCGCCAACTGGGGCAAGGAAGAAGTGCTCGCGGGCAGGCCGAGCCACAACTATTACGGCGACGAAAGCAAAGCACCGGCTCCCCCCGCGGCGCAAGCATCAGCCGCTCCGGGCAAGTGCCCGATGGGACACGGGTAATGAATTCTTAATGACGAGTGATGAATGATGAATTCTGCGGCGGGCTTTGGCCCGCCGTTTTTTGTTGAGGTGTTCCTTCCTAACTTGTTACGGACAAGTTCTTACGGCTTGTTTGACCGCCCCGCTGCTCTCGCGACTTTGCGTGCGTAGCTCGACCCGCTTACGATACGTCCTTGTGCCGGAGTTTCAGTTCCAACCGAAGTGTCCAGGAGGGTGCCAATGTCCTTGCTATTGATTACGCGCGCGAAGCGGCTTTTCGTTCTGACCATTTGCCTGCTTGCAACGAGCGTGTACGCCCAGGAAAGTGTCAATCTCACGCCGAAGTTTGAGCCTGGCGCGAGTGGTTACGTCGAAGGCAACGAAACGGCGAAGACCACCAGCAAATCACCGATGGGCGACTTCACGATGACGCTGGAGATTCAGCGCGGGCTGCGCGTCGATGTGTCGACGCATGGCGATGGCGTTCGCGTTGCGTCCACGTTGGACCGGCTTGGCTTTGTTTTTGACAGCGCCATCGGTCGCACGTTCTACGATTCCGACATCCCCGACGAAGAACAATCCGAACAGTGGGAGCAGATTCTTGGGCCGCAGATCGGCATGACGCTCAACATCGACCTCGATGCGGACCACAAGGTCGTCGCGTCCACCGGCATGGATGAGATCGTGCAGAAGGTCGACAGCGGCGTCACCAGCGGGAACATGTTCTGGGAGTACGAGAAGCCGAAGTACACCAACGAACGTCATCAGGCGCATTGGGAAAACATGGTTCTCAGCATTTTCCCGAATCGCGACATCAAAGTCGGCGAATCGTGGACCGCGCCCTATCTCGAACCGCTCGCCGAATTGAAGGATTTTTCGTTCGAGTGTACGTACACGCTGGATAAAGTGGTCGAGAAGAACGGCAGGACTTTTGCCGTCATTTCGTTCACCGGGAAGCCCGCGGACCCGGATCGCAAATACGAAGCAGACTCGATGATGCCGGTCAGCAACATCAAGCTCGAAAGCGCGACGCTGACGGGCACCGCAGCCATCTACGTCGAGCACGGCGAGTTGTTCCGCCGCGAGGATCACGCGGAAATCTCCTACAGCGCAACCGCGGGCGCCGGCGAAAACGGGCCGCCAACATCCTCGCATAGCGAAATCACGCGTACCTACGCGTTGAAGACACTCGAAGACCGCGACGCGGAAAAGAAAGCGAATGCGGAACTGGCGGCAGCCAAGGCACGCGAGGCAGAGGCCGCCAAGGCGGAGCGTCGCCGCCGCTTCGCCGAGACCGAACAGACCGATGTGAACACCGCGATCCGACCGAACCCCAGTGGCGTGGCATCGTGCTGGCCGCAATGGGGTGGCGCACACGGCGATTTCAAAGCCGACACAACCGGGCTCGCGGACAAGTGGCCCGATGGCGGCCCCAAGACGCTGTGGCGTCGCGATCTCGGCGACGGCTACTCTTCGATCATCGACGACGGCGACCGCCTCTACACCATGTATCGCCCGACCGATCCGGAGAAAAACAAGTCCGAAGAACACATCGTCGCGCTCGACGCGAAGACGGGCGAGACGGTTTGGGATATCTCCTACGACGCGCCGTACGACGAGGGCATGGACGCGCAGTTCGGCCACGGCCCGCACTCGACCCCGGTCATCGTGGGCGATCGCCTGTTCGCCGTCGGTTCGATGGTGAATCTGCACTGCGTGGACAAGAACACCGGCAAGGTGATTTGGGAACGCAACCTGCACAAGGATTACGAAGCGTCAACCATGCAGTATGGCTACGGCGCGAGCCCGCTGGCCTACAAGGATTTGATCATTCTCCCCGTTGGCGGCAAAGGGCAGGCGGTTGTCGCGTTCAAGCAGAGCGACGGCAGTGAAGCCTGGAAAAACCAGGACTTTGGCCCGACGCACGCATCGGTCGGCGTCGCGAAGGCCGGCGACAAGGAAGAGTTGATCCTGTTCTCTTCGGCGGAAGTGGCTGGGCTCAATCCGGAGAACGGTGACCTCTACTGGCGCGTCGAGCAGCCCACGCAATGGGGCGCGAACATCTCAACCCCGGTGCTCGGCGACGATGGGATTCTCTTCATCTCGTCCGCGTACGGCATGGGCAGCCGAGGCGTGCAATTGTCCGTGGAAGACGGCAAACCGGCGGCGAACGAGCTGTGGTACAACAACAAGATGCGCGTCCACCACGGCAACGCAGTTCGCGTCGGCGGTTTCGTTTACGGCGCGAGCGGTGACTTCGGCCCGGTCTTCTACGCAGCCGTTGACGTCAAGACCGGCGAACTCGCGTGGCGCAGTCGCGACATCGGCAAGTCCACGACAATCGCAGCCGATGGCAAGCTCATCATTCTCAACGAGGACGGCAAGCTGTTTCTCGCGAAAGCATCACCGGCAGAGCTTGATATCCTGTCGTCCGCGGAACTTGGCGACGGTCGGACCTGGACTGCGCCGACGCTTGTGGGAAAGACGCTCTTTGTCCGCGACCGCAAGCAGATCATGGCGCTGGACCTTGGATAACGACGGATGCTGCGTTGGCGGTCGCGACGGACGTGGCGTGTTTGTGCTCCGCGACGCACTCATTCTGTTTGAACCGCCAAGACGCTAAGGCGCCAAGAACGGATTGGGGGTTGGTTTTGTTATTGTGGTGCAGGCATCTTGCCTGCACTTTCTTTTTTGGGTGCCTTGGCTGGTGGGTCGGTGGTTGCTTTGTTGATGGTGGGCAGTGCCCACCCTACGTTTTCAGCCACTTTTCGATTTGGTTTGTGGCTTTGTCGACTTCTTCTTTGTTTATGATCAATGGTGGGACTATGCGGATGGTGGTATCGCCGATGGCATTGACGATCATGCCGTTTGTCAGGAGGTAGCGCGTCAATTCCGTCGCACCTTCCTTCAAACCCAGGCCGATCATCAAGCCCGCGCCGCGCACTTCGACTGCCTTTTCGTATTTGTCGCACAACGCCTGCAAACGATCGCGGAAATACTCGCCTACCTCCGCGACATGCGCGATCAATCCTTCGCGCTCGATATACTGGCACACCGCAAGCGCCGTCGCACACATCAATGGATTGCCGCCGTACGTGGTTCCGTGTACGCCGTTCGTGAGATGATCGCCCCACTCCGCCGTTGTCAGCATTGCGCCGATCGGCACGCCTCCGCCGAGCGCTTTGGCTACCGTCACGATGTCCGGTGTGATGTCATGGTGCTGATGATGGAATAGCTTGCCGGTCCGCCCCATCCCGCATTGGATTTCGTCGCAGATCAGCAGCGCGCCGCGTTCACTGCACAGCCGGTGCACCAGTTTGAGAAAGTCGGCAGGAAAAGGCCGAACCCCGCCCTCACCCTGAATCGGTTCGAGCACAACGGCAGCCGTTTTGTGGCCAAGCGCTTTGTCGAGCGCGGAAGCGTCCGCGAAGGGAAGGTACACGATGCCGGGTAGCAGCGGTTCAAAACCCCGGTGGTATTTCGCCTGCGCCGTCGCGGACACCGCGCCGTAAGTTCGCCCGTGGAACGAACCCTCGAAGCTGATGATCTCGAACCGCTCATGCTCGCCCCGAACGTGCGCGACGCGACGCGACAGCTTGAGTGCGGCTTCGATCGCTTCGGTGCCGCTGTTGGTGAAGAACACCCGCTCGGCGAACGATCGCGCGCTCAGCCACTCCGCCAGCTCGACCTGCGCCGGCACGACGAATTTGTTTGAGCAATGCACGAGCAAGTCGGCCTGTTTCGCCAACGCGTCGCGAATCACCGGATGCGCATGCCCCAGGCAGCAGACCGCGATGCCCGCGAGCAGGTCGAGGTACTCCTTCCCGTCCGCGTCCCAAAGCCGGCAACCCTGCCCGCGAACCATCGCCAACCGCTCGTCCCCATAACAAGGGACTGCCGTCGCCAGCGATCGCCCCCGCCAGGCTGCATTCGATGTGCCGTCCGATCCCGTCATGACGTCGCAAACTCCGTCGCCCAGCCCGCCCCCGCGCGAATCCGCATTCCCGCCGGCCCTCGCCGATTCGCAGCCAGGCACCTACCATGCACTGGCGGTCATCTTGATGGTCGCTTGGTCGGCGGTCATAATACCGCCCGGCACACAGACAGGAATCACGCTATCAGTCGAATTTGTGATGGCTGATTACAAACCAGCGCGGCCCTACCGATTGCCGCGCGAAAGCACAGGCCGTTGTAGCATCGGAAGTCGAAAGCACACCGAAGTCATCGCGAACAGGCTTGTCGCAGCTTTGAACAACCCGGGCGGTCCCGCGATTTGGCGAAGCGCCCATTGAGACGAATTGGGGAGGCGTTGTGGCGGAAAACGAAGTTCAGTCAGACGTTCAGCCGGCAGACGTGGAAGAATCCGTGGTGGCTGAAGCCGAGGAAGTCGTCGGGGAAGCGGCTGAGGTCAAGCCGAAGCCCAAAATCGACAAGCTATTCCGCGCCATGGAGAAGATGGGCGCTTCCGACCTGCACCTGAAGGCCGAGACGCCCCCGCGCGTCCGCGTTCGCGGTGCGCTGCGGGCCATGCCCGTCGGCGACATGAGCAACCGCAAGATCGAAGCCCTCATCTTCGAGATCATGAACGACCGGCAGCGGTCGGAGTACGCCGAACACGGCGCCATGGACTTCGCCCACCAAGCCGAGGGCGGCTCCCGCTTCCGGATCAACGTGTTCCGCCAACGCGGCCTGACTTCGATGGCTGCCCGGCGAATCTCCAGCGACGTGCTCAGCTACGAGCAGTTGCACCTGCCCAAATCGCTGTCGTCCGTGGCGGAGCACCATCAGGGGCTCGTGCTCGTTTCGGGCATCACGGGCAGTGGAAAAAGTACGACGATTTCCGCGATGATCGAACAGATCAACCGCTCGCGTGCGTGCCATATCGTCACGCTCGAAGACCCCATCGAATTCCAGTATTCCGACAAGAAAGCGCACATCAATCAGCGTGAAATCGGGTTGGATGTACATGATTTCCACCGGGCGCTGAAGTATCTGATGCGTCAGGACCCGGACGTGGTGCTCATCGGCGAAATGCGTGATGAGGAGACATTCTCAGCCGCTCTCCACGCGGCGGAATCGGGCCACCTGGTGTTCGGAACGGTCCACGCCTCAGGCGTTGCCGGCACAATTACCCGCGTGTTGGAACTTTTTCCGGAGAACGCCCGCGACCTGGTGCGAAGCTCGCTGGTTTTCAACCTCCAGGCGATCATTTGTCAGAAGTTGCTCAAAACGATCCGCCCGGACGTTCCGCGCGTCCCGTGCACCGAGATTTGCCTGGTCAACGCGACGGTCCGCAAGTTCATCGCCGAGGGGCGTGATTCGGATATCCTGGGTGTGGTCAAGAGTTCGTACGGTGAGGGCATGGTCGACTTCAACGAGTCGCTGCGCCGGCTGGTCGAGCAGGAGTACATCGATCAGCAGACCGCCTACGCGGCAGCCACCAACGCGGAAGAGCTGAAGATGAAGCTCAAGGGCATCAATATCTCCGGGAGTGGCATCGCGGGCTAGATTCTGTACACTTCCCGCCTGCGACCCCCCGCCGTGCTTGAGGGGAAAGGCGGGGAAGCAACGGCAGCCGTTTGCGACCGAATACCGGGACACCGAAGATCACCATGCACACGATGTTTGCCCCCAGCCCAATGCTCGCGACCATCTACGTGAGCATCTTCAAAATCGTTACCGTTCTCGTGTTTTTCGTCCTGTGGTCCCTGGCCAACCAGTGGGTCGACCGCGACGTCGAGAAGATCAACAAACCCCGTCGCGAGTGGTGGAACCTGCTGGTGCTCGGCGGAGGCGGCGGTGGTTTTGCCATCCTTCTGCTGATTCCCTGGCCTGGGGCGGCGTTCTTCCTTGGGCTCGCGTTCCTCGTGGTGCTCTCGTTCGGGCTGGTGCTCGCATACGTGGTGCATCGCAACGGGCGCGTCGGGCCCAATGCTCGTGTGATGACGCCGGCACACTTGAAGCGGCTTATGGCGGGCAAGAAAGATGCCGCCAGCGAGAAGGAAGACCGTGGAATCCGTGTGAAGCTGATTGACCACGAGGGTAACCCACTCGCGAAACCCACCGAGCCGGAGGCGTTGGAGCAGTTCAATGCGGCTCAGGATTTTCTCTTTGACATGCTGTGGAAGCGCAGCACCGACGCGGATCTGCTGATCGGCAGCGAGAAGGTGCGGGTGGTCTACAAGATCGACGGCGTCGCCTCTGAGCAGGAAAACGGGTTGGCTGTCGAAACTGCGGAGCGTTTGCTCGTCTTCCTGAAAGCGGCGGCGGGCCTCAGCGTTGAAGAGCGGCGGCGTCCGCAATCGGGCAGTCTGCGTGCGGGACTGCTGGGCTTGGCGGGCAAGCCGGATCGCGTCGACGTGATCACCTCCGGGACGACCAAGGGCGAACGCCTTCGCCTGCGGGTGAACCGCACGAAGGGCCTGATGAAGCTTGAGGACCTGGGCTTCCAAGAGAGCGTGCTGGCCAAGTATTTGGCTGTCGCCAAGCTCGATGCCGGATTGATCGTGGTGGCCGGGCCGCGTGAGTCGGGGATCACGACGACCGAATACGCGACGCTTCGCGGGCACGACGCCTACCTTCAGAACATCTACACGCTCGAAACGTCGCCGATGCTGGACCTGGACAACATCACGCAGCAGAAATTCGATCCCAACAACAACGAGATCAGCTACGCGCGCATGCTGCAAACCGTGCTGCGCCGCGAGCCGGATGTCGTGCTGGTCGATCAGTGCGAGGATCGCGAGACGGCGCAGCTCGCCTGCCGGGCGGCTGCTGAGAAGAAGATCTACATGACCGTCCGCGCCGCAAGTTCGATTGACGCGGTCTCTCGGCTTCAGGCGTTAACAGAGGACAACAAGCTGCTCGCGGGCGCGTTGAAAGCGGTCGTTGCCCAGCGTTTGGTACGCGTGCTCTGCGAAGCTTGCCGCGAAGCGTACAAGCCGGACGATCAGCTCTTGCGAAAAGCCAATTTGCCGACCGATCAGATCGAGCATTTTTATCGCCCGCCAAGCGAACCGATACTCGACAAGAAGGGTCGCGTGATCATTTGCCAGACCTGCCAGAACAGCAATTACGTCGGCCAGGTCGGGGTCTTTGAACTGCTGATCGTCAGCGACGCCATCCGCAAGTTGCTCGCCGAAGGCGCCCCCGCCAAGCAGATCAAAGCGCAGGCGCGTACTGAAAAGATGCGCTACCTTCAGGAAGACGGATTGCTCAAAGTCATCGACGGAAAAACCAGCATGGCGGAGATCATGCGCGGGCTGCGCAGCGGCGAGGGCAAGTAGCCGTCAGTTTCGCGGCGGGTGCGACGTCAAAGAGAGGATGCACCATGATTTTCTCCCTACTGATTCTCGCGTTCCTGGGCGCGGTGGCGTACTTCCAGGCCATTCAGGGGGCGACCAGCGCCATCATCACCGCGGTGTTGACCGTGCTCTGCGTTGCGCTGTCGTTCGGTACGTACGAAGCGGTCGCCGAGGTGACCCTGCTCAGCGTCACGCCTGATTTCGCACGCCCCATCTGCTTCATGGCGATGTTCCTGGTTCCGCTGTTCGTCCTGCGGATCATCATGGACATGCTCGTCTCCCGGGCAAACATGATCCCCCATCTGCTGGATCGCGTTGTCGCGGCTGCGGTTGGACTTTGCACCGCCTTCCTGATGACCGGCATGCTGGCGATCGGTCTTCAGATGTTGCCCTGGCCGAGTCTGATCGGTTTCTCGCGCTTCGACGCCAAGAACCCGAGTGAGCAACACGAGTTGTTCCTGCGCCCGGATCGGGCGGCTGCCTCATTTGGAATTGCGCTGACGAACGGTGTGTTCGGAGGTGGCGACGAGTTCCACAAGGTACACCCGGACCTGGTCACCGATTTGGGCTGGGTGCAGGCGGGCCTCGCAGGCGTGCGTCGCACCGCACCGGCGGATTCGATCACCTGCGAAGCCGCGGGCGAAATCCAGTACGTTTACGATGGTGTCGCGGGGCGTGGTTCCGACCCAAACAAGTACACTCCGGTGGAGCCGAAGTCCGGCAACCACTATCTCCGAGTTTTGTTGAAGGTCAACGGTTCCGCTGACGATCTGGGCGATGCTGACAAAAAGCTGCGGTTCGCGCCCGCAACCGTCCGGCTGGTGGGCGAACGCGACGGTAAACCCGAGATTTACTGCGCAATCGCGGTGCCGTCGTTGGACCAGGCGAACTACTTCATCCGCTCGTGGGAGGGTGCGACTACCTCAGAGCCGGACTATGTCGCAGGCCTAACGCTGGCCATTCCCGATAGCAAACTGATCGAGGTCGCGTTTGAAGTTCCCACGAAGTTCAAACCCCGCAGCGTGTATTTCCGCGTGGGTGGTGTGGCCCCCTATCGCGGCGGGCACGCCCCCGAACCGGTCGCAGAGGCGCCGACCTCAACACCCGAACCAACCCCGCCCCCCAGCGGTGGACGGACCTCGGGCGTGAAGTTCAAGTCATCGCACTTTGGCGATGATTTCCCGATGGCCATGACCGCCTACCAGGGGCAGGACGTCGAAAGCGCCGGCAATGTCATGGAGCAGGGCCAGCTCATCGGGCTGCTCGACGACCAGGGCAGTGCCAATCGCAACGAGCGGCTGGATCGATTCAAGGTGCCCGACGGCAAGGTGCTGCTCCAGCTCAACGTTGAGAGCCTGCAAGCCGGTAGTCTGCTGGGCAAGGCGTTGAATCAGGCTGCGACCACCGTCGAAGACTACAACATCGTCGACAGCCACGGCGCGAAGATCGGCCCGATCGGTAAGTATGCGGTCGCGAAAGTCGGCGACGACTACTGGGTCGAGCTGATGTACTTCCCCGGCTATGCTGCGAGTGGTGCTCGCGCGATTCGCCCGTTTTCAAAGATCCAGCACACCCACCTGCGCGGCGATTACCAGTTGATGTATTTGTACGTGGTGGATTCCGGCACGCGGATTGTAGAATTCGATCCCGGTGGTGGAAAACACAAGACAGACCTGAGCGGCCAGAACCTCGTCGCGCCGTAACACCGTCGGCTGCGTGAACCATCCTGCGCAAATCGCTCGGTAAATACAGAGACGATCACGTGCGGTGTGGGTTGATTGAACCCGATGTGACTGTGCGGTAGCCTGCAATCATGGCGATTCAATTCAAATGCGTATCGTGCAGCAACACCGTCGAAGTGGACGACGCCTGGGGCGGGCGACTGGTTGAGTGCCCTTATTGCCACGAGACGATCACTGCCCCCGCATTTGCCGCTTCACCGCCCGCAGCACGCCCCGTCGGTCACAGTCAGCCAGTCGCGCACACGCCGACGTTCGAGCAGCGCGAGTCTTATTCTGCGCCGCAGTTCGGCACGCCGCCCTACCCAGCCTGCGCCCCACCGGCATCGACGAGCAACAAAGTGGCGGTCGCAGCCCTGGTGCTTGCGATCACATCGCTGGTGATCGGGTTCATGTCGATGCTCCCGGTATGGGGAGCGCTTTCGCGTGACCTGGGGCCGGACGTCACCGAGCAGCAGGCCCAGGCGTACGTCCAGAAAGCCGCGGAATCGGGTGCCCCGTGGGTGATGAAGGCGGTCTTCGGGATCATGGGTTCGTGCGGGCTTTGGCTCGCCGGTCTGGTGTGCGGAATCATCGGGGTTTGCAAGCCCACCAAGCGCTGGATTGCGGTCGTCGCCCTGGTCGTTTTACTGCTGCCCATGATGCTGATGTTGTTCAGTGCGCTCGTTTAGGCGAAGTGGGTAGCCGCGCGGCTGAAAATCGGGGGTCGTGCGTCCCATTTTCACTACAAATACAGCACTTTCAGGCCTTTGGTCCGCTTGACAGTTAATGGCCTTGTGTTATGGTTGTGTTGCTGTGCGTGACACGTCCCGATGGACGTCTGTCACGCGAAAAACGACCAAAAAAAAGGTCGTTGGTCGCGTTGACAGGTTGAAAACCGGACGTACAATGCGTGGCTCGCGCATCAGGGAAGTTTGCGGTGCGTGAGGGCGACTTTCGGGTCGCCGGGTGGTCTTCGGGTCGCCCTGCTCTTTGACAAGTGAACAGGTTGAAATTGGTCGTTGTGAGGATGCGGGTTCGCCCGTGCCCAGCACTGAAAAGGTGCGGGCGCGCCGTAATCATTGGTGTGGCGGGATCGATTTGAGCTGGCTCAGCGCAGATATGCTTCAATGCAGAACTGCTTGAGTCCGATTCTTGAATTGACCCACCAAACTCGCGTACTCACAAGTGCTAGTGAGTGCGAGCCTTTTAGTTGATTTTTCCATCATGGCCCTCGGGTCGTGATGTGATTTCAGCAAATAAAGTGAAGAGTTTGATCCTGGCTCAGAACGAACGCTGGCGGCGTGGCTAAGGCATGCAAGTCGAACGGACATGAGCATTGGGTAACCGAAGCTCATGTTAGTGGCGAACGGGTGAGGAATACATGGATGACGTACCCCGGACTCAGGAATAGCGGCGGGCTTCGGCCCTTTGCGAAAGTGCCGGTAATACCTGATGACCCCACGTAATCGCATGGTTATGTGGGCAAAGCTCCGGCGGTCCGGGAGCGGTCCATGTCCTATCAGCTTGTTGGTGGGGTAAAAGCCTACCAAGGCAACGACGGGTATCGGGTGTGAGAGCATGACCCGACACATCGGAACTGAGACACTGTCCGGACACCTACGGGTGGCTGCAGCAACGAATATTCCGCAATGGACGCAAGTCTGACGGAGCGACGCCGCGTGCAGGATGAAGTCTTTCGGGATGTAAACTGCTGTCAGGGGTGAGGAAGAAATTGACCAGCCCCAGAGGAAGCATCGGCTAACTCCGTGCCAGCAGCCGCGGTAATACGGAGGATGCGAGCGTTGTTCGGAATCACTGGGCTTAAAGCGCATGTAGGCGGACCAGCAAGTGTCTTGTGAAAGCCCTCGGCTCAACCGAGGAATTGCTTGGCAAACTGCTGGTCTTGAGGCAGGTAGAGGCGACTGGAACCTTTGGTGGAGAGGTGAAATTCGTAGATATCAAAGGGAACGCCGGTGGCGAAAGCGGGTCGCTGGGCCTGTCCTGACGCTGAGATGCGAAAGCGTAGGTAGCGAACGGGATTAGATACCCCGGTAGTCTACGCCGTAAACGATGCGCACTAGGTACGAGAATCTCTGACGGTTTTCGTGCCGGAGCAAAAGTTTTAAGTGCGCCGCCTGGGGAGTACGGCCGCAAGGCTAAAACTCAAAGGAATTGACGGGGGCTCACACAAGCGGTGGAGCATGTGGATTAATTCGAAGCAACGCGAAGAACCTTACCTGGGTTTGACATGTACGGATGCCCTTGTGGAAACACGAGTAAGCTGCCTTCGGGTGAAACGTACACAGGTGCTGCATGGCTGTCGTCAGCTCGTGCTGTGAAGTGTCGGGTTAAGTCCCTTAACGAGCGAAACCCTTATCGTTAGTTGCCAGCGGGTCATGCCGGGAACTCTAGCGAGACTGCCGGCGTTAAGCCGGAGGAAGGTGGGGACGACGTCAAGTCATCATGGCCCTTATGCCCAGGGTGTCACACGTGCTACAATGGGATGTACAGAGCGAAGCGAGACCGCGAGGTGGAGCAAATCGCAAAAAGCATCCCTCAGTTCGGATTGGAGTCTGCAACTCGACTCCATGAAGTTGGAATCGCTAGTAATCGCGTATCAGCCATGACGCGGTGAATGTGTTCCTGAGCCTTGTACACACCGCCCGTCAAGTCATGGAAGCTGGGAGCACCCGAAGTCCGCTTAGCTAACCTCACGGAGGCGGCGGCCGACGGTGAGCTCGGTGACTGGGACTAAGTCGTAACAAGGTAGCCGTAGGGGAACCTGCGGCTGGATCACCTCCTTTCTAGAGGATTATCTAGACGCGTCTTGCCAATCACTTCGGTGATTGGGCAAGCGTTGAAAGTCAGCGCATCTTCGGCACGAACGAAAGAGCTTTCGCTCGATCGATCGTGTGGAGGTCTGAGGCAACTCAGCCTCCCAACGACCCAACCTGTTTCCTTGATATACCGTTCTATGAACGGAACGCAGGGCGTGATGCGAAAGCATCACGCCCTGCTTTTTTTTGCCCCCTTCCGTTCACGCAAGCGCCCATTGAATGCGACGGCGGTACAGTTGCCGCACTGGATTCCCATTGGGAGACTCGTGGAAACTGAAACTCTGAAATCACTTTGAAAGGACAACTTCGCGCCAAGGGATCAGATACCAATGTGCAAAGCTGAGTTCTGAAAGCCCAACTAAACGATAGCTGACCAACACACCGTGATTGCGAGAAAGATAGGTTCCCTCGTATACAAGCTGGACCGAGGCATCGCGTTCCGCCAAGCGGCAGGTCATTAGGACATCGTGCGTCGTGGCTCGTCTTAAGGTCGCGCATGCACAACAACCGGCCAGGGCAGTTAGCAAGCCGATAAGTATCAGGTAGCGGGGTCTGCTCGTCACGAAACACACCTTGAGCTTGCCCATACGGATACATCTTCCGTTGATAAGCACGCAGCCAGAAAATGGTAATTTGGAGGCGCCAAGGTATGCCAGGGGCGTGACACCTCCCCGCCTCGACGACGCCCGGTGGTCGCCGACACGCAATCGTGCTCAAGAGTTCATCATTGATACAACATGTGGAAGGCCGTGATTGCGGTCATCTACCCGCCCTGCCCCCGCCACTTTTTGGGTGGTCGCTCCATGTGGTCCTCGGCATGCTGTTTCGCTGGTCCTGGCAGGCTGACCGGGGCCTCTCTTGCGGCACAGGGACGTAACGACTTGGGTGAATCCTGTTGTTCAGGGTGTCTGCGGAATGCTATTCTATGGCCTGCTTCGGCTGGTGGCGGTGATGCTTTGCGGCTTGGTGGGTTGTCGCCCGGGTGCTTCAAGAAGTTACCGAGGTGAACCGCAACCCTGCGCGCCGGCTGGCCGTAAAAGGATGTGGACAGACCTCGCCGGCCCTTGGGTTGGCGCCGGAGGCTTCATGCTTGAACAGTTCCACTACCCGATCCGCATGGACGCTTAGCGCGCGGATCGCCCTGCTGCTCTTCGCCGTGGCTGCGGGTACACAGCACTGCCCGGCTGGCGATTTATCCGAAGAAGTTGTTTCGGACGGCGGCGTACTCATACCCGACTCTTCCGGCAGGATCGCGGAGCTGCTGCTCTTCTACGATCCCGAGATGTCGGAAGAACTCGACCCGCTCTATACCGATCTGTTCTGTCGGCTCGGACCGAAAACGAAGCTGCGCGTCATCTGCCCGCGAGCGGCTGACGGCTATGCGTTCGCCGAACGCTGGGGGCAGGCGGCCCTGGCACAGGAACGTGATGTCGAAGTCGTCGCGGTCGGCATGCCCGTGAGCATCTGGTCGCGGGATCGCTGTATCGCCCGCCAGTCCCGCAGCCTGCTTCGCCGCGCGAGCTATTTTGTCCCCGCGGACAACAGCGCATACACCGGTGAAAAGCACAACGATCGGATGGTACACGGTCTGCTGTCACTGGCGGGCTTGCTGCCGGGTATGTTTAGCAGCCCGCTGCACCTCGAAGGCGGCAACGTGGTGTCGAATCGCCGGCACGTGTTCGTCGGCGACAACGTTGTCGATGAGAACTACGACCTCCAGCGCGCGGGCACGTTGCGCACGGAATTGCACCGGCTTTTTGGTCGGCCTTATCTGCTCGTGGGCAAGGGCAGAGTGCCCTGGTGCCACATCGATATGTACCTCACGCCGATCGACGATCGCACGCTGCTCATCGCGTCGCCGTCGGCGGGCAATCGCTTGCTGCGAGCAGCGGCTGACGAGGGCAGCTTGCAGGCGGAAGCGCTGCTGGCGGACGTCGACCAGACGGAGGAGACGATTTCCGCATTCGACGACGTGGCTGAGCAGATGACTTACCGCGGTTATGACGTGATTCGGATGCCCGCGTTGGTACACCGCGACGGCGATTGGATGGTCACGTACAACAACGTGTTGCTCGACCAGCGCGACAAAGAACGCTGGGCGTACGTACCGCAATATAACATTCCCCAACTTGATGATGCGGGTCTCGCGGTCTACGAGAACCTCGGCTTTCGCACGGGCGGGGTCGATGTCTCGCGAATCTATGAATACGGCGGCGCGCTGCGCTGCGTGGCCAACGTTACCGAGCGCATTCCCGCAAGCCAGCCAATCGCGCGCCGCGTCCGCACCGGAACGCGGGCCATTAACTTCGTGAATCTGTCAGCCAACCTGCTGCTCGATGCGACGGCATGCGATGAATGGGAGGCACGGCAGGACTTCGACGATGATTGGGATGGTCACGGCAACTTGCGCTGGCGCGATGAAAGCGACATGCCGCCGATGGACGCATCGACCGTCGGGTTGCTGGGCGTGCGGATTGCCCCACCGCCGACGCGCTAGATCACCATCGCGGGATCTTCAAGTCGATTCGCCGACTGTTCGGAAATCGGTGTGGGCGTGAACTGCACGCCGACGTGGTGGAATCGCGGCCCCACCGGTCTGCTGAACGAGACCATGGCACGCAGGGTGCGGCGCTGCTCCCCTTCCCCGAAGACCACCTGAACGCTCTCGCCGCGAACAAGCGGGCGCTGCATGACAATGCCGGCGCCGCCGATCGACTGATCGCGAATCACGCCAAGTTCATAGCACCAGGATTCGTCGATCTGCCCGAGCATCTCGACGCGGCAGGGCATGAAGACGGAGTTGCGGACCTCTTTCCGCAAACCCACGATCTTCTGGCACTCCGTGTCCAGCATTTTCGCCGCGACCGCCACCAACTCGTCGAGCGTGGAGTCAGCCGATTTCGGTGCTTGGGCGGCCTTGCCGGCTGCGTCGCTCTCGGGCGGTGTCGCGGGCACTGCAACTTCGGGCGGCATCTGTGCGGCGTAGTAGGTTTCGAAGCAAAGTCGGTTCTTGCCCGCGCGTTTGGCGCGATACATCAGGCTGTCGGCGTGCGCGATCATGTCCTCAGCGGCGCGCGTGTTGATCAGGTCGGTCCACGCCACGCCGACACTGCACGTCACGCGTTGCGGCAAGCCCAGTGAAGAAACGTCCACCGCGCGAATGCGTTCGAGTATTCGCTTGCCGATCGCCTGAGCCTCGTCCGGTGTAACTCCGGGATAAACCAGCAGGAACTCCTCGCCGCCGAAGCGTGCCACGATCGCACCGTAGTCCGACTCGCGACAGAGCATACCCGCGGCTGCCGTCAGTGCTTTGTCCCCCACCTGGTGACCGTACTGGTCGTTGATCTGCTTGAAGTTATCAATATCGAGGAAGACGACGCAGAACTGCGTCGGGGCTTGCGGCCCTTGATCCATCAATGTGCGCACCATCTCGGCAAGCGCACCGCGATTCAGAAGACCGGTGAGCGGATCGAGCGCCGCGCGCTCGCGATATTCACGCAGCGATTTCGCGACGCGCTGGTGCGTGCCGATGATGCGTTCCTGCTCCTCTTTGAGATCGTCGAGGCTGACTTCCGTCTCGTCCGCGACCTTGGAGAGGTGCCGGTTGGCTTCGCTGAGCAGATCGACGACGTCGATCTCTTTGCCGACGCGCGAACCGTAGATCTCGGCGGTCTGCTTGTACTCCACGAGCGCGCGATGCTGAATCCGGTCCCACTCGTTGCGATCCAGACCAAACACCGCCTCCGCGAAGTTCGGCAGTTCCTCATCGGAATCACAGCGCAACTGTGAGGCGTCGAAACAGAGGTTGCCCACCAGATAACCGATCGCGCGCAACTTGTCGGCGTCGGTCGTCAGGTGTTCCGGCGTTGGGCGAATATGATGCTCGGCGATGGGCTTGGTGAGTTCCTCGGGCAAGCCCCACTCCTCGAACATGGCCACGGCAGCGTCAACGTGCGTGTAGGGAAAGGAAATCAACTCGAAATCGTACAGCGATGCCGGCGACAAGCGATCGTCGTGCAGCGCGTTCGCGTAGGCCGGTCCGATCACCTGAATCAACAGCGGAATGCCGCAATCCTGCATCATTCCCAACAGGAACGCCTCGTCCGCCACCGATTTCGCGTGGACTTCCGCGAGCGCCCGCGCGATGCACGCACGCAAGAGCGAGTGCTGCCAGAAGCGCAGCATGTCGAACGAAGCTCCGCCCAGGCGGTCGAGATGCGCGACCAACTGAAAGCCGAGCGACAACGACTTCACTCGACGCAGTCCGAGCAGCGCGACGGCGCGTTCAATCGTTGTGACGGGATGCACCTGGGCAGCTTCGGCTGAGTTCGCGGCTTGCAGCAATCGCCCGCAGAGCGCAGGGTCGGTCTTGATCAGGTCGCTGAACTCGGCGATGGACGCGTCGGGATTGCGCGACAGCTCGAGAATCTGCATGGCCAATGCCGGACTGGTCGGCAGCTTGGCTTCGCGGAATTTCTGTTTGAGTTCTGCCAATGCGGACATACGCAAACCAATTCAAGACTCAATCGCACGCCCGGTCGGCATAGGCGCTGCGAGCGATCACCACACCACCGTCAGCCGATTCGTGCGAGGCAATCGGGGCTGAAGCGTGGACGCGACCCAGTTACGGAAAATCTCGGACCGTACCTCCCCGGGCCGGCAGTGGACGCTCGTAGACGTAACGTCATCCGGTATATCGGCTTCCAGGATGCATCAATCGCGGCAGCGCATGCACGGAGTCGCGCGCCGGCGTGGCGTAGGCTCGTCTGCCACGCGTGCGGTGTGATGTTATCGGCATGGGGAAATCTGACAGAATCGACGAGCGGGCCGGTTTATGGAAGCGCATCCCATTGCCACGTGCCAGCCACAGGCTCCAGCGATCCGGTGCCGAACCCCGGCGGTGGTTCGAGGTACGCCCGGTTGCCGTACATGATGGTGATGTTCGCACTTCCGCTGTTGCTCGCTCCGCCGTCACTGACCAACATCCCGTCGAACGTGGGCGAGTTACCGGAGAATTCAACATCACCGGCAGCGTACACCAGTCCGGTGATCTTCGACACATAGGTGTCATCGAGTGCGCTGTCCTCGACGCCGTTGTAGTTCGCCCCCACGGGATTGAGGTTGACGCCAAGATCAGCCTCGTTGAACTTCTCACCTCCGACAAAACCGAACGTGACGTCGCCGTCGACCATCAGTGCGGGGTAGTTGGGCAGCGCGGGCTTCCAGAGTACGTAGCCTTCAACCTTGATCGAAGAGGAGAGCAGCCCGCTGGGTGCGTCGATGAGCACGAGCGTCGCGTCGATGCGCGAATCGCGTATCGTGAGCGGGTTGCCATCGCAATCGATGACGTACACACCCGAACCGTTCGTCACACCGGAGATCGAGTTGTATCCGACGGTCAGCACCTCGTTCTCAATGGTCAGCGTTCCGCCCAATCCGAGGATGCCCCCTTTGACCGGCAGCGCCGAACGTGAAATCGATGTACCGACCGACTCGTAGTGCTCGAACACTGTCGCGGCATTGGGAAATACACGATCGTCAACACCGGTGGTCGTCGACCCGGACATGGTGCCCAGGAGGTTCAACGCCCCCCCGGCTTCGACGTCCGCATTCACCGTGAAACCCAAAATCGTACTGAAAGAACCATCGGTGTGGACGAACTTGTCAGCGGTCAGCGACCCACCGAAGGACCACGACTGATCGGACGCGGTGGTCATCGCGGGTTCGAGGCAATCAAGCGGCGTACTGGTGCCCGGGGTGAGCAACACGCTGCGCACCCGAACGGCGTCACCGACCCGGCCTATGCCATAGATGCGCACTTTCTCCGAGTCTTCGGTGTCGAACTTGCCGTCCGCTTCATCGACGAGCATGAAGCTCGCCGCACCCCGGCCTTGCTTCCAGGACGCGGACTCGACCCCGCTGTCGTATGCACTGCGCCAATTGGCGTTCTGGTCGAGGATTTCGATACCGCTTTCAACAGCGCTGATCGCGAGCACGCCGGCTTCCGCCCAATCATTCGTACCGGTGACGATCCGCGTGTTCACCCGTGCCATGATGATCGACGCGTAGCCGATCACCGCGAGCAGCATGGCCGCACCCAGCACGAGCATGTAGCCCGCACCGCGCCGACGCATTGCTCTACCCCGGATTTGACCAGCGCGTCGCATCACTCGTCCTCCGGTTCGTTGACCAACGTCGTCCCCATGGACAGGGGCGTGTTCGCGTCGCCGATCTGCAAATCGAGCCCCACCCAACTGACGTAGGTCTTCGTCGCGTCCACCTCCTGCTCGAACGCACCGTCGGCGCTGCGCAATCCAACCAGCGTCGTCTTCGCGCCGCGCGGATCCGTGACTGTTACGGTGATGCGTTTGACGCCCTGGTCATCACCGACGGCAGAACCGTTGGGCGCAGTGGGCGAGACGTATTCGACTTTGACCGCGCGCGACCATCCCGCATACTCGGTGAGCTGCGTACCATCCTTGCTCTCAGGTGGTGACGCGGACCAATCGTCATAGTCATCGACGTCGTCCCAGTCGGCGCGGGTGTCAGCGGTCTCGGGCGATTCCGGTCCCCAGGACGTGTGGCTGTCGTCGGGCGTCGTCACGGTGCCGTAGAGGTAGAAAAGCAGCATTGATGATGCGTCCAGGGGGGTCCACTTACCGTCCTCGGCTTCAGAGAATACCGCCCCATCCATGCTTGTGGCCTTGTCGTCGTAGCGCAAACGAGATGATTTGTCGTCGCTGGTCTTGAACGCAACGCATATGCCGGAATTTGGCTTCAGACCTCCGGCATCAGCGAACGTCTTGTCAATCCACGCATAGCTACTGGTGAGTTCACTTGCGCTCATGTCAACGCGGGCGATCACCGTATCGCTCGGCGTACCATCGGCTGCGGGCAAACACAGCCGGACCTGTGTGGTTGTTGAGTCATCCTCCTTGCGCGCCAAGAATTGAACGCGCGTCACGCGCCAGCTCACGGCATCATCCGATACTACAGGCTTGATCGTCTGAGCCCACCACGCGTCTTCCTCGACCTTTGCGTCTTTCAGGTTTGAGCTGGCGGTGTGGCTGGCGAGCAGTTGCTCCGATCCTTCGACTTCTACGGTGGAATCGCTTTTATACCGGGCTTGGAGGATCTCGCTCATCAGGTCGTGCGCCAGCGCGGGCGCCTCCCCAAGCCGGGCGTTGATCTGCCGCGCGCGCGCCGACGCCGCGACGAGATTCAGCGCCGTCACCATCATCACGCCCACGATGACGATCGAGACGATGGCTTCCGCGAGCGTGAATCCGCTACGTCGGGATGTCCCAATGTCGCTTAGTCGCATATCAGAACGCATAAACTATTCGCCGCACTAACAGGCCAACATGCATACCGCCGCTACTTCGTGATCATGATGATGCACCCGAGTTTGAACTTGCAATTCGCGTCGTCGCAGTCGGTGGCGCCGTTGCAATTGTTGTCGATGCCGTCGCTACAGTTTGACTCCGTTGCGATGGGCGCTCCGCAATCGACACCGCAGGAGCACGGGCTTTCGCCGCTTTCGCAGGTCCCGTTCCCGCACACTGTTACGCAGGCCGCATCGCTCGCACAGTCCGCGTCGTCGCAATCGGCGTGCCCATCGCAATCGTTGTCGATTCCGTCGGCGCAGTAGGTGCCCGGTGACTCAGCCGCGACTTTCACACCGCAATCGCTGAAGCAGTTGCACGGACTCTCGATGGAACTGCACAGCCCATCACCGCAACTCGACTTGGTGCCGTCGTCAATGCCCGCGGCCCATTCAAAGGAACGCTGGAACAGCGTCTTGCCGTTGTCATTGAGCAGGGTGAAGTCGAAACCAGTTCCACCCCAAGGAAGTTTGACTCGGCGGCCCGCGGCCGCTCCCCCGCCGCTCAACGTCGCACCCGCGTCCAGCGTCGCCAGCACCTCTTCGCTCGTGCTGTACGCGGAACTCGCCAGATGTTGAAGACCTGACGCCTCATTGTTCAACAAGATCATGATGGGCAGGTAATCGGTCAGGATCGTCAGCGTTCCGGTGCTGAACGGCGATGTGATGTAATGTGTGTTGTCGCGAATCTGAACGGCTACGGCGTAGCTCGTGCTCGCGAATGCGGAGAATCCCGCCTCGTCAAAAAGTCCGGCTTCTTCAAGGACGACACCGGCGGTCGTACTCGCAAACGTACCGTCCATCACCGAGTCGTTTGCTTGCTCGGACAGGTAGATAACGTCCGCGTCGACGGCGTCCGCACTGTCTGCCGCCAGATTGTCGTCGCTGATGTACTTGAGCGTGTAGTGCCACGATAGCAGAAGCGACTTGCGGGCAACCTCCTGATCGGTGAGCAAGTTCGGATTCGCTACGACGAAGAGAACGGTCATCACCGGGCACTCAACGTCCGCGCAGGATGAGCCGTCGCCGTGATAGACGGTGTCGTCCATCTGCTCGCACGCCGGCTCCGAGAGGTCGTTACATTCTCCAGCTCTTCCACAGCACGCGCCAATGCACGACTCCTCGGCGCACGTCGTGTATTTTCCTTTGGGCATGCCGCCGTTTGATGAACAATCGTCGGGGGCTTCATCCACACAGCTTCCGTCGATGTAGCAGCATGCCTGGTCGGGCGGTTTCACCGTGCGCGTGAGGTAGCTCAAGTCGAAGTTGTGGACATCCGTCGCGATGGTGGCTGCACTGTCGTTGATCGTGCGTACGAGCAATCCGCCGGGTGCGCCGTTCCACGAATAGCGAATCTTCTCAACCTCGTCGTCGCCGTCGCGATCCGGCACGGTGAACGTGACCGCATTGGCGGTGCGCTCCGAGAATGAGAGCGCGTCCGCGAGGTCGGACATGATGATGTCACCAGCGTCGCGCGCGGAAGGTGTTTGCGAACCAGCGGCCGTGCCGTCGTCGACCGCCCGGCTTGCGATCATGAGCGTGCTGCCGATCGCGACCGAGAGGATGGCCATGATGGCCATGGCTGCGACGACCTCCGCCAGCGTGAAGGCCGCGACTCGGTTGGCAGGTTGCCCGCGCATGAAACCTACTTGCCCTTCGTCACTTCCACGCCGGTCGTGGCCACGTCCACGTCCGCGACCTTGAGCTCGACGATCTTGGCTACGCCGGACGTCGCGTTGACGGTGATCGACTTAATGATATTCCCAATAACCAATCGAACGGTTCCCCCACCGTCCGGCCTGCCGTACATGTCGTAGATCAACTCGGTGTCGCCGCCCAGCGCAGCCCGCACGCTCGCCACGTGGTAGGGTTCGTCCTGAAGGTGGACTTCGTATCGCTTGGACACGTTGTCGGGGTCGGGCACGCCGTCGAGCCAGTAGGTGCCCGTGGTGCCATCAAAGTGCAGCGTGACGTTCGTGCTCGTGATCCGCGCGTGATGCTGCGCCAGCGCGAAGTCCTGCACCACGCGATAGGCTGCGGAACTCGACTGCCGCCGAGCGATCGCATTCGCAAACCGCGGCACCGCGAGACCCGCGATGATGCCGATGATCAACACCACGCACACCAGCTCGACGAGGCTGAATGCACCGGCGCAGCGCGATTTGTAATAACGTTCGCCTGTCATCGCACCTCAATGAGCGCACCGCGACGGACCGGGCCCACCTCGCCAGAAGTGCAGCCCTTCCGCGCGTAACCTGGGCGCTTACTATGCGATATCGGGTGATTGCGGCGCGTGATTGATTGCAGGTCCCGATACTGTGGTGCACTTCCACGTAAAGGGTCCGAGAATACCCGGCTTGTTTTGACGGATTTGCTGACAGGTTTGGGTGAGGGCCCGCGTCAAGTGTGTAGGAGGACTACGGCATGACACGATTCGGGCTGCTTTGTCGCGGTAGCATTGTAACCTTGGTCACGTTGGCTGCCGTTTCCGTGGGTATGGCTGCGGAAGGTATTCACGTCCCAGGCCAGCCATTCAGCGGTTACACCACGACCGACCGGCTGGGTCGCAGCATCACGTACTATCTCAGCGAAGCACCGGCAGACGCCCCGCCGAAACCGCTGATCGTGTACGTGCAAGGTTCGGGCGCGGGCTCGCTCTTTCAACGGTACGGCGATCGCGTTGTGCCCGCATTGGGCGAAGGCTCGGTCGTCGATGTCGCGGGTGATCGTGCGCGTGTGCTCGTCGTGGAGAAGCCGGGCGTCGCGCTCTATGGGGAAATGCCGCACGGCGATCCCGGCCCGGAACTCGCCGAATTCTGCAAGGAACACACGCTCGACCGCTGGGCCGCTGCCATCGCCGCCGCGCTCGACACTGTGCGCAAACTCCCTGGAATCGATGGCAACCGCATCCTCGTCATGGGCCACTCCGAGGGCGGGCTGGTCGCGTGTCGCGTAGCCGCGGACAACCCCTGCGTGACGCACGTCGCCACCCTCGCGGGCGGCGGCGCCACACAGCTTGTTGACCTGATTGAACTCGTTCGCCGCGGCGATTTCGGCAAGGGCCTGGGCGACGATCCCGACGAACGCGTGCGGCAGTTCATCGAAATGTGGCGCGAAGTCCTCGCCGATCCGGACAGCGCCGAAAAGATGTTCATGGGCCACCCCCATCGCCGGTGGTCGACTTTTCTCGCCACCTCACCCATGGAGGAATTGGTGAAAACCAATGCCCGCACATTCGTCGGCCAGGGGCAGAATGATCAAGCGGTTTGGCCCGCATCGGCGGACGTGCTGTATGGTCAGCTTCTGAGCCGCGGCAAGGACGTCACGCTGCGACGCGTCGCCGGCGCCGATCACAGCTTCGCACAAGTCGGCGCGGAGGGTGCCGAACGCAGCGCCGGCTGGCAGGCCATGATCGGCGACGTCGTAAACTGGTTCCTCGCAGACTAAACGCCGTAATCGCGTTGCCGGCACGATCCGACCCGCGAATAGCACGCTTCTAAGAAACCCGAAAACCATCGGTATCCGCGTCAGATTCTCACATTCTCGCGCTATGTCCGGTAGCAGGACGGATCGGGCGGAGACGATGCGACGAGCATCGCCGCAGCAAGCGACAGGCCGGGCTTGAGGAGGCGGCATCATGCGGGCGGCATCGAAACGAATTGCGCTGGTGTTGGGATTCACTTTGTTCGCGTTCGTGGCATCGGCGCGGAGCGAGAGTGTCTACTACCTCGACTTTGATCCGGATTCGCCCGGGCCGATCTACCCCTACTCCCCGACCGAGAAGGACATCATTCTCGACGGGCTGCGCATGATGTACGCCGCGTTCCCGCACATGACGTTTACGCTCGACGAACCGCCCGCCCCTTTCAGCCGGGTCAACTTCAACTCGGCTGCGATCGGCACGTCGACGGGTATTGACTTCCGCAATGTGGCGTCGATCGACACGGCATCGGTCAATGCGATCATGGCATTTGATTTCGTGGGCGAGATGAGTCCATCACCGGCGGACATTGTGAAAGCGAGCATCAACCTCGCGGGCCATGAGATTGGGCACCTGGAAGGTTTGCGGCACCACGATTCATTCACGCCGATCGGTACGGGCGTGCCCGGGTCGATGGTGGCTGCCGGTTTCACGCCGCCCTACCCCGGACCGACGACGGCACCGGACACACTTACCGATGTCGAGTCATTGACGACGGCACTGCCGGGTGGGTTCACGCTGGCGCAACTCACGGCTGACCTGGGCATCGGCCAGCGTTCCGCGATCAAACTGGCATTCAACGAAGATGGTGCGTTCTATCTGGAGTCGTCGCTTCCGGGCGGACCGGGTGGCAGCGATCCCGCGACCGCGTCGCCGCTTCCGCTGAAGACGATTGGAATTCCCAATGTCGTGCCGCCGGGCGATCCCATCCATGGGTTGCCGCTGGTCGCGGATGTTATCGCGGTGAAGGGCGAGACGTTCGACCCGTTCGACAGCGACTACTACAGCTTCTTTGCGTATGCCGGTGATTTCGTGCAGATCGAGGTGCTGTCCAATGAGATTTCGTCTCGGCTTGACGAGTTCAACGTGGCTGTCGCGGTGTACGACCTGGACAAGCTGGAAGACCCCGACTTCCCCGGAATCTATTACCTGACGGACGGCAACGGTGACGAACGCGAGTCGGACGATGCATTGATGCTCGACTTGCACATCGCCGAAACGAAGGATTACGTCGTCAAGGTTTTCCCGCAGTTCCCCGGCCATCCCGGGACGGACTTCGGGGAGTACGAGTTGTATATCGCAGCGTTCCGGCCGATGCCGATGCCTGAGTGCAACACACCCTTCGCGGACAACGATGGCGATGGCGACGTGGACTTGCGGGACTACAAGGCGATCCAGCAGTGTGTTTCCGGAGGCGCAGGCCCGATGCTGCCCGAGGATTGCATCTGCTTCGACCGTGACCACGACGGCGACATCGACGCGTTTGACGCGGCGGAATTCGCCAATTGCGTCACCGGCTCGGGCGTGCTGCACGCCACCGACCCGAACCCGCTGTGCAGCGAGCAGCCGTAGGTCGTGTCCATCCAAAAGTGGCGCAGCGTGGGGCACCTGTAGGGCGGGCTATTGCCCGCCGGCGATCACCAATCACGTATAAAGGCGGGCAATAGCCCGCCCTACCTTGCTTGCGGGAGAGCTAGCGCGCCCACGGCGGCAGCTTGCGGCGCTCGCCGACTATTTCGTCGTCTTCTGAGGATTACGGTCATTCCCAATCCCAGAAGGACCGCCGATGACGGCTCTGGTGAGAAGGCGATCTCGGCAACGATTCCACCGGTCGACGCGGTCTCCGTGCTTGTCCGTTCCATCACCACTTGCAGGTCCATCTCAACGATGATCCGCGTGCCCTCTGGCACCGTTATGTTCAGGTAGCCGTTAAATGTCTGATCGGTTTCGTCCAGAGCGAGATACGTCTCAGCCGTGTCGACATTGCCAACTCGCAACGAACCGGTGACGTCCACATCGTCGGTACCCGTGACAAAAATAGAATAGAAGACTTCGACATCCTCGACCGGCGCAGTCAGCGTAGTCGTGAGCGACAGCGTGGCCTCGCCGTGGCCCGGTAGCGGCCCGTTACCCCAGATACGGGAATGCGCCGACCCGGAGATTGCAACGCGCTCGCTGCTCTTTGCGCGCTCCAGTATGCCGTTCGCCCTGTGGGAATACCCCCAGACGGAAGGCACGACCGCCGCCACCTCCGCGTAGTATTCTTCATAGGTGTAGATGTTGCCCGAGGTCGGCGGTGCGGTGAACGAATCGACCGCATAGTTGTCACCCGATCCAGTCCACCCCTCGGCGAATGCGGATCCGGAGTGTTCCTGGTAAACGAACCCAGCCTCCGCGGCAAAGGGGACGCCGATAGTTACCAGTACAAACGCTGCGAACGTGGTGAAGTATGCGCGCATCGGAGGATCTCCATTGGTAGCGTATTCCAAGCGAGACGTTGCGCCAGTAAAGTTGAACTGCGGGTAGGATTATACCCAAGACGTGCGGCCTGACGCAAGGATATCCCGGGTGGCTGATAGGACAATTCCCTACAACAAAGCTTTAGCAGCCGTAGCAGTTCAGCAGACGCTTACGTGGCCTGTAGGGCGGGCTATTGCCCGCCGGCGAACACCGAACGCGCGCAAAGGCGGGCAATAGCCCGCCCTACCTTGCTACGCTGACACTCGACCTACGGATACACCGTCTTCAGTTTCGCCGTTGGGAAATAGTGCTTGAGGATGGCTGCGTTCTCGATGTTGCAGAGGCCCATGCCGAGTGCGCCAATCTGACACAGGCCGGCGCCGTGGCCCCAGCCCGCACCACGGCAGGTGACCTTTTCGATGTCGCCGTCGGCATCACGCTGCGTCGCGATCGCGATTGCGCTGCTGTAGAGAAATCCCGGGTGCAGGGCTTGGCGGATGCGGTACTCGCTGTCGAGCAGGACCTGATGCTGCTCCCCTTTTGCGTCGTCGTAAACGACCGTCAGCTTCGTCGCCCGGCCTGAGACGCCGCGGGCCTCGACCCGCAGGTCGGTGAGCTTTGCGAAATCAACCGCCTCTGGAACGTGGGTACGGACCGTCTCCTCCAACTCTGCGCGCGTCATGGATATTTCCCAACGGAAGTAATCGCCGCCCTCGTCCACCTTGCCCAGGTAACGGGCAAACTCTGCCGGGGGCACGATGTTCGGGCTGCAATACACCTTGGTATCGTCGAGCCACGCACCGGACAGGTACTCCTCGAACGTATCACCAGTCACCGGCGAGAAACGCGACTCCGGCCCGCCCGGGGGGGCGTCGATGATTGACGTCAGGCCCGGTTTGGTGATTCCCCAAACGTGCTCGGGCAGTTCGGAGATTCCCCCGCAACTCTTCGAGTAGTTCGCGTCGACCACCCCGCCCTTCTCGTCGAGCAGCGCGAGCCCGCGTGTGCCCACGGTGGCTTCGATGGCTCCGGGGCTGAGTTCGTCGGTGCCCTGGTATCGCTGGCAGCAGTCGTCGTTGCAGCGGTCGAACGGCTCGCCGTCGTGCATGTCCTCGGTCAGCGCCAGCAGCCACGAGCGCGCCACCACACACTGCGCCTTGAGAAACTCCACGGGACACTCCGCGCCCATCTCGGACGTGATGACGCCGGCAAGGTACGGCTCCAGCGGAATCTCGTTCACCAGAATGAGGCCGCGTGAACCCGCCCGCAATTCCAGCACGCCGGTGAGACGCTGATCGATCAGCTTGCGCCAGTGGAAACCGCGACCGGCGACGATGTCGCGAACCAGCGCGCCCGCACCGCGCACGATCGGCTGATCTTTTCGCGGAACAATTCGCCAGATCGGCGCTCGTTCGAGCACGCCGTCGTCGATGCGCACCAGCACGGTGCCGTCGCTCACGCGGGCTTCGATCCGTGCGTCGCGCAGCGTGCGCGTCGGCGAGCCCTTACCCACCAGGTCGTAGTCCTCCTCGGGCAGCCGCATGTGCACTGTCGACATCTCATCAACGTCGAGCACCACGCCAATACGCACAACTGGTTCACGGCCGGTCGTCGTCCGCCACGAACGAATATCAGGAGCCTGTTGGTTGTTCATGTGTATCCTGAGCCCTGTCGAAATAGCCTAAAGCATGTCGCCTGTGGGACCGGCTTTCCAGCCGGTCTGTTCATCCGGGAGACCGACTGGAAAGTCGGTCCCACATCAGCCCTTGTCCCACATCAGCCCTTCCGGTCCAGTCGCATCTTGCCGGTCGCGCGTTAATGACACAACTCATGGCCGCTTAGCAATAAAGAAGTCACGGTCCATTCGCGTGTCGTACAGACGATCGCCCTTCACGAAGCTGCCGATCCGCACGCCCGGGGGCGCGGAGTGCAGAATGTGCGTCGGGCTGATCGCGATACCCGTATGATATACCTTTCCCGACTGATCGATGAAAAAAACCTGATCACCGGGACGCAAATCGCCGCGAAACCACGCGGTGGCAGCCAGCGTGCCGACGAGCACCTGCTGCGCGGCGTCACGCGGGATGCTTTCGCCGCTACGAGCAGCTACGTTCATGCACAACCCGCTGCAATCAAGACCCGCGGGCGACCGGCCGCCGAAGACATACGGCGTGTGCAGCAGGTCGAGGGCGGCACGAACGCGCTGCTCGATGAATTCCGGTTGATGCGTGCGCGGATACTCGACGGCACCACGCGGGACGGTCAGCCTATCGTTCGCAGTGACACCGATTGACAGCGTGTCGCCGTCCTCAGCGGATACGCGTACCCGCGCGCCGCGCGGAACAACCATACCGGATGCGGTGACGTCGCGCAGCAATGCGACTTCCGGGCGATTGAGGTAGGCGATGAAGTCCTTCTCGCTGAGTGTCGCAACGGCATCGCTCGCCACCCAGCCCCAATACCCATCGCCGCCCTGCACGAGCAGGAACGCCCCATCGCGATCTAGGAGGTACACCGGCTCGCCGTAGAGCAGTTCGGTTTGCAAACCGGCGAGTTCGCTGGGCTGGCTGCGCGTGAGCACTGCCGGTACGCGACACGCACCGAAACGCACATCGCCGAGGCGTTCGGCATCGGGCAGGCTGCGAATCTTGTTGGTGATGTTTGTGATGCCGACCTGCGACAAGGCGTCGTGCACGGCGCGCGCGAGAAACGGCACGTTCGTCGCCCCGGTCAACTCGACGCCGTCACCGACAACCGTCGCGGAGATATTCGCGTAAGTACACGCGGGATTGCTGATCGCGAGTCGCAGGAAAAGCCGGCAAAAACGATCGGCATCGCCAAACGGCAGCTGCCCGTCGGGACATGCCAGCCGAGCCCACTGTCGCACCCGCGAATCGCCGGGCAACTCGGGGACAACGGTGGCATTGCGCGCCAAACCCAGCGCAACGGCATACTTGCCTAGCGCATCACTCAACGCGAGCGCATCCGCGCGCGTCTGCCGCCAGGGATCGGCGTCATCTGCCATAGCAGGAAACGTCACCACGCAAACATCGGCAGCGTCCTTGTTGGCAAAAACGTCATCGAGCGCCCCGCTCGTGCCCCAGGCTGGCGGCAGCAGCTTCCCGAGTGCTGCGGCAAAAGCGTTACCACCTTGCACACCGCTTGGCCCATGCGGGCAACGCAGTAGAATAGTGAGCTTCGAATCCGCCTCCGCGAGGACAGCCGCTCGTCGCGACGGCGATGTCGCGGGATCGTTCGCGTTCGTCACGCCCGGTGCGTGCGAGAGCACGATCTTTGCGCCGCGATCGCGCAAGTAGTGAAAGAGATAACCGGCAGTCTGCGAAAGGCGCGCCGAGCACGCAGCGTCCGAGCAGCCGTCCGCAACCGCCCAGTCAACACCGATGCCCACACCGCCAAGGTCGTGACGATCCGATTCGGGGAACGGCTCATAGGTGTCGATCGCGCGTTGCACGGCTTGCTGAACGGAATTCGCCGGCAGCGCGTCGGGCGCAGGCGGGACTGCGATCAGGCTCAATAGGATGATAATGTATTGCATTGCGGGTATTCGCCTTTGTCGACTGCCTCACCAGCGCGGTTTGGTCTTGCACACAGCTTACCACAGTTCAGCGCTCGACGCGCCGCACGCGGGCGCTTATTCTGATGTACCGCACACGCTGATAGTAACACGCTTACGCGTTTCCCATTCAAGGATGTTCTCATGCTCACGACATTACAGTATCGCAAACTCTGGCTGACCACCTTCGTCCCGCTTTGTGCAGCGCTACCGGTTCGCGCGGACAATGCGGCTGACCTTGCCAACGCGCAAGCGCTCGTCGCAGACGGACACTTCGCCGATGCCGATGCGATCATCGCACCGCACATCGTGGATGCCAACGCGCCGATCACCGAACCATTCGCGATTCTGCGCGAACAGATGCGCCGCACCCTCCGCGATTATCGCCTTTCGCCCGAGGAAATGCTCGAAAAACTAAGGTTATCCATTCCGGATGTAACGGCTGGCGATATGGAACGCTGGCGCACGAGCGGTGAATTGCAGCATCGCGTGATTGACGGCAAGGTGCGTTACTTCGCGCGCGAACCGGGCAATCTTTTCCGCACCAGCGCTGAGGCAAAGGCGCGGCGGCGTACGGAGATTCCCCCGACGCGCAACAGCTTCGACAACCCGCGACACGTACAAAGACTTGTGGAACGTGCCGCGAAGTCGGATTCGCCTGAGGTGTATCCCGTACATCACCGCGCGACCTACACACTGAGCGTCAATCCGGGAAACCCGCGGGTCATGCCCGGCGCGAAGGTGCGTTGCTGGCTGCCCTACCCGCAGGAATATCGTCAGCAGAAGGACGTGCACCTCATCGCTACCGATCCGCCGGGCGGAAGCGTCGCACCGGCAAACGCTCCACAACGCACGGTGTACTTCGAGCACGAGGTGACCAGCGCGGACGAACCGCTTTCGTTTTCCGCGACGTATGAGTTCACCACGAGCGCGTACTGCCCGATGCCCGACCCGGCCGGCGTTAAGCCATACGACAAGGCGAGCGACATTTATCGCGAATACACGGCAGAGCGGGCACCGCATATCGTGTTTACACCGAAGATCAAGCGCGTCGTCGAGGAGGTGGTTGGCGACGAAACGAATCCGCTGATCGCAGCCCGGAAGATCTTCCGTTGGATGGACGCGAACATTCCGTGGTGCGCGGAGGTGGAATACAGCACGATCTTCAACATCAGCGACAAGGGGATCACGGCTCGGCGCGGCGATTGCGGCGTGCAGGGGCTGACGTTCATCACGCTGTGCCGCGCTGCGGGAATTCCCGCACGCTGGCAGTCGGGGTGGGAGACCCGGCCCATCAGTTGGAACATGCACGACTGGACCGAGTTCTACGTCGAGCCCTGGGGCTGGCTGCCGGCGGACCCATCTTACGGATTGCAGAATCATTACGATCCGCGCGTGAGGGACTTCTACTGCGGAAACCTCGACCCCTACCGCATGATCGTCAACCTCGACTACGGCCGGGAACTGCACCCGCCGAAGACGAGCTTCCGCAGCGAGCCGTACGACTTCCAGCGCGGCGAGGTCGAAATCGACGGGCACAACCTCTACTTCGACGAGTGGAGTTATCGCTTCGATTTCGAAACCCAGCCGCTCGACCGCAGTCTCGACGCTGCGGCGGAAATGCTCGATGCCGTCGTGCCCGGGCTGCTGGCGGCTGAGCACATTCCCGGCGCGGTGATCGCGATCGGACGGCGCACGGCTGATGGGTTTGAAACCTGGGAAGGCTCGTACGGATATCAGCAAATCGAACCGAAGCGCGTCCCCATGCCGGTCGACGCGATCTTCGACATGGCGTCGATGACAAAACCGATCGCGACCGGTACGAGCCTGATGCAACTCATCGAGCAGGGCAAGGTGAATCTCGACGACCCGGTGAGCAAGTACCTGCCCGAGTTTGCCAGCGGCGACAAGCAGCACGTCACCATCAAGCACCTGATGACGCACATGTCGGGCGAGATTCCGTACATCGGCGCGCCCGGACAGAAGAAGATTCGCGAAGCCAACGGGTTTCCCTGCCGAGCGGCGATGCGTCAAGCCATTCGCGACGTTGACCTCGCACGCGCACCGGGTGAGATGTTCTCGTACAGTTGCCTGAATGCAATCCTCAGCGCGGAGATTCTTGAAAAGGTCAGCGGCGAACCGCTTGATCAGTACTCGGCAGAGCATGTCTTCAAACCGCTGGGGATGAAGGACACCGGCTTTAATCCGCCACGGTCACTGGCTGCGCGCTTCGTACCGACGACGCGTGCCGATCACGCGCAGAGCGCGGACGGATTTCTGCGCGGCGAAGTTCACGACCCGATGGCTGCGATGCAGGACGGCGTTTCAGGCAATGCCGGGTTATTCAGCGGTGTGGCGGACCTCGAACGCTTCGCGGAAATGATGCTGAACGGCGGCGAACTGGACGGCGTGCGGATTCTGAAGCCAGACACCGTCAAGGAAATGACCAGCGTGCAGAATCCCGGCGCGACAAACGCGAAAGGCGTGCCTGCGCGCCGCGGTCTGCTCTGGGATACCTATCCGCCGGATGCCGGCGCTACCGGCATCGACGCGCTCTACGCCTACGGCCACACGGGCTACACCGGTACCGCGATCCGCATCTACCCCGATGCCGGGATGTTCATCATCGCCCTGACCAACCGCGTACACCCGGACGACACCGGAAAGGTCTCTGACTTCCGCAATACCGTGTGGCACACGGTCGGCAACGCACTGCTCGGCGAATAGTCGGAATTGAGAATTCGCGACACGAGGAATTACGCACGCCATGGGGCGATTGGCCCGCTGGCGCTCCGTTGCGCTTCCGTTCCCCGTACGGTGTTGATCTGAACGCGGCAGCCAGTCCGCCTACCGCGAAGAAAGTGCATTGCGAAAGATCACGCATCGCCAGGTTTCGAGACGAAACCAGGGCTACGAAGTGGAGTGTGCCCACGCGCGGTAGGGACAAAAGAGAACGGGGTTGCCCGCAGTGTGCGAGCAACCCCGACGGTTAACGAGGTAGACCTTCAGGTCAGAACTAGCGACGGCGACGCATCACCGCGATCGCGCCGAACGCGAGCAGCGACAGCGATGCCGGTTCCGGGGTGACCTCGAGGTTGTCGTAGATCACGAACATCGACTGGAACGGAGCCGCAACCGACGTGAACGGATCGGTGTAGCCCAGGCTCACCAAACCGAGGTCGTCCTGAAGCGGGGTGATGATGATCGGCACCATGCCCGAACCCGAGTCAAGCGAGTAGCGCACCGCACCGGCAGCTGCGAAGATCTCCAGGGTCACCCAACCGTTGCCCGGGCTGCCCGGGAAGTCCCACGAACCGCTCGGGAAGATTTCCTGATAGGTGTCGCCGGTGGCGTTGGTTGTGTGCAGGTTGTTCAAGTAGCTGGAATCACCGGAGTTTACCGGCGTACCTTCGACGAAATGACGGAAGTCCGAGCTCGAACCGCCTTCGCCTGTCATCGCCAGGAAGTGGCCGTCACCCGCGATCGGCGTGAAGATCGAGTTAAAATCGGTGCCATCGGCGCCGATGCCGACATGGGCCAATTCGGTCGTACCGCTTGTGCCGGTCACGCCCATGTAGATGTCCACCAGCAGACGCTTGGTGCTCGTCGGATCGGAGAGCGCCGTGTTGTGGAACGCGGTGATGTGATCCGCCTGGCCCGCAGTGTCATTCGCGGTCATGCGCAATCCGCCGACGTCACCAACAGTCGAACGCGGCGCGAGCGGAATGCCCGCTGCGACGTAGTCGTACGCGAACGTGGCGGTACTGTCAGCCGTGCCATCACCCGACGGCGAATTGCTGTCGTCGCGAATGGTGTAGTTGGCCGAACTATCGACCTCGAAGTTGTCGGTGATGATCGTCGCCGATGCCGTCGAGGCCAGCAGCGCGACGCACAATCCTGCTGCAATCTTCTTCATGATTCCTGTCCCTTCCTGAAAATACACCCCGGTTTGTTCAAATCGTTAACCAGAGAAAACCCAATTGCCGTTTGCGGCAAAACTCACCAGAGAAATACCCGAACTGCAAAACACACCGCGGCACCCAACACCGCAATGCGTGCATCAGCCCATGCCCGCAACTCGCAAACCCGCGAGCAGCGACATCGACCGATTCAAATATCCCTAGCTCTCTCTCGTTAACGACCGGCAACGGACGTGCGGGCCCAGGACCCTGGCGTGCGGTCGCACCCTATTCCCCTCTCCAACCGCCGATTCTAGCGAAAGCCGCCAACGCGAATCAAGCGTAAACCCCACGCATTAGCGAACTTCTGAATATTCGGGGATGTACGCAAGCAACCGCGGGATGCCACCTATTGGCACGCCCGCCGGGCCGCCAATACGCCGTTATTCGGACGTTGTCGCCAACTTGTCCGGACCGAGCGCATGGAATTCATTGGTGTGCAACACGAAAAATGTTACTCAGCGAAGACCGACACGAGCCCGGCAAGGTCCGCAAGATCGACGTCGTTATCGAGATCGACGTCCAATGCGGCGCAGGCATCGGCACAAGCAGCCGATGACGGCGCGGGCGGGGAAACCGGTCCGTTCAGGCAGTCGACAAACGCAGCGAAATCGGACTGGTCGACGTCGCCATCGCCATCGAAGTCACCGGGCGTCGGCCTGTGCACCGTAAGGAATTGGTCCACCGCGACGTTGCAGAGATTCTGCACCACACCACCCGGCCAGACGATACGCAGCTTGTCGATGACCGTTGCGTTGCCCAATCCGAAATGCACCGGCAGGTCGCTCTGGTTGAAGGTCGCGGCATTCACGTTCGCGTCGCGACGAAGCGTGCGCTGCGCTCCGGTGCCATAGTGGATGGTGGCGTAGATCGCGGCTCCGATGGCGGTCGTGTTTGACGACGGCCCGAGCAGGCGCACCTGCAACCAATGGTTGCCGTTCGCCTGCGCTCCGTTGAGGAAGATGCGCTCAGGTGAATTCACGTTTGTCGGTGCGATCAGATCCAAATCGCCGTCGCGATCGATATCCGCCCACGCGCTGTCGTAAGCGCCCTCCGTCTTGAAATCGATGCCCACCTCCGCCGTCACGTCGGTGAAGTTCCAGTTGCCGTCGTTGCGGTAGAGTCTGCGTGCCTGATCGTGGCCGTTGTTCGCGAGGTGATCGTGCAGGTAGAGGTCGAGATCGCCGTCGTTGTCGTAGTCGATCGCCCTGCCGCCGTTGTAGTCGCCGCCGTTGTTGTCGAGCAGATCGTGCCCGAGGATCGCGTCAACATCGGTGAACTGATTTGAGCCGTCGTTACGGTAAATCTTGGTGAGTTGCCCATCGGCACCCACCACGTAAAGGTCGAGGTCGCCGTCGTCGTCGAAATCGTGGAACTCGGCATTGTAGGTGTTGCGCATATTCTGCGTGCCGTTCGCGTCAGCGATGTCGATGAAGTCGAGCGAACCGCTTTCAACCGTTTGGTTCTCGTAGAAGTTGTTGCGCACGTTGTTGTCGCCGCGGCACGTCGAAATGTACACGTCCATGTCGCCATCGCCGTCGCTATCCCCAATGGCCATGCCATACGCTTTATAGCCCAGGGGCTGCTGGAATCCGACCGACGCACCCACCGGAATAAAGCTGTTCGAGGTCACCTGAATGTAAATCTCGTTGAGTTCCGGCCCTTCCATCGCAAGCACGAGGTCGAGATCGAGATCGCCGTCGATGTCGCTCCATGCGACGTTCTGGTGAAATCCGGGATCATCCAGACCGACCGCGACGCTGGTGTCGGTGAACCCTGCGATGCCGTCGTTGCGCAGCACGGTTCCGGTCACCCCGCTGTTTGACTTGCCGATGAACACATCAACATCGCCGTCGCCGTCGTAGTCGCCCCAGCACGCGCTCCAGGACGAGGTCAGACCAGCCGGCAACTGGCTGCTGATGTTGGTAAAATCCAAGCTCCCGGTACCGATGAAGTTATTGCGGAAAAGCTGCTGTGCGCCTGTCGCACCCTGGAAAAACAGGTCGAGGTCGCCGTCGTTATCGATGTCCGCAAGCGATGCGCTGCGCGCGTCCACGTTGAACCCGTTGAGTGCCGTCAATTCAATGTTCGTGAATAGCGGCGGGTTGGCGACCGAAACGAAACGGACCGCATCGGCTACGATGTTCGTGCCGTTCGCGTCGCTGTCGAGCGTAACATATCCGCCGGTCCCCGCGTTGAAGGTGTAGGTGCCCAGCGAAATCCACATTCCGCCGTTGACCTGCTGATTGACGACCACGTCGGTGACACCGCCTGCGTGGTGAACGGAATACGTCGCATTGTCGGGTCGACTGGCCAGCGACGGGTAGAAGGCGTCGACTGTAAACGTTTCAGTCGCCGCGAGCGTTGGACGCCACTCGACTTCACCGAGCGAGCCGCCGCCGCCTGTGGTCAACAGATACGCGTAGTTGGCGCCATAGTGTCCTGCGGCGGAGTCGCTTGTGCTCCAGCCCCCGCTGAGCACGGAGAATCCGGTATCGACGTTGTCAACGATGATCATTTGGGCGCGGGCGGGCTGTGGAATGGTCAGCGCCGCCAAGGACAGAACCAGCGCACGGCAACAGGCGCACGGTCGCAGCATGATTGAACTCCTCAAGCCGGAGGCAATATTGATGGAGGATCTACGTAGTTACCCCAAGTCACCCAAGTGCGGGCAGGTCCCTCCCGGCGGATGGACAGAGGCCATCATAGCGTGCGCGCGAAAGCCGATGCAAGCGCGCATGTGGTGAATCGCTGCGCCGTTGAAACACTCGGCTGGCCATTTGATGCGATTGGAGTTACTGTCCCCCACCGTTATGTTCCGAAAACGAAATCACCGCCGACGGTTCCTTTCCCTGTATCCAGCCTGTGTCCTGCTTCTGATCGGAAGCGGCGCATGTTCAAGCACACGCGGACACGACGCGCAGCTCACCGCGCAACTGACTCCGATCCTGACAAGGCATGCCGACACCGGCGCGACGGTGTCAGCGCGTGTCATTGATCTGGACACCGGACGTGAATTGTACGCCTATAACATTGACGAATCGGTGATGCCCGCGAGCAACATGAAGATCGTGACGGCTTCGGTTGCGCTGGATACCTTCGGACCTGACCACACGTTCAACACCTACCTCCACTTCGACGGTCACGACTTGTGGATCACGGGCACCGGCGATCCCGCCATAGGTGATGCGAAAATCGCAGGGCTTCATGACGGTGGCACCTTGACGGTGTTCGACGAGTGGGTCGCGGCGCTCAAAGCCAAGGGAATCACGTCAATCCCTGGGGATATCAAGTACTTTGACGGCGCGTTCGACAACAACACGATTCATCCGAGTTGGAGTCACGACGACCTCGTCCACTGGTACGCGGCACCGGTTAGCGGGCTCAACTTCAACGACAACTGCGTGGACGTTACGGTATTTCCCAAAGCCGACGGGGAACCTGCCGGCTACGAAGTCGTCCCGCCGTTCCGCGACCTGACGATCGTCAATGAGTGCGTCAGCGGCAACGAGAATCCGCCAACCATCGAACGGCTTGCCCATGCGAACGTGCTCGTCCTGGGCGGCGGATGCACCAAACGCCGCGGGCTCAAGAGCAAACCGGTGATTGACCCCGGTGCGTTCTTCGCGGATGCGTTTCGCGAGCACCTGATCGCCAACGGCATCTCCGTCGCCGGCGACATTGCGTCAACAACAGCCCCGCCGGGCTCAATTGTTTCGCATCACGGTGCCGACGAAATCGCAGTGAATAAGTCGCGAATGTCGGATGTGATGTGGCGGCTGCTCAAGGACAGTCAAAACCTGTTTGCGGAGTGCCTTTGCAAGTTGTCCGGACGTGAATATGAAGCTCGATTGCATAATGGCACAAGCAGACCAGGCTCCTGGGAATCCGGCGAGCGGGCGGCGCGTGCGTTCATGCGTGAGCACGCCATCGATGATTCCCATTTCGTCGGCGCGGACGGTTCCGGTTTGAGTCGCGATAACCGCGTCACCGTCCGGCTGATCAGCGACATTCTCGTCGCGATGCACAACCATCCGTATGCCAACGCGTTCCGCAACGCACTGGCTGAGCCCGGCGAATCGGGCACGCTCGGCTCGCGCATGAAGGACTTGAGCGGCCACGTCTTCGCAAAGACCGGTTACATCCGCGGCGTCCGTGCGCTCAGTGGTTACGTACACACCAACGACGACCGCTGGCTGTGTTTTTCCATTATCTACAACAACATTCCGGGCAGCGTACGCCCCTTCAACGACTTGCAAGACGAGGTATGCCATGCGCTCTACGATCGCAACACCGCTCAGCAAACCGCGAACAACTAACCTTCGGACGCTCGGTCACCGAACGGCGATGCTCGGTGCATGCCTGGCTGCGTTCAGCACGACGGGCTGCCTGCACGGTCTGCACGGTTACGGCAAACCCGGCCAGCAGATTCCGCGCCGGGGCGACGAAATCATGGTGGCGGGTCAGCTTTTCCATACCGGTGCGCCGGTCGTGCTCTGGACGGATCGCGACGGTTACGACGCGTACCGCGCGGAATGCAAGTTCAACCCGGGCGAGACGCTGCCCACTGGTAGAAACGCGAGCAAGTCGCCGCAGCGCTACGACACGCTGCGCAAGAACGTGCCCGAGGACGTGAAAGACGACGTGCTCGCCCACGGCTGGCAGTTGAAAGAGCTTCAGAACTACGTTGACCTGTTCGTGCTGCACTACGACGTGTGCGGGACATCGCAGCGTTGTTTCAAGGTGTTGCAGGACATGCGCGGTCTGAGCGTACACTTCATGCTCGACCTCGACGGCACGATCTACCAGACGCTCGATCTCAAGGAACGGGCATGGCATGCGGGCAGCGCGAACGATCGCAGCGTGGGCGTGGAGATTGCCAACATCGGCGCGTATTCGCCAGATCACGCGGAAACGCTGGACAAATGGTACGGCAAAGACGCTGCCGGGCGTACGATCGTCACGCTGCCGGAGAACATGGGCGATGGCGGCGTGCGCACGAAGGATTTCGTGGCGTATCCGTCACGCAACGATGCCGTGGTCAGTGAGATCCAGGGGCGTGACCTCAAGCAGTACGACCTGACCGATGCGCAGTACGACTCGCTGATCAAGCTCACTGCGACGCTCTGCAAGGTGTTGCCGAAGATTCGTTGCGACTACCCGCGCGACGAGAACGGTGCTCTGCGTACGTCGATCTTGACCGACGAGGAGCTCGCGTCGTTCAGCGGTGTGCTCGGGCATTACCACGTCTCGAAGCAGAAAGTTGATCCCGGCCCGGCGCTGGATTGGGACCGGCTGATCGACGGCGCGCGACGCGAGATGCGTTGACGCGCGAAGGCAGCCGATCGGATAACCCCGTATGACACCGGGGACTATCCCGAACGGTCGGGCGCGTTGGCCTGTAGGGCGCGACGACACGCCCGGTAATGCCCCTGGTCGACAGCACGCTCCCCTGCGCTCGAACGCACCTTAGAGCGCAAATCTCGCCGTACAAGGGGGTTGTTTCTGCACGACCCGATCGGCAATAATAAGAATGGGGTATGACTGCCCGCGAACTCCGTAATTCCGCACGACGCGCGCACCAGCCGATACTTGGTTGCGCGTGGGGTGCATTGCGCGGTTCCGGTGGCAGAGGTCGGTTCCGGCGGGTGCAAGGGATTGAAGCAATCTCGCGGCGAAGACCTAACCGCCAACTACATCAAAGTGAACTCGTCAGGTGCGCATGGCTGTGCGCAGATCATGGCGAAGTTGTAATGGTTCCACGATTGGGCGATCGCGCTCGTCATCCTCACGGATCGAGCGACACGGCGCAGCCCATTTCAATCACCGAGTTGAAGGAGTGATACCGATGGCCAACGGACGAGGATGGAAGCTTCTCACTGCTGTAGCAACTTTGGCGCTGGTCGCATCGGCGCAAGCACAAACGACACGCTGTCTGACCAGGTATGAACCGATCGAAGCCGAAGACTTCGATTGTGCCGATCGCGGCGCGGCGATTTGCGACCCGCTTCCCGCGAGTATCTACACCGGACACGGTGCGGAAGCCGTGTTCCAGGAACCGGGGTTCTCGGGTTCAACCGACGGTCTGATTCCCGGCAATCAGGGAAGCCAGGCCTACCCGGTGAACTGGTCGCAGACGATTCTGCGTACCGACTCCGGGCAGGACTGGTTCGGCCTCGCGTCGCCCTCGTACGAGATCAGCTTCGCGTGGGGCGACCCGACGGATGTGACGACGGCGGGTGTTCGTGCAACGACCTCGTCCGTGGCCAACCTGCGCTTGCCGTCAATCCACCTCGAAGGAACCATCAGCTTTGACATCGCGGTGACCGCGTTCAAGTTCAACTACGCGACGAACTCGTTCGGTCTTCAGGTGCCGGCAGAGACGCCGGGCAACGCCGCCGTGTACATGGCGTTGGGCATCAAGGAAACCGGTAGCGATATCGCACTCGGTGACACCGATGCGGGCACCGGCGACCTCGAAATCGTCTACCTCCCGGGTTCGGAGTTGATCCCGGCGGCGACGAACGGCTTCTTCGCCGACGTGCTTCCGGGCCAGTTGCTGCCGATCGGTGGTAAGCGCATGCTGGCCAGCGGCGAATTCTGGCCGCCGGACGCCAGCGAGTTCACGCACGTCGAGTTCGATCTCGGTGCCATCGGCGCGAACAGCGGCCTGGTCCGCGGTTTCCCGGGCGGCGCGGACGGCGACGGTATTCCGACGTCGGGCGACGGCATGCTCGACGCAACGAGCAATGGCGATGGCGTCAATCGCGGCTCGCTGGATTCGATCATCTTCACGCCGGACGCCGGCAACTCGGACGCGCAGTACTTCTTCATCTACATCGACAACATCGTGCTCACCTCGCCGGAAGACGACTCATCGCTGGTCGCCCCGAAGGTGGACGGCCCGCTGACGGAAACCGCACCGGGTACCGGTACTGTGACTGTCAGCTCGATTTTCAATCCCTGCGACAGCAGCGACGCCGACTCGGTTGAACTGTTCCGTGATGGCGTGAGCGTGGGTACGACCGCTCCGTCGGGTGGCGTGGCGACGTTCAACAGCGTCGTGCTCACGGCTGGCGAGAAGTACACCGCCAAGCAGACGCGAGACGGCATCACCAGTGACTTCTCAGTTCCGGTTGAAGTGTTCGGTCCGGGCGTTGCCCTCGCCGACAACTTCGACAGCTACGTGTCGCAGTCGGAACTGAACGAGATTTGGCTCGATTCGATCAGCTCACCGAACCCGGCGGACGCGAAGTTGCTGCTCACGTCGGGTGGTGCGGCGAGCTGCCCGAACTTCCTGAAGGAAAACAACCCCGCCGGCGCCAATGCCGCCCGACTGTATCGCTCGCTGGGCGGTGCGGTGAACGGCACCGACGAGGATCCGTTGTGGGTGACCTGGAACTTCAAGTTCACCGGCAGCAGCACGCTCAATGGCCGGACGCGCTTTGAGTTGGCGCGTTTCGAGGGCGGGTCATTCACCACGGGCGCGCGCAGCGAAGGCACTGCCGGTATCACGATGTTCAATCAGATCTCCGGCGACTTGGCTTCGCAGTACAACCTGACGCTGCGTGTGACCGACAACGCACAACTCGGCAGCAATCTGACGTCGAACGGCTGGACCAACGTCGCCGACTTCTATCGCGTCGGCAGCGGTGTGAGCCGCGTCATCGATCGCTGGCACAAGATGCAGATCGAGGTGAAGTCCGACACGCTGAATTACTTCATCGATGATGTGAACGTCAACCCGACGCCGTACGAAGACGGTGTTCCGCGTCCAAACAACGGCGGCTACACCCACGTCATCATCGGTGAGGGCTTCAGCAACAACAACCCGACGATGTACTACGACAACGTGTCGGTGACCATCGGGTCAAACGGCGTCAATCACCCATACGGCGAGCCGGTGCCGGACGCTCCGACGCTGCAAAGCCCGCTCTTCCCGGGTCTTGACTCGATAACGCTCACGGGTATCAGCACGAACGCGACCGAGGTCGTGGTGCTGGCCAACGGCTCGACCACGATCGGTTCGGTCACAACGACCGGGTTTGCAACGACGTCGATCAGCGTGCCGGTGACGCCGCTGGTGTTCGACGATCAGATCACCGCGTACCAGGTTGTCGGTGGCGAATCGAGCTGCGACTCTGAGATCGTTGCCGTCATTGTTCCGGTCGTGACCATCGTCGAAGACATCCTCGAACCGGGCGAGACGACCGTCACGGTGGCCGGTCTCGAAGAAAACCTCGCCAGTTCCGTGCGGATTTACGCCAACGGTTCGACGCTGATTGGCTCGGTGTCGTCACCCGCCACCGACCCCGTTTCGGTGACGGTCAGCCCGTTGGTCGAAGGTAACCAGATCACCGCGACGCAGGTCATTGGTGGACTGGAGAGCCTCCCGTCTGATTCGGTTCTGGTTCGCTTCCGTCCGCCGCTCAAGTTGTCAGTTACCCTCGCGCTGGACGAGGACGGCAACCTGGGTGGCGCTCCGGCCGACTTTGAGTTTGTCGGCGCCGCGTCCAAGTCGGGCAGCGCACCGCACGGCAAGCCGTTGCTGCCGGAGACCGGCGTTTGGCAGAAGTTTGAATTCTCGCTGGTGCCGGGTGTTGAGCCGATCACCGACTTCGCGCACTTCGAAGGCGCGACCGGTCAGGGCGGCAGCCTGACGCCCGATGGCGGTGACTACAACATCGACTCGATCTTCTTCAGCATCGATTCAAATGGTCCCGCCAGCTCCGGCCCGTACACCATCTACGTCGATCATCTGTACTACATCGATTCGGGTGGCAACAAGGTGCTGATCAGCGATGCGGAAACGACGAACCCGCTGCCGTCGGTTCGCGGCCAGAGCACGAGCTGCTTGCCGACCGACACCGACTGCATCGGAACCGAAGCCACCGCACTACGCGCCCTGGATGGCGATACCAGCATCGATGGATCGCAGTCGGTTCGCTTTGAGTGGAAGTGGCCGAACGAAAATCCCACCAATACGCTCTCCGTTTTCCGGCCGTCCGGCGAAAATGCCGTATTCCCGGATAACTCGCTGGCTGTCGGGTTCTACGTGTTGTTCAACGACTTCACGACGAATGCGGTGGCTTCACCGACGCTGCTCGAACCGAACGTCGGCGATGTGCCGTTCATCCGCGTGCAAGACGTCGATTTGTCGGCGACTTCGGTCGACCTGTATCGCAACGGCGAACTCTACGCGACCGAGCCTGCGGGCGGCGCGACTGTGGACTTCAGCCTGGTCAGCACGAACAGCGTTCTGCTCGATCAGTATGCAGCCCGTCAGACGACCCCAGCCGGTACCAGCGAAATCGGATTCCCGCGCGGTATCACGACGCCGCCACCGCCCACGGTGGTCTCACCCGCCAGTGAAGGCGAGACCTCGGTGAGTGTCGATGACGTGCTCGTGAGCGTGCCGAATGCTACGACCACACAGGTCACCGTGCTGATCAACGGCGGTAGCCCAGTGTCGGAGAATTCTGCTGGGTTCGTGACGTCGCCGGTCGTCGTTTCGCCGGTGCCCGGTCTGATTGCCGGTCAGCTTCTGACTGCAACCCAGACGGTGAACGGCTTGGTGAGCGAGGAGTCCGACGTGGTGATTGTCGAAGCCACGCAAACGCCGTGCGGTATTGCGTACTCCGAGAGCTTCGACACCGACACCTCGGCAAACTGGAACATCAACGCGAGTTCCGCGGACAACTCGTACCAGTTCGGTTTTGATTGGACCACGGTCGGCGTACCGGCCAATCCAAATACCGGAAACACGCTGGGTCTGCGTTTGGCGTCCAACATCGCCAGCCCGTCGTCGGTTGAAGCCATCACGCTTTCACCGAAGAACCAGTTGTTCGGTGGCGATTACCGGATCACCTTCGACATGTGGATGAACGCGCACGGACCGTTCCCGGCTGGTGGTAGCGGGTCGACCGAATGGGTTACCGCCGGTGTCGGCTACGACAACACCACGGTGAACCAGGGCGGAACGAGCGGCTCGGGTGGTTGGTTCACGTGCGACACTGACGGCGATACCGGCCGTGACTACCGCGCGTACAAAAACGCGAGCGAGCAGTTCGCCGAGAGCGGACAGTTCTACGCGGGCACGTCGTCCGCGAACAACGCGTCGCAGGGTACGGAAGATCCGTACTACGCACAGTTCGGAAACTTCGAAATCTCAAGCGTTGTTCCGAATCAGACGTCCATGTACCCGCAGCAGAACGGTATCCTCGACATCGGCGCCCAGGCGTTTGGCTGGCGTGAAGTCGAGATCGTGCGCGTTGGCAACACGGTAACGTGGTCGATCGACGGTCTGCCCATCGTGCGTCTGGATAGCTCGATCGGCGCGTCGTTCCCGCTCGCGGGTAACATCAGCATCGGTTACATGGACATCTTCTCGTCGGTGTCCGGTGAACCGGCTGTCAGCTTCGGCCTGATCGACAACCTGAAGGTCGAGGGCTTCCCCGGTGGTGACTGCAATGCCAACGGCATCGCGGACGGTTGCCCGGGCGAAACGCTCGCGACCGGCGATTGGGACGGCGACGGCAACACCGACGCGAGCGACATGGCCGCGTTCGTTGACTGCCTCGCGGGGCCGAATGTCGATCCGAATCCGAGCGAGTCGTTCTGCGTCGATGCGTGTCTCACGGTGTTCGACCTCGACTCGGACGGCGACGTTGACCTGCGCGACTACCGTGCGATGCAGGACCTGCTCCCGTAACCGGGTTGCCGTGACGTTTTGTCGTTTTTCCACGTAGGTTCGCGGGCCGCCCAGCGTGGGCGGCCCGCTTTTCATGCGGTGGCGCAGTACTGGCCATCAATGTGTTGCATCTGTTGCGAACGTCGGCGCTAGAATTGTGGCGCGGACGTCGTGCGAACCAGCCTTCGGGAAGGCGCCGGCGCGGTAGCGGCGTGGGGAAATCCTGAAGCACATGCATACCCTACCGCGCGGAAACGGGGTTAGATTGTGAACTGCCTTCCTGTAAAATCGTTGCGAACTACGGTCATGTGTGCGTTGATCACCGGCCTGCTGTGGCAAGTGCAAGGTGCGCGCGCCACCAGTGGTGATGCCGGCGACCTCCTTGCACGCGTCGCCGACCTCGTCGCCGGAGAGCAGGACACCCATGCGCGCGTTTCGCTTGCGCTCGGTGTGCTTGTGGAACCCATCGAGATTGGGTCAGACCGACCGACGTTGCCCTTGGGCACGTCGCTGGATTCCGTGACTTGGGAAGGCCCGGTTTGCCGGATCGCGCTCACCTTCCCGGTGGGTACTGATTCGTATTTTCTAGAAGACGGAATCGCGGACGGGATTTCCGAAGTTCTCGCACAAGTCGTCGCCGACCGCGCGGACTTCGGTGGCGTACGTATTGTCGCGCGCATCGGGACCACCGACGAGTACCGCACAATCGACGATTTTGTGCAGCACGCGGGCCCGGGTGTGTATCCACCGCTTCGCGAGGATGCGGAGATTCTGAAAGACACGGGCGCTCCCATCACGCGTGCTGCGCGCACCGGCCCCATCGGTAATGCGGGCCATCAACCTACCGGGGCACTCAGTGGCGTTACCGTATTCGCAGCCGCCGGACATGGTTGGACCGCGGGTTCGTCGACGTGGTTTCTCCAGCGCGGTCTGGTGCTCGACATGATTGAGGATTACGGCAATCTCGATCAGCTCAATTACTTCGTGAACTACCTGTTCAATGCGGGCGCGACGGTCGTGCCCTTCCGCCCGGTGGGCTATCAGGACATCGAGGTGGTGCTCGACCAGGATGATCCTGGCGTGACTTATGTTGGCGGCTGGGGAAACAGCACGGGCAATCCGCACTACGAAAACGGCGTCACCGCGAGCGGGGTCCACTATCGCTTCGCGGGAACGAATGTCACGGAATCGGCCGTCGCACGCTATACGCCAACGCTACCCGAGGCGGGCTTTTACCCGGTCTATACCTGGGCGCTTGACGGTGTGAATCGCGCACCGCAGCTCTATCGCGTCAAACACAGCGGCGGGATCACCGAGGTCGTTGTCGATCACCGCATGGTCGGTCGCGGTTGGGTCTGGCTGGGTAGCTACTATTTCGAGGCGGGAACCGACGGATATGTCGAGATCAGCAACGAATCTTCCGTTGCAGGCAACGTTATTGCTGATGCCATTCGCTTCGGCAACGGTATCGGTGATATCGTCGGTGCTGGGCCGGGGACGATCAGCGGGCACCCGCGCGACGAAGAGTGTCAGCGCTACTGGGCGGAATCCGAGGTCACGCAAAATGCCGTCGGCATGCCGACCTCGATCTACAACTGCTGCTCGACTGATGACAGTGACAACGTCGGAACCGGAGCACGTTGGGCGCGTGAGATGAACAATGAGACCGTCAACACCGACCGTTGGCGGCGGATCTATCTTGAGTTTCACAGCAATGCCGCCGGGTGCGGTTCTATTCCGTGTGGCGCCAAGGGGACGGTCGGGCTGGTGACCGGCAATGCGACCACCAATCAAGTCGCCTACGCGACAATACTTGGCGACGAAATCAAACAGGACATGCAGATCCTCGACAGCACGGAGTTTGAGTTCACCTGGGGCTCACGCACCAACCCCTACAACGGCTCGTTCGGCGCCATCAGCACCAGCAATAACAGCAACGAATTCGACGCCACCATTCTGGAAGTCGCGTTCCATGACAACACCGAAGACACCGCCATGCTGC
>JACKHH010000011.1 GCA_020639095.1 Phycisphaerales bacterium | reverse complement strand
ATAGGGATTGATGCTCGCACTGAAGGGAATGTCGGGACTGTTGTTCGTGCTGATGATCGACCGCGACAGATCCATGAAGAATTCTGTACGCGGACGATGCGGGTCCGATGCCTCGTCGGCATCCGGAACGTAGTCGATGCGCTCGAAGCGGTTAGCAGGATTGTGGGCTGCACCGCGCCCTTTGATAGGCCCGTTGATGGCAGGTCGATCCGCTGACATTTTGCACCGTCCCGAAGAACTCGTCGGCTACGTCATTTGTACTGCGGACCGTATTGCTAGCATGACCGAACAGAACGTCCTCTGTCAAGAACGATTGCGGCTCATGCGTTTCATTTGGATGGTTCACAACAACTGCGGTGGCTGAATCCGTGCTCGCGGACTGCACGAATGCCGGTGACGCACCCGTGAATACCTGCTGAAATACCGAGAAATCCCGCGCATCCACATCGCCGTCATTGTCGCGATCGAACGCGTCGAGACATTCCTGAGTCGTCAGGACCAATGGCGTCGGCGCTGCATCAGGACCAGCCATACAATCTTCGAACATTGCGTAATCGTCGATGTCGATATCGCCATCGTTGTCCGCGTCCGAAGGATCGGCGAACTCGAATACCCCCGAGCCGAAATTCACCGAGAACTGCGCGCACCACACCGACACGGCTGTGTAACCGTCGAGCGTCGAACCGGACGGCAGCGTCAGCGTAAACGACTCGTCATTGTACGCGCGGGTGAGATGTGGCTGAATTTCCAACCCGCCAAAGTACGCATCATCCGTATCCTCGGCGCCGAGGTAGAAATAGACCGCCGGCCCGCCGCCATCGTACGTGAAATGATCCACCTGCAACGTCGTCGCGTCGACAATCGTCACCGTTCCGTTGACCGCATGGAAGATCGTGGACAGATCGGCGACCCACCCAGCCCGTGGATACGCGGAGTCCGCGACGGCACGCGCGCCGGCAGCCACAAAGACCGCCGCCACGCATGCCGTGCAAACCCAATTCAACTTTGCGTGCGTCATATTCACCCATCCTGCCCGGATCATGTCTGTTTGCATTGCGATTGCGTCGAAAGTGCATGCCGGAGGGCGCACCCGAGGATGCGCCTCCGGCAAGCATGTACGTCGGCCCGCCTCCGCCGGGTATGGCGACGTGGCCGACGCCGCAAGGGTAGTTGCACGATTGGTCGGGTCGCCCTGTCGGTCCTGACAGAAAAACCGCCAGCCGGTTCGATTTACCCGAGCACCGCGCGATTCAGTCGATCTTCTGGAACGTGAACGTCCCCACCGGCGTCACTTCGAACTCAAGTGGCGGCCTGAAGGGGTAATCCGTGATAAGCTGGATAGGATCCTGCGGCACGGTGTCCGCGTTCGCGGAGGTGTAGGTCGTGCCGCTGTCCGTGCCCGCGTCGTAGACGTACATCGTGACCGTGACCTGCGGCGTCCACTGGCCGTCGCGGAATAGTGCGTAGCTGTCCGTGGCCACGAACCAATCCGGGCTCGGAGCGATCATCGATGTGACCGTCGCGAGGGGGAATTCCTGCGTGGCGGTGAACGTCACCGAGACCGACCCGGGCGACGGGTTGATCCCCCCGCCGGAGATCACCGCGCCGGCATCGCCTGCCGTGATGGCTGCGTTCACCTCGTTGGTGAGTGCCGTCTTCGATCCCAGCTCCGCCATGTTCTCGATGCCCTGCGACGCGATTCCGCCCGGCTCCCAGAAGTCCACGTTGCTGTTGTGCGTGCCACCGATCAAACCCGAGAAGTGCGGATTCGGCGGGAAGTCCGACGGGTGCGTCATCGCGCTCCACGTCGCGTCGAATGTCAATTCGTATTCCGCCGTCTGGGGCTGGGCGAGGATGAACGCGCGCTGCACGCCGGCGAAGTCGGATGCGTCAACATCGCCGTCGGTGTCGCGGTCGAACGCGTCGAGGCATTCCTGCGCGGTGAGGATCGACGGCGTTGGCGCCGTCCCCGGCCCGTTCATGCAGTCCTGGAACTTGGTGTAATCGTCGTAGTCGATATCGCCATCCGTGTCCGCGTCGGCTGGATCGACGAGCTGAAACACATCCGACCCAAAATCCACTTTGAATTTGCGGCACCACACCGCGATCGCGGTGTAATCATCGAGCGTCTCGCCCGGAGGCAGCGTGAGCATCACCGTTTCGTCGTTGTATGCGTGATCCAACAGCGGCTGCAATTCCAGCCCGTACTTGTACGCGTCATCGGTGTCATTCCCGCCGAGATAGAAGTAGACGAATGGCGGGCCACCGCCGTCGTACGTGAAGTGATCGACCCGCAGCGTCTGCGCATCCACGATCGTCACCGTGCCCTGCACGTCGTGCGCATAGGTGACCAGATCCGCGACCCAGCCCGCGCGTGAATATGCCGCAGCCTCTCGCGCCCCCAGGGCGAACACGAATAACGCCGCCAATACCGTGCGCATTCTCATCGCTGTCGCATCTGTCATCACTGTCCTTTCCGCTTGAGCAAAGCGTCTACGACGCAAGCCGGAGTGCGCATCTCGCGATGCGCCTCCGGCAAGTCGAGCATCGGCAACCATTTGCCGGGCAGGTCAAAGTGCCGATGCCCCGTAGGTAGTGTCGTGTGGCCGATTGGTCGGCTGGGCGCGTCATTCCTGACAAGAACCCTGAAATGCCGGCGATTCAAGCCGCAGTGTACGCGTCCGCGAGCGAGCCTGTGACGGCTGCCCTGGTCGTTCGGTCGCGAACCTACCCAACATGCGGCGAATCGAAAGCGATCGCACGGGCACGCGTTCGGCGGCAATCCTCGTCTTGGTTGCCCTCCCAGGCCTTTGGGTTTTTGGCATTCGCGGCGCTCACTCCATTGCAGCGCGCTCACGTGTTTGGTCTGCGCTCGTTCGCCGTCCTGACAGCCAAATCGAATGTTGCATTCTCGACACACGCGGAATGCACTACACTGCCCGGAATGCCCGACGCGCACGCAACATCCCGAAAGGGTGCTCGCACCACCGATCCAGCCCAATGGGTTGAACGCCACGGCGACGCGCTCTTTCGCTACGCGATGATGCGACTCCGCGATCGCGAAGTGGCTGAGGAGGTGGTGCAGGATTGCTTCTTGGCTGCCCTACAGGCACGCGATCAATTCACCGGCACGTCGTCGGAACGCACCTGGTTGATCGCGATACTAAAGCACAAAGTAATCGACCGCATCCGGGCAGACGCTGCCCGCCGGTCGCGCGAACAGACCGCCGACAGTGCCGATGCCGTCGACCCCTTCAACGCCCGCGGGCTGTGGAATATCAAAGTGAACAAGTGGCGCGACGACCCGGGCAGTCTGGCCCAGGACGAGGAGTTCCGCCAGACCCTGGCCAACTGCATCGGCAAGCTGCCGGATAACTTCGCCGTGCCCTTCATTCTGCGGGAAATCGACGGGGTCGATTCCAAAGAAATCTGTAAGGTTCTGGACATGTCCCCGACAAACCTCTGGGCGAGGCTGCACCGCGCCCGGCTCAGGCTGCGAACATGTCTGGAGAAGAACTGGTTCGGTAAGTGATGCGAGAGGTCGCGACTCCGCTTAACCCCGACGACTGACCGAGGGAAAGCGAGTTGGCAGGGCCCGCAGAAGACCTGCTATCATTGGATGAAGTAAGGCGACGCGTTCGCCATCGTTTTCTAGGTCCGCCGGCTGGGCATCGATGATTCGACTCTTGAAACTCTTGAACGCTCCGTGTCGCGACATTGCCGCACTCGCATCGCGTGCTCAGGACGAACGGCTCACGTGGTCCGAGCGCTTCGCGCTGCGCACACACCTGTTCTACTGCAAAGCCTGTCGCCGTTACCGCCGACAGTTGGCCCTGATCCGCAAGGTGCTCGCCGGTGCGGCGGGCGCTTCAGATGACGCGGAACCGGTGGCTGCTCCGATCACCGTCACGCTTACGCCCGAAGCACGCACGCGCATCGAAGACGCCGTCCGCCAAGCCACACCGGACGCGTGATGAGCCTCAACTGTCTCGCCCTTGTGGGCTGAATACACACGCCACCATGCACGCGTTTCACGTCGGTGTTCCGCACTCGGGACACACACCACTGGTATTCCCAGTCAGGTTATACCCGCAGCGCAGGCATTGGTTCAGCATCGCGCGATTGTCCACCCGCATGTCGCTTCGCATCTCAAGCGTCATGGTCAATGCCGTGATGGTCAGGACGATCAGGATCACAAAGCAGGCCACCAACGCGAGGCCGGCGAGCCAGACCACGGGAGATGCGGTGAAACTGGCGATGAGAGCGCCCAATCCAACCGCACAAGTCATTACCAGACCGAAGTAGTAGGGACCGATCGTGCCCTTCATTCTTGCGCGAAACAGATTCCCGCCGCGTCGTATGCCAATAGCGTACGCAACGGCAGGCACGCCGCCGAGCAGCGCGAGCCAAATCAGGATGAACACTAGAAATCGCAATGCCTTGGCTCTAGCTTCTCAGTTCTTCGTTGTTGGTGACTGGCCTGCGCAGCCAGCGCGTGCGGTGATACTCAATGGCGATAGCGATGCCCGTCGCACAGAAAAGGGAGTTTGCGGTAGCGATGAGCACGAAGGTCACATCGTGTGCGGGCATCCCCAAAAGTATGAAAATCACACCGGCGGGCAATGTCACGATACCGGCGAACAGCGTAGCCGCACTCGCGAAGGCACCCGGCATCGAAAACATGGCCAGAATAACCGCAGAGTACGTCAGCAAGCCGTGGGCAATCGCGAGCATGAGCGCCCAACGAGCGAGCCGGGGACGCTGAAACGGCAACCGGTTCGCCTGCAACTCATACGACCAGGGAATGCGAATATCAAAAGGCGTGCCGCACTCGGGGCACTTCGGCGCGGGCAAGTGATCCAAGGGATAGGCGCATTTCAGGCAGAACATGTGCAAAACCCAAGTCCATCGGCGTCACCTGCCTGTCATCTGGCAGCGCACGGTGCGCTGTGTCGCCCTTACAGGGCTGATAGGGAAAGTCAACATGAATACCAAGGGCTTGCGCCCCTGGCCAAGTTGTCGCGCCCTTTCAGGACGACGGGTGAACCGTTCGCCCAGCCGCCACGCCGGGAAACCCGTCACTCGTAACTCGTCACTTCATCCCCCGCCGATCTGCCGGCATCGAGGAAGGTTTGCAGGATGATCTGGGCCGCGAGGGCATCGCGGCGGGCTTTGCGTTTCTTCATGGTGAGACCGGCTTCTGCCAGGTGAATGTCCGCGGCCTTCGAGCTCAGCCGTTCGTCCCATTCGTGGACCGGTTTGCCGCTGCGTTCTGCAAGCTTGTTTGCGAAATCGCGGGTGATTTTAACTTGCGTGCCCTCGCTGCCGTCCATGTTGAACGGCATGCCGACGACGTATTCGTCGACCTCGTACTCGTGCCCCGCCTCAATGGTATCCGCCACGTGTCGCAACAGGTCGCCGCGACGCTCGATCATGCCCACCGGCGACGCGATCCGCGTCATCGAATCGCCCACCGCGATCCCGATCCGCTTCGTACCGTAATCAATGCCGAGATAACGAGAAATAGCAGGGTTTCCTGGTGTTGATGTCCAGATCCGAGCCGCGACTGTCAGGGAACGGAACTAACCAACGGGGTCAAAACGCAGTTCGCCTGCACAGCATCCGACGGCGCTCAGCCGTTGGCATCGGATAGTTTGCATTGTTCGAAAGTCGTCTACTAGTCAACGATCGGCGTCGATGCGAATTGCGCGGGCGACTCAAGCTCGGCCCCTTGCTGACTGACCGCTCCCTTACAGTCGCGGCTCGGATTTGCTTCCGCTTCCTTACGGGCGCGGCTCGGATCTGAGCCCATCCTACAGGTAGCGATCGTCGTACGCGTCCTTGATCTTCGCGATGAGTTCCTTGAGCGATTGCGCGTCGCGCTTCTTGCAGACCAGGGTGGCGTCGTCAGAGTGGACGATCACCAAATCCTCCAAACCGACGGTCGCAATCAAGTGTTCCGCGTCCTCGGAAATCACCGTGATACCGCTCGAACCCAAGTTGAGCACGCGATCCGCGACGGTGATGTTGCCGTGCGCGTCCGTCTTGAGCACCGTGTTGAGCTGCGTCCACGAACCGACGTCCGCCCAGTCGCAGTCCATCTCAACAACGAGCACTTTCCGCGCCCGTTCCATCACGGCGAAGTCGATCGAGATCTTTTGAAGCTTGGGGTAAATCTCGTGCAGCTTGTCCTCGCGCTGCGGGGTATCCCAATGGGCGGCGATTTCGCTGACGCCTTCATGCGATACCGGCAGATTGATCTTGAGTTCGTCGAGGATCGCGGACGTCTTCCACGCGAACATTCCGCTGTTCCAGAAGTAGTTGCCCGCGGCTGCGTAGAGCTGAGCGCGAACCGGGTCGGGCTTCTCGGTGAACTCCTCGACCGCGTACACGCGTTCGGCGATTTTCTCGCCGCGTTTCACGTAGCCGAACGCGGTCTCCGGGCTGCGGACGGTAATGCCCATGGTGATCAGCGCGCTCGGATTCTCCGCGGCAGTTTTGAAGGAACGGTCGACGGCTTCGGTGAATCGGCTCGTCGGCGTAATCACGTGGTCCGCCGTAAAGATGCCCATCACGGAATCGGGATCGCGTTGATGCAGGATCGAAGCCGCCAGGGCGACTGCATTCGCAGTATCGCGGCCCTGGGGTTCGCCGAAGAGATTTTCAGTGGGCAGTTCGGGCAGTTCGCGGGCGACGAGCGGCAGATACTTCGCGCCCGTGATGACGTAAATCTCGCTGGGGTCGAGCAAGGCAGCCAATCGTTCAAATGCACCGCGCAGCAGGCTCTTGCCACCGAAGAGCCGGAGAAGCTGCTTCGGTCGTGCCTTACGCGAGAGCGGCCACAACCGCGTCCCCGCCCCACCCGCCATGATCACTGCATGCGGCATACGTCAAAACCCAATTCAAATTCTCAACTGGGGTGGCACGGACAAGCTCTGCTTGTCCATGGGAATACAACAACCACGCCATATCGTCGTCCACGTCACTAGAACGCGGGGCGCTTATTGCTTTCATCCACTGACAAGCGGAGCTTGTCAGTGCCACCCATATGGCGCTTCCCCTGGTCCAGCAATCCGCGTCAATCTATCTCGTCCCAATCGACGCGTTGCAGGTCCGCGTATGCTAGCAGAAACGTCTGCTCATGGCCGCATTGGAAGCGCACGTGGACGCGTGTTTGCGCGCCGGCGGGCCGCAGCCACATCACCTTGCCCAGATCGTACTCGGGGTGCCGCACGAGCGAACCGATTTCCCAGCGATCGATATCGTGCGGCAACTCCGCGCCGACGCGGCGTCTGCGACGATTGTTATCCGCCGAACCCCCGGCTGCGTCAACTCTCTGGATCTCCTCGCTGGGCAGTTCGTCGAGAAAATGCGACCGGGTCTTGCGCTCGGACACGCCGCGCACCATCCGATAATCCGCGTGCGACAGGGTGAGCAGTTCCTTGGCCCGCGTCATCCCAACGAAGCAGAGGCGGCGTTCCTCCTCCTCGTCATACTGCGGGTCGTACGCGTCGCGCGAGAACGGCAACACCCCATCCTCCAACGCAATCATGTAAACCCGGGTGAACTCGAGCCCCTTGGCTGCGTGCAGCGTCATCAGCGTGACCTTCCCGTTTTCCTCCTCCACGGCGTCGACGTCGCCCAGCAGGCTGGTGTACTCGAGCCAGTCGCGCAAGGTGGACTCGGGATGGATTTCCTCATAGGTGCTCGCGGCGCTGATCAATTCCTCGACGTTCTGCGCCGGTTCGGGATCGTGCTCCGCCAGCTTGCCCAACTCGGCTTGGATGCCCGACTGGCTGATGAGTTGTTCGAGCCCTTCGCGCGGTGACGCGTTGATGAGCGGCTGGAGAATTTGCAGCAAACCGGCGAACGCGGTGACGCGTTTGAGTGCCGCCGCTTTGAGCGTGGACACCTGCGCGGGTTCTTCCAGCACTTCGAAGAGCGGTTTGCCGGTGGCCCGCGCGTGATCGATGAGCCGGTCGATGGTTGTTTTGCCAATGCCGCGCGCCGGCGTGTTGATCGTACGCGTCAGCGACACTTCGTCGCGCGGGTTAAGCAGCACGCGCGTGTACGCGAGCACATCCTTGATTTCCTTGCGATTGTAGAACTCGGTACCGCGCGCGACCTGGTACGGCACACCGGCTTGGATGAGCGCTTCTTCGATCGTCCGGCTCAACGCGTTCAGGCGATAGAACACGGCGATATCCGCCAGGCTCTTACCTTCGGCGTGGCACTTGGCGATCTCGTGGGCGATAAAGTGGGCTTCGTCCTCCGCGTCCTCGACTGATACGGTGCGGACCTGGGCGCCGGGCTGATTCTCCGTCCACAGCGACTTGTCCTTGCGATTTACGTTGTGTTCGATCAGGCGGCTGGCGGCTGCGAGAATGCGCTGTGTCGAACGGTAATTCTGCTCCAGCCGAACGACCTGCGCATTGGGATAATCCTCTTCGAAGCGCAGAATGTTCTTGATGTCCGCGCCACGCCAGCCGTAAATCGACTGGTCGGGATCGCCGGTGGCGCAGAGATTGCCCGCCCGCTCGGTGATGAGCCGTGCGATCTCGTACTGCGCCATGTTCGTGTCCTGGTACTCGTCGATGAGCACGTGCGTGTAGCGGTCCTCGATCTTGTGACGCAAAGGCTCGTCGCGACGCAGCAACAACGCGAGCTTGAGCAGCAGGTCGTCAAAGTCCAGCCCGTGCTGCTCCGCGAGGATCGCTTCGTAGGCCGAGTAGATGCGCGAAATGGTTCGCTCGCCCCAATCGGTCGCGTTCTCCGCATACATGGCAGCCGTCACCATCGCGTTCTTCGCGTTGCTGATGACCCCCTGCACCTTGGCGGGTGACCATTGATCGGTCGCAAGCTGCGCCCGGGCGATGGCCTCCTTGAGCACCTTCCGCTGGTCCGCGACATCGAAAATGGTGAAGTCACCGGGCAGGTTCGCGTGGTCGTGATGAATCCGCAGCAGTTTGGCACACAGCGCGTGGAACGTGCAGACGGTCATGTCGCGACCGAAGCCCATCGCGGCGATCCGCTCGCCCATCTCGTTGGCGGCTTTGTTGGTGAAGGTGATGGCCAGGACATTCCAGGGCTTCGTCACGGTGGCCGCGAGGTAGGCCGCCCGACGCGTGATCACCCGCGTCTTGCCCGCGCCGGCACCCGCGAGCACCAGCAGCGGCCCGTCGGTATGGCGGACGGCCTCCGCCTGGGGCTCGGTCAGGCCCGAAAGCAGCGATTCGGTGATGCGGTCGGTCAACGTCGGCTCCATGGCAGCTTGTATAGCCGATGGGCGGCGCGGAGTCACGGGCGGCGGGGTTGGAAGGTCCTGGGTCGAAGGTCGAAGGTCGAAAGTCTATGGGCGCGGGGTTGGCGTTCGACTGTGCCTCTGCTCTTGAGCAGTGGTGCTGCTGGTGGATGCCATCGCTCCATCGACTCCACTGCTCAAGAGCAGTGGCACACGGCAGCGCCCTTTACAATCGCGCGACGTGACCGACGAACGGTACGCATCCGGGGGGGACGGTCTTGCGCAGCAAGACCGTGGGAATACTGTTGGCAGCGTTCTTTGACTTGGCGAAGTGCACCTGCTGCTTCGATAGCTTCCACGGCCTGCCTGCGGCAGACCGTGCCACCCCTTTTCCCTCGCTTGCTCCCGCTCCCGCTCGTCCGTACGCTCATGTGATGAACGTTGTTGCCCATGGGGTTGATCTGGTGGAGTGCCGGCGGATCGGGGAGTTGGTCGAACGGCACCGCGAACGCTTCTTCGAGCGGATGTTTACGCCGATCGAACGCGAACGGATCGACCGTCTCCGCGAACCCATTCCCCACATCTCCGGGCGCTTCGCCGCCAAGGAAGCCATCCTAAAAGTGCTCGGTACCGGGTGGCGCGGACAGATCGCCTGGACCGACATGGAGATCACCAACGACCAGTACGGCGCACCGCACGTCGCGTTATCCGGCGAGTGCGCCCGCGTGGCGGCTGAACGCGGCATCGGCAGCATCATTCTGTCCATCAGCCACACCCAGGACGCAGCCATGGCCAGTGCGTTGGGGCTAGGTGACAAATAAGGTGATGCCAACAACTCCCCTCCCTCTGGGAGGGGCCAGGGGAGGGCATCGCGCGGTCACGCTTCCTTTTGGAAGTACGCCCGTCGCGCTGGCCCCCTCACCCAACCTTTCCCCGGAGAGGAGAGGGGTTTGGTTGCCGCGCTCGGTGGCGAATTCGATATCGTAGCCGGGCGGAAATCCTGCGGATTCTGCGCGAACGCGCCCCGGTCGACGCGCTCTATTCGAGACGGTGATCAGGTTTCCGGCCCTTGCCGGAAGGTCCGCGCATACTCTATTGGGGCAGCGACTGCGCAACCTTACGCAGTCGCCTTGGAAAAATCCCCACCTGCCTACCGGTGACGACCTCCCCCGAAGGCACATCACCGGCGGGCTTCGTACGCTCAGGTGTGGATGCTAATCTGAGGGGAAGAGTTGCTTACCCTCAGCGGAGTCCGTAATCGTGATTGCCTCGATGGGGCACGACTCAGCCGCGGCCATGATGAACTCCAGCTCATCATGCGGCGGGTTTTTTACGTAGGCCTTGTCGTCGTCGTTCATGTCGAACGTTTCCGGCGCTTCCGTGACACAGGCCGAACAACCGATACATTCCTCTTGATCGATTGCGATAGCTAGCGATTCCACAACGGCCATTGTTTGCTCTCCAAAAAAGAAGCCCACTGCTACGTCGTCGTCCGGTAGAGCATTTGGGATGCCAGAGTTTGAGAATCCGGGTGAAGATTAGCGGGCCGCCTTTGCGGCAAGTCGGGTACGACCTACACTGGCGATTATGAAGTTTGCGCTACATGGAACCGACGAGCAGCCCCGCGTCGAGCTGGCGGGCGACCTGGTTGCCAGCGACTGCAACTGCATCCAGTCATTTTGGGATTGCCATGTCCCGGATGGCGTGGCTGCCATCGACGTGGACATGGCTGCGGTAGACAGCCTGGACGGCGAAAGCGTGGCGGTTCTCACCAACATCATCCGCCGGCATGTGGCTGAAGGAACCGAAGTGACGCTTTACGAAGCCCCCCAGATGCTCGCCCACACGCTCTACAAGATCGGCATGCTAGACCACCCCGCCCTCACGCTCATCGACCCCCGCCACGATGAGCAGCACCACACCTAGACCGCCCAAGGTACTTTCCCAAGATTTTCTGGTGTAGAAAATCCCAAATCCGTGTAAGATTCCTCCGTCTTCCGCGACACAGGTGTAGAGCCGATCTTTCCGCGGTCAGGCAGGTCCTCTATCTTCAGTTCTCAGTTCATCGGCTCCTGCCTGGCGGCGACGTTCTCAGATCGACTTCGTGCTGTACCAAGTGAAACGGCGCATTTCGCAAGGACGGAACGACCATGTCATCACGAATCCCCTATCGCTCCAGCGTAATTGGCTTGACGTTGCCCCTGGTTGTGTTCGCGCTGCTCCTGGCGGTCGCGTGCGAGTCCACGTCGGAGGACGCGGCGAACAATCCGCTGCCCAACGGCGCACTTTCCAATGACGACAGTTGCGTCGCCACGGGCTGCGACGATGGCGACCCCTGCACCACCGACACCTGTGAGGCCTTCGCGGGTCGCTATTCGTGCCGGCACCGACCAGTCACATGTGCTACCGGTTTCGCCTGCGATCCAGATTCGGGCACTTGCGTGCAGTGCTTCGCGGATGAGGAATGCGACGACGGGTCATTCTGCAACGGGGTGGAGGTGTGCAACGCGGGCGCTTGCCAATCGGGCGAAGCCCCCTGCGCGGATGCCGTGTGCGATGAAGTCGCCGATGCGTGCGTTGAGTGCCTGGCACATTCGGACTGCGATGATGGTCTGTACTGCACGGGCGTTGAAACCTGTCAGAACAACATTTGCGTCGCGGGCACGGCTCCTTGCGAGGCTGCCAAGTGCGACGAACCGGGCGAGCGTTGCCTCGCATGTCTGAATAACGGGGAATGCGATGATGGTCTATTCTGCAATGGCGCGGAAACGTGCGTTGACGGTGCGTGCGCTGCGGGCGAACTCCCCTGCCCGGCTGCTTGCTCCGAGGTCTTGCAGACTTGCGGCAGCACGCTGACGGCGAAGATCATCGGCTGCTCGAATGGCACAATGTTTTTCGATACGCCGATCGCGCTCGCTGCCGAGTATGCGGGCGGATTCGGCGAACGGGCGAGCTACCTCTGGACGGTGGACGCGGACTACGCGAGCCTCGCGACGACCGATGCCGAAACGACTGAATTGGTGATTCCCCAAGCTGAAAACGTGGTTGTCAGGCTCCGCGTAACCGATGAGACGAAGGTTAACGCGGAATGGGTGCAAGTCGCCCAAGCGTCCGCGGAGTGTACCATCTCCGCTGACGCGCCACTCGAACCCTTCGAGGAAGCGCCGATCAGTGGTGCGCTGCCCTCCCATTTCGATGCTGACGGCGGCGATTTCGACCTGAGCATCTCACCGGTTGATCGCGATGGCAACCTGATCACCGACCGCATCACCGCCGACAACTTCAGCTTCGTTGACGTCAGGATCGCAAAGTACGGCCAGGAAGATCAAGTCGTGTCGCTCGGCAAGGCGAGCATCACCAGCTTGGATGTGCAAGCGGCAGAAGCCGAACAGCACGTGACCGTGGCAATCAGTCTGGATGGCACAGGCAGCATGTCGTGGAATGACCCGCAGCGTTTGCGCGTGGACGCGTCGAAGGCGTTGGTTGACAGATTGGGTGAAGGCGACGAGGCCGCGGCTCTTGAGTTCTCCGGCAGGTATTTGTACCAGGGCAGTGGCTTCATCGCGTCGCGTCTGCTCCAGGATTTCACGGGCGATCACGGCCTGTTGAACATCGCGTTCGACAAGGTAGACGAAAGCGGATCCACGCCTTTCTACGACGCCATCGTTGACGCGGTCGAGCACGTTGCCGCGTTGCTCCGTCGTAATGGAGCCGTGGTGATTCTCACGGACGGCGAGGAGAACGCGAGCACGGTCACCACATTCGACGAAGCCGTTGACGCGGCGATCAGCACGCACATTCCTATTTTCCCAATTGGGCTGGGCGACCAGGTCGATTTCGCGGAGTTGCAATCGCTCGCCGGGCAGACCGGTGGTACGTTCGCGTCCGCGCGCGATCCGGAATCGCTGGAAGCGCTCTTTCACGCGCTGGGAACTGCCGTCACCGCCGGCAGGGTAATCGTCACCACGCAGCTCACCTTCCTGACGCCGATCACGGACGAAGGGCTTTACACCGTTACTGGTTCCGTGGAAACGACGATCGACGAGCGCACCAGCACGTCGGAGTTCTACTTCCAGATATTGATCGGCGACGTGGAAATCCCGGACTCCGGCCACGACGTGCCCGACCTGCGCGGTGAAATCATCGCGCGGTAGACAAACATCGGCAACGAGACTGCGTGCTTCCTCCGGATCGCACCAAAGCATCGCTGTGCGCCGATCCGCATCGATTACACGCTCACTTGAAGTCGCCGCTGGGAAATTGTTTCCATCCGATAAAACGCCCATGCGCTCGGGTAGCAACCGTGCTCGCGTACACCCCATGGCTTAGAAAACTATTCGTCACAGTCTGGCGATATCGTACGGTGTGACGGTACCGTCGTACTGCGCGCTTTGGGCAGGCGCGCGCCTTATCGGGCAACCTAATCCGTTTACGAGGTGGCGCGTGGGAATCTGGAATTGGGTCATGGAGAAGTTGGGGGCCGGCGGTATGCCGGAGGCGGCCCCGGCAGCGCCCAGCGCCGGTACTGCCACCGCCGTCGCCGAAGCGGAACCGGAAATCACGCGACCCGAGGACCGTTGGTGGGCGCCCGAAGGCGCGACCCTGACTGAGGTCGTCGAAGTGCCGCGTCCGGGTATGTCGGCTGAAATGCTCGCGCTGGAAAACATCATCGTCCAGCATTTCGACGGACACGACCTGCGCCTCCCGCCCATGCCGCGTATACCCGAAGTTGTCCTCCGCGAGTTGTCCACGCGCGACTACAGCCTGCGCAAGATCGGGTCGGAGATTGCGGAAGATCAAGTGACCGCGGCGGCTGTTTTGCGACTCGCGAATTCGCCGCTCTATCGCGGCATGCACGAGATCACCGCGGTCGAGCCAGCCGTTGTCCGTCTCGGCGCCGGTGCGATCCGCACGCTGATGCTGCACCACACCATGATGTCGCTGACCAAGCAGGAGCGCAAAGCCAGTCAACGCCTCGCGGATATCCTCTCGCTGCGCGCCGTGGCTTCGGGTGCGACGATGCGCATGCTCGCGCCCTTCACCGGCATGGACCCCGATGAAGCGTTCCTCGTCGGGCTGCTGCACGACATTGGGAATGTCATGGTGCTGCGGATCATCAATCGCCAGCGCCCCTACGCGGGCCGGGTCGATCTCGAAACCTTCGAGTATCTCGCGTTTGAATCGCACCAGGAATTCGCGGAACTGCTCGGTGACGCTTGGCGGCTGCCCGATCGACTCACCGCGCTGATGTCGAATCACCACGAGTACCCGGACGCGGGCGACCCGCTGCGCGTCGACCGCCTCGCGCTGCACGTGACGAACATGATCGGCGGATTGCTCGGGTTCGCATTTGAAGCCGACTACGACCTGCTCAACGCAAACGCGACGATCGACCTGGGCCTCAACGACCGCCCCGACTTCATCAAGTTCCTCACCAGACTGCCCGACGACCTCGACGAAGCGCTCCAGGCATTCGGGTAGACCGCACGCACTCGACGGTTGTTCAAACCACCAAGGCACAAAGGCACCAAGGAACTGATTTGTTGGGATGGAATGCGCATATGTCGACATAGGCGCAGTATTCCCAATCAAATCTATTTGCTTTTCTTGGTGTCTTGGTGCCTTGGTGGTTCAGAGAGTGGCAAAACGCCACCGAACTACGACGATTGTTCCGACGGGTCGAGCGAGCGGAGGAAGCGGAAGTCGTAGATGCCGGTGTCGTGGCCGTCGGACCAGCGGATGTGCAGCGCGTAGTTGCCGACGAGGTTGAGCGCGGTGGCTTGCGGCGGGCCGGTGCCCGGGTCTTTGGTCAGGATGGGGAAGAGTTCGGTGGTCGCGGACTTCTTTTGCCGCTCCGAATTACACGTCGCGCACGGACACGCTCTTCGCAGTGCCGCGAGGTCGTATACCGAGGTATGGCCGTCCTTCCACACCACCGTGAGCCGGTGCTCGGCGCGGGCGAGCTTGATGTCGCTCGGGTTCACCTGCTCGGGCCGGTATGTGTCCTTCGATATCACCTGCAACGACCTTCCACGCACCAAGTCGCCATTGAAAACCCATGACCGCCCGCATGCGGCGGCACAAGAGGCGTGACCATACGCGCGCACGCCCCGGATGTCCACCAGGACGCCCCCAACGCGGTACCTTTGGCCGACGCGATTCGCTACAATCCCTGTGCAGATCGGGATCTGCCGACCGCTGGCTGCGGTCCGCCCGAGAGTCGCCGTGATGTCGCCCGTCTTGCCGGTCGCCAACCTTCGTGCAGGTCATTCTCGGACGTACACCGCCAGCCAATGCGAAGCGCAGACCCGGATTGTCTCCGCCGGACGACCGGCGAGGTCGATGAAGAATTGGTTAAGTTGCCGGTTCCCGCAAGGCTGATATTGACCCGGTAATGAGCGATTGCAGAATCGTGCGCATCGTCACCGAACAAGACGGTATGGAACGGATTGAACGGCTCAACCGGTTTACGCGCAAGCATCTGGCCCGCCTGTCCAAACATCTGGAGGGCGTGCTGGAACGCGGCGACGTGGACGCGATACACGACTTTCGCGTGGCATCGCGACGCCTTCAGGAGCCGCTCCAGGTGATGGCGCTCAACGTGTCGCCACAGCGCTGCAAACGCGTGCAGCGCAGGCTCAAGCGCTTGCGGAAGTCATTGTCGCTGGTTCGCGATCTGGATGTGCTTCAGGAATCGCTCGGTGAAGGACCGACGGGGCCGGGTCTCGGGACGGCTGATCGGTCGTTGCTGGATGAGATGCTGCTCAAAGCGCGGCGACAGGCGCTGACGGAAGCGAGTCAGGCGCTGGTCGCGGGTAAACCTGAGAAGGTCCCGTGCAAGCTGGGCGAGTTGATTGCGGCGCTTGATGAACTCGCGCCGGAGAAGGACGAACAGGTATACGGCGACGCGGTCGCGATGTGGCGGCGGCGTGCGGAAGCGTTGCTCGCAGAGCGGCCTACGACGGGTGTGGAAACCGATTTGCACGCGTGTCGCATTCTGCTCAAGAAGCTACGCTACAGCACGGAGCTGTTGCGCTTGATGCAGGGGCGAGAACGCGGTGAATTCGTCGCGGCGATCGTGGCGATGCAGGACAGACTTGGTGCCTGGAATGACCACCTGTTCGCGACCGCGGAATTGAGCCGGATAGCGACGCAGCACGACGTGATCGCGCGCTCTGCTGAGTTCACGGCAGCCGTGCTAACCTGTGCGGCAGCCCGCGCCCGCTTGGCGCACGCGATGCGACGCGATGCCGTGGAGGCGTGGCCGAGCTTCCGCGCGACGGTCGAAAAGGAATTGGCGAAGGGCGCGGAGAGCATCAACGAACCGAAGCAACCACCGGCCGGCACGCAAATGCGGGCATAGCAGTGAATCGAGCACAATGACGGATACGCACTTGGACCACACAACGGATATCGACCAGCAGCACTCAGCCGACGACAGTGTCGCGGGTGCGCTGTCCGCCAGTTTTCTCAACCGGCGATCGCAGGCGCTGCGCAAACCGCCGGCGATGCTCTACGGCGCGATCGACATCGGCACCAACAGCGTCCACTTCGTACTTGTCGAGATTTCCCCGGAAGGCGATTTCCGTTTCCTGGGTTCGGACAAGGAGATGGTGAAGCTCGGCCAGGGCGGTTTTTCGCAAAATGTACTGACGCAGGAAGCGATGGACGCGGGCGTCGCAACGCTGCGGCGGTTCAAGCAGATGGCGCAGTCCAAGGGCGTTCGCAAGCTGAAAGCCGTCGCAACCAGCGCGGTGCGCGAAGCACACAACGGTGGTGATTTCGTCAAACGCGTGCAGGACGAACTCGACCTCGACATCAATGTGATCAGCATGGAGGAGGAAGGCCGGCTGATCTATCTGGGCGTGCAGAACGCGGTCGATTTGCGTTTGCAGGATAACCTGATCGTGGACATCGGCGGGGGCAGCGTCGAGATCATCGTGGGCGACGCGCGCGAAGCCAAGTTGATCCGCAGCGTGAAGCTCGGCGGGTCTCGGCTCGCGGAACTCTTCCTGCACTCCGATCCCAACGACACGCAGGAGATCAAGGCGCTGCGCCAGCACATCAGCAAGAAGCTCGACCCGGTGCTCGCGGAGATCAGCAAGTTTTCCATCACGCGTTGCATCGGCACATCGGGCACGATTCGCAGCCTCACCAGTTTGTGCGAACGGCGGCGTGGTGCGCCGCGCGACGATCCCAACGCGATTCAGCGGTTAACCTATGGTGAGCTGCGCGACACGTCCGCCCTGCTGCAAAACCTCCCGCGTGCGAAACGTCTTCAGATTGCGGGCATGGACACGCGGCGCGTCGATCAGTGTTTGCCCGCGGCGCTCGTGCTCGAACAGATCATGAAAGCCGTCAACGTCGACGCGCTCGAACACTGCACGCACGCGCTGCGCGAAGGCGTGATCGTCGACTACATCGGCACGCATCGCCGCAAGTTGCTCGCCCGCGCCACCTGGCCCGACCCGCGGATGCGCAGCGTGATTCAACTGGCGGAGCGCTGCCAGTATCGCCCGGAGCACAGCGAGCACGTGGCTGCGATCGCGGTCCAACTCTTCGACGGGTTGCGCCCGCTGCACGGGCTTGGCGCCCCCTACCGCGAGCTGCTGCTCTATGCCGGGTTGCTGCACGACATCGGCTACCTGATCGATCATCAGGCGCACCACAAGCACGCGTACTACCTGATCAGCAACGGGCGATTAAAGGGTTTCGACGCGCAGGAAATACAGATCATCGCGAACGTGGCGCGTTACCACCGCAAAGACCGGCCCAGGAAGTCGCACTACAGTTTTCAGCAATTGCAGCAAGCCCATCGCGAACCAGTGCGGTTACTGGCGGTGATCATGCGGTTGTCCGACGCGCTCGACCGCACGCACTACCAGGTGGTCGACGGGGTGACGGCAACAATTGCCGATGAAGAGGTCACACTCACGGTCCGGGCAAACCAGGACGCGGAATTGGAATTATGGACGGCGCGACGCGCTGCCGATATCTTCAAGCGAGAATTCGGGCGGTCTTTGGCGTTGCGTATCGCCGACATCCCGGTGAAGGAGGAGGAAACCGATGGACTCGGCTGACCGAGTGCTCCAACCTCATAATTACCCCGGCAGGCTGTTCATCGTTGAAGGCATTGACGGTTCGGGCAAGAGCACGCAGATTCGTCTGCTGCAAACCTGGCTCGAATCGCAGGGCTACGACGTCTACTTCACGGAGTGGAACTCAGCCGATCTGATCAAGGCGACGACGAAGCGTGCCAAGAAGAAAGGCGCGCTCACGCCGACGACGTTCAGCCTGCTGCATACGACGGACTTTGCGCACCGGCTGGTGACGAACATCCTCCCGCCGCTGAAGGCCGGGATGATCGTGCTGGCGGATCGCTACGTGTTCACGGCGTATGCGCGCGACGTCGTCCGCGGTTGCAGCCGGGAATGGGTGCGGAAGTCGTACAGCTTTGCACCGCGGCCTGACATTGCGTTCTACTTCCGCGTACCCACCGACATCGCGCTGAAACGCATCACGCTTGCGCGGCCTAAGCTCAAGGCATTTGAAGCCGGTATGGACCTCAACCTCCACGCCGATCCGTTCGAGAGTTTTAAAGTCTTTCAAGGCGGAATTCTCGCGGAGTACGACCGCATGGTCGCACCGCACGGATTCGTCGTGCTCGACGCGACCAAGAGTATTACCGAGCAGCAACGTATCGTTCGCCAAGTCGCGCAGGCTAAACTCGAAGACTACGACCGAGAGGCGGCAATCGCATGACCAGCAGTGCACTTGAGTTTTTTGGGGAAGGACTGCCCTACGTCAACACGAACGACTCCAGCGGTGTGCTCATCACCGTCGAGGGTACGGACGGCGTCGGGCGGACTACGCAACTGGGCATGCTGCGCGAGTGGTTGGAGCTTCGCGGGTACGGCGTGGTCGAAACCGGGTGGACGCGCAGCCAGCTCGTGGGCAGAACGATCACGCAAGCCAAGCAGATCCGCGCGCTCAACAAACTGACGTATTCGCTGCTCTATGCCGCGGATTTCGCCGACCGGCTGGAGAAGGAAGTGATACCGGCGCTGCGCAGCGGGTTCGTCGTGCTGGCGGATCGATACGTGTTTACTGCGTTCGCGCGGGCGCTGGTGCGCGGCGCCGACGCACAGTGGCTCCGCGATCTGTACGGGTTCGCCCCGAAACCGCACCTCGTGCTCTTCCTCAAAGCCGACGTCAAAACCGTGATCCGGCGAGCGATTCCGCGCGGTGCCATTGATCCGTTCGAAGCCGGGATGGACATTGGTCTGGGTGACGACCTGTACGACAGCTTCAAGCGGTACCAAACGATGTTGTGCGCGGAGTACGCAAAGCTGGCCAAGGAGTTCAACTTCCACTCCGTCGACGCCAACCTCGAACGCGAAGTGATCCAGGAACGATTGCAGCGCATCGTCTCGGACTACTTTGAAACAGCGTAAAGCTGCACAAGCAAATGTAGAGCGGGCTATTGCCCGCCGCCGCACACCGGTTAACTCGCCCGCGTTGGCTTGACCTGTTCCGCCGCGGCCTTCCTCTCCTTGCGCACGGTGGCCAGGTTGTAGATGCTGCCGGCGCCGTTGGTTCGATCGCGGATGTACGCGTCGAAGTACTTCAACGCCCGACGTGGCTCCTTGAGGTCGACGTATGCCAGTGCAATTCGGTATCGACAGTCCGCCAATAGCCTGCGCGCCGATCGTATCCCTTCGCCACAGGGACCCTGTGCAATGCGCGTGGGGCCCAGACGCAGCAAAGCCCGCCACACTTGGATTGCTTCGCGCTCTCTCCGGACACTATCAAGCGCCCCCGCGAGGTCCCAGCGAACCAGCGGGCACCACGGGTCCAACTCAAATGCCTTTAGCGCGTAGCGTAACGCCATGCGGTAGTGACGTTGCTCATAGTGTGTTGTGCTCAAACGAGTCCAGTACCAATGTTCCTCCGGGTCCTTGCGGATCTCCGCGCGCAGAATGCGCTGTGCGGCTCCCCAGTTCTCCGTCGCAAAGTACACTGCCAGTTGGCTGTTCGTGTCCATGAGTGTCACCGACTTCGCCGCCAATCATCTGTAGGGCGGGCTATTGCCCGCCGCGGTTGCAGAGTTGGTTTCGCAAATGGGCTTTGCGCCAACTGGGCGAATGGGCTTGCAGGCGCGATTCTACCTGTTGGTGAGCCATCCTCACCGGAAGGCGGGCAATAGCCCGTGCTACCTCACTTCCCCCGTGGTGCTCGCCTCCCACTTGCTCTCAAAGATGGCTGCGAATTCCCGAAGGGACATCCCCTTTGGGCGAAAATACCGCGGGATTCTGATCAAACGGCCCGAGTCAGTTGGGCGCAGACATACCTGCTCGAAGAACGACGAAACGCTGACACGGTCAATGGCGGACCATTCGATCGCGTAATCTGGAAATCCACGGATGCGCATCCTCAATTGACCTGATCCAAGTAGCAGGAACTCGTACGCATACGAGTACTTCAATCTACGGATAACGAACGACAGTATGCTGGCGACAATGACAAGGCCGAGAAGAAGATGCATTGCCTGAAACCACCTCGGAAATGACCTCACCACTTGAACGCGCCATGCGTACGCAAGTATCGGGACGGGTCCTACCATCGCAGGGATGGAATCGACTCTCCACCTGCGGGCAGGTCGAAAGCAGACCGCTTTATCTTCAAACTCAAGACCGCACTCCGGACAATTGGTCCCCGTCGCATGACCGATGAGATCGTAACCACAAGACACGCAAGGTTGATTGGGTGCCTCGCCATCCACCGAGACAGTGTCGCCAATGCGTTCGCTAAGCCGTCTACGCATGATCGTCTCGACTGCAAGTGTGCTTCGGCGGCGGGCAATAGCCCGCGCTACCTGGGCTATCGTGATGCTGCCGGGTTGGTCGTGTCCGCATCGGGGGAATTGAGCGCTGCAATCCGTGCCCCACAATTCGGGCAGCGTGTTCCACTGTTGAGTTTGCGTACCGTCGATTCCACCAGCATTGCGTCGCGAGAAGACTTCCATTGCACCGCAAGCCAACCCGCTATTATAAGAACAAAACCCACAGTCTGCCGAGCCGGAACGCTGACGCGCCCGCTGCGGAACATTTGAATCACATCCGGGATCAGAATCAGGCAAATGCCAATTACGCCAATCATCAGGGCCGCAGTTGGACGTTTGCCGCGCGTTGCAGCGTTCGCGTCCGACTGCTGACAACTGCGGCGCACAAATGCCAACTCACCGGGCGTCAACTCTGTCATGGTACTTTACCTCCCGTCGTACGGCGTGAAATACCATCATCCTCAAGATACGGCGGGCGGCAGCCCGCAACAAGTCGAACATGGGGCATAAGCCAATAGGCCCTTCACCAACCTGATCCGCTCACACGATAGGGAGCTACCCGACTCAATTCTAGCGGTCGCACGCCAATTGGCTGGCGATTGCCCGTTACGATTACAAGACGAGCCCGCTGCCGGGATGCGGCAACGGGCTCGCTGGTTGTTACACTTTGGGTGCCGACGGCTCGACGGCTACGGATTCGGGCCGTTGATCACGAGATTGAAAATCTCCCAATCGTCCGCGTCAATCTTGTCGTCGCCGGTCAGGTCGCCCGGCATGCAGGGCACGCTCACACCGACCTCGCCCCAGCAGCCCTGCAACCTGCCATAGTCGTACAGGTCTACGTCGCCGTCCACGTCGAAATCGCCGTCGCCGGCATCAGCGCACGCGAGCGTTGACATCGTGATGTTGTCGAGACCGGCTTCGATGACGTCGCCCGGATCGAGATCGCTGACCGCAAAACGAATGCGGATCGTCGAACTGGCTACGGTTTCCGTGCCGATCTGAATCGTGTCCGTACGCCATTCATCCAATACCGTCGCGTAGCTGCGAACCTGCTGCCAGTTGGTGCCGCCCGCGTCGGTCGCAACTTCCACAACCATGGAATCCTCAACCCCGATCGGGCCGCCCGGAATGTCGTTCAGCCAGTACGAGTAGCTGATGGCACCACCGGCACTCATGTCGAACACCGGCGAAGTGAGAATCGCGGTCCCGTTGTCGACGTCGGAGTTGATGTCGCCGGGATCATTCTCGGTCAGGTAACACTGGCCCGAACCGTCGGCGTCCGTCGGCGGATCGCCGCGATCATTGCCCAAGGGCACACCGCGTTCCCAATCGCCTTCCGTCGTTCCCGCAGCCTCCGCGACGAACGTCGCGGTCCAGCCCATGTCGGTCTCGCAGTTGTCGGCGAACACCTGCGTGAGGCTGCCAACTCCGCTCGCGAAGACAAGCGACGGCGCGGTGGCAGGTTCGGTAATGACGGTGCTGCCGTCGCCTTCGGCGCTGAAGTAGTACTCCGGTGTATCCGCGCAGAATGACGGTGGCAACGTCGCCTGATAGAGATCACCGCCAAGCGGCGTCAGCGGATACGACTGATACGCCCCACCATCAGCACGGTAGTACATTGTTGGCGAACCCGGCACGACATTCTCCGCGAGCGGAATCACCTGCACGTCGATCGTGGTAGCGACAGCCGGTGCGACCGAAGCCGGCGTTCCGTTCGGAAGCAGGATGGCCAGTGCCGGCTGTTCTTCGATGGTGAAGTTGGCGTTGGAGATATCGAAGAAGATATTGCCAACGGCTTCGACTTTCACGCGCGCGGTTGTCGTAGGCAGGTTCGGCGCGACGATTGCCTGACTGCCGTCATTGGGCGTATTGGCTGCGAGCACGATCGGGTACGTTTGACCACCGTCGGTCGACAACAAGATATTGACGGTGGCAGCGTTGATCGGCGCGCCGGTTGTCCCCGCCACGTCCCAGGTCACGGTTTCACCACCGGACCATACATCCGTGCTGGTATTCGGGCTCGTCACCAGGAACGGGCCCGCGCCGGCACTGACCGTAACGGTCATGTCATCAAACGCAACGCCGCCACCTCCCGCGCGGTTGTCGCGCACGGTGCAGCGGAAGTCCATGTCGCGGTTTGTCGTGGGCAGCTTCTCGCCCTTGAGGAAGTTGTTGTTGAGCAGGTTCGGGAGCCGGGGGAACAGTCGATACGGCTCGGTCACCGGGTCCCAAGAACGCCACAGCGGGCTGCTGCCGTTATCCGCATCGGTGAGCGCCTGCGCCGCACCCAGATCGCGTTCCTCCCAGCAATACGTCAATGGATCGGAGTCGGGATCAGATGCCGACGCCGCCGTCAGGATAAACGGCGTACTCTGCGGAATCGTGTAGTCGGGTCCGGCGTCCACGGTCGGATCGCTATTCCCCGTCGCGGTATTCACCGAACAGGAACTGCCCGAGCTGGCGGTGATGTAATTGCGAATCTCACGGTAGCTCTCGTGAAGGAAGTAGGGATCGCTGTGCGATTGCAGGTTGTCCGCTCCGCAGATTCCCGCGTAGGCCATGATCGTCGAACCGCTGCCCGGCTCGTAGGCTGTACCACCGTTGCGATTCCCGCCACCGCAGTTCGACGTCACGCTGTTGAACGTGTGGTTCGCCCCGAACTGGTGACCCATCTCGTGCGCGACATAGTCGACATAGAAGTTATCCCCAATCGGAGAGGGCAAACCGGTCACGCCGCCGCCCTTGGAACTTGTGCAGATGACACCAAGGAACGCGACGCCGCCGCCACCGGTGCTGAAGACGTGGCCGATGTCGTAGTTCCCGCTACCGATCACGCTGTTGAGGTTGCTGATGTTCTGGCTCAACATGGCGCTGCCGTTGTCATTCGAGTAAGGATCCGTGCCGCCGTCGGTGTAGACCACGCTGTCGTTGTTCCCGACGAGCACCATCCGCACGCCAACCTCAACCTCATAGATGCCGGTAACGCGGTTGATCGCCGTAACGATCGCAGCCTGCCCCAGAGCGACCGTTCCGCCGTGAAACGCGGTGTATTCGCCCGTTGCGGCATTCGCCAGCCGGTAAGTGCGCAGCGTCTCAGCCGTCCGGAGAAAATCGCCGTCACCTTGTGGAGCGATACGTCCGTCCGGATTGGGTAAAACTATACACGCGGGAATCTCGCCGTTATGCCGATTATCGCGTTTGTAGTAGCTTGCGTGCGCGATATTATCGCCGCGATTCAACGGGTCGATGTACACCGCGCCATTAGGCGAGAGAATCTGCGCGTGAAAACCCGTAGGCGTGATGTCAAAACGCACGACCGCATTGGGATCGTCGACGCCCTGCCCCAGATACGTGTGGATGTCCGGATATTTGGCGGCGAGTTCCGGCGCCATGATCGGAGATTCCACAAAGCGAAAGCGTGCGTACGTACCGTCGGGCATGGGGAGGATAATCTCCGGCTGGGCTGCGCGCGCATCGACGCTTCCCTCCATTGGCGCTTGCGCGAGGACGGAATCGAGCAACGCATCGTCAACGGTGAACGCGGTGTATTTCTCCGGACGTACCCACGCGACGTCGTCACTTCCGAGAACACTTGCGCGGTCAACCGAACGCCACACACCATCAAGCGACATGCGCTCTTGTGCCTGGCTCACGGTTACCGAAAGCAACACCACGCCAGCTGTCAATGCCATGACAAAACCACGGGGAAGACCCCTACCACTTCTTGGCATATTGATCCTTTCCAATCGTAAGGGCCGCGGGTTGACGAATGTCCTCGGCCCAATCAGCAAGTTCCCTGACCGGCTTTGCAGTATAGCGAAGCGATGTTTCGTGGATGTTTCCGGAACAAACTATTTGCAGGTCCGATTAGACGTTCTAACAGACACGGGCTGGCACAACAGACTTTTTGTTCGCTCGCCGATAGCAAAGGGGTGCCGAAAAAGGGAGCGCCTCACATGAGCGAAACGATCGAAACGCCAAGTCTGGAACAGACCGAGAATGGCTTCAATCTCACGATTGAAGAGGTGCGCATCCTCGCGAAGTACCGCGCCCTCTCACGCCATCAGCAGAAGGGCATCATCCAGGCGATCGACCTGATCCGCCCCGCCGTTCCGCAGAAACCCCGCCGCGGAAGTCACCTCGTGTGACGGCGTGACAACACGACGGCACAACAAGCCGGTGCGACGCTGCAGTTGGAAATCAATCCAAGGAATTGAGAAAAAAAGTTAGCCCGCACGCCGGCCGTTGCAATCCTCGTAGCGGCGCTTGAGATGGGCGAAAAGTTTCTGCCGGCGCGGATCTTCCTGATCGCGAACGTCACAGCAGAACACGATCGGCGCCATATCCTTGCGACGCGTTTGCCGCGCGAGCTTCTCAAGCCGGTGCACAACTTCGTCCACGGCTTCCGAAACCCCACCGACGCCCGTGTTCACAACGATCGCATCGCTGTCCAGCAGGCCATGATATTCTGAGTGACATTGAATGCGCGACGCCAGTTGTTCGCCAAGCGGTGAACGCATCAGCTCGACGATTTGCGAGTCGCTCATGTCGGGACGTTCTTCGTCACTCCCGTCGCTCAGGCTGTCATCACTGCTGTCGTCAACGTCCGCACACACGCCGAAGATCTCGCCGACGAACGCACTGGTATCGTGCAGTGCCGATTGCAGCGCCTGCTTCGCTTCGTACGGCGATCGAAAAACGTCCGTGGTCTTTTCGGGTGCGGGCACCGTGAAGATGTGCGTATCGTAGGGGTACGCGTTGATCAGATTGGGGTCGGTGTCAGCTTCGATGAGTACGCAGCCGACGCGGTCACGTCGTTGGACGGCGGCCAGCGTCGCGGGCAGCGTTTCGAATACCAGGCGGGGGTCGTAGTTGACCCAGGTCGCGGTCGCCACCCCGCAGCCCTTCTTCTCGCCTTCCTTGCGCAAAGGCGGACGCTTGGTGCCTTCTTGGGCCGCCAGACGAATGTAATGCGGTTCGGACGTGCAGACTTCCGCGATCAGGGCAGCCGCGAGGGCTGACTTACCCGACCGGCGCGGGCCGGTAATCATGATGACGTTCAATGCCATCGCTGCCTGCGCCCCTCGTCGGCGAGCGGCTCCTCGCCGCGCACTGCATCCTCACACCGCACCAATGCCGACGGATGCTAGGCGCGGAAACCGGCACGGGCTACTCACCCAAGCCAAAAATCGGACACGAAATCACGTCTGATACACACGTTGCCGGGTAGGCGGACTGTCCGCAAGTGGGGCTTTACCTTCCTCCGTCCGCGAGCCCGCAATGCCGCGACGGTAGCACGTTGGGGTGGCAGATCGGGGGTGGCACGGTCTTGCGCAGCAAGGCCGTGGTCGCATCAGCCACCGGCAGCACTGCGCTGGGCCCGCAGACCAAGCATCAGTTCAACCTCACCAATTGGGCGATCAACGCGTGCGGCGATCTCACGCGCGGGCAGGTTGTTATCGGCCAGTGAGCAGACGCGGTCATAGACGGCCGTTCGATCGTCGGTAGCACGCGCCGGCGTAGGTGTTTTTTTGCTGACCGGGTTGCTTTGCGGTCTTTCCGGCGTCGACTGCGCGAGTTGGGGATCGGTGGCATGCGACAATTCGGTAACGCCGTCTTCGCCGACGGTGAAGTCGATGCGCTGCGGTGTTTCAGGCACGCTTGGCGTCACGCGCGACGCGGGCTCCTTGTTTGAACTCCGCGACACACCCGTCAGTCGTTCGAGTTCGCGAATTCGTTTGTCCGCGTCACGAAGTACGGTTTCGAGTTTGCGGTAGCGCGTCTCGATTTGCGCGGTGGCTTCGCGGGTGAGCTTCTCAACGTCGAGCATCAACTCGCGCAAGTCACCGGCTGCGTTTGTGCGACTTGTATTCAATGCACGCTGCGTCGCGGACGGTCGCGGCCGCGCAGCGGCCCGCATCGACCGGCGACGCGTCATGTAGATCAACGTGGTGGTCGTAACGACAATCCCGACAACAAGCTGCCAGGGCAAATCCGAAATGGGCGATGCACCGAGAAACATACGCGACCTCCATGTCGCAACGGCAATGACGAATGACTAATGACGAATGACGAATTACCGAGGACGCACCATCTGAATCCAATTGGTAATTCGTAATTGGTAATTCGTAATTACCCGTTCTCCCACGCGCTCACGGCTGCCTGCATGACCTTGCGTAGTGGCGCGTTGTGTTTTTCCGCGGCGGCGGCGCTGTCTTCATACTCGGCAGCGACTTGCACGATTTGTTCGCCGCGTTTGCCGAGCTTCACGCGCAGCTCGCCGTACTGCGTACTTACCGTCGCGTGTTCGCGTAACAACATGCTGCGCTGCACCCGGTGGCGGCGAATACCGAACGTAGTGGTTTCCGCGAAGATGATCGATTCCAGCCGCGACACGTCGCCCTCGTCGCAGATAACCGTCAACACCACGCCGGGACGATGCTTCTTCATGTATATCGGCACACAGTACGCGTCGCGTGCACCCGAAGCCATCAGCCGTTGCACACAATACCCCACCCACTCACCGGGCGCGTCGTCGATATTCGCCTCCAACACGGTCACGGTATCTCGGCCCACAGCCTCCGCTTCGCCGAGCATCACGCGGAGCACGTTCGGCCTGGTTTTGCCGTCACGCGTGCCCGCGCCAATACCGATCCTGTCAATGGTCATGGCTGGGATCGATTCGAACGCGTCGCACACCGTCGTCAAGATCGCAGCCGCTGTCGGCGTGAGCAGCTCGCCCGTCTCCTCGGTGTCCGCGATGGGCACACCGCGAAGCAGGATCGCAGTCGCCGGCGCGGGGACCGGCATGATGCCGTGCTGACACTTCACCGTGCCCGAACCGACGGGCACATGCGAACAGGCAATACGCTCAGGATTGAGCGCTTCGAGCGCGAGCATCGCACCGGTAATATCCACGATGGCGTCAACCGCACCCACCTCGTGAAAGTGTACCTTCTCCCGCGTAGTGCCGTGTGCCTCAGCCTCTGCGTCCGCCAGACGTTCAAAGGCCGCCATGGTGCGTTGACGCACACGGTCGGGAAGCTGCGAGTTGTCGATGATCTTCTTGATGTGCGACAGGTGGCGATGCGGGTGGTCTTCCGCGTTGGTCAGCTCGACCACGAACTGCCGCGCGGCGAACCCCTGCTTGCGAATCTGCTCGATGTGGATGTTGTAGCCATCGACGTCCAGACCCTTGAGCGCATCAACCAACTGCGTCGCGTCGGCACCGGCATCGATCAGCGCCGCGACGATCATGTCACCACCGGCGCCACTGAAACAGTCAAAGTACAGCGTCTTCATTGCACGTGTCCCACGTCAGAAAAAACACGCGGACGGCGCGTCCGCTGAGGGTGAGTCTAGCCGCCGCGGCGTGCGGTTCAAGCTGACGGAACGCCCTTTTCGACCTCGCCAATGCGGATATCAACTGGGGCTTTCAGCCGGATGGCGGATTCTCCCGATAAAGCAGTCGGTGTTTGGTTCACCAGGTCTTATAGGCAACGCAGCTCGCGCGTCTTGACGAAGGCTCGCGAGCTGCGTGCTTTTTTTCTCAAGCGGCCGCGCACTCCGCACGTCTACGAGCGAAGCCGGTTGCCACACCGCGAGCAGAACCGTGCCAAGCGCCGATTGCCCGCGCCGCACTGCTTGCACGTTCGCGCGCCCTTGGTGTTTCCACAACTGAGCGTCACGCCGACCACCACGGCGATGATCACCCAGAAGAAGCAGCCGTTGGCCATCATCATGCACTCCCATCAGCCGTCACCCGTGGCGCACTCCGTCGCGCGCGCTGCGACCATGCAAGACCGTAGCATACGCTGCGCAATTCATCCATTATAAGCGCCCGTCGCGCGTGGAATCGACCCGAACCGACAACCTTCGACGATCGCCTTGACGCCACTGTCGCAGCCCGTCACACTCCCTGAGTCCGGCGTCCGCCACGCGCGGAAGTACGCGCGATCTCCCACCCGGCGTGCCGACTCGACAAATTTGACCGAGGAGCCCATCGGTGACCACAAGTAACGCGCAATCTGACCAGGTATCGGCACACGAAGCCGCGCTCGAATCGCACGGCAGCGCCTTCGGCTGGACCTACTGGATGCTGAACTGCATCGAGGCGTTCGAACGTCTCGCGTACTTCGGCATTCGTGCGGTCGTTCCCATCTACATCGCGTCCGCGGTTGAGCCCGGCGGATTGCACCTGACGCAGATTCACCGTGGGGTGATCTACATGTGGTGGGCGATTTTCCAATCGTGGTTGCCCATGTTCACGGGCGGCTTCGCGGATCGCCTGGGGTACAAGAACACGCTCGCGTTCGCCATCCTGATGAACGTCGTCGGCTACGTGATGATGGCGTTCCTGCACGACTACGCGGGCTTCTTTGCGGGCATCATTGTGCTTGCGACGGGTACCGCGTTTTTCAAGCCCGCGCTTCAGGGTTCCATTGCGCAAAAGCTGAACAAGGAAAACTCGTCGATGGGCTGGGGGATTTTCTACTGGGTGGTGAACGTGGGCGCGTTCGGCGCACCGCTCATCGCCACGCTGATCCTCGGCAAACCGCACAGCGCGGAAGCGTGGAAAAACCTGTTCCTCGCATCGGCCGGCTACACCGCGTGCAACTTGCTCATCCTTTTCACGTTCAAGGACGTGCCCAGCGGCGCGGACAAATCGAAGTCGATGATGAAGGTCTTCGCGGAAACGGTCGAGAACATCTGGCCGTATTGGTTTCGCGGGGGCGAGCTGCACCCTGTACGATTTCCGATGGGCGTGGCGTCGGTGGTCACCGGTCTTGCGCTGGGCATTCTGCCCGAGTTTAGCGTGCTCGCCGGTTTTCAGGGTGCGCTTTGCGGCGTTTTGATTGTCGCCGGCGTCATCCTGATGTTGTGGCTCGAAGGCGGGACGTTCGCATGGCAACTTCGTCTGCCCGCGTTCATTCTGATCATGTCGTGCTTCTGGTTGATGATGTACCAGCTTTGGGACCTGCACCCCAACTTCATCGAAGACTGGATCGACAGTTCCAAACTTGCCGCGCACGTTCCATTTGATTCATGGTGGGAATACGGCGATCGCGGGCTGATCCGCGTACCGCAGCAGATTCTCCTAAACCTCAACGCGTTCCTCATCATTCTGCTGGTTATTCCGCTGTCCTGGTTGGTGCGTCGCATGCGCACGCTCAGCGCGATGCTCATCGGTATGACGGTGGCGACGAGCGGCATTCTGGTCGCGGGCTTCGCGTCAACGGGTTTGCCGCTGCTCTGCGGGATCGCGTTGTTCTCATTCGGTGAGATGCTCACCGGGCCGAAGAAGAACCAGTACCTCGGGCTCATCGCCCCGCCGGGCAAGAAGGGTCTGTATCTCGGCTATGTGAACATTCCGATCGGTCTGGGTGTGGGCATCGGCTCGGTACTTGCGGGCTACGTCTACGACAGCTACGGCGAGAAGGCGACACTCGCGCTGAAGGAGTTGGGCAGCCAGCCGGCACTGGTCGCGCGGGCGGTGCGGGCGTGCGACTGGAGTGACTCGCTCGAAGTGATTCCCAAGCTCGCGAAGATTGAACGCAACTCCGCGCTCGACCGCGCGGCGAAATTCATGGGAGTCAGCGCGACCGAGACAGCCGACGCGCTGCGCGACGCGTTCCGCTACGACCAGGGACAGATCGTTAACCTGTCGCTGCTCTACCTGGCGCGTCATCCCGATCCGGAAAACCCCGACGCCGCCACGCAGTTCGTCGACAGACTTCACGAAACGCTTGACGGCGAAAAGTTCGCCGACCGGCTTGCAGCCGAATCAATCGTTGAATCGATCCACGGCGAGAAGTTTGACCCCACGACCGCACCGCTGGGCGCGGTTATCGATGCGCTGCCGGCTGCGTTGGGTCGCGGACGCACGGAAGCGTTCGAAATCGTGCGCGACCGCATGAACAAAGGGAAGGCCGAAGACGCCAAGCGCGCGCATGGCGATGTGGTGGCTGCACTCTGGGCCGAATTCGACGATGATCCCAACGTGCTCAACAACCTCGCGCTGGAGTATCTTGCGCAGAACACTGACCTGCTTTCCGACGTTGTCGCGAAGATGCAAATCGAGCACCCCACCGAGACGATGCAAAAAACCATCGGCATTGGGCGGACGAAGTCGTTTGCGGCATTGAGTTCCGCGCTTGGCGCCGATGCATCGGCTGTTGCGGTCGCACTCAGCGGGACCGGGCTCGGCAATCTCGACGACGCCGCGATCGTGTACGTTGCCGGTATCCCGCAATATCGCTTCAACGCAGTCGCGCGGCGTAATTGGGAAGACTACAAGCCACTGCTCAGAAGGCTGGTCATGGATGATCCCGAAGTTGCCGCAATTGCGAAGGAAAAGGCCGAGTCATCCGAACCGCTTACACTGGACAAACTCGCCGTGAACCAGAGCGCCATTCAGGCCGCCCTGGTCGAGAAGAAATGGGATGCCAACCCGCGACTCGCAGCCGAATTCCTGCAACTCAACCCGTACGAAGCGCGGGCGCTCGTGGCAGCGAGCATCGACAATTCCGCGCAGAAGACGACGCAACTGCTTTGGGATAAGTATCATCCGCAGTACAAGGTGTGGATCCCGTTTGCGGCGATCGGTGTTGTCGCCATCTTCGCCCTGGCGGTTTTCGGGCAGATGGCCAAGCGCTGGGCCGACATGAATGCCTAGAGAATGCTCAATGACGAAGGATGAATGACGAATTGGGCGCGGATGGGGCCAGGCCGCTCCCGGCGCATTGTCATCGTGATCTGCATTTTGCCAAGATTGCCGTGGCGTTCCACGTATTGCGGGCTCGAATTGCTTTGAGTGGTGTTTCCACATTGGTTATCCTTGGGTCTCGATTCTGCCGACAGGTTCATTGGGCAGGCGACTTCCTGGATGACCGGTTTTATGGCACGTCATGATGCTCAGCGAGAACGGCTCCGTGCGTTCACGCTTGTTGAGTTGCTCGTGGTCATCAGCATCATCGCGCTGCTCATCGCCATACTCCTTCCCTCGTTGAAGAAAGCGCGTGCCCAAGGAAAAACCACCGTCTGCCTGTCGCAACTGCACACGCTCGGGCAGGGGCTGGCGATGTACGCGATGGACAACAACGACGTGCTCGTCCCGTGTCGCATGCCCAATCTTGGCGACGGAGTGAATTGGCGTGCAGTGATCGCGGGCGGGCTCAAGTACCGCCCCACCTTTCTCGCGATCATCGGCGGGTATGTCGGCGTGCCCGCGTTTGACGATCCGCAGCCGGAGAAATCCACGATCGATAAGTCAGGCGAAAAAGGGGACCGTCAAAACTACGCGAGCACGGTCTACGTTTGCCCCGCCGTGGCTGACTGGACCGACGAACGCAACGGCTCGTACGGCTACAACTATCAGTTCCTGGGCAACAATCGCCTGCTCGACGAGGGCGATCCCACACGGTTCAAGAACTGGCCGGTCATCGCCACGCGCGTGCGTTCGCCCGGCAGGTGCGTCGCGGTTGCTGATTCGATGGGAACGGCTGCCAGTTTCCGATTCAAGAAACCTTACGACAACAATGGCCGAGACCCTGACCAACTCGGCAACGAAGGATTCAACCTCGACCCGCCGCGCGTCGATCCCACAAAAGGCGAGATGGCGGAGTACGATAACTCGCCGCAAGCGGCCTCCACGGCACATGGACGCCACAATGCGGGACAGGCAGCCGTGCTCTGGATGGACGCGCACGCAAGCGGCGAAACGCCGCAGGCTCTCGGCTACAACGTCGATCCCGATGGTGTCGTGGGCTTCGACGGAACCAACAACCTCTTTCACATCGACGGCAAGGACGAAGCCTGGGTCGTGCCTGACTAGGCTCGTTGGCCACCGGATTGCCACTGGACAGTCTGCCATATACTCCTAACATGCGCGCAGCGTAAGGCTGATGCCTGCGCGGTGGGACACTTTGAGCGTCCGGAGATACCAGGGAAATGAGAGCAATCGCGCTTAACGCTTTTGGCAGCGTCGACAATTTCAACGAGCAGGATTGGTCCACACCGGAACCGCGCACCGGCGAGGTGCGCGTGCGCGTTCGGGCCGTCGCGGTCAATCCGATCGATTACAAGTATCGCCAGGGTCGCTTTCGCGGCACACTGCCGATGGTGTTGGGGTTCGATGCATCCGGTGTCGTCGATGCCGTGGGACCGAACGTGACCAGTTTGAACGTCGGCGACGAGGTGTACTCGTACCTCGGCGGACGGCAGTCGAACGGTGCGAACGCGGAATTCTTCTGCATCCCGGCAGCCTTCGTTTCCGTGAAGCCGAAGAACCTCGACTTCGTGCAGGCGGCGGCGTTTCCGCTCGCAGGTCTCACCGCATACCAAGCCGTGGTGAAACCGAGTACGCTCAGCGCGGGGCGCGCGGTGTTCGTCGCGGGCGGAGCTGGTGGCGTGGGGAGCATCGCGATCCAACTGCTGCGCAACCTCGGCGCGGACCCGATCCTCACGACGGCGGGCAGCGACGCGAGTGCAGCCTACCTCACGGACAAACTCGGCATCCCGCGCGAACACATCTTGCGCTATCGCGGGTTGAACGTGGATGAACTGGGCTCGCGCACGCTGGAGATGAACGGCGGGAAACGCGTTGCGGCTGCCTTTGACTTCTGGGGCGGCGACATGAAGCGGTTGTGCTGCAACATCGTCGACTTCGACGGCAGGATCGTTTCGATCGTCGAAGAGCCAGCCGGTTTCGACCTGAACGTGTTCAACGCCAGCCGCAGCCCGCTCTTCGCACGCTCCGCGTCGTTGCACTTCGAGTACGTCGGCGCGCGGGCGATCTTCGGCGGGCCCGATGCGTGGGACGTGTACGGCAAACAGTTCGCGGAACTCACCAAGCTGATCGAAGCCGGTGTGGTGAAACCGATCACGTGCTGCGTGCTCAACCCGCTCAGCCCGGAATCGCTCGGCGAAGGCCACACCCGCCTGGAGTCCGGCCACGTGCAGGGCAAGATCGTGCTGCCGGTTGAGTGATTCGTTCCTGCAATCTGGATGACGAAGCCCTGTGCCACTGCTCTTGTGCCGTGGGCTTGATCTGACGTACCGCTTCCAAGAATCACCACTGCTCAAGAGCAGTGGTACGCGGTGCGCTGTCACTCCATCGAACATGCATCCATTCGCACACGGTTGAGACAAAAAAGAGGCGGCCCGCACCGAAATTCCGATGCAGGCCGCCGATTGGTATTTACATCATTCCCTGTCGTCTATGACGGCGGGTTCTCTTCCGACTTCTGCGAACCGGCGTCCTTGCTTCCTTCCGGTGCCGGGACAGCCGTCACCTTGAACGAACGCTCCGGCGTGTAGTACTTGCGGAAGATCTTGACGATGTCGTCAACGGTGTACGGCTGGTATGCCGTCGGTTCCGCCTTCTCGTCCGCGAGCGACCGGCCGTGGTAGTCGATGTCGCGAAGCGTCACCAGCCAATAGCTGGGCTCGCGGAATTCCTCGTCGAGGTCGTTTTCGATCTGCTTCTTGGCGTTGGTGAGTTCTTCCTCGGTCGGGCCCTTCTCGGCGAACTCCTTGTAGATCTTGTGTACTTCGTCAACGACCTGCTCAGCCTTTTCCGGTGCGCACGGCGCCCAGGTGCCGAACATGCCTGAATCGTTGTACGCGTCACTCGGGCGGCTCATCGCGCGAAGCGAGTACACCAGGCTCATGTTCTCGCGAATCGTTTCGATCAAGCGGCTGCTGAGAATGTGCGCCGCGAGTTCCAAACCACGCACATCGAAAACCGCCTTCTCTTCGCATCCCACGAAACCGGCGAGCGTCATCGCCTGCGGCGTCACCGTGTCAACCACGACGTTGCGCACCATCGGTCCCTTGGGACGCGTGATCTTGCGCAGCGGATCGAGACGCGAAGCGCTGCGGTCACGCTTCGGCAGCGAACCAATGTACTTGCTGACCAGCTTCATCGCGGTGTCCTTGTCCACGTCGCCGACCACGGCCACTTCGATCGGCGCCGTCGCGCGGATGCGGTCGTACCACTTCTGCACGTCATTTGTGGTAATGGCTTCGACGCGTTCCGGCGCAAGCAGCGGACGGCGACGGACGTCACCGCCGTAGAACACCTCGGCGAGCGCCTCAAACGCCTTGAACCGCGGCATTTTCTCAAGCATCGCGCGCTGCTGCTCCTGCTGGAGCTTCCAGTTCTTGACGAAGCTCTCTTCGATCTTGCCGTCGGTGAGCAACGCGTGCGCCAGTTCCAGACCCTTCTCAAGATCGTTCGGTGAGCCGGAGATGCGGAAGTCGACGGTGTCGTCGCTCGCACCGGCTGACACGCCGATGTTCACACCGGTCATGATGTCACGCACGTTCGTCGACGTCAGCCGGCTGGTCGCGGGCTGGGCACGCAACGCAGTGGCTGCGACTTCCGTCAATCCCAACGTCGGTTCGGTTTCCTCGATCTGTCCGCCCGCGAGCAGAATGCTCACCAGCACGGTGTCCTTCTTGTAGTCCATGTAGCGGTGATGCACGCGGACCCCGTTGTCCAACCAGGCGCTGGTCACCTGAATGTCATCGTCGGTTGCGGATTCCATGACATTGCCCGCGACCGGTTCCGATTCGAGCAGCGTGGTGGGTGCTGCGTTCTCCTTCGGCGCTTCGGTCCTGCGCGAAAGCGCGGCCTTTGCGACCGTCAGCACTTCTTCCGGCGCGGGGATCTTGATGCCTTCCTTCTCGGGCATCGTGACCGTGAAGGCGAACGACTTGTCACTGTAGTGCTTGCCGAACGACTCGCTGATTTCCGCGAGTTGCAGCGTGGGCAACAGCTTCTCATTCAGTTCAAGATCCTGGGCAGCCGAGCTGATCGGCACGCGATCGTTCACGGCCGACATGATCCCAAAGAGGATGCCGCGGGCGTTGCGCGTCGGTTCCGTCTCGACGCGGCGCTGCGCGTCCGACAAGATTTCCTTGCGGGCAAGCTGCAACTCGCGTTCGGTGAAGCCATGCTCCCGGGCACGCACGATTTCGACGACCAACTCGTCGAGCATCTTCGACCAGTCCTTCGACTCGCCCGAGGCTGATCCGTTCACCAGGAAGCCGTCGTGGAAGAAGTCATCCATTCGGACACCGGCGTTCTGGTACGCGGCTTCGCCGTTCTGCACGCGTTCGTCGAGGCGACGATTCACGATCCAAGCAGCCACCGACTCGACGAGTTCGGTGCGTGCCTGCTCGACGGTGGTGACCGGCGGGCGACCCGGTTCGATTGCGGTGAGATCGACGGTGCAATCGCCGAGTTCCGGATCGGTGATGACGAATGCACGGTCTTCGGTGAACGGTTTGAACCCAGCCTTCTGCGCCTCGCCGGCGGTCGTATCGGCTTTGTACTCACCGAACCACTTGTCGAACGCGGGCTTGACCTTCTCGATCGGCGCATCGCCGACAGCCATCACCGTGATGTTCTCCGGACGATACCACGTTTTGTAGTATTTCTTGAACTCATCGTACGGTGCGTGTTCGATAACTTCCGGCAAACCGATCGGGAGGCGCTCGGCGAATCGCGTTCCGGCGAAGACCTGGCTCAGTTCCTGATCGAGAATGCGCTGCTGCGCGCCTCGGCCTGTGCGCCACTCCGCCAACACCACGCCGCGTTCCTTGTCGATCTCCTCCGGAAGGAGCAGCGCACGGAAGACGTAATCGCTAAGCGTCATCACGCCCTTGTCGACTTCCTCTTCCGCGGTATCGGGCAGGAACAGCATGTAGACAGTCTGGTCGAAACTGGTGAAAGCGTTCAGGTCGGCTCCGAACTCCATGCCGATGCTTTCGAAGTATTTGATGAGCGTGCCCGGTGCGTAGTGCTCGGTGCCGTTGAAACACATGTGCTCCATGAAGTGGGCCAGACCGCGCTGCGCGTCGGTTTCGTTCAGCGACCCGGTGCGCACGTGTACCATGAGCGCCAGCTTATCGGGTGGGTTGTCGTGCTGGCGGTACATCCAGGTCACACCGTTGGGCAACGTGCCCGAGATGATCCGGTTGTCCTGAGGCAGCGGTTCTGCCGCGGCTGAACCAATGACGATTGCCCACACCAGCGACGCCGCAAGGACGCCGGCACTTCTCCTGACTACCATGTTGATCTCCTTAGCGATTGTGCAGCCACGAGCGAATGATGACGACAGGCTCACCGGTGCGTTCATCGCACTGGCCGACCGACCTTCGTTTGACGCTTCCCGTTTCGTGGCGTGATTCCGGACGCTTCTAGGCTTTCCGCCTGCCTGATTGGGTGAAAGCCCGCAGCATAACGGCAGTCCGCAACCCACGGGATAGCACTGGGGCGCGGGAAGCGTAAGAACTTGTCACGCGGACCTGCATGGACCATCAGGGGCGTGTGCGTTACCATTCAATGACGGGTCCACCCTGTGATATCTTTGTGCGCGGGCGAACAAGCCGACACCGCACATCCAGTCTTGCCGAGGAGTTGCACCAGACATGAGTGGCAGTACCCCACGTGTGAAGGTGGCATTGGTCCAGGTTCGCGAGAAACCGGAAGTCGCGCTGCACGAGCAGTCGTGCTTTGTCGAACGATGTGGACTGGATCCCGACCTCATGACGGTGATCAACCTCGTCGAGACGCCGAAAATACGTTGGGAGCAGGTCGCGGACGCGGATATGGTCATTCTCGGCGGAGCCGCTGCCCACAGCGCGACGGAGGATTACGACTTCACCGCGCCCATGACCGAGGTGACGCAACGGCTTGTTGATGCCGGGATGCCGATGTTCGGCTCGTGCTGGGGCCATCAATTCATCGCCCGCGCGCTGGGTGGCGAAGTGATCACTGATCGCGCGAACGAGGAGGTGGGTACGTTCGGCATTCACCTGACGGACGCGGGCCTTGCCGATGATCTGCTGACCGGTTTTCCGGAGAGTTTTCCCGCGCACATGGGGCATCACGACCGGGTGTCGCGGCTTCCCGAAGGTGGCGTGGAACTGGCGCGTTCGCAGCGCTGCCCGAATCAAATTTACCGGCTTGCGGGCAAACCGGTGTATGGTACGCAGTTTCACGCGGAGATGAGCGCGCAGCATCTCATCGAACGACTGAGCTATTACCGCGACAGCTACCTGCCCTCCGACGAAGAGTTCGAGTCGCTTAAGCGCAACCCCCTGCCGACACCGGAGGCTGACACCATCCTGCACCGCTTCCTCGACCTGGTCATGGCATAAACTCCGCGTGCGTCGTTGGTGCGGGCCGGTTAGGCTGATGCGCCATGGCGGAAGCACCCGACAGCCCGGTGGAATCCCAACCCTTCTCGCCCGGTGAGCGTCGCCACAAAACGATCCGCCGCTCACGACGCGTGCAGGCTTTCGGCGGATTCGTGCTGGCGTGCTGCTTCTTCCTCCCAGCCATCACCAGTTGCAGCGCGACGCTATATCCGTGCAAGGAAATGGTGGGCATGTTTCCTGGTTCGGCAAGCGAATACTTGGACCTGTTCACCTCGCTCAGCAACTTCGTCGACTTCTTCTTGGGTTGCTCGGTGTACACGGCTGCCTATGTTTTCGGGTTGCTGATTGCGCTATCAGTGTTGTCAAACCGGTCGCCCGAGTCGCGACTTGCACGGTACGCCGCGAGCACTAGCACGCTCCTGATCTGCGCGGTCGCGCTGTCCACACTTCTATTTGACTTCATTGGGCGGATGTCGTCGCGGAATCTGACGACTTGGGATGTATCGGAAATCGTCGCGCTTTCAATCGCCGCGCTTACGCTGGTATACGTGCCGTTCGTTTCGCGACGATGCCCTGCCGGTGTGATCTGTCGGCGATGTTGGATCGCATTGTGCTGCATCGTGTGGTTCGCCAGTTGGACACTGGATGGTGCGTTGATCGGTGTACACCTAGCGCTGGCTGGTTCATTGCTGATCCTGGTTGGTGCAATCATGGAAGCAAAAACGCGGTGCCGACGCAGATTTCCCCATACGCTCTGGGCCATCGCGACGGGAACGCTCGCTGACTATGAACCCGATGCCGAAGTCTGCGAACGCTGCGGCTACCTGCTCATCGGTTTGACCGAACCACGGTGCCCCGAGTGTGGCACGCCCTACGACATGGCTGCCATTTCGAGCACATCCGCCACGCACATGGGGCAAGCACCCGATTCCCAGTAGTCTGATGCAGTATGCATACCAGCAAGGGTTGAACAGTCACCAACAGTTCCCTATGGGGGACCGGTTTCCCAGCCGGTCATGACCGGTTGGGAAACCGGTCCGACAGAATCTGGTTGGTAGCGATAACACGCTACAACACATCACATACTGATTTCCCCAATCCGATTTTCCTTGCTATGGCGGGTGCGCGTGGGTATAGTTGAGACGTGTGGTCATGGATGATCGCGCAGGCGACGACTTGACGGAGCGAGTCACCCGCCGTGCAGCAATTCGCATTGGAAAACACACCGCGATTTCCCCTGGCGCAACTGCCCACGCCGATCGTACGCGTATCGCCCGAAGCGTTTGGCGTTCCCCTGCTGGTCAAACGCGACGACCTCACCGGCAACGGCTTGAGTGGCAACAAGGTGCGCAAGCTGGAGTACCTGCTGGCGGATGCGCGGGCTGCCGGTGCGGACACGCTGCTCTCCTGCGGCGCGGTGCAATCGAATTGCGCACGTGCCCTCGCGGTCGCAGCAGCCATGACCGGGTTCCGCTGCCATCTGATCCTCACCGGTGAACGCCCCGGCGAGCCGGACGGCAACTTCCTCATCGATCAACTGGCTGGTGCGGACATCGAAGTACTTGAGTCCGACGACGCAGCCCTTCGTGATGCGGTGCTTGCGGAGCGGGCGAACGTACTTCGCCAAGGCGGGCATTCGCCGTATCTCGTGCCCTTCGGCGGGTCGAGCATCGTGGGCACGCTCGGGTACGTGCGGGCGGGTCTGGAGTTGGCGGCGCAGCTCGGCACGTCAGCCGGCGATATGCGCCACGTCGTCGCACCGCTCGCGAGCGGTGGCACGTACGCCGGTTTGTTCCTGGGACTTTCACTCGCCGGCGTGCCGATTCGCCCAGTCGGTGCGTTCGTGCAGGGCACGGCTACAGAGTGGGTGCCGGTATTGCTCGACTTGATCCACGGAGCCGCTCGCAAGCTCGGCGTGGTGGTGGACGCGGACGAAAGCGACATCAACCTCATCGACGCGCGTGGCGACGGTTACGGCCTGCCGAATCGCGGCGAGCTGCAACTCATCGCCGACTTCTGCCGCACGACCGGCATGTTGCTCGACCCCGTCTACACCGGCAAAGCACTCTACGCCCTGCTGCAATATGTGAAGTGCGGTGCGATCGATCGCGACCGCGAAATCGTCTTCCTCCACACCGGCGGAACCTTGGGCCTTTTCCCGCATCGCGCCGCCCTGGCGGAAATCCTCCGCGAGCAGAATCATCCGGCGCAGCACGCACCAATCAGAACCCCCAGCGCCAAGCAGGGCGCAGAGCAAACCCCTCCGCACCCATCGACTGTCCCGATGTTCCGCGAGACAGACGCGCCCGCCAAGTCGGCTCAAAGAATCAGCATCGCATCGCCGTAACTGTAGAAGCGATACCGCTGCGCAATTGCATGCGCGTAAGCCGCGCGCGCACAGTCGATCCCCGCAAAGGACATGACCAGCGCCATCAGCGTGCTGCGCGGCAGGTGGAAGTTCGTCAGCAGCACGTCCACGCCGCCAAGTTGGTACGGCGGATAGCAGAAGAGATCGGTGGAACCGGAGTAGCCGCCCTGCCACTGGTTCGCCAGCCACGCGCTTTCGAGCACGCGCGCCGACGTCGTCCCCACGGCGCACACCCGTCCGCCCTGTGCGCGAATCTCCAGCAGGCGTTTACCGATGGCAGCGTCGAGCGTGCAGAACTCACGGTGCATTTCGTGGTCCGCGAGATCATCCACCTCCAGCGGCGCGAACGTGCCATAACCGACGTGCAGCGTAACGCGGAGAACTTCCACCCCCTGCGCTTCGATGGACCGCAGCAACTCGGGCGTGAAGTGCAGACCTGCCGTCGGGGCTGCTACGGCTCCGTCGTTGGCGGCGTAGACCGTCTGGTAGCGGTCGCGATCGCGATCGTCCTGCCCGCTTGTCGGCGCAAGCGCCGGTGAACGAACGGGCGACTCGGGTTGCTCCTTGCCGCGACGCGATCTGCGGATGTATGGCGGCAACGGCATCCGTCCAACGGCTCGCAGGATCGTGGCAGCGTCCGCCCCGCTCGGAACGCTCAGCCACCACTTGCCGCGTTCGCCGCGCCGTTCCACGCGCACGGACCAAGCGCCGACCGGATCACCAGTGGCAGCCTCCGCGCGCGGCGGGCCTTGGTTGATGAAGGTGAGTTCCTCGCCGATGTCGATGCGCTTCGCGCCGCGCAGCAGCACTTCCCAGTGCCCCTGCGCGTCCGTGCTCAGATACAACCCTTCGATGCGTCCCCCACTCGCCCGCACCAACTCGAACTTCGCAGGGAGCACACGCGTGTCATTCAGCACGAGCGCGTCACCCGCGCGCAGGTATTCGGTCAACGCCGGGATACCGCGATCCTCCAGCTTGCCGGTGTCGCGGTGTACGACGAGCAGGCGCGCGTCCGTTCGCCGCTCTGCCGGAGTCTGAGCGATGAGCTCTTCCGGCAGGTCGTATTCGAGCTCGCGCGCGGGGAAGGATGGTCGATGCTGGGGTGGATGCCCCTCACCGTTTGACGCGTCGAGATTGTGGTCATTTGGCAACACGTGTTGCATTGTGGCAGCATAACCGCACGATGCCAGCGTCCGAATTTCCGCGCCGCAAATCGCCCTGCAGCCGTAACTTCAACCCCGTCCGGATTTTGGCAACGCAACACTCGCTCCAGATAAACCGCGACGGTTTCGGCCTGCGGATTGCACACCGAACGGCGGGGACACTCCGTACCTTCTGAGCCGCGAACCGCCCGGAGCAACGCGTGTATCCGCACAGAATACGACCGATTGGCTGCGATCCCCATGCCGGGTCGCGGCAGTACGTACTCCGCGCCCTGAGTCGTGGCCTGCCGCTGCCGACAGCGTACGTGCTGTGGCTTACGCGCATCTGGAACCGCGATCTGCCGCTCGCACCGGTCATACCGGCATGGCTTCCGACGATCCCCACGCATCAGGATATCGTGTCGGTGCTCGCACGACGCGGGCTACCAGGTCCGATGCCGACGGCGCGTCACACTGCGTCACCCGCATCGCGCGGCGCGAATGACATTCCCGAGTTGCAACTCGAATGGTCCGGCGACCGCCCGCCGGAGTTGAAGATCATCCCAACAGTCGATTGGACCGAACCCCCGCCGGTCGTTCTCGTGGGTTCGTTGTTCGATATGCTGGTTTAGGATTCGGATCAACGTCAATGTGGGACCGGCTTTCCAGCCGGTCTGACCGGTTGGAAAACCGGTCCCACAGACGATTGGTGGGCAGTGCCCCCTACGCTTGATTACGCGGACGCCAGTCGAAATCCTGCTTCCACCTGTGGTCGCCCATCGCGAATTGCTGAAAACCGCGGATGACGTCGTTCAGTGGAGGGCGGCGATCCGCACACTCGAAGTGCGCGTGCTCGTCACTGATGTCACCTTCCCAATATTCGAAGCCACCCTCTTCAGGATCCTTCGAAATCGCAATCTTCATCGCGTAGATATCGTGCAGTTGAATTTGTGCGCCCCAAAGTCGATCTCCATCAAGCTTGGATACGGCCTCTTCAATCTGCTTGTGGGAGGGAAACTCGATCACTGGCTCGTCATCGTGATCTCCCCACACCTCAAGCCGCAGCCGGAACTGCTTGGCTTTCTCTTCGTACGTCATGTCCACAGCACCTACACCGAAGACATCCCACACGCACAGGTCCAGGAGCAATTTGCCCGCGGCAGCGACGTGATTCGGCACGTGAACCAGGAAGTTCGTCAGCAGTTGCTTCAAATTCGCCGGGGTGACGGACTCCGGATCGCGACAAAATGCATGGTACGCTTCGAGATCATCCAACCAATCCGTCATATGGAATGCTATGTCGTGCAGTTCGCGCTCAGTGCGTCCCCCGTCTGAGATAGCGGCCTTGATCCGCTCTTTGATTTTCGCGTCGTCAAATTGCATGGTAAGTTTCTCTGCCACGGTTGGTGGGCAGTGCCCACCCTACGCGCTTGCCGCGTTTACACGCGTTCGAAAGGCTCAAACAACCGGCGATAGTCGTCTTGGCAGTAGCGGTCGGTCATGCCCGCGATGTAGTCGCAGACGACGCGGTGCACGCCCTGCTCGTCGATGCGCGCGGCGAACCTGGGCGGCAGCATATTGGGATGATCCACATATGCCTCGAAAAGCATGGTGATGAACCGTCGTGCCTTTGCATCCATCCGCACGAGCCGATGGTGGCGGTATACCCGCTCAACGAGAAACGCCTCCAACTCGTTCGCACGTTCGGACATTGCGTCCGACAAACCCACCACCGCACGCTCAGCCACACGCACGTCATCGACCAGCGTCGGCGATTCTTCCGCGACGCGGCGGCCCGTTTCCGCAATCACGTCCCCGAGCAGCAAATACTGCAAGCGATCGAGCACCGGCCTGCGAATCGCGACCAGCGGACGCTGCGGATGCACCGTGCGCACCGCCTCAGCCGCCTCACACCACAGACGCAACTCCCGCAGCTCCTCCTCGTGTACAAGATCGGCTGCGATCGCGTCTTCCAGGTCGTGACAGTCGTACGCGATGCGATCAGCCACACAGGCAATCTGCCCCTCCACCGTCGGAAGTTGGCCGCTCTCCAACAGGTCCCAAAGCGCAGGGTCCTTTCCAGCAGCCGACGAGGGCTTGTCGTAACGCGTGGTATGTTTGATGAGCCCTTCGCGACACTCGTACGTCAGGTTCAGCCCACGAAAATCGGGGTAGGGATGCTCCAGATAGTCGACCACGCGCAGCGAGTGCATGTTGTGCTCGAACCCGCCGTGGCCGGTCATCAATTCACGCAGCGACATTTCACCCGCATGACCGAACGGCGGATGCCCGAGATCGTGCGCGAGCGCAATCGTTTCCGCGAGCGCTTCGTTCACACCGAGCGCACGCGCCAGTGCACGCGAAACGCCCGCGACCTCGAGCGTATGCGTCAGCCGGGTGCGGAAGTGATCATCCTCCAGCGTGACGAACGCCTGCGTCTTGTATTCCAAACGGCGGAACGCAGCACTGTTGCACACGCGCCGGCGATCAAATTCGAACACGTCATAGCCCGGCGCATCGGTGGATGCCGGTTCGTCGTGGACCCGGCCACGCGACGCGTCGGGGTCAGCAGCATAGGTCGCGATTTCACGAGCGTGATGTGCGGACATGTTGGACCTCAAGAATTGTTGGAGTCGGCCGAATTCAAGTCGGGCAGTCGCCCGCCGCTGAAGGAGTGCCCTTCTTTCCGACGGTAGCAGCGAACATTGCGTCAACTTCCTCATCAGACTCCGGTGTCATGCCATCTTGTTCTAGGACAGACTCGACAAACCTCCCCACGGTTTTGTCAGTACTCCGTAGTAATGACAAAACGACATCACGTGCTGAGTACTCGGGCGGCACACGGAATACGTCCCCGCCCCAACACCCCATCCACCATCGGGAGTTCCACCGGCAAATCCAAAACGAATTTCCGGTGTAGCCGCCTTCCGCCCGCCGTCGCGACGCAACCTGCATCCAACCGACGTTGCGCGAATGTGGAAACGCAAAGAAGCCCGATCTATTCACCGCCTCAATCAGTTCGTCAAGCATTATGCACATCCGCGACAGTCATCCGACGCATAACTGCGCCCGAGGCGAACAATCACCCGACCAGTGATATGATTTCGCGCATTGGCAAATACAATACGCGACCAAACTCAGCCCTGTAGGGCGGGCTATTGCCCGCCGGGCAGCGCGGTTGAGCTTCTGCGGCGGGCAATAGCCCGCCCTACCGATCATCGCATTGCAAATCCAACAACCGGCCACACTCAGTCGCGCAGGCCCATCTTCTGCGCTTCGGCGATGAGCTGCGCGTACGTCGCATCGAGCCCGTCCGGAATCACGCGCGTGCCACCGAGCACAGCCATGTAATTCGTATCGCCCGTCCAGCGCGCGACGACATGATGGTGCAGGTGATCGGGCAACCCCGCGCCCGCGCATCGGCCCAGGTTCGCACCGACGTTGAACCCTTCCGCGTGCAGCGTGCGGCGGAGCAACTCGACGCCCAGATACGTCAGCCGGGTCAGCTCGTTCAGTTCGTCCGACTCCAGCGCGAGCGGGTCGGCACAATGTCGCAGCGGCGCGATCAGCAAGTGGCCATTGGTGTACGGGAAGCGGTTCATCATCACGAAGACGCGTTCGCCGCGCCAGATGACGTGGTGCGCGGTGTCCTCGGCGGGAGCAGCCGCATAGTCGCAGAGAAAACACCCCGTGTCCGACCGCGCGTCCGCATCGAGCGAACGGATGTACTCCATTCGCCACGGCGCCCACAGATTCGGGTTGAACTCAGCCATGATCGCCCCGTTTCGCCGCGGAATTCGCGCGGCATCGCCTTCCTCGTACGCCAGTCTAAGCCCGCAGCGCACCCGCGACAAGCAATATGCAAAGCGACGGCGCCGCAGTCGGGTTGCACGGACAAGCTCCGCTTGTCGGTGGTTCGAAGATCGGAAATCCCACGGCACCAGGTTGCCGCGCTTGAGCAAATCACCGTATCGAAGCGAGGTATCAACTCTACCCCCATGGACAAGCAGAGCTTGTCCTTGCCACCCGGCGCTCTCCGGCCATCCGATCATCATCATGATTGCATTCGCCCCGTGCAGGGCTACACTTGCCGGGATCATGATGAATTCGCCAAACCCGGCTAAGTCACGTTCCGCCCTGCTCACCGCCGCTGTCGCCTTGGTTGCGATTGTGCTCAGCGGTTGCGGGCGCGACGCCCGGCTTGCCGATCACGAGCTGCGCGATCCGAAACCCGGTCCGGTGACGGCCTACGGCAAGACGCTCGACGCCAACGCCTCGCCGCAAGATGTTGTCTACGTGCTCCTGCAAGCCATCAATGACGACTATGCCGCGGGCGACAATCGCGAAGCGCGCCACAAAGCGCTCGACACCGAATTTGCGGTCTGTGCCCCCGAGTGGATCAAAGCCCGTCGCGGCGGAGAGAACCTGACGGAACGCGAGAAACGCGAACGGCTTTTCGAGGTGGTCTACAACTGGGCGCCGACGCTCGGCTTCTATCGCGACAGCTTCAAGGGCGCGTTCCCGGATATCGCCCAGCAGATGCACACGGTGTACGCCGCACAGCCCGTCAGCCAGCACGAGGTGGCTGTCGTCTACGTGAACCTCAAGCACCCGCATCCGGAGACTGCGGGGCCGAACAGCGGAGCGGCAGCACTCGTCCAACTCGTACGCGAAGCCGGTTACTGGCGCATCTGGTGGGTCGGTTTCGACAACGAGGTGCGCGACTGGCGGAAGCGTTTCCCCGAGCAGTCGCCAACGGCCAACTTCGTACAGCCCGGCACCGGCGACGCTCCCGCATCGGATTCCACGGAACCGGCTGACGAGCCCGAGGACGACACGCCGACCACACCGGAATAGCTTCACCGCCCCGATGTGCTGTTGCTCTTGAGCAGTGCCCTTCCGGTCTGGACGGGAAGCATGATCAATACCACTGCTCAAGAGCAGTGGCACACGAAACTTCTTCACAGTTGCGGGGACGGATTGCCCGTCGCAGCCATTGGCCTCCTGCCCGCCTGCTCATATAATCCCGCACTCACACGGTCCCCAAGGATAGAGCACACCACCCGATGGAAACCCGATCGATCACCGTCAAAGGTGCTCGCGAGCACAATCTGCGCGACGTGTCGCTGACGTTGCCGCACAACCGTTTGATCTGCTTCACCGGCGTGTCGGGCAGCGGCAAGAGCAGCTTCGCGTTCGACACGTTGTACGCCGAAGGCCAACGCCGGTACATCGAATCGCTCAGTGCGTACGCCCGGCAGTTCATGGGCCAGCTCGCCAAGCCGGACGTCGATCAGATCACTGGTTTGAGCCCCTCGATTTCCATTCAACAAGCCGGTGGCGGTTGGAATCCGCGTAGCACCGTCGGCACGGTCACGCAGATTCACGACTACCTCCGCGTGCTCTTCGCGCGCATCGGCACGCAACACTGCCCGCAATGCGACAAGCCCATCACCGCGCAGACACGCGAACAGATCGTCGCGCAGATTCTGATGCTCCCCGCAAGCAGCAAGGTGATCGTGCTCGCCCCGGTGGTACGCGGGCAAAAAGGAGAATATCGCGATCTCTTCGAGGACATGATCAAACGCGGGTACGCGCGTGCGCGGGTGGACGGGGAGATTGTCCGGTTGACCGATGACGTGCGACTTGGGCGAAACATCAAGCACCACATCGAGATCGTGATCGACCGCGTCACGCTATCGGCTGCCAACCGGTCGCGGCTGGCGGAAGCAGTCGATGGGGCGCTCGCGCTCGGCGAGGGCACGCTGATTGTGCAACATGACGGTGGCGACCTGCTGCTTTCGTCGCAGTATGCTTGTACGAAGTGCGGCCTCAGTTTCGAGCCACCCAGCCCGCAAATGTTCAGTTTCAACTCGCCGACAGGCATGTGCCTCGCGTGCGACGGACTCGGCGAACGCTTTGACTTCGATCCCGAACTGCTCGTGCCCAATCCGCGTAAATCGTTTCTTGGAATCGCGATCGAACCGATGCGCACGCGGATAGGCCGGTGGCGGCGGCACATCTACAAAGGCGTCGCGGACGCGCTTGGGTTTGACCTGAAAACGCCGTGGAAAGACCTGCCCAAGAAGGCGCAGGACGCGCTGCTTTTTGGCACGGGCGAGAAGCATATCACGTTCACCTGGCGAACGCGCGGCGGCACGTGGAAGCATGGCGGAACGTTTGAAGGCGTGATCGCCGAACTGCGCGCGAAGTACCGGAAAGCAAGCGCGTCGTTCGTCCGCGCCTACTACGAAAAGTACATGCGCAAAGCCTCGTGCCACCTGTGTCACGGCGCGCGGATCAACCCGCAGGCACAGGCTGTGCGCATCGGCGGGCAGGCGCTGAACGCGGTAACGCAGATGACGATCAGCGATGCGGTGGCGTTCTTCGACCGCCTCAAGCTGACCGACACGCAGCACTACATCGCCGACGAGGTGCTCAAGGAGATCCGAGGCCGGCTGCGTTTTCTGACCGACGTGGGTTTGCACTACCTCACGCTGGACCGGTCGGCTCCGACGCTTTCCGGCGGCGAGTCGCAGCGTATTCGCTTGGCGTCGCAGATCGGCGCGGGGCTGGTCGGTGTGCTCTACATCCTCGACGAGCCGAGCATCGGCTTGCATCCGCGGGACAATGCCAAGCTGCTGGCGTCGCTGCAACGGCTCCGCGATCTTGGGAATACCGTCATCGTGGTCGAACATGACGAGGACACGATGCGGGCAGCCGATCTGATCGTAGATTTCGGCCCCGGCCCGGGCGTTCGCGGCGGCGAAATCGTAGCCAGCGGCACCTACGACAAGGTGGCCAAATCGCGCCGGTCGCTGACCGCGATGTACCTCACCGGCAAAGAGGAAATCGCCATCCCCAAAGAGCGGCGTCCAATCAAGGCTTTGGCGTCGACAGCAACGCGTCCGTCGCGAGGCAAGAGACGGCACGAGAAACGAGTGGGTCAGCGACGGAAGAAGAACAAATGATGGAGAACCATGGACAAAAACGGAAGGGAACCAGCGCGACAACCGTGGGCGTAGCACGTATGGATCGTTTCAGTGCACCTGACGCACGAGAGGCAACCTATGTGCGAAACCTTGCGGAAGCGAGTCGTTGTGAACCGCGTGGCACGATCATCCGAGTAGTATGTGAGCGCGGGATAGACTTCATGCGAAATGCGAATGGTGCGTGGCATTTCGCTACGCAGAACGAAAGTACAACAACTTCTCCGATCAGGATGTATCGTGATGCCGGACTCCGACCAATTGCTGTGTTTACGACGCGCACTGGTGCAGGTCTGGACTCTTGGATCTTGCCTGATTCCAACGATCCGGAACTGACATTGGCGGACCCTTTATGTGTGACCAAGTTCGTTACGCAGTCCATTTACAACGTTCATGCATTGATGGACTTCGCCTATTACTTTGAACACGTAAAGATTGCATTCCTGCGAGTCGTCTCTGCATATGCTTGGGGTCTTCGAGATGCGTTCGGTCCGATGCAGAAAAGCCATAATAGCACCGGTTTGGTCTTCGGAGCGACGTGGATAGGCTTCGCAGTCGACGAGGTGCTAATCGCACTATGCAGGATTCTGGATCGATTGCGCTTTCCTGTGCTTCAGAGATTCGGCGTAAACCAAGAATTGCCCAGGAAATGGGGATGGGAATTCCTTATCAAAAACATGCGTGTACGAGATGATCGAATCATCTCGCTCCTAGACCGTGCCAAGAAACGCACAGAAGCTTGTAGGGATTGCCGAGGATGCGTCGTCCATCATTCACCGAGCGGTGGCACACGCCCCCATGCGGAGTGGTTTCGCCTGCCGAATACTGGTATGGGCCTCTCATTCTACCTGACACATACGATGAATGAAGGGCGCGAGCAGGGAGATTGCAGTCCCGGGCAACTGGATGCTCTCTCGTATTGTTGGACGTCTCTTAACGACGTAATGAGGGTCTGCGCGGAAATCCTCGAATTGACGACCAGTCGTGAAACGGACTTGCCGTATCCAGATGAAGTTTGATTTGAACTGCAACGCGCAGTTTGCGGCCCTGAAAGGGCCAACTAAGCCAGCCCAGGGCGAAGCCCTTGTTGTTCTACACATTTCAGGGGTTAGGAGTGTTGGGTTCGGTTATGATGGGATTCGTTTTGAAGGATCGGGGTGTTTTTTCGGCGGACCGAGTCAAGGAGGACTCCGATGCCGGCATCGTGGGTTGTGCACGAGATGGAGACGGTGCATCTCAATGACCGGCGTCTGAATGCCCGTCTGGTTGAGGTGCTTTCGCAGTTGGCGGATCAGCCGGCGGCGAGTATTCCGACGGCTTGTGGTGGTCATGCGGAGATGACGGCGGCTTATCGCCTGTTTGACAATGAGAAGGCGACGTTCGAGCAGATTCTCCGGGCGCACAGTGACGCCACGCGCCGGCGTATTGCCGCTCACCCAGTGATCCTGCTGGTTCAAGACACGACCGAAGTCGATGTCACTCGGCCTGAGCAGCAGGTGGTGGGTGCGGGCCCCTTGGATGGCCAGGCGCGGCACGGAGCGTTGCTGCACGTGATGCACGCCTTCGCGCCGGATGGTACGCCGCTGGGCACAATCAGTGGAGTGGCTTGGGCGCGCGCGGACGGCATACACTGCGCGTCGCTGACACGCAGTGAGCGCGCCAGCATGCCCATCGAGGACAAGGAGAGCCATCGCTGGGTGGAAATGCTGCGTTGTGCGGCGCAGGAAGCACAGCACGCGCCGTCGGCGCAACTGATCTGCGTGGCCGACAGCGAATCGGACATCTACGAAGTCTTGGCGGAAGGATCGGCGGAGCCGCGGCCGGTGGATTGGATCGTCCGGGCTTGTCAGAATCGTGCGCTGCAATCGCAAAAGGGCTTGGAAAATAGCGAGAAACACATTCGCGAGCATCTGCTGAATCAGCCGGTGTTGTTCACGCATTGTATTCATGTCCGTGGGCGCAAAGCCAAGATCGCCTGCGAGACGCGCGGGCGCCGGCAGCCGCGACAGTCTCGCGAGGCCAAGGTGGCTGTGCGTGCAGCCCGGGTTGCGCTGCGTCCGCCTTGGCGTGGCGATCGTCGCTTGCCGGAGGTCTCGATCAACGTTGTTCTGGTGCGTGAGATCGATCCACCGGCAAACGACGAGCCGGTGGAATGGATCTTGCTCACCAGCCTGCCCGTGGATCGCGCGGACGCGGTGCGTCGAATCATCCAATATTATTGTGCGCGTTGGATGATCGAGTTGTTCTTCCGGGTGTTGAAGTCGGGTTGCCGCGTGGAAGAGCGCCGATTCGAGCACATCGATCGGCTGTTGTCGTGTGTGGCGGTCTACTTGATTGTCGCTTGGCGAACGTTGTACGTGTGTCGCTTGGGTCGGGCGAATCCGAGCCTGAATTGCGAAGCCGTGTTCGATCCCGCGGAGTGGAAATCCGTTTGGACGGTGATCCGGCGTGCCGAACTGCCGACGCAGCCGCCGACGCTCGACGTCATGATTCGCATGGTTGCTCAACTGGGCGGCTACGTGCCGCGCAAACGCGGGCATCCACCTGGACCGCAGACCGTGTGGATCGGATTGCAACGCACCCACGACTTCGCACTATGCTGGCGAACCTTCGGCCCAGGAAGCACAGACCAACCAAAACTTGTGTAGAACAACGAGGGTGCAACCCCTGGTAAATTGGCGTGCGCGTATGTCGAGCCCTGCAAGGGCGACATTTGGTGGACGATGTGCTTTCTCGCCTTGTGTCGCCTTTCAGGTCTTGCGAATTTCCCAACGCCACGGTACCAGGGTTTCACACTGGCTAGATCTTTGGCCCTTTCAGGGCCGATTTCGTCCTTGCCCTATGCGGTGCTGTTGAATGGGGTCGCGCGCGTGTCTTGCGGGTTGCTGCCGGACCCTACTATCCGCTGAACGCGGCTTGGAAGGCTTCGAAGTCTACGAGGTGCGATGCAGTTGTTGCTGTCGATATCGACCTTGGTGCAGTCGCCGGTGGGGGATCTTGCGGGCCCGCTGAAACATTCCTCGAAGCGCATGAAGTCAGCATGGTCGACATCGCCGTCGCAATCGGTGTCACCGAAGATGGCTGGTGGTGGGTTGGTGGCTGCCAGCACGATGTCGAGCGCTACCGGTGAGGTGCCGACACTTACGACCACGTTCGCAGTTTGATAGCCGGGCGCCGTTGCGCGAACCGTGTAGCTGTCGTTCGGCGGGGTGACGAACGTCCACCGGCCGAAGGGCATGAAGGTGACGCGATCGAGTTCGCCGGTGTCGTAGAGGTAATCGCGAAGTGTCACGGTGGCTTCAAGCGGTGTGCCGCCGCACTCATCGGTCACGTGTACGTCGATACGCGCGCCGCCGAGGCGCGAATAGAGGTATTTCCAACCTGCGCGATTGCGCGCGACGATGCCGGATACAAGACTGAAGCTGGGCTCAAATGACGTGCCCACCTCAACGATGAACGCATACACGCCCTTGTGAGCGTAGTAGAAACTGGTGTCGTCGCCGTTGACGCCACCGGCAGGTACCGGTGAGTTCACGTCGTAACGCGGCGTGCTGTCGACGCTATCGATCGCGTCAGCCATCCCGTTCATCATCTCGTGGATCACGGCATGCTCGGGCATCAGCGTTGCCGGAGCGCCGGTTGCGCACGCGTACGGGTAATCGATGAACTGCCCGTACGAGTGATACGACGTGGCCATCACGAAATGGTACTGGTCGACGAGCGCGATCATCGCCTGCGTTTCATCCTCCGAGGCAGCCGATGGCCCGCGGTAGGTGTCGGACGTACACGTACCGCTCGAACCACAACCCGGCCCCCAAAGGTAGGGGTAGTTGCGATTGAGATCGACGCCGAAGCAGGAGTACGGCATGCGGTTTTTCCGCCACGATGAGTGGCCGTCGAACACGTACTGCACGCCGTCGGGATTCACCATCGGCACGCAGACGGTTTTGTAATTGTTCACCCAATTCGTGATGTCGGGATCGGTGCCGTAGTTGTTCGTAAGCTGCTCGACCACATCCATGACGACGTGGCAGGTGGCCACCTCGCGGGAATGATGCTGGCCGTTGAACTGGATCGCGGGCTCGTCCTCGGGCACGCCGGGATTGTTGGAAATCTCAAGGCCCCAGATGGTCCGGCCCTCGTGCGTCGTGCCCACCGAAAAGAGATGCGTGATGGCGGGGTGGTCGGCAGCCGCTTGTGCAAGCAGCGCGGCAATTTCACTCGGTTCGTAGTATTGCGGAGCTGTTCGCAGTGCGAATGACGAGTCGGACTCGAGGTCTTCGTGGATAATGTCCAGACCCGCCGACCGCAGGCGTTCGCGATCGGCATCGTCGAAAACGTCCACGCCGATCGCCCCGTCCGCGATATCGATGCCGCAGCGATCCGTCTCGAACCCGAGCGCGGCGAGCGCGTCGCGCAGTTCGTGGATCTGTTCGACGCCGTTGCGCTGCTCAGCGCGGGTGCCCGCGAACTTCACCAGCGCGTGCGCCGGACCGGCGGCTCGAGCGATTGAGCAGACAGCCAGCGCGAGAAGTACGATTGGAGCCCCGGCAATCCAAGTGCTTCGCTTGTTCATCATGTCTTGATCAACGCGGAGTTGCAGAGGGTGCGTCCGATTCCCTTTGCGTTGGACGCATTGCCCTTCCCCGGTGTGCCGTCGAGTATATCCGGGTCGCTTTCGCGACGTCAACGAAATGACGCCACGCAAACATGCGGAGATGATTCCGAAGTGTGTCTATTTCGCGGAAAGGTTTGTTCTACTCGGACGTGCTACAAGCGTTGATGCGCTTCGGGATGCAACGGAAGAAGATCAAAGCGTCGCGTGCCACTGCTCTTGAGCAGTGGTGTTGCGTCCGATCACGCTCACCATCGTTGCGCACTGCTCAAGAGCAGTGGCACACCCAACGGTTTCCAGTGAATTGCAGGGTGCTACGATGCGAGTGCTTGCACAGCCGCAACGGCTGCTCCCAGCGCGGGTGCAGCGCGCAGCGACGAACCGCGCACGAATCCACGCTTGAGCGCACCGAACGCAACGCAATGCGCCGCGAGCGCGTCGTCATCCAGCGCGGTGATGCGTTCAACGATGCACGCATCCACCTTCGCGCCGAACACCGCGCGATACTTCGCGTCCGCGTAGATGTGACCAACGCGCTGGCCGATGACCACGCGATCGAGCAGCGTCCCCCGATAGGGATGGTCAGCCGACAGCTTCGCATACGCCTCGCCGCGTTCGGGAATCGCGCGTCGCCCGTTCTTCACGGTATCGATCCGCTCGACGATCAACTCCGCAAGCGCGTCCGCAACTTTCGCGAGCCAGGTGATCGCCTCCGGACTGCCGGTCAGTGCGTCGGATTCTGGAAAGCTATGGCTGTCAGGTTGCCCGATCGACTCGCGATACCCTCGGTTCATGCTCTTTGCGGATACGATCTGCTCAAACGTCGGCCCCTGCGTGCTCGACATCTGCCACGACTTCTGCATCCACTCGCGGGCTGCGTCGAACGTTACCAACGCGCCGTGCAGCTTCATCGCGTCGGCAACACCGGTGCCGCCGCCAACGTAGTAGGCGTTCTCCACGTCGCGAAAGGTGCCATCGGCTGCCCATTGCTCACCAAGCCCGCAATAGTCCGCGTCGCTGCCCAAGCGCGCGAGCGGAGCGGCCAGCTCGAGTCCGCGACCCACGAGCAACGCCTCAAGCTGCGCGAAGAACTTTGGCATGCGCGGGCCGTTGTTGATCACCGCGATGCCGCGCCCGTCGGCAGTCTTGAGTCCCGGCATGCCCATGCCCACGACCAGACGATGCTTGCCCGCGCTGACCGCGGTTTCCGCAATGGCGGCGGCTGCGGACTCGATCCACTCCGCGCCCTGCGAGATTTCCCCATCGGATAGCACCGGGTTGTCGCGTTCCGCAAGTTGCTCGGCGACGGGTTTGGGTGCGAAATCGTCATGCGTACGGTACACGCGCGACGCATGCGCGCTGCGCAGCTCGAAACGCTGCGGGTTCGTCGGGCGGTCAACGCCCACTTCGTGCGCCTTCACCTCGGTCGCGCCACCGTCCACGCCGATGAGCACGCAGCCGCTAAGGTCGATCATGGAAAACCTCATGGGGGATATGGGATGGTCCGCCGGTCGGATTCAGCGCGCCGCTTCGGCAGTCTGCTTGGTCGTAACACCGCCACACGCGTTCAGCGTACGGCGACGGCGCAGGGCTTCAAGGCGCATTTGATCCTTGGCGTTGTCGTTGCGATCCACCGTGGCTTGGTCGATGCTGTGGTCGGTGCCGCCGCTGTGGCGAATGACCTCGTAGATCGGGTCCCAGACCCGGCCTATGGTGTAGCGTTCGCTGATGCGGAGCACGAGGTCGTAGTCCTCGCCGTAGTTGCGACACCATGCGGTGTCGTTCACGCCAAACCAACCGCAATCGCGAATCACACCGACGTGCGCCGAACGCGGGGCGCCCGCACCGCCGATGCGCAGCAGGTTGTTGCGGCCATTGTCTTCGGTCCACTCGTCGTGCGTGACGACGGGCACGCTCTCGTCGCGATTCAGGTCGCCGGTCTTCTCGTTGAGGTTCCAGACCTCGTACGAACCGATCACCATGCCGATCGTGGGGTCGCTTTCGAAAACCGCGAGCAGCTTCTCGACAGCATCGGGCTTGAGTCGGTCGTCGGAGTCGAGCTGGACGTAGTAGCGCCCGCGCGCCGACGCAATGCCCGTGTTCAAACACAGTCCGAGGTTGTTCACGTCAACCGTGATCAGCCGGACGGCAGGCGCGTCGGGTTTATAGCAGTCACCGCCCGCAAGGTAGCGACGCACTTCGGGAATCGTTGGGTCGGACGGGCCGCCATTGACCACGATGACGATCTCGACGTCCTGCACGGTCTGCGCCTGCACGCTCGCAATGGCCCGGCCGATGAACTGGGGCCGGTTGTTCACCGGGATCACGATGCTCGCGACGAGATCGCGCGTGGCATCCACTTGGCCGTTGCCGGACGGGGCGTTCACAGACTTCGCGTGCGCGCCGGGCGCGAGATACGCACCGATACGCTTGAGGTGCTCGGTGAGGCAGGCTTCCGCCTCCTCCTGAGCGCTGCGATCGGCCATCAGATAGTCGAAGACGTTGTGCGCGGTGGCTGACTCCATCACCGCATAGAGCGAACCGGCATAGCGGTTGGCGATATGGGCCGCCGGTCGGCGTTCGGTCACGCGGAGCCGCACATCGTAAAGGTCCGCAGCTTGGTACGAGGTGTCGAATCCGCCAACTTCACGCAGCGTCTCAACGTCGTACAGCAGCGCCCGGCCCATGTCCCACGCATCGCGCAACCGGCCCTCGTGCCAATCGAGCAGGTGTACGTCGCTCGTCTTGCCATCAGCCGTCGCCCGTTCGTAATCCGAATAAACCACGCCGGGACGCTCGTGCCGCGTCGCAGCCATCAGCATCGTGCGCACCGCGGAATGCCGCAGCACCACCGGTACCCGGGCGTTGTCGATCACCAGGAGATACTCGCCGCGTGCCTGCTCCAGGGCTGCCGCGTAGCGTGCTGCGCGATTGGGAAAGTTTCCGCTGATCAACCGAACATGCGCAGCTTCACGCAGCGGGGCGGGAATGTTGTCCGTGACGGACGCACCATTGTCGCCAACCAGAATCAGCTCCGTGTTCGGATGATCCTGATGAGCAGCCGCGGTCACCATGGCCGCGAATGCAGAGGCGTCATAGGGAAAGTCCTGCCCAGCGAGCAGCGCGATCGAGACGATAGTGTTGTCAAAGTCCATAGTCTCTTGATTTTACAGTTGTGCGACTTGGTGACAACCCTGATTCATCCTACGCCGCATGCTGCTCTAGTCGTGGGCGGCTAAGTAGATACCCCAATGCGACCGTGACACCTGTCCCTACCGGAAGGTACCAGGGCCACGCGATTTCGCCGGCACCGTCCTCACCCGCCAACGCGTCCAAGCCATAGAAGTGTACGCTCACCACCAGCGCGACGCCCGCGAGAATCCAGACCGTCCGTGGAAACTCGGCGAGCAGCAGGTACCACGCGCGGCGAATATAGCGCCGGTCGTCCTCGATCGTCAGCAACTGCTCCACTTCGTGCGACATCGAGTACAGCCAGCTCACCAGCACCAGGCTCACACCCGCCACCACGACCCAATTTGTCCACCCCGACGGACTCATGCCCATCCCAAATGCCGTGAGCACCGCGATGGGCACGGCGAAGAGCAGGCCGCGACCGTCGCGCTTTTTCAACATGAGCGCGAGCAGCATCGCGCCGAGCAGCGCGCCGTAGGTGAAGCTCGTCAGCTTGAGCGCGGTGCCGATGACGATGTCGAAGAGCACGATCGACCGGAAGTAGAGCGCGATCAACCCGAGCACGACCGCCCAGAGCACGGTGATGAGCTGCGCCTGGGCGACCCGTGCTTTGCCGTCGGTCTCGCTCGTCTCCTGCGACTCTTTGTAGAGCGTGCGTGAGGTGACGTGCGACAGGGCGGAGAGCGACGAGTCGAGACTGGAGATCGCCGCAGCCAGCAGGCCCACGACGAGCAGCCCCTTCAAACCGGTCGGCATCACCGAGGCGATGAAGATCGGGAAGATCTGATCGACACCCGACGCGTAGCCCTGCACCTCAAGCTGCTCGGGGTGCTGGCCGTAGTACGCGAACAACCCGAGCCCGACGACGATGAGCAGCAACACGAAGAGCTGGCTGAGTGCGCTCCAGAGCATCGCCAGCCGGGCATCGCGCGCCGAGCGGCAGCAGAAGATGCGCTGCGCGTTCATGTGATCCACGCCGTGCGACGCGAGCGTGTTGAAAGTGCTCCCGAAGATACCCGTCCAGATCGTGTACGCGATCGCCAGGTCCGTACTGAACTCGAAGAACACGAGCTTGCGCGCGTCGGCTGCCTGCTTGAAGATTTCGCCGAGCCCGCCCTGCGTTTTGCCAATGACGAAAACAGCAGCCGCTACGCCCGCTACCACGATCGCGAGCAGGGCGATAACGTCCGTCCAGACCACCGCGCGGATACCGCCGATCACCGTCCACAGCGCCGCGAACACCACGATGATGAAGATCGTCCACTCGACATTGACGCCGGTGATGATCATGATCGCCACCGCGACGATGAACACGCGCACGGCTTGTCCGAGCACGGTGCCCACCACGAACAAACCGCGGGTCATCCGCTCCGCCCCCAAGCCTAGCCGTGACCCGATGTAGTGGTACGGGCTCGACAGCTCTTGCTCGTAAAACGCGGGGATGAAGAGGTATCCGATGATGAAGCGGGCGAGAATCGCGCCGATCGCAAGTTGCAGATACGTCAGCGAGCCCCCGAACGCCGACACCGGCACGCCGACGAAGCTGGCTGCACTGATCTCGGTCGCGATGAGCGAGCAGCACACCACGATCCAGGGGAGGTTCTTCGCGCCGAGGAAGAAATCGCGAACCCCGTCCTGCCTGCCGCGTTGAACGATCGCGAATACGGTGCAGACCAACAGAAAGACCGCGACGATCGCCCAATCCAAACCAGCGATCCCGCCACCCACCTGCGAAACGATCCCCACGGCTGCACGCGTCATCGGTCGGTCCTCCAAATTGTCGGCGCGATTCACAAACGAGGCGAAGAGGTGAAGAAAGCCTGCGACCAAACCGGGCGCAGGAACCGCGCCAATGTCAATCGCCTGTCGCCCTGATAGCCAGGTCAGGTTGCGCTGTCAAGAATCATCATTGGGATAAGGGCATGTTTGGCATGCGGGTGTCGCACGGCGGTGCGGCGATCCGGTGGTATTGCGCCTGTCACGAGTTGGAGAGGGCGTAGAATCCGGGAAGTGGTGACGAATTCGGGTGATCTCGATGGGACCAGGGTGTATCTTTACAATGGGAACCAGATCATCGAGACGCGGGACGGCTCGAACAACGTGGAGCTTCAGGTGTACCACGGCACGCGCTACATCGACGAGGTCGTCGGCATGCGGGTTGCAGACCTCGGCCGGTTGTACGCGCATCAGGACGCGAACTGGAACGTGACAGCCCTGACCGACCTCACCGGCCGGGTCGTTGAACAGTATTGGTACAGCCCCTACGGCGAACTCGAAGCCCACGTCGCGGTGCACCCCTTCGACTTCGACGATGACGGCGACGTGGACGCCGACGACATCGCAGCCGGTACCAGCGGCGGCACCTGTTGGGGCGACTACGACGGCGCATCCGGCGACTGCAAACGCCTCGACGCCAATGGCGATCGTGACATCGACGCCGATGACTACACCATCATCAGCAACTACCTCGCGACCCTCGACACCGATACGACGCTGCAACGCATCCCGGCGGCAACCCACAGCCGACGTGGGAATCTGTTCGGGCACCAAGGGCTTGTCCTTGACGCCGAAGTGGCGTCATATCAGAACCGCGCGCGGCAGTATGCGCCGGCGGCGAAGCGATTCATGCAGAAGGATCCGTTGGCGTTTCGTACTATTGCGGAATATGGATATCAAGATGGGATGAGCTTGTATGGGTGCTCACGCAACAACCCGTACACCTATAGAGATCCCAGCGGGCGCGTTAATTGCGCAGAGTTCTTTGCCGGGAGCGGTTGCGGATGGTCTGGTGACATTTGGGCATGCACAGGCTGCGATGGAGAAGGGGGGGTTGCCATCTGTGAGAATCCAGATAAATGGGAGGATGCCGATCCAACCGGCGGATGCGACGACAGCGAGAGCAATTCGGACATCGTACGGCGTTGCCTTTGTAAACATGAAAAAAAAATAAATCTGACATAGAGTCCAACAACAGTGGCTGCGGTGCGAGGAACCCCAACGCCGGTCCTAGTATGCGATCAGCAAAATGTGGTCCAGGTTCCGGATCGGGAGGAGGAAGTGCCGGTGCAGGACAGGGGCCGCAGTGTTGTGACGCGTGCTTTCGGGCCCGAACGGAGAAGAATAGCCGGAAGGCAGAGCTTGATTGCCTACGTCCACATCGCAACGACGCCGAGATTAACGATCGATACAACGAAGTACTTGATCAATATGAGAAGTACTCGAAGGATTTGAAGGACTGCCGAAAAAGCAAAGGAGACAGAGGATTGCCGTGCTGGTGTCAGTAATTCGATCAGGGAGCTCTCAGCAAACGTAGCCCATCCACACTTTGTGGAATATCCGGGATGCTATGGCTTTGTTCATTGGTCGCCGATAAGAATTCGCAAGAGGTGGTATTGAGTTCGCACACAACATTAGGGTGAGCGGTCAATAGGCGGACGGCTAACTTGCTGAAGAGTGCGATAACTACCAGATTGCAGGCCTAAGGAAAGCCCCGAGGTTGTTTTGCTAAGGTTTGCAATGGAAATAGGCCCAATGTTTCGAAAACTCGTCCAAATTCTCGCGGCGTGTACCATCGGATTATTCTGTTATGAGATGGTTACTCGTGCCATTCCAAGTTCGACCCATGTTGCTTTGACTCATATTCTCGATTCTGTTTGTTCTATTTGTGGACTCTGTTGTGAGGATCCAAATGCACCTTCATGGCAACAGGAATTCGCAATGTATCTTGAAGACTCTGTCTGTTTCGCCATTCCTGTTGTCATTTCGCTGCTAGTTTATCATCGGTTTGCATTCTGTACCAAGTCATTCGGGTATCCTTGCTGCCGTAAGTGTGGTTACTCTCTTCGTGGATTACAGACGCCTCGGTGTCCAGAATGCGGAACTCGAATATAAGAAACACAAAGATTGGGCTTTCCCTTCTGGTGAGCACTGCCGCGGGGCTGGCCGCGCATATGGTTCTTAATTCAGGTAGTTATTCTGGGTGGGGCTACTCGTATAAATACTTGGGTGAGTTGTATTTCCAGGTAGTCAGTTACATTGAGAATTTGACCGGTTACTCATTTAATCCCTATGGCTGGGTCTGGTGTCGCGGTTTCCATTGGATGATATCTGCGCCGGCACTGATTGTCGCAATTGGCGTGTATCATTGCTTAGTACGTCGATACTTCGGCGAAAGACGGACAATCTGTGCGACATGCGGACACGTCCTTAGTAATCTCGGCGAGGCGAGATGTCCTTCCTGTGGCGCGGAACTCTAAGAATAACTTCAGGCTTCTTTGTCAATTACTACTCCGGCACCGAATGAATGAACACTTATAATGCTCGCAGGGTGGTGAAGATCGGCATCCCAAAAACTAATAGTGTCCAGATCTTCTGTGTCGGAGTAATAACTAATCCTTCAACACATCCAGTTCGCCCTACGCGGTAAAGGTCAAGGTTACCGGTGGCGACGAAGCCGATGTCTGGGTCGAGGGCACGCAGGAGTTCACCACCACTGAGGTATCGGCCGTAGCTTATGGCGGTGTGACGCTGGCCGGTGAGCAGGCCAAGTTCGAGGCCCTCAAGGTCGGCTACGACAACAACGCCGACGACGACATCGACGACGTGGGCGACGATTTGGTAATCTCCAGCGCCTTCGGCAGGACGTCGATCACGCCCACGCACGACGATGCCGGCAATCTCACCTTCGACGGCTCATACAAGTACATCTACGACCCCTGGAACCGTCTGGTCAAGGCCACGCTGGAGGACAGCGACGTGGTCATCCAGGAGGCGGAATTCGACGGTCTGGGGCGTAGAATCCGGAAAGTTGTGACAAATTCGGGTGATCTCGATGGCACCACGGTGTATCTTTACAATGGGAGCCAGATCATCGAGACGCGGGACGGCTCGAACAACGTGGAGCTTCAGGTGTACCACGGCACGCGCTACATCGACGAAGTCGTCGGCATGCGAGTGCAAGACCTCGGCCGGCTGTACGCGCATCAGGCTGAACGCGCCCAAGGCGGAAGCGTGAAGGACTGGAACGTGACGGCGCTGACCGACCTTACCGGCCGGGTCGTCGAACGCTACTGGTACAGCCCCTACGGCGAACTCGAAGCCCACGTCGCAGTCCACCCCTTCGACTTCGACGACGATGGCGACGTGGACGCCGACGACATCGCAGCCGGTACATCAGGCGGCACCTGCTGGGGCGACTACGACGGCGCATCCGGCGACTGCAAACGCCTCGACGCCAACGCCGATCGCGACATCGATGTCGATGACTATACCGCGATCAGCAACTACCTTGCGACCCTCGACACCGACACCACGCTGCAACGTATACCGGCGGCAACGCACACCCGACGCGGGAATCTGTTCGGGCATCAGGGGCTCGTACTTGATGCCGAACTCGCCTCGTACAAGAACCGCGCACAGCAATACGCGCCGACGGCGAGGCGGTTCATGCAACGCGATCCGCTGGTATCGGAACCCACATTCGAGTCTGGATACCAGGATGGATTGTCTCTTTACTTGTATGTGGAAAGCAATCCTGTGAACTTCTCTGACGCGATGGGACTCAAATCACTGTTCGCAGTAACCGCTGCCTGTAATACCCCAATGGACGCCAACCCGGGATGTACTTCCGCCAATTGCTGGTTCTATTTGCCGAATCATTTTGCAGAGTTCATAGTGTGCCGCACCGTGCCAGATAGCCCAATGAACAACTGTCGCAGGGGTTGCCTTATGCGCTTTACGGTCAAAAAGCCATGGTACATCCCCTACTGCTGGTGGTTCACTCATTGCCATTACGATTGCCTTGTGGCTGGTTGTGCGACACACTAACCAATGATATCGAGACTTCTGAATACACTGGCCGGCAACTCGCGCGGAAACCGCGCGTTAATTCTTGCCCTGTATTCCGCTTTAGCGTTACTGTGGGTCTGCGTTGTGATAGCCCTATATCTGGTGAAGCGAGATCTATTGTTTATTGACAGATGGCTATCAGAAATGGACTCGAAAAGTGCATGGCAGTACAAATTATACTTGGTTCTATACTGGCTCGGGCAACTGTTTTGTCCGTTGGGCCTGCTGTCCGGCCTGCGCGCACTGCAAACGAGGATTCGATCAAGAAAGAACTTTGGCGCGCTGGTCGGTATTGTCGCAGGTTTGTGGTGTAGCTCGCTCGCAGTCTCGTTACCGGTAATCGGGATTTTCCTTAATTTGCCGGCATTAGGCTTGGTGCAATTACTCTCGGTCGGTACAATTGCCAAATCAAAACTGTTTCTTGGTATTATCGGCGTGAATGGCTTCTTTGGGGCAGCTGCTGGATATGTGCTAGGCCCGTACTTGTTCCGACGCCCAAGATTTCCGGGCAAGTGTGTTCACTGTGGTTATGATCTGACAGGCAACACGTCTGGAGTTTGTCCAGAATGCGGGTGCGCCATGACGACAACCTGACAACATCCCGAACACTCCGCGACAACCGAAATATGCGCGAGAGTGGCGTTGTAACAAATAGAACAAATAGGAACAAATAGGGACAACAAATAGACAACAAATAGGGACGGTCACCTATTTATCACGGGATCATCGTGACCCCGCCCCGTGAAGGGATGGGGCACCCGTCTGCACCCTCTTGATGGCATCGGCTAGCCACTCGCGGGCGAACTGTCGCGCTGGCACGTCCTGCAAAACCCAACGGTCGCTGTGATTGCGGTAGGGGACGACCTGGTAGGTGAAATCACCGGCCACGCCGGTGTCCGCGATGTACTTCCTGGTCGCGTCGATTGACTTCTCCTGGAGAATGAGCACCGGTCTGCCGTTCAGTCGCTGCAAGCGCCGCAATGCCGATGTCCGGTCGCTCTCCGCGTATTCCCATTGGCGCACGCCGTCGTAGTGGCTGTCCGGAATGAACGCGCACCACAGCTTCGCGATCTCATCATCGTGCAGCCCGATGTAGTTGCACGCGATGGCTCCGCGCGAGAACCCGGTCAGCACGACGGCATTCGCGTCGCCGCCAAATTCGGCGCACACCATCGCGACCGCCCGGCGGCAGTATGTCACCGTCGCATCGACATCTCCCCACCAATACAACTGGTTCCGCTTCTCGGCTGCATTGACGAAGGGCAACGTCAGCCAGATGTACCCGCTGCCACCGCTCAGGCCGAACCCCAGGCTGCAATCCTCAACTTTGCCGGTAAAGACATCGCCATACTTGTTGTGGTACGGGCCGTTGCCAGGGTATTCCACAATCACCGGGTAACGCTTCCCAGGCTGCCAATCCGCCGGCAAATACAGACAGTGGTAGACTTCCGTTCCCCGCCAAGTGTCGAGTTGGTGACGTACGCGTTTGCCGGGTGCGGGCGGGCAATCTTCAATTGCGGGCACCGTCAGATCGAACGGCACGAGGCTGATGTCCGGATACTCCCCCAGCGCCGCGAACGCGATCAGCAGAAATGATCCAAACGTCGTAAACATATCGTGTGTTTACGGTAGGTGATGACGCATCGCCGCGTCAACTTACGGACGAACGGACACCGTCGCCCACTACTTTGAGTCATTGGCAGGCAGTGACTCGGGCGCTATTGGGGTATTCGTCACTTGTGTTTTCCGAGAGGCCGCGCGGGCTGAAGCCCACGGTTCGTTACGACAACGTTTATGAAGCTCTACAGTAGACGGTCGTCGACCTCTTCCTCCTCCTCATCTTCTTCGTCGCTCTGCTCATCGTCGCCTTCCTCATCGTCGCTCTCCTCTCCGTCGTCCCACTCCTCGTCCTCTTCGTATTCCTCGTCGTCGTCTTCCTCGTACTCGCCGTCGTCCTCTTCTTCGCCCTCGTCGTCGGCTAGTTCGTCGTCTTCGTCCAACTCCTCGTCGTCCGAGTCGTCATCATCTTCTTCTTCGTCATCCTCGTCCTCTTCCTCATCGTCGTCCTCATCTTCGTCGTACTCGTCATCATCGTCGTCGTCTTCGTACGAGGCATCGTCCGGGTCGTCGTACTTGTCGGCGACGCTTGTCCCACCGCTCTTGCTCTCGCGCGCCGGTTCATCGACGGTCGCGGTAGCGGTGGGGGATGCGTCGAAGTCTTCCTGATCTGCCGCGTAGCCACCTTCCGCAACCTCTCGGTCCACGTGGGCTTTGAGCGATTCCCATTCATCGAGCGTCATCACAACCTCCCGTGCCTGGCTGCCTTTGAACTCGCCGACGACACCGGCTTCCGCCATTTCATCGATAAGCCGCGACGCACGCGAGTAGCCCACGCTCAACCGGCGTTGCAACAAGCTCACGCTGCCGCGTTTGGTTTCGAGGACAATCTTCACCGCGTCGTCGAACAGCGGATCGCGCGGGCCGCCGCCCTCCAGCCCCTTCGGCTTGATGCGCATGAGTTGCGGATGGAATTCCGGCTGGGCCTGGTCCGTCAGGTGATCGATGATGCGGTGCAGTTCGTCGTCTTCGAGCAGCGTGCCTTGCGAACGAATCAGCTTGTGCGAACCGGGCGGCAGGAAAAGCATGTCGCCCTGGCCCATGAGCACTTCCGCACCGTTCTGGTCGAGCACGATGCGCGAGTCCATGCGCGAGGCCACGCGGAAGGCCGCACGACACGGCATGTTCGATTTAATCAGACCCGTGACCACCTTCGCTTCCGGACGCTGCGTTGCGACCACGATATGAATACCGACCGCACGCGACTTCTGCGCGAGACGCGCCAGGTGGTGTTCGACCTCCTTGGCTGCGGTCATCATCAGGTCGGCAAGCTCGTCGATGATCACGACGATATACGGCAGCACTTTCGGAATCTGTGCCTTTTCCAGGTCGTTCGACGGCTGGAAGCGGCGATAGATTTCCTCTTCGCCGAGCTTGTTGAACGAGGCGATGTTGCGCACGCGCGCCTCCGCCAGCAGTTCGTAGCGTTCCTCCATTTTGGTCACCGCCCAATCGAGGATCTGCTCCGCGCGGTTCATGTCGGTGATGATCGGCGACATGAGGTGCGGCACGTCCTTGAACTGCGACATTTCGACCATTTTGGGGTCGACGAGGATGAGCTTCACCTCGTCCGGTTTCTTGGTCATGAGCAGTGACGCGATGACACTGTTGATGCACACGCTCTTGCCCGAACCGGTGGTACCGGCAATGAGCATGTGCGGCATACCCGCGAGGTCCGCGAGCAGAACAGCCCCGCTCGCGTCCTTGCCGAAGAAGATCGGCAGCGCCATCTTCCGCGCCTTCTGCGCGGAGAGCTCGATCAACTCACGCAGACGCACCTTTTCCTTGTCCGTATTCGGGACTTCGATGCCCACGGTGTTCTTGCCGGGAATCGGCGCGACCACGCGTACCGCCGGTGCCTTCAGCGCACGCGCCACGTCATTGGCCAGCGATGAAATCTGCGAAACCTTGATGCCCGCGCCAAGCTGCAACTCGAACATCGTGATCACCGGACCGGTATCGATCTCGACGACATGGGCGTCGAGGCGGAATTCTTCGAGCGTCTGCTCCAGAAGGCGGGCCTTCGCGCGGACAGCCGTCTCCTGCTGCGCGGTAAAGTTCGACTCGGCTTCGTGCAGCAGATCGAGCGGGGGGAAACTCCACGTACCGATCGGCTTGGGATACGCTTCTGGCGGCGGTTCGATCGGTTTGGGACGCGACACGTTGACCTTTGGCTCGGGGCGTTTTTCGGGCGCTTGTTCGACGACGTCCTCCACGTCGACCGGCTCTGTCGCGGGCTTTTCAGCGGGCGACTTCTTGGGTGCGGGGGGCGTCGGCTCCGGTTCCTTTTCGAAGAGCGTGTCTTCTTCCTTCGCCTTCTTGGGCTGCTTCTTCGGCTTGCTGCGACTGGAGTTGATCTTCGGTTCCTTGGTCTTGGTCTTGACCTCGACTTCTTCGTAATCGTCGTCTTCAACAACCGCGGCGGGCGCACCAGCCGTTACCGGCGTCGGGATCGCCGACGCAACCGCGCTGCGTGCGAGTGCCATCGCGTCGCCCGAGACTTCGCGAACCTTTTGCACCGCGCCGGGCAGTCGCAGCACCCAACCCTCAGCCGTGAACAACAAGCCCACGATGAAGCTGTAGATCAGGACCAGCACCGTGCCCCAACCGGCGAACACGTGCATCAGAAATGCACCCACTCCGGCACCGAGTACGCCGCCGTCGCCGATTGCCAGCGAGTTATCCCCGCCGGGCGACACCAGCTGCACGCTGACTGACGTGCAGATCACCAGGACGATAAGCCCGAACGTCCGCTGGAAAATGCGTTCGATCTTGCCGTGCACCAACCACATGCCAGCCGCGAGCGTCCCAAAGACCAGCAGGGGGTACGCACCGTCACCCAGCCAATAGAAGAAGAAATAGGAAACCAGTGCGCCCGCCCGGCCGCAGGCGTTCTCCGCCGGGCTGTTGTGTGGGAAATGGCTTGGATTGGGCGGATCGGCTGCGTCGAAGGTGAGCATCGCCGCCCAGATGAACAGGCAGCCAAGCGTGAGAAAGATCGGCCCGAACAGCGGCCTGGGACCTTGACGTTTCTTACGGCGTGCCATGGGACTCCTTTCCCATAGGGAGGTTGTGAGACAGTTCGCCAGCATCCCGCACGGCGTGCCTGTGAGTTTCGCAGAGGCAAGCCATCGTTTCAACGCCCGATCGGCCATTTTGATGCCCCGGGCGGGGGATGCGGCGCAATACCTCGGACGTATCGGCACACAGGCCGCGAATCGTTCAGCGAACCAGCCCAACGGCGCGGGACTCCGCCATCATCGCGAGTTGGTGGTAATATGGGTTATTTGTGGCGATGGTCGGGATTGCGGCACGCGATATGGCGCGCAGCATTATCAAATTCGGGAATTCCATGAAGATTCCGCATATGCGGTTGAATTGGATGCCTCGATTGGGTATTCTCAAAGCCAGACGCTAAGGGAGATTCGAGAGAGAGCTTCTCCCCATTGCACATCCGAATAAGTGAGAGAGAGGAGAGCATTCATGTTTGCGCGCATCACGAGCGGGGCAATACTTTGTCTCTGCGCACTTTGTGTCGGCAGCGTCGTACAAAAAGCCGACGCAGCCATGTTGGTCAGCGATGACCGAGTGCTGACCGCCAGTCTGGATTTTTCCGAGGACGGAGCACCGAGCTTCGTTGGGCCGATTACAGATTTCCCAACGTTTGGCGCCGACTATGACGACATGGTCGCGACCGGGGACTCAAGCTCCGATCCCAATGGTGACGTCGATGGCGACGCCACTGCCACCCAAACCGCCACCTTCGATTCTGCGCCGTTTAGCGTGATCACGGCATCGGGCAGCGCCGACATTTCGCTGGTCGTGCGGTCGTTCTCCGGAACCAACGACGGCAGCGCGGAGGCTGAGAGCATCTTCGACATTTTATTCACCGTCGATTCGCCGCAGACGTGGTCGCTGTCCGCGACCGTGGATGACGCTGGATCGGGGCGTGTCGGGCGTGTTCGCCTGCGCCCCGAAGGCGAAGCCGATATGTTCAACCTCTCGACCAGTTCGGGCATGGCGAGTGACAGCGCCGATGTGGACCTGGTGCCCGGTACCACCTATCAGCTTCTGGCTGAAGCGACGGCGAATGGATTCGTGACCAGTGCTGGGAGTACTGTTTCCAATCGCGACGCGTCGTTTTCGCTGGAATTCCGTGCGGTGCCCGAGCCCGCGTCCGGGTTGCTCCTGCTGCTCGGTGGACTGGTTGGATTGCGTCGCCGAGACTAGGACCTGGACGCTTCGTCAGTTGGAGCGGCTTTGAATACTCATGTGGGACCGACTTTCCGGCCGGACATGACCGGTTAGAAAACCGGTCCCCCAGAGCCAAGCGGGTCCTACAGAGCTAGGCTCAAACAAGCAAGTCCCGGAGAGATCGCCGGACCGTGATCGGTCGCGTGTCTCTCCGGGACTTGTTCTTTTCGCAGTTGTGTGGTCGCAGCCACCAGTGCTGCGTGTGACTACAGCCCCGCATTCACCGTGATCGAGTCCAACGTCACCGTGCCGGTGTACGGCGAGATGATCTGCACGGTCAGCTTGGCCACGCCTTCGTTGATGGCTTGCAGCGTTTTGCTCTGCAAACCAACCTGTTCCGGATCGATGCTGATCGGGTTGGCTTCGCCGTCGAGCGTCACGACAAACGGGCCGTACTCGTCACCGGTCGCCATCGGATCGGCTTCGTTCTGCAACCCGACCCACACGCGGATCACGACATCGCCCGAGTTGCACACGGCGGTACACGTTGCTTCGCTTTGATTGGCCAGTGCGCACGCAACGCCGCAGGTGTCCGGAATCGGCAACGTCGTCTGCAACGTCTTGCTCTGATCCGGTGTGACGGTCAATACGCTGGGATCGATCATGATCGAACCGCTGCCGATCGTGATGCCCGAATCGTTCGTGCCCGTTGACGTGAATGTCTTAGATGCCGGATCGCCCGACGTCACGTCAAAAGTCTTGCTGTTGCCCAGCGGAATCGTGATCGGAACCGTCAGCGCTCCGCCGCACCCACCAAGCTGCCACGTCGCACCCGCAACGGCACACAAGAACAACACGCCTGTACGCTTACGCATCGGTTTCATCTCCCCTGATGTTTTCGTGATTACCCGGCACGCCCGAACGCACCGGCACCAATCCCTTGGTGGCGGGGTGGTTCTACCTGGATGTGCGCGCTTCGACAAGGCGGAGCGCTGCTACATCAGGAATTGTCAACTTGGGGGCAGTGCGAACGCGGTTGCTCAGCATGAAGTCGGAGTTTACTCGCCGACGGCTGTCAGCTCGGCTTCGTCGAGTTCTTCGAAGTGCGCCTGGCCCTTGTCGTCAACGAACGATTCGAAGCCAATGGTTTCGCCGCAGTTGAAATCGCTTCCTTCGACGAAGTTGAGTTCCGCGCCGTCGAGCAGTGGCTGAACGCCTCCGATGGGCAGGTATGCATCGGCGCTGACGACCACATCGACGCGCCGCGGACACGCGAATTCAAAACTCTTCTCGAATGGTTCGATGGTCGCGGATTCGGTGAAACCACCAGTCACACCGTCTTCGTAGTGCAGCGTAAACTTCACTTTCGCAACCAAGGATACCAGCGGCAGCAGGTTGACGAATTCCTGGGGAACGCCCTGCGCTTCGGCGATGTCGGCAAGATCGTCTTCTTCGATGTTGTTGATGAAACGCACGCTGACGTTGGTCGCTTCGTCGAACGCGACGCCGTCCGGTGGGGCGACGTCAACGAATCCGTCGGCGTCCTCGTCCTTGTTCTTGTCGAGATCAGAAGGCGGTGGTGCGGATTGGCAGCCGTAGAGCAGGAGTGCTCCGATCACGGGAAGGCTCATGGCAACGAATCGGCGCGGCATCTTCAGCCAAGCATGCATGATTCATGTCCCCTTTGTCTGCTGCGTTCGCCGGATGGCGGATTTCGGACCAATTTGCGGGCGACGGCACACGGACTGTGCGTCTGGGGACATTCTAGGAGGGGTCAAGTGGGCGGCAATGGCCGAAATTCACCGCGTTCGCGGCATTTGCGCGACGGTGTGTATCGCACTCCGCTCCCTCTGGGCGGGACAGGGGGAGGTGGCTGACGATCACGTGTCTCGTGCGATTGAAACGCGTCCTGGGAATCCCCCTCACCCAACCTCTCCCCCCGGGGAGAAGGGTTTGGCAATCATCTCGATGCGCCTATGCGCAAACGACGTGCGCCGTGCAGCCGCCAATTGTGTCACCAATCAGCCGCCACACGGCGCACATTCTTAACATTCTGAATTCGCGAATGTACGCCAATGAGAGGCGCTCGCGGGCAATGGAGCTAGTTGACGCTCACATCCACATCGGGGTTGCCATTGTCGTCGAGCACGACATTGACCTCGATCGTCTGGCCGCATTGGTACTCGGCGCCTTCGAGCAGATCCACGATAAAGTTGGTGACGTCCTGCTCGCCGACGAACGGGATGTTTGCGACGACGTTCACTTGCACGTTCATGCCGTCCGGGCAGGCGATCTCGAACGCCTTGTCGAACGGAGCGATCGGTTCACTTTCAGACAGCGTGTCGGAAATCCCCGCGCCGTAATCGAGGTCGATACCGATGTCCGCGACGATCTCGACGAGGTTCAGCAGGCTGGGGTCGATCCCGTACTGCGCAGCCAGCGGACCGAGGTCGTCAATCGACACCGTATTGCGTAGACGAATGTTGACGTTGTTCACTTCGAGGAACTCAACGCCATCGGGAGGCGTGACATCGAGGAATCCGTTGTTGTTCGAATCTTCTGAGAGCGTGTCGAGATCACCGGTTCCCGTTGGCGCCGCACCGTTGCAACCGGCCAGCAGGAACGGTGCGGCGATCAACAGCGCACCCGATAACTTCCACCACTTGCTCATCGTGTCGTCCTCCCAGATTACTTGGCTTGATTTTGAAAGTCTGTCGTACGCGAAGGAGTTTTCGCGCTGCCGTTTGCAGGGGTCATCGACCTCCGCATCCGCCAACATGACTCTACGATTTGGGTCAAATGCGTGCGCGCGCAATATTCGCCGCATGCGGTGATATCATCGGACGCTGGGGAGATTTAGAAGGGAGATCGCCGGCCGATCCACAATGATTCGCCGCTCGCGGCGATGATGAGCAGTGGTGCGACCCAGAATGCGTACACGCGCCACACTTCCGCCGGTAACATGTGGTTGGGAACGACGCAACGCCCCATTGCGAGCCCCAGCGCCAGCGTAATCGCGGGCACTTCCAGCAGATTCAGCAGCAATCCGACTGCAACGAGTCGATCAAGCGCCGCCGGTGGTGCATCGTCGGACTGCGGCTCGGGGTTATCGGCGGCATCGTGGAATTCCCAACCGGGCGTTTGCAGCAGGCGAATGGCCGCCCCCAGCGAGAGGCCCACGATCACGATGCTCACCCATGCGCCTGCGGGCCACTTCGCCAGGCCCACGAGCAGCGCGCAGATCGTCGCATTGTTGAGGAAAATGACGGCAGCCCGCGCGGCCCAGCGCTTCTGCCGCAGCCCGGGCAAAATGATGTGCTCCATCCAGAGACGCAGCCAATGTACCGGCGCGAAATGCGGGTCACCGGCCATGCCCCAGCCCGCCACGGCACCGATCATCATCACTCCATTGCCGATCAGCGTGGGCCGCCATCCGATGGAGATCAGGTCGTCAATCACGATTGCTGCGACATCCCTGGAAGCATTCAAAACCCTCCCCGTCCAAGGGAGAGCGCGACGCGAATGTGAAGCATTGGAACTCGAAGAAGCTTAAAGTTCGACCACCTCGATTCGCCCACCGCACGACTGATCGTAGTGAACCGCTGCCTCCGTGGCGAGCCGCGCGATTTGATCGGCGGGTCGCCGCGAGTCGTACAGCGCGTGCAGCGCGCCGTAAGCGTACTTGTCGCCCGAGCCGATCGCCACGAACTTGTCGAACTGCATCACCGTCAGGTCGGAGGAAATCAGATAAATCTTCCGCGCATTCACGATGATGAATTCCGAATCGAGATCGCAGAAGGGCGAACGGTCGTCGCGATCCGGCTGGTCGTTCACCACCTGGTACTTGTCGCGCAACGATTTCCAGAATTTGAGGAAGAACGAGAAGATCGCGCGCTCGTCCTTGAGCGACGGCGTGCCGCGATGGGCTGCGAGGTAGTGGTCGAGGATGTTGTCGTACACGCTCCAACCGACACCGCCGATGTACGACCGCCCGATGCGGCGCAGCTTCGAACGCTCGATAAGGTTGTCCGGATGCTCGCGCCGCGAGCCGCTCGAATGCATCGTATCCGCAGCCACCGCCACGCGATCGTTCTTCTTCACCGCGACCACAATCGACATCAGCAAGACCTCCAGTCGGAAAATCGTTGCAAGAGCTTGCGCAAAGTCGGTCGTGCGGTCAAACCGAAATCGCGCGTTCGTGGAGATTCACGTTGACGACTTGGGGTGGCAAGGTCTGACGAATTCAGGCCACGGAGCATCCCGGAGCGGCCCACGGCCTTGCTGCGCAAGACCGTGCCACCCAACTTGTGCCGATACCTCGGACGTCTGATTCACCAACGTCGCGGCACGCAATTGCATATGCGGCAGGGCGGGACTATTCTTGATGACCGTTCGGGTATACGTTGATTGATTCTTCACATGTAGGTTGCCGCGGATGGGCGTCGCGCCGCGCGGTCTGGGCAGGTTCGGGAGAAGGCTATGGCTGCCAATGTTGCTAACGTGGATGCCTATATCAATAAAGCCCCAGAGTACGCGCGACCTATTCTCACGAAGTTCCGTGCACTGATGCACAAAGCTTGTCCCGGGATTGAGGAATCCATCAAGTGGAGCGCACCGTGCTTTGAGCATTGCGGGATGCTTGCCGGGATGGCGGCGTTCAAGCAGCACGTGGCGCTGCGCTTCTGGCGTGGAAAGCAGTTGCCCGATCCAAAGGGGTTGATGCAGGGCGAGAAGAGCAACGAGATGGGCACGATCAAGGTCGGCGACGTGTCCGAGTTGCCCGCGGACAGCGTACTCATCAAGTACATCAAAGCCGCGGCCAAGCACAACGAGCAGTTGGCCAAGGGCCGTACCGAGACGGCCAAAGCGCGCAAACGTGGCGACATTCCCAAAGCCAAGAAGCAACCGGCCAAGAAGGTGACCGTCCCCCCCGACTTCGCAGCCGCACTCGCCAAGAAGAAAAAAGCGCTCGCCACGTTCGACGGATTCAGTTACTCCCACCGCAAGGAATACGTCGAATGGATCACCGAAGCGAAACGCGACGAGACCCGCCAGCGCCGCATCAAACAGGCCGTCGAATGGCTGGCCGAGGGAAAACCCCGCAACTGGAAATATGTGAACTGCTGAGTAATGCGCGCAGTCGCTGTCCACGATGACCGGCTGGAAAGCCGGTCCCACATTGGGTTCCGGATGATCTTCTAGCGCGGTGTTAACTTCGTCGACGCCAGCAGGGCGGTGTGCATTTGCGCGTTGCCAGCCAGGAAGGCGAATTCGCTGCGTGTGTTTGTGCGGAGGTCGAAGGGTAGGATCGGGCTGCCGTCGATTCGCGTGATCATGCCGCCGGCTTCGGTGACGAGCAGCGCACCGGCTGCAATGTCCCACATGCGGTTTTGCTCGCAGATCGACGCGTCGATGTTGCCGTCGGCGAGCATCGCGAGGTGCAGGGCGGTGCTGCCGAAGTTGCGCGCGTGTACATTGCGCACCCATGCCGCGTTGTCGTAGGTTCGGCCATCGCTTGCTGGTTGGAACGTCACCACGTTGTGTGGTTCGAACGGACGCTGCGCGACTTGCAGCTTGCGTTCGCCGGAGTGTGCGCCCCGCCCGCGAATTGCGGTGTACGTCGCGCCCGTGACAAGGTGGCGGATGAGCGCGACGACCGGCGTGCCCGCGTCGAGCAGGGCGATGGAGGTCGAGAAACAAGGCAACCCGCGCACGTAATTGCGCGTGCCATCGAGCGGATCAACCACCCAGCAGTAGCGCGCGTCCGCCGGTGAGGGCATGTCGGCGGGCTGCTTTTGATCTTCTTCGGCGAGCAATGCGTGATCGGGAAATGTGCGGCGGATGAAGTCGGCCATCATGCGTTCGATGCGCTGATCGGTGTCGGTGACGTCGCTGCCATCGGCTTTGGTGCGTGCTTCGATATTGCGAAAATCGGTGGTTGCGAAGTGTTGTGCCGTCGCAGCCATCTGTTGTGCAAGGCGCAACGCATTGTCGAGATTGAGTTCACTCATGGTGCGGTCATCTTAGCATGCATCGCAACGTTCGCTACGCGGATGCGGATTGTGTGAGTCGATTTCGCGTCAATTGAAACCAAAACGCGCCATCCGATATGCCCACCTGGCCGCCTATCAAAACGTCAATCCCGCGTCCCCACGCGGGCGTCCGCCCGATATACACGGGAACCTTGTATTCTCCGCGAGACTCGGTCGATATACTGATAGCCAGTGGCTGGTGGTTGCCGGTACCGTCCGTTGGGAGGTTGCCTTATGTCGCCGATCGCACTGTATCACGCGGACCGGCGCTTGCCGCGAATCCACCGTTTCTGGTGGTACGCCGTCATCGCTGTTGTTGTCATCGCGGCTGCGCTTTGGCCCACGCCCACGCACTAGCACAGGTCGTACACCGTCCGTCGCCTGCCGGTTACGCACCTGTCGCTTGACGCCTCCACCGCAAACGCGGAAAACATCCCCGCTGCATTTTGACTTTCCAGAACTCGTGAGAGACGCGTCATGGCGGGACAACGTCCGCGCATTGTGCTGGCTGAAGCGTACGCGGAAGACGCGGTCGCGCGACTCCGCGCCGTGGGTGATGTTGTCGATGTCGTGGGCGCCGATTTGCAAGCGCTGCGCGACGCGCTTCACGATGCCGACGCGCTGCTCGTACGAACATACGTGCGGGTCACGCCCGAGTTGCTCGATGCCGCACCGAAGTTGCGGGTGATTGCTCGCGGTGGCGTGGGCCTCGACAACATTGACGTGTCAGCCGCAATGGATCGGGGTATCAAGGTCGTCTACACGCCTGCCGCTTCAACTCGCTCCGTGGCGGAACACACGTGGGGGCTGATTCTTGCGGTCGAACGGCACATCGTCGCGGGCGATGCCGCCATTCGCTGCGATGCATTCATGGCCAGTCGCAACGCGATGCGTCTCCGGGAGCTTGGCGAACTGACGCTGGGCGTGATCGGCATGGGGCGGATCGGGTCTGCCGTTGCGCGGATCGCTGCCACTGCGTTTGGCATGCGCGTGCTTTCCAACGACATTATCGATGTCGGTCCTTTCGACTTCCCGCTAACCTCGGTCAACAAGACGCGTCTGTATCAGGAGAGCGACATCATTACGTTGCACGTTCCGCTCACGCGGCAAACGCGCGGGCTGATCGCTGCCGACGCTTTGGCGGCGTGCAGGCCGACCACGACGTTGATCAACACGTCACGCGGCCCCGTCGTGGATACGCACGCGCTCGCGCAGGCGCTCGCCGATGGCAAGCTGGGTGGCGCGGGCCTCGATGTTTTCGAGGACGAGCCGATCCCGGCAGGGCATCCGTTGCTGGCCGCGCCCAATGCCGTTCTGACGCCGCACGTTGCGGGCCGGTCCGCGGCAGCGCTCGGGCGGATGAATGATGTCGTGGACGATGTGATCGCCGTGCTCGCGGGCAAAACGCCGAGATACGTCGCCAGTTCGTCAGAAGGTTGACGCCACATGTGCCACTGCTCTTGAGCAGTGGTCGTTGAAACCGGATGGTCGAGCAGTTTGGCACCACTGCTCAAGAGCAGTGGCACGTGGCAGGTGACCTCGGAAAGCGGGCGGTTTGAAATGGTGCTTGCCCTGTGGGCGGGTCGTCGCGTACAGTTCGCCCGCACCAGCATTCCGGGAGCGTCGGCGCGGCGATTCCCGGGCAAGAGCAGTTCCACGAAGGTCAGCCGGTTCGACGTCACCACTGGCTGATCGGTTAGCACAATACCACGATGATGAGTCACCACATGACGGTGGGTGCGGTCGCGGCGTTTGAGTTCTTTCTCCGCAACTGGGCATTGATCAGCATCTTTTTGACGCTGTCGGTGCTCGTCGGCGTGCCTGCGCTCATCCTCTGCAAGTACGTTCGCATCATCGTGAACATCTTCCAGGACGCGACCGTGCCGATGGGCATGGAAGCCCGCGACTACACCCGCGTCGAAGGCGAGCGGGTCGAGTTCCGCGCTTTCGACGGCCATCGCCTCTACGGCCGGTTCCTCCCGTCGAATCCGAATCAACCCGTACGCGGCATGCTCATCTTCGCCCACGAACTCGACAGCGATTCGATGAGTGCAGCCCGTTACTGCGGTGGCCTGCTCGATGCCGGGTACGAGGTGTTCGCCTTCGACTTCCGCAACCAGGGCGAATCGTCACCGGAGTCCGGGTACAAGTCGCGCCTCTGGCCGAGCGATCGCGAGCAGTCCGACGTGCTGGGTGCGATCGCATTCGTTGAGGACTGGCTTGAGCGGCAGGGGCGGAAGCGCGAGGTGGGGCTTGTGGGCGTGTCGCGTGGCGCGGGTGCGGCCATCCTGGGCGCTGTCGGCGTACCAGCCGTGCGCGCGATCATGGTGGATGGGGCGTTCAGCACCGACGCCTATCTCGAATATCTCATGCGGCGGTGGGTGAGCATCTTCGCGAAGGTGCGTCTGGTGTACGAGAACCACCCGTCGGTGTTCTGGCGGTTCCTGCGTTGGTTGTCGATTCGCGAAGCCAGTCGGCGGTTGAACTGCCGCTACCCAGCCGTTCGTAAGGCGGTGCCCCGTCTTGGGGAAATGCCCATGCTGTTCATCCACGGCGAACGTGACGGCCACATTCCGGTGGACCAGTCGCGTCTGCTGCACGATCTGGCTGCGGGTCCGAAGTACCTGTGGGTCTGTCCCGCCGCCAAGCACAACCAGTCCGTCGCGGTCCAGCCCAATCTGTATCGCGACTACAGTGTGCGGTTCTTCGACGAGCACCTCGCGAAGATCACGCGCGACGAACGGCTTGACGGCGCGGGGCTGCTCAGTCAACTCGCCCAGCCACTGGCGGAACCGTCCCGCGTCTCGTACGCGAAGTACGTCCGCCCAAGTCGGGCCCTGCGCCGATAACACAACCAGTGTTGCCCAGGCATACCCACGGAAGAAATCGCCACTCGCGCTACAATTGAGCCCTGGGACGCGGTCTACGAATGCGCGTCTGAGTATCGCGCTGGGTGGCACGGACAAGCTCTGCTTGTCCGTGGTCGTAAACGATGCCCCACTGGCAAGCAGAGCTTGCCAGTGCCACCCCCAAAACATGACTTGCCGATGAATACAAAGCGCTGGCGCTCATACGTTCGCCGGCAACAGCCCTCACGCTTGGGAGCGGAACATGAACATTCTGGTGATCAACTGCGGTAGCTCCTCGATCAAGTACAAGCTCTACGACGCCCGGCAGGAACGCGAACTCGCGGGGGGGCTGATCGAGCGCATCGGTGAAGCCGAGGGGCACACCATGCACCAGGTTGGGGGCAAGAAATACGAACGCAACAACCGTATCCCGGACTACGACGCGGGGATCGCGCAGATCATCGACCTGCTCACGTCGTGCGGTGATCCGCCGCCGATCGAAACTCCGGCGGACATTGCCGGTGGGGGGCATCGCGTGGTGCACGGCGGCGAGTCGTTCTCCGATTCCGTGTTGGTTGACGACACCGTGCTGGCTGCGATTGACCAATGTTCCGACCTCGCGCCGCTGCACAACCCGGCCAACCTCGCGGGCATCCGCGCAACGATGAACGTGCTCGCGGGCAAGCCGCAGGTCGCGGTCTTCGACACCGCGTACTTCCAGACCATGCCGCCCGAAGCCTATCACTACGCCGTGCCCTACGCGTGGTACGAGAAGCATCGCGTGCGACGCTACGGTTTCCACGGGACGAGTCACAAATACGTCGCTGGCAAGGCGGCAGACTTGCTCGGCAGGGCAAAACCCAACCTGATCACGCTTCATTTGGGCAACGGTTGCAGCATGACCTGCATCCGCGCGGGCGAAGCCATTGATCAATCGATGGGCCTCACCCCGCTAGAAGGGCTGGTGATGGGCACGCGCAGCGGCGACCTCGATGCCGCGATCGTGTTCTACATGATGAGTCAGGGACTCAGTGCCGATGACGTGCGCCGCGGCCTGGAGAAGGAGAGCGGTTTGCAGGGACTCAGCGGTGTGTCGCGCGACCTGCGCGACGTGATGGGGGCTGCGGGTGAGGGGAATGCGCGCGCGGCGCTTGCGATCGATGTGTTCGCGCATCGCGCGAAGAAATATGTCGGCGCGTATCTCGCGGAACTGGGCACGTGTGATGCCGTGGTGTTTACCGGCGGAATCGGTGAGAACAGCAGCGATATGCGCAAGGGCATCGTCGAGGGGCTCGCGCCGCTGGGCATCGAACTCGATGAATCGCTGAACGCCGGCAGGTCACGCGAACCGCTCCGCATCAGCACCGATGCGAGCAAGACCGCGATCTGGGTGATCCCCACGAACGAGGAGTTGATGATCGCGCGGGATACCGTTCGGTTGATCTCGTGATGCAGCGCTCTCGCGGGGATTGAACCGCCAAAACGCCAAGGCGCCAAGGCGGATTTGTAGGGTGGGCACTGCCCACCACACCGCGCGGTGGTTCTTCATCGGTGGTGGGCGGTGCCCACCCTACTTTCATGTCGACGCCCACGTTTTGATCGGTGTGGCTTCGATCAAGCCATTCATGACCACGCAGGGGGAAAGGGTTATCTTGCGCGTCACATTGAATCCCGCCTTTTCGATCACTTCGCACATCTCGTCCATGGTGTAATTGGTGCCTGGCGGCAGATGGATGCCGAACATGGCTGCTCGCCACGCGGACGCGGTGGGCGACCCGGTTTCTACGAAGAGATCGGTGACGATCAGTTTGCCGCCTTCATTGAGTGCGGTTCTTGCACGCGCGAGGATTCGCTGAATCTCGTCGGCGGTTTCGCCGCGCAGGACGTTTGAGAACAGGATGGCATCGCCGCGCTCGGGGAAGGGGCTGCTGCGGTAGTCGTACTCGACGATGCGAATGCGGTTGGACAGACCGGCTTCCGCGATCGCCTTGTCTGCCAGCGGGATGGTTGCCGGTTGATCGAGGATCACGGCATTGAGCTGCGGATTGGCGCGGCAGAGTGCGATGCTGTATGGACCGGTCGCACCGCCGACGTCGATGAGTGTCGATACTCCGACGAGATCGATCGCGCTCATGAGGATGTCCGCTTGTCCCGCTGCGGCGGTTGCAGACATGGCGCTTAGGAAAAGGGCGTGGTCTGTTGAACCCGCATCGTCCGCTGCCAAGCCGATATGTTCGGCGAATCCGAACGCCCGGGTTATGTAGCTTGGCTGGGTGTTGTGCAGGATCATGTCACGCTGGCACATCGGCGAACGGGTCACCAGAAACTGCGTCGCGTTCGCCGTGTTGCGCCAGAGGTCGTTCTCGTCAGATTCAACCAATTCAAGAACGCGCAATGCACGCAACAGGTGACGCCATGCGTTTACCTCGCCGCCGCATTGCTTCGCCAAATCGGCTGGTGTCTTCGACGACTGATCGAGCAGGTCAAACACGCCCGCCCGCACCGCGACGCGCAATGCCGCTGACTCGCGAAACGCTTCGCTCACCTGTTGAAGTCGACCGGCACGGGCTGCGGTGGATTCATCGCGATCGGCTGACACTGCGCCGGGCAGGATGGCGTTGAGGATCGTCACTTCAATCCGCTCATAATGATCCTCCGCCTTCGACAGCGCGGCGATGCGGTCATGGTCAACGGCCATGAAGCGTTCGAGGTCCGCACGCGATTGCCAGTAGAGGTGAACGTCGACCACATCGGGCTCATTCGGCGACTGGCCGACGAACTCGCCGACGTATCCCGGGCACCTCGCGGTGTGCTCGTTCCAGATGCGCTGCGCAACCAGGTACTGATCAAGGTGGCCGGGTCTGACGTGGACCTTGATGCGCTTGCAGATCATGTTCGGCCCATGCGAAAGCGAACGAGGATGCGGCTTTCATTGTGGTGCAGGCATCCTGCCTGCATTACGCGTGAGGAATGCGCTTGCGAGCTGAGCAAGGGCTAGACCGGCGCGGTTATTTTGAACTCCGCACTTTCTTGCTTTCGCACATTCTCACTTGCTTCCGCTCCCTTACAGTCGCGGCTCGGATTTTCCGCTTCCTTACGGGCGCGGCTCTTTTTTGCCCGGTTTGAACTTTTTGTCCCAGATGGCGCGGGCAGCCGGTGCGTCCTTCATCGGCAGACTGAAACGCCGCCGCTTGTCGAACGCGTACAGCGCGCCCGCCACCGCGCCAGCCGTCGGCACCAAGCCAATTTCGCCAACGCCCTTCGCGCCGAACGGGCATTCGGGATCGGGCGCTTCCACGAAGATCACCTCGACCTCGGGCATGTGGTGCGCCCGCAACACGCCGCACGCGTTGATGTCATCGGCTTGGATTTCCCCGCCTTCGCAGACGAAGTCCTCGGTTAAGGCATATCCCAATCCCATGTGCACCGAGCCTTCGAGCTGCCCACCGAGCAGTTTTGGGTTGATCACCTTGCCGACGTCGTGCGCGGCGATGACCTTCTTCAGCAAACCGTTGTCGTCCAGGATCACCACCTGCGTCGCGAACCCATACGTCAGGTGCGTGCGCGGGTTGGGCACGTCCGCGCCCAGCTTGGTGGTGTATTCGCACGCGTAGTTGCCGAAGTATTCGGTTCCGCGCAGGTCGTTGAGCGTTTTGCCCGCGTCGAGATCGGCTTTCAGTTTCGCGCCGGCATCGATGATCGCGTTGCCCGCGAGGACGGTGCCGCGACTCGCGGTGGTCTGGCCGCAGTCCAACTCGCGCCGCGTGTCGGTCGTCACGTGGAATGTCTTGGCCGGCAGGCCGGTGACCTCGCACGCGAACTGCACGCATACGGTGAACAACCCCTGGCCCATCTCGGTAAAGCCAGTGCGGATCGTGATCGTCGCGTCGTCCTCGACCGTTAAACAGCACTTGCCCAGGTCGGGCATGCCGTTGCCAATGCCCACGTTCTTGATTCCGCACGCGATGCCCGCGTACTTGGCTGCGCGATACTGCTCCTTCACCGCGAGCAGCGTTTCCTCAAGGCCGAAGGGTTTATCGAGCACTTGACCGGTCGAGAACGTGTCGCCCAAGCGCAGGATGTTTCGCCAGCGCATCTCCCAGCCATCAATGCCGACCTTCTCCGCCAGCATGTCCATGCACGTTTCGATCGCGAACGCGGACTGGTTTGCACCGAAACCGCGCATCGCGCCACACGGCGGATTGTTCGTGTAAACCGCCAGGGCTTCGACGTCGACGTCATTCACGCGGTATGGCCCGCAGGCGTGACCGGCGGCCCGTTCGAGCACCTTCGCGCCGACCGACGCGTACGCGCCTTTGTCCCCGATCATTCGGGCATGCACCGCGACCAGCTTGCCTTCCGCATCGCAGCCGACGCGGAAGTGCATCTCGATCGGATGCCGTTTGGGGTGCAGCCGGAAGCTTTCGGGCCGGGTGAGCACCAGCTTGACCGGCGCGCCGCAAAGGTGAGCCGCGAGCGCCGTCTGCGCCTGGATGCTCATGTCCTCCTTGCCGCCGAACGCACCGCCGTTGGGCACGAGTTCCACTTCGAGCGCTTCCGGCAAACAGCCCAGCACCTTCGCGATCTGCCGGCGATCATCGAAAACGCCCTGGCCTGGCGTATAGATCAACAGGCCGCCATCAATCGGTTCTGCGATGCAGGCTTCGGGTTCGAGGAAGAGGTGCTCGATGCGCTGCGCGTTGAACGTGTGTTCGACAACGTGGGCGCACTTGGTCAGCGCTGCGTTCGCGTCGCCGCGTTTAACGGCGGACTTGCTGAGCAGGTTGCCTTTTGGGTGAATCTTGGCGGCGTCGGGTTTGAGTGCGTCGTGCGGACTGGTGATCGGTTCGCGAACGTCGTATTCGATTTCGACAAGCTTGGCGGCGGCCCGTGCGATGTCTTCGGTTTCCGCGACGACGATCGCGAGAATGTCGCCGACGCAGCGCGTCTCTTCGCCAACCGCGACCAGCACCGGCCAGTCTTGTTCGATGAGTCCGACGTAACGCTCGCCCGGCACATCGACCGCGGTAATGACCCGCCGCACACCGGTAACGCGTGCGGCATTCTCCGTGCGAATGCCCTTCACCAGCGCCCGGGGGTGATCCGAAAACCGAACGGCAGCCCGCAGCATCCCGGGCACTTTGATGTCATCGATGTAGGGCTTCTCGCCAAGCACCGACGCGCGTCCCTGGTAGCGCGGCAAGGCGGCTCCGACGCCCGCGCGCTCGTCGCGTTCGATCGCGTCCTCACCGCGGCGAAGTTTCGCATAGGTTTCGACGGCATCGATGATTTTCGTGTACCCGGTGCAGCGGCAGAGATTTGAACGGAAGCTCTTGGCGATCTCTTCGCGCGTCGGGTTCGGGTTGTCCTCGACCAGGCTGATCGCCCGAGCAGCGAACCCCGGAATGCAGAAGCCGCACTGTACGCCGCCGCACGAGACGAAGGCGTCAGCCACCTGGTCGCGTACTTGTGGATCGGCGCCTTCCAGTGTGGTAACCGTCTTGCCATCAACCTGGGTCGCTTTCAGCGTGCAGGAGAGGCGGGGTTTGCCATTCACCCAGACGGTACAGCAGCCGCACTGGGCCTGGGGCTCGCACCCGTTCTTTGGCGAGATGATGTCGAAGTCTTCGCGGAGCATCTTGAGCAGGCTCCGATCGGGACTGACACGGTGCGTCACTTCCTTACCGTTGAGGGTGAAGGCAATGGTCTTCAGTAGATCATCCGTCTCACGAAACACGGAGGATGCTCCCAAAGTGCGGAAAGGCTGCGGATTCAGCCTCTACCCGAACAGGGCCATTATGGGGGATACGCAGGGTGCGATCAAACGGAACCTCGCACCGTCTTGCAGGCAGGTTAAGGGGGTGATAATCTTCGGGGTTTGCCGTCTATTTTGGAGGACCACGGACTTGAGCAGCACATCAGTCGATTACGCCGCCATTCGGCGCGAAGCCAAGAAGCACGAAAAGACCATGATCAAGTTTCTGCGCGACATGGTCGCGATCCCCAGCGAATCGGCTGGTGAACGCAAAGTGATCGAGCGCATCAAGCAGGAACTCGTCAAGACGCGGGCGTATGATTCGATTCGTGTTGACGGCATGGGCAACCTGCACGCGCGCATCGGCAAGGGCGGAAAGCTCATCGCCATCGACGCGCACGTCGACACCGTCGGCGTGGGCAAGCGCGACGAATGGAAGCACGACCCTTACAAGGGCAAGCTCACCAAGACGCACGTGTTCGGGCGGGGGGCTGGTGATCAGGAGGGGGCGGTCCCCGCGATGGTCTATGCCGGGAAGATCATCAAGGACCTGGGCCTCAAGAGCAAAGACTGGTCGCTGCTGCTCACCTTCACCGTCATGGAAGAAGACTGCGACGGGCTGTGCTGGCAGTACATTCACAATGAGGAAAAGGTCAAGCCCGATTGCGTGGTGGTGACCGATTCGACGAACTGCAACATTCTCCGCGGGCACCGAGGCCGGATGGAAATCGGCGTGTGGACCAAGGGCCGCAGTTGCCACGGGTCGATGCCGGAGAAGGGCGACAACGCGATCTACAAGATGGCGAAGATCGTCGGCGAAATCGAAAAGCTCAACACCCGATTGAAAAAAGACAAGTTCCTCGGCAAGGGCACGATCACCGTGTCGTATATTGACTGCGAAACGCCGAGCATGTGCGCGGTTCCTGGTGGGGCGTTCATCCACCTCGATCGCCGCTTGACCGTGGGCGATACCAAGGCGTCGGCTGTTCGCGAGGTGAAGGACGCGATCAAGCGCGCCGGTGTGCCCGCTGATGTGAAGGTGCTGCGCTACGCCGAGCGGAGCTACACCGGGCTGGTGTACGAAACGGAGAAGTATTTCCCGACGTGGTGCTTCCCGGAGGACGCCAAGCAGGTGCAGGCAGCCGTGCACACGTACAACGCGCTCTTCGATGAGCCACCCACGGTGGGACGCTGGACGTTCAGCACGAACGCGGTGTCGATTGCGGGCATGTTCAAGATCCCGTGCGTGGGTTTTGGACCGGCACCTGAGGACGTGGCCCATACGGTGAATGATTCGGTGCCGATCGCACACCTCACGAAGTGCGCCGCGTTCTATGCTGCATTTCCGGAGATGTATTGCAACGGGGCGGAAGCGGCGGACTCGAAGAAGTTGAATAAGTTCAAGAGAATGTAGGGTGGGCACTGCCCACCACCGGTCGTGTCGTATGCTATCGAAGCGTTAACTTTATCGTTGGTGGGCGATGCCCACCCTACGGGATTCGCCAATGTCTGAAATCTGCCTCAAGGGTCGTGATTACATCGAAACGCAGGACTTTTCCGCCGCGGAGATCGACCATCTGCTCGCGACGGCTGCTGATTTGAAAGCCGCGTTTCACCGCGGTGAGCACAAGCTCGTGCTCCCGAATCAGACCGTATACCTGCTGTTTTTCGACAACAGCACGCGTACCCGTAACGCATTCGAAGCCGGTGCGACGCAACTCGGCGCCCACGCGCACTTCCTCGATTCGCGCGCGACGCAGATCGCTCACGGCGAGACGGCATACGATACGGGCCGCATCCTCGGCAGCATGGGACATGGCATCGCCATCCGCCACGACCTCATCCTCGAAGAGGGCAACAAGTACATGCGTGAGGTCGCGCGCGGTACCGATGTGCCGGTGATCAACATGCAGTGCGATGTCGACCATCCGACGCAGACGCTGGCTGACCTCATGACCATTCGCGAACATTTTGGCAACAACGTGCGCGGCAAGAAGATCGCGGTGAGTTGGGCGTACGCACCGAGCTACGCCAAACCGCTCTCCGTCCCGCAGGGGCTGATTACGCTGATGACGCGGATGGGGCTCGACGTCACGCTCGCGCATCCGCCGGGCTATCGTCTGGTCGATCGCACGTTGGAGGCGGCCAAGAAGAACGCAGCCGAGGCGGGCGGATCGTTCGAGATCGTCGATAACATGGACGCCGCGTTCGAGGATGCGGATATCGTTTATCCCAAGAGCTGGGGCATTTACGATCTGATGCTTGAGAAACGCGACGCGAAGTCGTCCGCCCAGATCGACAAGATCGAGCAGGAATGCCTCAAGAAGAACGCCGAGCACAAGGATTGGATCTGCGACGCGCGGCGGATGAAGCTGGCGAAAAAGGACGCGATCTACATGCACTGCCTCCCAGCCGATCGCGGTTCGGAAGTGACCGACGAGGTGATCGACGGCCCGCAGTCGGTGGTTTTCCAGGAGGCGGAGAATCGCCTGCACACCGCCAAAGCCATCATGGCCTGCACCATGCGCGAGCGCCCATTCAAGTAAAGACAGAACCTCGGGCGCCAAGCCCGGGGCAGCAAGCAGTTAACGCATCAACACGTGACGAAGCAGGCATTGTTGATTCGTCTCGACAAAGACATTGCAGGTGTGGCAAGCAATGAGCCCCAAAGGGGCTCCGGCACTAGCCCAGGGTTGCACCGAAGGTGCTACCCTGGGACCAAGGACACGTAGATCAAGTACGACCCTGTAAGGGTCGCGGCCAGCGGGGCGACGAGGCATCCCAACGGCGAAGGGCCGCAACCCCGTTGGGGTTGAATTCTGTTTAGCTGCGTGCAACCCAGGGTAGTCGCTGCGCGACAACCCTGGGCTATGGGCCGCGACGCCGTTGGCGTTGGTTTGGTTGGAGCTAAAACCTTTGAAACCACCGAAGATCAAACCGCTCACGCACAAGCTCGTTGTCGCCCTTGGGGGAAACGCAATCTCCACCGGCGATCATCGCGGCAATATCCCCAATCAGTTCGAGCAGTCGCGCATCACTGCCAAGCATCTCGGCGACCTGCTCGATGCCGGTCACCGCTTGATCATCACGCACGGCAACGGCCCGCAGGTGGGCACGGTGTTGCGTCGCGTTGAGCTTTCGCGTCACGAGGTCTACCCGATCGATCTCGGCTTGGCCGTCGCCGATACGCAGGCGGGTATGGGCTACATGATCTGCCAATGTCTGCGCAACGAAATGCGCGCCCGTGAAAAGCAACTCGACGCGTGTACGTTGGTCACCACCGTGCTCGTCGACGCCAATGATCCCGCGTTTGAGAAACCCACCAAGCCGATTGGCATGTACTACGACCGCCAGACGATTGAGGAGCGCATCGCGAGCGACGGCTGGCAGGTGGTTGAGGTGCCCAAGAAGGGGTGGCGGCGGGTCGTGCCTTCGCCGAAACCGAAGCGCATCCAGGAGATCGATCTCATCGCCCGCCTCTTTGACGAAGGGCACGTCATCGTGTGCTGCGGCGGTGGGGGAATTCCCGTGGTCTACACGTCCGACACGCGTGTCGACGGCGTGGAGGCGGTGATCGACAAGGACCTCACCGCAGCCAAGCTGGGCATCGACACGCAGGCCGACACGCTTGCAATTGTCACCGACGTCGAGCGCGTGGCGCTGAACTTCGGCCAACCGAACGAGCAGCCGGTGGCGGCGTTGACCGTGCAACAGGCCCAGGAGCACCTGGCCGCCGGTCAATTCCCCGCGGGCAGCATGGGCCCGAAGATCGAAGCCTGCATCAACTTCGTCTCGCTCTCGACCACCCCCGGCTCGCAGGCGATCATCACGAATATCGCAGGCCTTTCCGCCGCCCTCCGCGGCGAAACGGGCACCCGCGTCGTCCGCGAGTGAGTAGTCTGTCGATCCTTGTCAGGCTGGGCTACTTCGGGTTGTGCGCCCCACGGTGAAAGTCTAGAGTAGACGGAATACAACTCCGCCGCGTGGCGGTTGGCGGGGCCGCTGCGGTCCGCAACGACTTGGCAGAAAGCCCGCTTCAAGGAACCAATACAATGCGTGCGCAAATCGCGACCCACGGGAAATGGATGGGACTCATGCTTGCAGTGCTGCTCTGTGCAAACTCGGCGCCGGCAGGTGAGAAGAAAGTGCTGACCCGCGACGAGGTGGCCAAGAAGGACACCTGGGCGACGGAAGACATCTTTCCGAACGCTGAAGCATGGGAGGCGGAGTTCAAACGGCTTGAAGGTGAGATCGGCAAGGTCGCCAAGCTGAAGGGCACGTTGAAGGACGGTCCGGACGCGCTGCTTAAAGCCTTCACGCTCCGCGACGACACCGAAGCCCACCTCGACAAACTGATGGTTTACGCCTCGCTGCTGGCTGATCAGGACACGTCGGTCGGCGCCAATCAGGAACTCGATCAGCGCGCGTCGTCGCTCGGCACCAAGTACGGCGAGGCCACCTCCTGGATCGAGCCGGAACTCACCGCCATCCCGCGCGAGGAAATCGACAAGTGGATGGGCGAGAACGAAAAGCTCGCGGTTTACGAACACGCGATCGACAACCTTTTTCGTCAGCGCAAGCACATCCTCAGCCCGCGTGAGGAAGAGCTGATGGCCATGACCGGCCAGGTTCGCCGCACGCCATACAACGCGTACAACCTGCTGACCAACGCCGATCTGCAATTTCCCAAGATCAAGGACGAGAACGGCAACAGCACCGAACTGAGCGATTCCGCGTTCTACCTCTTCATGCGTTCGTCCGATCGTCGCGTGCGCAAGGAGGCCTACGAAGGCATCGTCGGCACGTACCAGGGCGTGCGCAACACTGCGGCTGCCCTGCTCAACGGCGTGGTGCAGAGTCACCTGCTGTCGGTCAAGGCGCGGAACTACGACAGTTGTTTGGCGGCTGCTCTGGACGGCGGGAACATTCCGGTCGAGGTGTACGACAACCTCGTGAAGACGGTGAACGACAACCTTGGACTCCTGCACCGTTACCAGCAGATTCGCAAGGACGCCTTGCACCTTACCGACGGCGTACACGCGTACGACCTGTTTGCGCCGTTCGTGTCGGAAGCGGACCTGGATTATCCCTACGGCGATGCCGTGGACATGATCATTGACGCGCTGCACCCGCTCGGCGACGAGTACCTCACCGCCATGCGGAAGGGCTTTGATTCGCGCTGGGTCGATGTGTACCCCACGAAGAACAAGCGCAGCGGGGCGTACTCCAGCGGTACCTTCCTCACCCAGCCGTTCATTCTCATGAACTACCACGGAACGTACGACAGTGTTTCGACGCTCGCCCATGAGATGGGTCACTCGATGCACTCGTACTTCTCGCGCGGCACCCAGCCGTACGCATACAGCAACTACGACATCTTCTGTGCTGAGGTCGCGTCAACCTGCAACGAGATCATCTTGCAGCACTACGTCCTGGAGCACACGACCGACCCGAAGAAGAAGCTGTACCTGCTATGCGAATTCCTCGAAGGCATTCGCGGCACGGTTTTCCGCCAGACGATGTTCAGCGAGTTCGAGCAGCGCGTACACGAGATGGCGGAAGCCGATCAGGCGCTGACGGCGGATTCGTTGAGCGCGGAATACGGCAAGATCATGAAGAAGTACTACGGACCGGCCTACGCGCATGACGACCTGGTCGACAGCTACTGGATTCGCATTCCGCACTTCTACTACAACTTCTACGTGTACAAGTACGCGACGAGCTATTGCGCCGCGAGCAACATCGCGCGTCGCATCATGGCTGGTGAGCCCGGTGCGGTCGATGCCTACATGAGTTTCCTCAAGGGTGGTTCGAGCAGGTACCCGATCGAGATGCTCAAGATGGCCCGCGTCGACATGACCACGCCGGAACCGATCAACGACGCGATGAAGCAGTTCGAGGGATTGCTCGATCAGGCGGAAGAGCTGATCCGTGAGGTCAACGCAACGGCCGCGAAGTAGGCGCGTCCATCGATCAAAGTAGGGTCCGCTGTGCGGACCAGGGAGCAATAAGGCCGTGCGAAAGCAACGCGGAGCTTCCAACATCATCCCGTGATTGATCCGGGGAATAATGCATACAAAGAAAAACCCCCGCATGCCACCGGCATGCGGGGGTTTCGTATTTCTACATGCAGTGTCGTCGGCCCGTCGTAGTGGGCCATGCCCACCCTTGTGGTGCAGGCATCTTGCCTGCACGTCGAAAATGGGCAGAGCTTCTAGGTGCGGAATGCAGGCAGGATGCCTGCACCACAATTCCTTGCTGTTGCGCCTTTCTTTCTCGCTTGGTGGGCAATGCCCACCCTACATTTCGCGATCTACTGCTGCGGCGATTTTGCGGAGTTCGTCCATTGTTGTGGCGAACGAATCCGTTGTCACCGACTGCGCACCGTCGGTCATGGCGTGCTCGGGATCGGGGTGGACTTCGATGAGCAAACCATCCGCGCCCGCAGCCAGGCTCGCCTTGCACATGCTTGGCACCATGTACGCGTGGCCGGTGCCCTGCGACGGGTCGATCACGATCGGCAGGTGCGATTCGTTCTTCACGGCTGGGATGATGGCGAGCGGGAGCGTGTTGCGCACGTACTGCTCGTGCGTGCGAATGCCGCGTTCGCAGAGGATCACGTTCTGGTTCCCCTCGTTGATGATGTACTCAGCCGCCAAGAGGAATTCCTTGAGCGTCGCGCTCCACCCGCGTTTGAGCATGACGGGCTTGCCGGTCTTGCCAGCGGCAGCCAGCAGATTGAAGTTGTGCATGTTCCGCGTGCCGATCTGGAGAATGTCGGCGTACTCCGCGACAAGATCGGTCTGCGTGACGCTCATCACTTCGGTGCACACGGACAACCCGGTTTCTTCGCGCGCCTTTGCGAGCAGTTTCAAACCCTCTTCGCCGAGACCCTGGAATTCGTAGGGACTCGTGCGCGGTTTGAACGCACCGCCACGCAAGCCGATAGCGCCAGCGGCCTTCACCGCGTTCGCCGTCTGCATAAGTTGCTTTTCGCTTTCGACGCTGCACGGACCGGCGATGACCGCAAAGCGTTTGCCGCCGATGGTGTGCCCGTTGCCGATGTCGATGACCGACGGTTCCTGCTTGACCTCTTTGCTCGCGACCTTGTACGGCTTGAGGATCGGCACCATCGCGTCGACCATCGGCGCGTTCTCGATCGCGGACATGTCCACGCCGCGCTTATCGCCGATGGCTGCCACCACCGTGCGATCCGTGCCGACAATCACGTGATCCTTCAATCCATACTGGCGGATGAGATCAACCACGTGGTCAACATCAGCCTGCGCACATCCGGGTTTCATGACAACGATCATGGCACAACTCCAATTTCGAATGACAAATGATGAATGACGAATGACGAATTAGCGACGAGACGATACTCCCAACTGTTTTTCGTCACTCGTCATTCGTCATTAACCAATTTTCTGTTTTCCGTTCATATACGGTCTCAGCGCTTCCGGCACCGTGACGCTTCCGTCTGCGTTTTGATACAGCTCGAGGATCGGAATCAGGATACGCGGCGACGCGATCACCGTGTTGTTCAGCGTGTGGCAGAACCGCGTCTTGCGATCACTGTCGCGATAGCGAAGCTTCAGCCGTCGCGCCTGGAACTCGTAAAAGCGACTGGCGCTGTGCGTCTCGCCGTAGCTCTTGCGACTCGGCATCCAGGTCTCAATGTCGAACTTCTGCACCTGTCCCTGCCCGAGGTCGCCGGTGCAAACATTCACGACGCGGTAGGGCAGTCGGAGCTTTTGCACGACGGCTTCCGCGTTCGCGAGGATTTCCTCGTGCCAGCGGATGCTTTCAGCTTCATCGTTGCGAGAGATGATCACCTGCTCGACCTTGTCGAAGAGGTGGATGCGATACAAACCGTGCGTGTCCTTACCGGCTGCCCCTGCTTCGCGACGGAAGCACGGGCTCACCGCGACGAACTTCTTCGGCAGGTCGGACTCTTCGAGGATTTCGTCGGCGTGCAACGCGGTCAGCGAAACCTCAGCCGTGCCCACCAGCGACATCTCGTCGCGCTCACAGAGATACGCCTGATCGCGACCGCCCGGGAAATATCCCGTGCCGTACATGATGTCTTCGCGAACGAGCACGGGCACGTGGACCGGTTCGAATCCGCGTTCGATCATCGTGTCGAGCGCCAGCCGCAGCACGGCATGGTGCAGGAGCACGGCATCGCCCTTGAGCGTGTAGTTCCGCGTGCCGGCAAGCTTTACGCCGCGTTCGAGATCGATGATCCCCAGCGCCTCGCCCAGCGCGACGTGATCCTTCGGCTCAAAGTCGAACTTGGGCAGCTCGCCCCATTTGCGAATCTCGACGTTTTCAGTGTCGTCCGCCCCTTGCGGTGCTGCCGGCGCGGGCGGCTGGGGCACCGTGAGCATGAGCTGGTCAAACTCCGCGAGCACTTCGCGTTCCTGCTCTTCGAGCGGTTTGACCTTTTGCTTGATCTCGTTCAGTTCAGCCTGGGCTGCGGAGGCTTCCGCTTTGATTTCATCCGCCGTTCGCCCGCCGGCGAGCGCATCCTGATACCACTTGCTCTTGGGATTGCGCATCTGGCCCATCATTTCGCCGCCCTCACGCGACTGTGTGCGGAGCGCGTCGAGCTCCTGCTGGAGGCGGCGACGCTCGCCATCGACCGCGAGCAGGCGGTCGATATCGCAGGGACACTTCTTGTCCACAGCCGCTTTCTTCACGGCGTCGGGATTCTCCCGAATGAACTTGATGTCCAGCATGTTGCGTCCTCGCTTCCGGCGTCCGTGTCCTGGGCGATGCACTCGCGGCGAGCTTGCGTTCGCCGCGCAGCCTTCCGATTACAAACGGGCGGTCAATAGAGCAAACATCCGCGAAAATGTCCAGCAAAGCGCGGGGTTTCGCGAGGAGTTTGCTGCTTGTGTGGTGCGTGCCTGCGTCGCTACAATCCGCCCGGCGGACGCTTGGGTATCGCGAACCGCCGATAATCCGCGCATCCGCGTGAGTGAAGGAGTGCATCGTGCCCGGTTTGGGTCCGAAAGTTTCGTTGGGCGAGTTGTTGCAGGCATATTGGCCGGTGCTCGCGGGGGCGTTCGTTATCGCGCTCATCGCGACGCCGCTGTGCCGGGCGCTGGCCATCAAGCGGAACATCGTGGACCGGCCTGACGATTGGCTCAAACCTCACAACAAGCCTATTCCGTATCTCGGCGGGGTCGCGATTTTCGCGGGCTGGCTGGGCGGTGTGCTGCTGGGGGTGTGGTACCTGACGCGAAGCGGGGGCGCGCATCCCACGCCCGTGGGGATCCGCGACGCGAAGCTGCTCGGTGTACTGATCGGTGGGGCGGGCACCATGGCGCTGGGTCTGTTCGACGACCTGCGGATGGCGTCGCCGAAGTTCAAGCTGATCGGCAACGTCGCGATGGCACTGGTGCTCGTGGGCGTGGGGATCGGTTCCGATCTGCTGACGCCGGCGCTCGATTCCATGGGGGTTCACCTCAGCCAGTCCGAGCGTTGGATCACGCTGGTCTATTCGATTCCGATCACCGTGTTCATTGTCGTGGCGTCGTGCAACGCGACGAATCTGCTTGACGGCATGGACGGGTTATGCAGCGGTGTGCTCGGGGTGATTTCGTTCGGGTTCCTTGTGCTGGCGGTACACCTGCACACGTTTAACGATTGGCATCCCGGTGACGCGCGTCGCGTAGTCTTGGCACTCGCGATGATGGGTGCGGCGCTCGGTTTTCTGCCGTACAACCGCAACCCGGCGACAATCTTCATGGGCGATGCCGGGTCGATGCTGCTCGGGTTCAACGCAGCCGTGCTCATTCTGATGTTCGCAGAGGCGCAGGCTGTTCGCTGGATGCTGGGTGCGATCGTGGTCATGGGGTTGCCGCTTGCGGACATGGTGCTCGCGATGGTGCGGCGCTGGCGGGCACAGCGACCCATCATGCAGGGCGACCGCAGTCACTTCTACGATCAACTCCGAGATCGCGGCCTGTCCGTGCGGCACGTCGTGATGATCAGCTACGCGGTAGCAGCCGTGTTCGCACTGACGGGTTGTCTCGCGTCAGTGTTCCTCCGCACGCTGCTGGCTATCCCCGTCTTCGGGCTACTGGGATTGCTCGTGCTACTTGCGATCAAGAAATTCCGCCTGGTGCGCGTGGATAGCCCGAAGTAGGCATAGCAGGCAAGCGGCAAGAGCGCAGTAAGCGAGAAAGTGCGTCACCCCCTCATACTTTCTCACCTTCTCACTTTCCCACCTTACTTCACGTACCCCAGCCCGCGGAGGGATTCGAGCGCATGCTCGTCGAGGTCGTCGGCGACGAGGTCGTTACGCGGAGCACCGTTTGCATCATCGCCGCGTGCAACCATTGCCTGGGCATCGTGGGCGATCAGATCGGAAAGCAGAACCACGCTCGTATCGTGCGCATCGACGTGCAGCCGGTGCGCTTCACGCGGATCACGCGTCAGATCGAACGCCCAATGATCGCGCGGGATATTCGACAGGCCGTGTCGCACGACGATCTTGCGTTGGGAAATCACAAAGGCGCGCTCACGCCCGCCGCTTCCCGACGGGTCCGGGCCTTCGATATACGGCGGCCTGTCGCTGATCACACCCGTGAGACTGCACCCATCGAGCCCCGGTGGAGCCTCAAACCCCGCGAGCGACAGCACGGTTGGCGCAACGTCCGCCAGCGACACCGGGGTCGCTTCACGCGCCGCCGGCAGCGACGTATGCCGCACAATCAGCGGAATGTGCGTCACCGCGTCATCCACACCGTAGCCGTGGCAGAACGCGAAATCGTCACGTTCCAGCAGGTACTCACCATGGTCCGCCGTGATGATGATCGCGGTGTCGTCAAGCTTCCCCAATGCGTCCAGCAGCCGACCCACCTCCCGATCCGCGTAGCGAATCTCTTCGTCGTAACGATCGACGTAATCGAGCATGTCCGTCACGTTGGGATCAGCCACGTAATCGGCGACACGCTTGGCATCAACCGGCGCCCGGCCCTCGTGCGTGAACGGATCAGCCACATCGTCGTGTACGCGGTAGGGGCCGTGGGGATCAATGTAGTGTACCCAAAGAAAGAACGGTTTCTGCGGATCGCGATGCGACGACAACCACTGGAGGGCTGTGTCGGTCGTGCGTTCAGCGCGACGCTCGAACATCTTGGGTCGATTGGGTTCTGGCTCGTCCACTTCGGCATCGTAGTGGTCGAAGCGACGCGCAAGCCCGCTAGCGTCGTCGCACAGCACCAGGTTGGAAACGATTGCGGCAGTCTGATAGCCCGCACCGCGCAGCCAGTCCGCGACCGTCACGACGCGATCATCGAGTGGTTTCCACAGCACGCGCACGCCATGGCGATACGGGTTGAGCCCCGTCAACATGCTCATCACGCTGGGTGTGGTGAACGGTGTCGTCGAGTATGCGCGATCGAACACCCGCGCGTCGCGCGCGAACGCGTCGATGTTCGGCGAGGTGGTGCGCTCGTAGCCGTACAGGCTCAGGTGATCCGCCCGCAGCGTATCGATGCAGATGATCACGACGTTGCTGTGCGTTTGCGCAGGTAGCGGCGGGGCGTCGGTGATTCGCGGCAGCGGCGGTAGGGGGCGCAAGTCCTGGTGTGCTTCCGACAAACGCACCCCGGCACGCAAGCCGAACGCCGTCACCACCCCGGCGACGACCACCATGATCAGAAATGTGACCGCGTATTTCATCAGCGCGCAACCTCATTGCCAGCCTGCCAACGCCGGATTTATCGGCACCTGCGGTTCGTCAATTCAGTCAAAACAGCGTCGCCGCCCGCCGATCGCAAAGGAACGTTCAGTAATGTCAGTTATCGAACGATGAATATGCAGGCGAACGTTATCGGATGCGCACGCGCGGTCCGGTCGGAGCCGATCTCAGGGAGGATTGCAGGTGACCGCTTCGAACATGCTCGCGTACATTGACCCAGGGGCAGGGACGATTCTGTTGCAGGTGCTCGTCGGCTCGATTGTCGGCGTGGTGATCTTTTTCCGGCAGAGTCTGTCGCGGCTCGTCGGCCTGTTCAAAGGCCGGGGGACGCAAGGCGAACCGACCACGGACGAAATCCCGCGGAGCTAGACCGCGCACATGTCCGTCGCTCAGATTCCAACGCAAGCAACGCGTACCGCGCCGGCGGATGCCCTGCGCGATGCCGCGTCATTCCGCGACCCCAGCGGGTTTGTCTTCGAGTATGACCACTGCATCTACCGCGCGGTGGATCGGCGTATGCTCGATGTCTGGCGGCGCTTGTCGGCGTCGGGTCTGATCGATCGGCTGGCGACGTCGGGCGCGATCGTTGCGACGCGTTTTGTGGACGACGCGGATCGGGTTTCTGCGCTGAACGAGATCGCGCCGGAAGCAGCCGGTTTTCTCCAGCACGCGCGCGTGCCCACAATCAGCTACCCCTACGAATGGTCGCCGTCGATGTTGGCGGATGCCGGCCTTTTGACGCTGTCGCTTCAGCAGCGCCTGCTCGAACATGGCATGGCGCTGAAGGACGCGACCGCGTACAACGTGCAGTTCGTCGATGCGCATCCCGTGTTCATCGACATCGCGTCCATCGAGCAGCCGCAGCGTGCGGATATCTGGCACGCGATGGGGCAGTTCCACCGCATGTTTACTCAGCCACTGCTGCTGCATCGGCGACGCGGGCAATCACTTCGCGCGTACTTCCTCGCGCATCTGGACGGTGCATCGCCGGAAGAGGCGTCGAGTGCGTTCGGCTACCTCGAGCGATTCCTCCCAGCCGTGCTGATGGATGTGACGCTGCCCGCATGGTTGGGGCGACGAACGCAAAGCGACGCGGGGACGCCTGCTACGCAAAAAGGCGCGGGACGTACCGCGAACGCGCAGCGTTGGAACCTGCAACGTCTTTGCGGGAAGTTGCAGCGTCTTGCCGGCAAACGGCAGAAGAATGATGGTTGGTCGGGCTACACGGAAGCCTGCAACTACAGCGAAAACGCGACGACGGACAAGGTATTCGCGGTGCAGGAGTACCTCCAGCAGACGCGGCCCGGTACGGTCCTAGACGTGGGCTGCAATACTGGTACGTACTCGCTCGCTGCCGAGGCTACCGGCGCGCGGGTGATTGCGATTGACAGTGATGTTGCGTGCGTGGACGCGTTGTATCGCAAGGCGCGTGAGCAGCGCGCGCGCATTCTACCGCTGTGCGTTGACCTGGCGAACCCGAGTCCCGCGATCGGTTTCATGAATCGCGAGCGGCCCGCATTCCTCACACGGGCGAAGTGCGATTGCGTGCTCGCGCTCGCGGTGATCCATCACCTGCACGTCGCCGCCAATTTGCCGCTTTCCGGCATCTGCGACATGTTTGCGTCACTCGCGCGGCGCGACCTCGTGCTCGAGTTCGTGCCTCGCACCGACAGCATGTTCCGCCGATTGACGCGTTTCCGCAGCGAGTCGTACCCGGACTACACGCTCGAAGCGTGTGAGCGCGCATTCGCCCGCCGCTTCACGCTGATTCGCAAGACCGCAATCACGGACTCAGACCGCACGCTGCTCTTCCTGCGTCGGCGCGACAACTAGCGTCGCCACGGACTCAACGGCAATCGACAACAGGTTTAGGGGTAGGTGCTTTCCGCGAAGTGGGTGAACTCTGCGGGTACGGCGGTGTGTACATTCTCGTACACCGGTTCGCTGCCGTAGATCCGCGTCACGTCGGTATCGCGGAATGAGACCACGCGCAACTCCGGGCTGCGTTCGAGTCGGAAGGGGCCTTGGATTGCGTCGGTGGCCAGCGGTTTGTCGTTTTCGTCGAACGCGATCACCACTTCGGGCAGCAAACCGTGTACGCGGCCATGCTTGACCACGACCGCGTACCGCCCGCATGACAGGCGCAGCTTGGAACCGATCGGGTAGGGCTGAATCACCGCTTGGAAAATCTTGCGTATGCCGGGGTCATAGCACTCGGCGTACGGGCCACAGGTCATCTCCCAAGCCGCAAGCCACGCGGGTTTTGCCGCATGATACGACGTCTCCGACGTCGCGGCACAGAAGGCATCCGCGATCCGCAAGATGCGTGCGAAAAGCGGAATCGCGTCGCGCGACAGCCCGCGCGGATAGCCGGTACCGGAATGGTTCTCATGATGGTGCAGCACCGCCGCGTAGATCGTCGGGTCCACGGTGTCGGGCAGCAACGCAGCACTGCGCATCGAATGGTCGTAGACGATGTCGCGCTCAGCCGTGGTCAGCGGTCCGGGATGATCGAGTGAGCGCCGCGCCGTCCATAGCGAGCAATCACGCAGCAACGCCGCAAGCCCCAGTGGCACAAGATTGACCGCGCCCGCGAATTTTGCGGAACGCTGCCGCGCCGCGAGCACCTGCAAACGAACCGCCGCACCCAGCACCATCGCAACGTGAACTGCTTTTACGCCGTCGGCTGCGCTTGCGATCCCGGGAATCTCATCGTGGAACCGCACGCGGACAATGCGATGGTGACACAGGAAGCGGTCGATTTGCCTGATCGAACGCTCCGCCACGCGCAGGTCGTCTTCGCGGAGGCGTGACTTGCCCTCAAGCGCCCCCTGCGCGAGGTGCAGGGCGCTTGAGGCGGTATCGCAAACGCTCTGCGTAGCGCCGATTTCCAGTGCATCGGGTTCGAATTCGCAAACGGAATCGAGTTCGGGCGAATGCACGCTGACGTACAGCTCCGGGCGTCGCTCGGTCAGCATGGTGACGTCGCTGCGCGTGAGCACGCGGTCCGCGGGCAAAAGCATCTTGTGCGATAGGCGCAGAGCGCGGGCCAGTGTCATTCCCGGCTGCAATGCGATTGTCCGTACCAGGATTGGCATGTACGCTCAGTCCACAGTGACCGCGTATTGCACGGCTGGGGCTGCCGTGGTTTGCGCCGAACGCGTCGCGGCGATCTGGTCCGCCAGGTTCTCAAGCCGTTGCACGTCGACGTTGCTTTCCGCCCGCTCCGCGCCCGCGGCATACAGCATGTTGTCGATACCCGTGCGCAGATACTGCTCAGCCCGGGCAACGTCACCTTCAACGAGGCGTGCCAGCGCCTCAGCCAGCGCCTTGCGAACCGCGAGCGACGTGCGCGAGTTCGGGCCTGCGTCCGAAAGCCGGCCAGCCGGGTGATTGCGCCGCACGAAATCAATGATCGCAAAAAGCAGATCGGTGTCCGCGCAGCAAAGGCGACACAGCGCAAGCGCCGTCGCGTCCTGCTGGGCACGGCATTCATCGAGCGCGGCGTTCAACACTGCCCGGCTGCGTTCGTCGTATTGCGCGTACTCGCGTTCAAGTTCCATCCAGTCGAGCGGTCGCATCGCGGGCTTGCCCGTTGCAGTGTTCATGTTGCGCGCCGCACAGCACTGCAAGGAGGTCTCGAAACCGCCCGGGCGCAGACCGTCAGGTCTGCCTGTCAAACGAATGCGCGCCACACCCGCGGCACGCCGAATCTGCCCCAATCCAGGTCCATCGGACGACGTAAACAAGCGCATGTCCGGTAGATCGAGTGATTGCAAATGAAGAGCAAAAGCGTCAAACAGCGCCTTGCGCATGGTTTCCTCCCGATGTTAGCAGGCCGTCCGATAACGGCTTGGAGCGTTAACAAGTCCAAGCGCTATATCGGGTGCGCGCAGGCGTTGGATTATCTGCTTGAACAGAACGGCGTGTGCATCGCCGAGTGAATTCAGCGCGCACTTCAACCGATCCGCCGATTCAGGCAGGTTGAACAGGTTATGCGTGAGTGAAAGTGATGACTAAGCGGCGATCTTCTTGGCCTGCGCCTTGGCAATTTCCACGACCGCGGCAAAAGCCTGCGGATCGTTGATCGCCAACTCGCTGAGCATCTTGCGATTCAGAATAATGCTGGCTTCGCGAAGACCGTAGATGAACCGGCTGTAGGCGATGCCATGCTGCGTGCAGGCTGCCGTGATGCGGGTGATCCACAATGCACGGAAGTCACGCTTGCGAGCGCGGCGATCACGGAAGGCGTAAACACCGGCGCGGGTAACCGCTTCCTTGGCGGTGCGGTAGAGCTTGCTGCGGCCACCACGATAGCCCTTGGCGGCGCGGAAGAGACGAACTTTCCGGCGGTGCCGTGCAGATCCTGTACGAGCGCGAGGCATAGCTGATTAACTCCTACAACCGGGGTTTTTTCGCAAACGGAATCGGGCAATCAGCCGTCGATTCGGTCAATAATCTTTTTGGCGTCCGCGGGAAACAGGTAGCCGGGCCGACGCAGCTTGCGACGACGCTCACCAGTCTTACCGCTCAGCAGGTGGCCGGCGAACGAACGGCGGTACCGGACCTTGCCCTTGGCGGTAACTTTGAACCGCTTGCGAGCGCCTTTGTGAGATTTCATCTTGTAGGCCATGGTTGCCTCTATTGCGTCACTGATTCCCAATTGTCCAGAATCGAGCATTCTAACCGCGTCCTCGCGGTCTGCAAGCGGTGGGAGCTGCCGTTTCCAGCGGACGTGGGTCAGGGGGCGTCCGGGCTCCGGACGACGGCGGTGCGGCCCAGGAGGGCATCGCGGTGCCGCTGCTCGGCCGTCACTCGAGTCGAACTCATCCATTCCGTCCGAAATTCGCCGTGATCGAAGATCACAGCGGCTGAGCCTGCCTCTCGCGGCGGGAGCAGCCCCTGCCGGGCCGTGGCGATCAGGACGTACGGGCCGGGGATGCCGGTCAGCGTGTAGATTTCATCGCGGGACGGATATGGAATCTCCGGCGAGATAAACTGCCGCGCGAGCTTGTCGGGCAGGGCAAACGGCAGGTAGTCCTTCGCCTCGTAGAACTGCGCGATCCAGGTCCGGGCCAGGTCAGCCGTGTCCGTGGCCCGCTTCACGTGAACCAGGTCACGCTGCCAGCACACCACCGCCACAAACAGCATTGCAGAGACGATCAGCAGGAGGGCCAGCCCCCGCAGCCGCAACCGCTTGCTCGCGGACGGCCGCCGGACGACCAAGTCGCCATGGATATCATGCTCGGTTCTGTGTGCCATTTTCGTGGTGGTCATCGCGTCAGCCTGGATCGCAGCCTGGAATGCATATCGGCATGCGTGCCGGGATCCGTATACCGGCGCGCGACCACACGCATTCCGCAATCAGCAATGCTTTGCGGGAAAAGGGGCTGGCGAGGCTACAGCTCCTCGTCTTCGAACGGATCGATCGCGGTCTGGTCAGCGCTGGAGGCGAGGGCTTCCAATGCGCTGATGGGATCGAGTTCGTCTTCAACCACGGCATCGAGCGGCGAATCGTCGGTCACCACGGGGACGGCCGAATCGGTACGCCGCTTGATCTTCGTCTTCACCGGGCGGATTTCGGTGGGCTCGCCGTTCACCTGCAACGTGAAGACCACCGGGCCGACAATCACATGATCGCCCGGCGCGAGCTTGCCAACCTTGACCCGCTTGTTATTGACGAACGTACCGTTGGAACTGTTCAGATCTTTGATCTGGACGGTATCGTCCTGGATGGTTAACTCGGTATGATGGCGCGAAACTTCGGTGAGCGGAATGCGGATATCGCAATCGTTCTGGCGGCCGATCAACGTGCGATCACCATTCAATGGAAGATCGCGACGATCGCCGTTCGCGCGGAACATGATCAGCTTGGCTTCGATCATGCGGAGATGCCCTCACTCGGTCCCGCCGCTATCGATTCGGCAGCGGTTGTTCGCACCCGCTGCCCCGGAAGTGTAGCGCCGGATGAACATGTGTCCGACTGATATTAACGAATATAACCCATTGTCAGATAAGCTGCAATGGAAAAAGACCGCCCTGGAAATAGCCCATTCCCACGGCAAGCCATGAATGACACCCGCCCAATTATAGGCCGGTCCGACTGTCCGCCAACCGAACCGCTTGGCCTGTACCTGCATTGGCCATTCTGCGAGACGAAATGCGGCTATTGCGACTTCTATTCCGTGCCTCTGGGCGGGCAGGATCTGCGCGGTGTCGCATCGGCCCTTTGTCAAGAATTGTCGCGTCGGGTGGCGCAGAGCGGCCCGCCCGTGAAAACCGTGTTCTTCGGTGGGGGGACGCCGACGACGCTCGCGAGCGATTTGCTCGGTGAAGTACTCGCAGCCATTCGCGATGCCATTGGCGATGAGACGCCCGACGAATTCACGGTCGAGGCGAATCCTGCCACTGTCGATCGCGAAAAAGCGCGTGTGCTCGTTGATGCCGGCGTCACACGCGTGTCACTTGGGGCGCAGTCTTTTCATGCGAACGAACTCGCGGCGCTCGAACGGCTGCACTCGCCGGCGGATGTTCCCGAAGCCGTTGCGATTCTCCGCGATGCCGGCATCAAAAACATCAACATCGATCTCATCTTTGGCATCCCCGGGCAGACCATCGCGAGCTGGCGGGCATCGCTTGAACGGGCGATCGCACTGAAGACCGAGCACATCGCGTGCTACGGACTCACCTATGAACCGAATACCGCCATGACGCAGCGGCTGCATCAGGGACTGGTGACCGCTTGCGACGAAAGCCTGGAAGCCGAGCAGTTTCTGCTGACGATCGATCTGCTCGCGGATGAGGGTTTTTCGCAATACGAGATTTCAAATTTCGCGACGGCGGGCCGGCAGTGTGCGCACAACCTCATTTACTGGCGATTGCAGCCGCACCTTGCCATCGGTCCATCCGCGGCTGGATTCACCGGATCGCGGCGCTATCGCAACATCGCGCACCACGGCGAATACGTGCGGCGAGTCAATGCCGGGAACGATCCCGCGAGCGAGCACGAGGATGTCTCGGGTATGATGCTCGCGCTTGAGGTGCTCATGATGGGCCTGCGACTTGTAGAGGGCATCGACCTTGACGCGTTTGCCGACCGCACCGCCTTCGACCTGCGAATTGCCGCGGCGGACCGCATCGCAGCCCTACAGCAACAGGGTCTGATTTCGCTGGACTCGCGTCGGTTGCGGATGACGCAGCAGGGGATGCTCTTTGGCGACGGCGTGATCGCGGAAATCGCGACCGCGATTGACGACCAGCCCGGCACATCGCTGCCCATTTTGCGAACCACCGGCGGGGCGCGCAGCGTATGAGCAATGTTTCGCGTTGCGATTGGTCACGAGCAACCGATAAGGGTACAATGCCGCGTTTTCGATCGGGTGCCGCGTCGTGGCAGCCGGTATTAGTCGTTGCCGCCGGTGTGCAGGAGTCGTCGCCGATGCTTTTCCAGCCGCCCATTCCCGCGAGTTATATGCAGATGGACCCGGCCGACATTGTCGCGCGGATCGAGCAGCGTCGCCGCGAACTGGGCAAGCGCCTCGTTATCCTCGGGCACCACTACCAGCAGGACGAAGTCATCCGCCACGCCGACTTCACCGGCGACAGCCTGAAACTTTCGCAAATCGCCGCCGACCAGAATGGGGCGGAGTTCGTCGTCTTCTGCGGCGTACACTTCATGGCCGAATCAGCCGACATTCTCACCGAGGATTCGGTCAAGGTCTTCCTGCCCGATTTGTCCGCGGGTTGTTCGATGGCGGATATGGCGGCGTACGACCAGGTTGAAGAGGCTTGGGAATTCCTGAGCGCGAACACAACCGAGCGGATCATTCCGATCACTTATGTGAATTCCGCGGCAAACATCAAGGCGTTCTGCGGGCTGCACGGCGGAGCCTGTTGCACGAGCAGCAACGCGCCCAAGGTGCTCGCATGGGCACTTTCCCAAGGTGATAAGGTGCTGTTTCTGCCCGACCAGCACCTCGGTCGCAACACGGCCTATGCGATGGGCCATCCGCTTGAGAGCATGGTGGTCTACGACCCGGCGGAACTGGATGGCGGTTTGCGTGCCGATCAGGTACGCGACGCGCAGTTCATCCTTTGGAAAGGCCATTGTAGCGTGCACCAGTTGTTCACGGCTGGTCAGTGCGAAGCGCTGCGCGCGAACGAGCCCGATCGCACCATCATCGTGCATCCGGAGTGCAGTTGGGAGGTGGTGCAGAAAGCCGACCTCGCCGGCAGCACCGAATTCATCATCAAGACGATCGAAGAAGCTGCCCCGGGCAGCAAGTGGGCGGTCGGCACCGAAGTGCACCTCGTGAACCGGCTGGCAAAAACGCATATCGACAAAGACGTCCGCTCGCTCGCGACGATCCAGTGCCTGTGCACCACGATGTACCGCATCAGCCCGCAGCATCTGCTCTGGTGTCTCGATGGAATCGCGTCGGGCCATCCGGTGAATCAGATTTCGGTAAAGCCGCAAGTTCGCGAAGGGGCGCTGCTCGCGCTGTCGCGTATGCTCGAAAACGTCTCGTCGACCCCGGTGGCAGTATCCGGCGGGGCGGTATGACCGCTACGTTTGGGTAGCCCAATCAGAACCCCGGGCGCCAAGCCCGGGGCAAAGACACGATCGACGTCAATCCGCATGCCGCCCCCTGCTGGGCGCAGGGGGTTCTGATTCCTGCCATTCACCCCTCTCGTCCCGCCACCCTGTTCGCAGCATCGATCCGTAAGTTTTCTGGCTCACCCTCCGCTCGCGGTTTACAATGCGCCGATGGAAGGCGACATCGAACGCGTATTGATCTCCGAGCAGCAACTGGCTCAGCGTGTCGACGAGATGGCGCGGGACATTGCGGCGTGTTATCCGGAGATGGACCCAGGACTCGTGATGGTGCCGATTCTATCGGGTTCGATCATTTTCCTGGCGGACCTTATTCGGTTATTGCCGATGAAAATGAAGCTGGGCATGATCACCGTGTCGAGCTACAGCGGGGCGGTGACGGAGTCGCAGGGTGCATCGCTCAAGATGGACCTGAACATCGACATCCGCGGCCAGCACGTGCTGATCATTGACGACATCCTCGACACGGGCGGCACGTTGCGTCTGGTTCGCGAGCGGTTGCGTTTGCACGAACCGAAGTCGATCCGTACTGCCGTGTTGCTGAGGAAGCCGTCGAAAGCGCCGAAGGACGTGGTGGCAGATTTCGTCGGGTTCGAGATCGCCGATGAGTTCGTGGTGGGATACGGGCTGGATTACGACGGGCATTATCGCAATTACCCGAACATCGCGGTGTTGAAGGCGGACCGGTACACCACCGGCTGACGCCTTCGCGAGGTGATGCTGGGAGAGCGTGCGATGGTTTGCGAGACGCAGGAAAGAATCAGCGACGTTCGTTTGGAGCTTTCCCCGCGCGTGGTTGCGTCGGTTGAGGGGGCGGGTGCCGCTCCGGTTGAAGCGCTGCCCATCGCAGCCGATTATCTTGATCAGGGCGAAATCGTGTTGCTCGCGATCAAGCCTTCGCCCTGGTTCGTGCTCTTCGATTCGACGCGTTGGTTGATGGTGGGGGCTGCGTTGCTGGTGCTCAGTGCGTTGCCGTCGTTGCGGCTGGCGGACCTTTCGGGCGAATCGGTCGCGCAACTCGGTGCCGTGGTGATTGCCGGGCGACTTGGCATTGCGTTCCTCCGCTGGGCTTCGCGGTTCTACGTGCTGACCAATCGCCGCGTGATGCGACTTCGCGGTGTATTCCGACCAGACATTCTCGCGTGCCCGCTGGTGGCGATTCGCAACACTCGTGTGCATCGCCGGCTTCACGAGCGCGCGACGGCGCTGGGAACGATTCGTTTCTTCTTTGAAGATTCATCCACAACTGAACATGACTGGCGTGAGATCGCCCGCAGCGACAGCATTCACGCGCAAGTCCGCCGCGCGATCGAACGCGCCATCGACAGCCAGCCGCATATCTAGCCCGCCCGCGGTTGATTCGCTGTGATTCCCCGCTTACGCGCATATAATCGTTGAAGACGTGCTGCCGGTGGTTTGTGCGCCGTCGTGAACTTCAGCGAAAGGACACCTGCCGTGACGGACTGGGAAGCGCTGCGTGCGGATTTTCCGATCACGCGTGAATTCAACTTTCAGAATCATGCCGCGGTCGCGCCGATGTGCGCGCGGGCGACGGCTGCTGTTGCCCGGTTTTGCAAGGAGAACCAGCGGCACGCCTATCTCGAAGGCGGTTTCTACCGCGAAGCCGAGCGCGTTCGCGGAGTGGCTGCCCGCTTCATCAACGGCAATGCCGATGAAATCTGCTTCGTCAAGAACACCACCGAAGGACTCTGCTTCGTTGCGAACGGCCTGACTTGGCAGAAGGGCGACAACATCGTCACCACCAACGTCGAGTTCCCCGCGAACGTGTATCCGTGGCAGGCGCTGCGGACGCACGG
>JACKHH010000010.1 GCA_020639095.1 Phycisphaerales bacterium | reverse complement strand
TGTCCGCGACCGGTGTGAGCACATCGAGCACCGGGTCGTAGACGTATGCGTCGGCCACCGTGTCACCCGTCGTCAAACTCTGCCCACCGGCGATGAACACCCTGCCGTCCGCAAGCTCAATCGCAGCCAGATCATCAACGCCCACCGTCAGCGTCGCAGCCATCAACGTCGTGCTGGCATTCCCTACATCGATCAACTCAAGCGTATTCGGCCCGTTGCCGCCGCCACCAATCAGCAACACGCGATCGTCACCCGGCGTTCCCGCGTAGTCCGCGAGCAGAACGGCTGCGTGCGCAATGCGCGAACGCGCCAGCGATTTGTTGCTCGACCACGAATTCGTCCCAGGGTCGAACACCTGCCACGACGACCCGCCAGCCACCACGACCCTGCCATCGGGCAGCGGTGTCGCGGTGTGCATCGCGCGGGCCGCCGACATCGACGGACCAGCCGACATCAGTCCCGTAATAGGATCGAACAACTCGACACCGGCGAACGCGGTGCCCGGACTCGTTCCACTCGCATTCTCGTGACCACCGGTGATCAGTACGCGACCATCGAGCAGCGTGGTCTGCGTGTGACTGCTGCGCGCGGTGAGCAACGTCGGCGTCGTCGGCGGATTGCCGTTGAACGGGGTGTACTGCGTCGTGAACGTACCAGTCATCGGATCGTAAAACGAGATGTTGTTGCGCGAGACCAGCGACGGCGGAATGATCACGAGGTTGAGCCCGCCGGTCACCATCACCAGATTGTGCGAAAGCATGCTGGCAGCATGGAAGTAGCGCGGCACGACGTCGCTCGCAGTGTTCGTGAACGAACCCCCGGTGATCTGCGCAACGACGGACGAACCGCACCCACCGCCCACAAGCAACACCGCCAGCCCAACGACCATGCCCCAACGCAGTGACATATCCCCCTCCGCTTGGAATTGACGCCCCGAATCTCTCGACGCGAGTCATTCACCCGCTCCGCGATCATACCGCAGGCGAACCTCGCGTTACAAGCACGCAAGTGCGATTCCCCAATCGAAGCATTGCACAAGTGATAACGGACAGAAAAAAACGTTGTGCATCGTGGCAAATCGATGCACAACGCGTATGCGGAGGAGAACTAGCCGGTGTCGTGCCAGACTGGCTGCGCAGTTTTACCGCACTGCCGATTGGTGCATTTGTGCCAGAAGTTCTTCGGCGCGCGAGCCTTCGATCCATTCCACATGGCCGTCGGCGAACGCGAAGTTGGCGCCGCCGTCGCGCAGCGATCGCTCGCAAAGCACGACCTGCGACGGGTCCAAACCGGTACCGTCGCGATAGACATACGACGCAGCGTAGTCAACGTTTTGCGGTGTGATCTCTTCGTTCGCATCATCGTACGGCGCGCGGAAGCTCGCCGGTTGCAGGATGCCCTGCTCGATGAGTTCACCGAGCGACGTCGGCCAGGTGTTTTTGTGGCCATCCGCGTAGACCATGCAGCCGTAGACAATGCCCTTGAGATTCGAAGCCGACACGGCGCGCTTGGCCATCATCCGCGACCGCGAAAGCGATGCTGTAAGTGACTTCCACGCGAGCTGACGCATGTCGCCGTCGACCGCACCACTCGTCGCCACTTGCGCGGTCAACACACCCGCATCTCGGCTGAGCGCGACCGCAACGCCCGCGTTCGAACCTGCAACCTTCTCAAGCAGTTCCTTCATCTGCACGACTTCGCGATCTTCACCCGCGATGTCCAGCGCCAGTTGCGCAAGCTGCGCGAAGTTGACGTACACCACCTGCGCGGGATCGCCGACCATCTGTCGTTGCACGTCGCGCACCGCGGGTGGTGCACTGATCGACGCATCGGATTCATTCGCAACCGCGTCGCAGATCGCCTCACGGCCATTGGCAACCAGCCAGTAATTGCCCTGCGTCGCCCACGCGAGCTTAATCCCCTGCGATGCAGGCACCGAATACACCAGCGTGTCCCCGCAGATGCTGGTTTCGTTTGCGAGATCGAACGCATCGATCAATGTACGCATGTGCGCTTCGAAGACGGCTGGCTGAGCGAGTTCGAACGCAGCCAAAGTGGACCTGCTGCCATCGCGATTGAAACGCGCGCCGACCGCCCATTCATCCACAAAGTTGCCCGCGAAATCGTCAACGGGATCAAAGCCGTAGTCGCGGCGAAACTCCCCGCACTCCTCACGAAACTCATCGACAATGTCATCATCGAACGCACTCAGGACGTCGTCAACGCGATCAACCCAATCAGCCGCACTCGTCCACGCGCCGCGCACATAGAAGGTGTAGTCCTTTGGAAAGAGCGACGTGATCTCAAGCGGTGCGTTGTGCGCGGTGAGCAGATCGAACATACCGGTATTGCCACCCGCCCAACTGAACGTGGCCATTGCCGATGTGCTGCCGTGCGACCAATCGAGCGCAACCGCGCCGAACTCGATGCGGTCATACCCAAACGCAGTGAACAGCCCGGGCAATTCGCGATCCCGCTCAGCCGCCAGCATTGGCATGACCATTCGCAGATTCACGTAGGTGAACGCGTCGCAATCGGCGAATGCGCTGTCGGGCAGTTTCGCGGCATCGTCGCCATCGATGAAACGCGAGTCCAACGTCTCACCCGCACGCCAGGCGTTCACGTCCGTAGGCTGACTGCTGCCGTAGATCACCCCATCCTTAACGGCTGAGAGCAGCGTCAACGGCATCGGACCTGGGAGACGGATGGTGCGCATCTCTCCCGTCGCGTCGACCGCGCCCGGTGCGCAGCCATCGATCTTGGCAACCATCGGCATCAGCGCGCTGCCGAGTTTCTCATAGAACGCGTCCGCCCCCTGCGCCGGCTTGATGGCGAACTCCACGCGCAGCGACAGCGGGTTCAACGGCGACCCGGAAACCGCGATCATCACCGGCCCGTCAAACGTGGCAGCCGCTGCTTTGAGCATGGCAATCATTTGGGGTGTTCTTGTGAATTCCGAAACCCACACGGGGTTTTCGAAGATGTCCGCGGGCTTGGCGAAGTACACAATCGCCAGCGCGTCATCCGGTGCGAGCGCGAGCACCGGCGGAGTCTTTCGGCTGACCTCCGCAGGCTCGGTGGCAAGAGCAATGGGAACGAACAACAACGTTGAAAGCAGTGCGATGCGAGATTTCATCGATCAGGCCCTCTGAAAATACGCCAAAGTATCGAATCCGCGAGGCGGACCAGGTCAAAAAGGTTGCGTGACTACAGCGGCTCGGTCGCGTCATTTTGCGCTTGAAACGCCTCCACCTTTTCCGGCGGGAAGCGCACGACGTAATCCAGCTTGAAGTCGTTGTCGCCCGTCTTGCCGTCGTCGTCGGTGAAGTTCTCGCTGACGCTGTAGAAACGCCACGCGTTCTCGCGATGGTCATACACGAACTGCTTGCCGCTGAACGGGTCGACCAACTCGTCCGCGGGAACCCACGCGCTCAACTCATCAAGCCGGGACGGCGCGAGACCGTCGCCCTCCGTCGCGAAGATGCGCAGTGCCACCGCCAGACGCGTGGCCTGCGACTGCATCCGGCAACGCTCGCCGAGAATGCTCGCACGCGAGAGCGACGGCAGCAGCATATGCGCCAGGACATCCCACTGCGGAATCGCGGTGACAATGCCCTCTTCATCAAAGTTTTCCCAATCGGCTTGGTAGGCGGGCAGACCCGCGCGCTCGATCAGCTGGTCGTAGTAGGCGTTCATGTGCTTCTTGATTGTGCGATCCGGGATGATCAGCTTGCCGATCCGCGCTTCCAGTTCGCGCCAACTGCTGTTCCGCGAAACGTCGAACGAATCGCCGCCCGAGCCCCATCCAAGCGATCCCATATTCTGCGGCAGGCTGAAAGGCCGAGCGGTGAGTTCGTCCACGATACTCGTGCCGAACACGCGTTCGTTCTTCATGCCATTGTGCGTGCTGGGTTGTTCCGACTTGAGGTCGTTGAGCTGATCGAGGATGTCTTCGAGGCGCTCGGCGGACAGATTGCGTCGCAGCACCATCTGCGAAATCGCGCGATCTCCGATCACCCACACTGAAACGCCGACAAGGTTTTCGATCAGTGTGATACCACCGGAAACGTGGTGGCCCAATTGCAGCGCTGCAACGTAGTCCGCCATCGCCTCGTCGATCTTGCCCTCGGCTTCAAGTCGACGACCGTCGACGATGAGCATTTTGCCCAGCGCGCGATACTCCGAGAGGTTCGGCAGGAGGACGGAGATAATGCCGCCGCCCGGATCACCGAAGTAGTACAGCTGGTGCTCTTGGTACGCACCGGCTTTGCGCGCCAATTCGAGCGCCTTTTGATTGTCCGGATCGAGCATGAACTTCTTCAGGCCCGCGTCGTGGCCCTTGGGCCAGGCGGTATTCACCGCGTAGTCGAACGCGTCATGCAAGTCGCCGGGCAGTTCCGTGTACGCGTTGATCGCGTCGATGTAGACCCAGTACGCGTTGTCCTCGCGCGACACGTCGGGAATCTCAAAACCGCGTGCCCGCAAATCATCAAACGGCCAGACGTGGTTCGTCGTACCGCGAACGGTGACGGTTTCCTGCTCAGTTGCCTGCGGATCGGCGGATGGGTTCGCGCTCGCGACGCCGGCAGCCAGCGCCATGACGGCTGCCATCAGCGACCATCGATCTCGTCTCATATTGACCACTCCGGATTGTGTGCTGTTGACCCGTGTCCCGTCGGGCGGGAATCATCCGGCGGACCCGTGTCCACCCAACGGGTATGTGCAGCCCGCGCGCGATTCTTACATGCCGATTTTGGGACCCGAGCCGACCCGCAACTCCACCCGCGAACCCCCGGGATGTAACAGCCGTTCAACAACACCCCACAGCGGGTCAGGCACCCTCGACTCGACTACGATCTGCGGTTCGCTCTGGCGATGACCGGAACGCGGTTCGGATGATGAGCAAGGCCCTATAACCCCACTGAGAGCTTCCAAAGGCTGATTTCGGCACGATTTGGGCTCGTTGACCCGAGTTGGGCGGTCGATACAATCATACGGACGGACCAGTCCGTCCACGACCGGAAGGCGACATCTGGGGTATTTCTCATGGTAACCAAACGCGCCACCTGCAAACCCAAGGACCAGGAACTCGTCGCGCGACGCGAGGAACAGATCCTCGAGGTCGCCACGCGAATTTTCGCGGAGGACGGCTTTGACGGCACCGACGTGCAGCGCATCGCGGACGAAGTCGGCGTAGGCAAGGGCACGCTCTACCGCTACTTCGAAAGCAAGGAACGCCTGTTCCTCGCCTCCGTAGACCGCGCCATGCGGGCACTCAGCAAATACGTCAACTCCGCCGCTGACGAACAGGACGACCCGCTCCGCGAGATTGACGCAGCCATCCGCGCGTATCTCGCCTTCTTCGACGCGCACCCCGAAGCCGTTGAGTTGCTGATCCAGGAGCGCGCCGCGTTCAAGGATCGGAAAAAACCAACCTACTTCGAACACCGCGAAGCGAACATCGGCAGATGGCTCGCGCTCTTCGAAGGGCTCGTCGCCGCGGGTCGCGTTCGCAAAGTGCCGGTCAACGAGTTCACCGAAACCATCAGCGACATGCTGTACGGAACGATTTTCATCAACCACTTCGCGGGTCGGAAGGAACCGATGGAAGTTCAGGCGCGGCGCATCCTGAACACCGTGTTTCTCGGAATCCTCAGCGACTCCGAACGGGCACAGCATCGCAGCCACGCCGACGGGAGAAGCAACACGTGATCGGTCGTAGCACTCATCATCGGTACGCCTCGCGCCGGATCTTTGCGCGTCGCAACGCGTACACCGCGGTCGCCATGCTTGCCGTGCTTTCACTCGGCGCGTCTGGCTGCGTTGTCGGTCCCGATTACCATTCGCCCGACATGGCTGTACCCGGTCAGTGGCATCAATCCGCAACCGAGGGTTTGGCCAACGGGCCCGCGAGCGTCGAAGCCTGGTGGCAGGTCTTCAATGACGACACGCTCAGCAGCCTGATCAAACGGGCAGCGGACAACAACCTCGATGTACGCATGGCGATCCTGCGCGTTCGCGCAGCCCGGTCGCTGCGCAACGTCGCCGTCGGTGAACTCTTCCCCTCGCTCACCGGCAACAGCAGCTACCAGCGCACGAAGCTCAGCGCGAACAGCCTGTTCGGCGGATTCACCGGCGCGGGCGGCGGACTGGGACCGGGCAAGCAGTTCTCGAACTCAGTGGCGCGCGGCATCGCGGGCAGCATTCTGAGCAACCAAGTGGCAACCGCGGCGCCCGGTCTGGGCGCAGCGTCGAACGCGATCGGCAGCAGCCTCATCGGTCTCGTGCCCCAGCCGCACCGCCTCGGCGAAACCGACGACTACAACCTCTTCGCCAATGGCTTTGATGCCAATTGGGAACTCGATGTCTTCGGCGGGCTGCGTCGCGGGGTCGAGTCAGCCGATGCTTCGCTGCAAGCGCGCGTCGAGGACTATCGCACGATTCTGGTGAGCCTGCTTGCGGAAGTAGCAGCCACCTACGTCGATGTGCGGTCGCTTCAGGCACGCGTTGCCGCGACGGTGCGGAACATCGACCTGCAAGAGAAGACGACGTCGCTCACCCAGTCGCGCTTCCGCCACGGGCTGACCACCGAACTCGACGTCCACCAAGCCGATACCAACCTCGCAACCACGCAGGCGGAACTTCCGGTACTGCAAACGGCGCTCGCGCTTTCGATCTATCGCCTGGGCGTTTTGATCGGTCGCGAGCCATCGGCGGTCTGGGACGAACTGTCCTTGGAAAAACCAATCCCCACCGCTCCCGCGGAAGTGCTCGTCGGTACGCCCGTCGAAATCCTGCGCCGGCGTCCCGATATTCGCTCGGCTGAACGACGTCTGGCAGCGGAGACGGCGCAGATCGGCGTCGCAGCCTCCGACCTCTACCCGCGGTTTTCGCTGGCGGGCAATTTCTCGTTCGACGCGGTGGAGTTCGAGCACGCGCTGGATTCGCGAAGCATCGCCTATGGCATTGGACCGGCGGTCCGCTGGAACCTCTTTGACGGGCTGCGCAACCTGAACCGCATCACGGCACAGGAAGCGAACGCACACCAGGCATTTGTGGGCTACGAACAAACCGTGCTCGGTGCGCTCGAGGAGGTGGAAGGTGCGATCGTCGCCTACAAACGCGAGCAGGAGCGCTGCGACGCGCTTTCGCGCGCGGTGGACGCCGCTCAGCGCGCGACGAAGCTCGCCGAACACCGCTACCGCGACGGACTCACCGACTTCCAGCGCGTCGTGGACGCGCAGCGCACGCTCGTCGCGTCCGAAGACGCGCTCGCGCAAAGTCGCGGGCAGGTCGTTTACAACCTCGTCGCGCTTTACAAGGCGCTCGGTGGCGGCTGGTCCGCGGACGTGGTCCCGCAGTCGGAGTACCTCGACGCCCCGTCCGAAGCGACCGAACACCCCGTCCGCTACTTCTTCTCCGGCGGCAAGTCCGATCCGGATTGGGTACGCGACCAGAAGAGTCACGCGGACGCTACGCCCGCGACCGAAATGGGTGATTTCCAAGTTAATCAACCCATGACCCAAGCAGAAACCAACGACGACAAGATCGAGAACTGATACGGATGAAAACGATGAAGTACGCATTTGCAACCATAACGGCTGTCAGCGTGACGGCACTTGCACTCCTGGTGACGGGTTGTGAAAACCAGGAACCGGCAGGCGCCCCGCAACAACGCATCGCCGAGGTGGCGGTGGTCGAAGTGGCAGCCCAGCCCGTGACGCTGACGACCGAACTGCCCGGACGCGTGGCTGCTTTCCTCGAAGCGGACGTCCGCCCGCAGGTCAGCGGGATTATTCAATCGCGACTCTTCGAGGAAGGGGCTGACGTCAACGCAGGCGACGTGCTCTACCAGATCGACGCCGCACGCTACGAAGCCGCGTTCGCGCGGGCGAAGGCGTCACTCGCCATGGCGGAGGCTGAGCTTCCCGCAATCCGTTCGCGCGTCGAGCGTTACCGCAGCGCCCTCACCGACAACGCGGTCAGCAAGCAGGATTACGACGACGCGTCGGCATCATTGCAACAGGCGGAGGCGACCATCGCGCTGCGCCGCGCGGAAGTGGAAAGCGCGCAGATCGACCTGTCGTACACGCAAATCACCGCGCCGATCTCCGGACGCATTGGCACGTCGCGTGTGACGGTCGGCTCGCTGGTGACGGCTGACCAGCCCGCGCCGCTCTCGACGATCAACCAGTTCGATCCCGTGTTCGTCGACGTGCCGCAGTCTTCGACGCAGTTGCTGCGTTTGCGCCGCGAGTTGGAGACGGGCGTCATGAACGTCGGTTCGCAGAGTCACGAAGTGCACATCGTGCTTGAGGACGGGACGGAATACCCGCAACCCGGCACGCTGCAATTCCGCGACGTTCAGGTCGATCCCTCGACGGGTACGTTCAAGCTGCGCGTCACGGTACCAAACGCGGACCACGTGCTCCTGCCCGGCATGTTCGTGCGTGCCGTCATTCAGGAAGGCGTCGTCGACGACGGCATCCTCGTTCCGCAGCAAGGCGTCAGCCGAAACCCGAAGGGCGAACCGATCGCTTTCGTGGTGAACGCAGAGGATAAAGTCGAACAGCGCACGCTCAACTTGAACCGTGCGATCGGCAATCAGTGGCTGGTTGAATCGGGACTGGGCGTAGGTGACCGGCTCATCATGGAAGGCCTTCAGCGCATCCGCCCGGGTAATCCGGTACACGCGGTCGCGTTCAACGACAAGACCGCGGAAGGCGAAGGCGCGAGCGAGGATACGGTCGCGAGATCGAAGTAGAGGAGATCCGCAGATGCTTTCAAACTTCTTTCTCGAACGACCCGTCTTCGCGTGGGTGATCGCGATCGTGATCATGCTCGCGGGCGCGCTGGCGATCCACGGGCTGCCGGTATCGCAGTATCCGCCCATCGCCCCGCCGTCGATCGCGATTGACGCGTTCTATCCCGGTGCTTCGGCTGAGACGGTCGAAAACAGCGTGGTGCAGATCATCGAACAGAAGATGACCGGTCTGAGTCGTCTGCTGTACATGTCCGCGACGAGCGATTCGTCCGGCGCAGGGCGCTTGGAGCTGACCTTCGCACCCGGGACCGACGCGGACCTCGCGTGGGCGGAAGTGCAGAACAAGTTGCAGCTTGCCATGGCGAGCCTGCCCGACGTGGTGCAGCGTCAGGGCATCGCGGTGAGCAAGTCGACGCGTAACTGGTTGATCGTCGCCAGCCTGGTGTCGGAAGACGGCAGCATGGACGACATCGATCTTTCCGACTACGCGCAGGCCAACGTCGAAAACGTGCTCGCACGCGTGCCGGGCGTCGGTGAAGTGCAGGTGTTCAGCACGCAGTACGCGATGCGCATCTGGCTCGACCCTGACAAGCTTACGGCATTCGGGCTCACCGTAGAGGACGTGGTCACCGCGCTGCGCAGTTACAACGTGGAAGTGTCTGCTGGTCAGTTCGGCGGAGCGCCCGCGGTCGAAGGCCAACGCCTTAATGCGTCGATCATCGTGCAGAACCTGCTTGAGACGCCCGAGCAGTTCGCGTCCGTTCCGGTGCGCACGAATCCGGATGGTTCAATTGTTCGCGTAAGCGACGTGGGCCGCACCGAACTGGGCACCGAGCGCTACGGCAGTCACACGAAATACAACGGCCAACCCGCGGCTGCCCTGGCTGTGCGACAGGTACCGGGTGCGAACTCGCTGGAGACCGCCGACGCGGTGAAGGCGAAGATGGCGGAGCTTTCCGCGTACTTCCCGCACGGCATGAAAGCCGTGTATCCCTACGACACGACACCGTTCGTGAAGGTGGCGATCGACGAAGTCGTCAAGACGCTGTTCGAAGCGGTCGTGCTCGTCTTCGTGGTGATGTTCGTCTTCCTGGGCAACATGCGCGCCACGCTGATCCCCACGATCGCGGTACCGGTCGTCGTGCTCGGAACGTTCGCCGCCCTCGGGCTGTTTGGTTTTTCCATCAACATGCTCACCATGTTCGCGATGGTGCTCGCGATCGGCCTGCTGGTCGACGACGCCATCGTCGTCGTGGAGAACGTCGAACGCGTGATGAGCGAGGAAGGTCTCTCCCCGCGCGAAGCCACGCGCAAGTCCATGGGTGAAATCACCAGCGCGCTGATCGGTATCGGCGTAGTGCTGTCGGCCGTGTTCGGGCCGATGGCCTTCTTCACCGGTTCGACGGGTGTCATCTATCGCCAGTTTTCCGTCACGCTGATCGCTGCGATGTTGTTGTCCGTGGTCGTGGCGCTGGTGCTCACGCCGGTGCTCTGTGCGTCTCTGCTCAAACCGGTTGAGAAAGGACACGAGGCGTCGGAGTCCGGCAACCGTTTGCTGCGCCCATTCTTCCGTCTGTTTGAGGGCGCGTTCAACTGGTGTCGCGACATCTACCTGAAGGTGGTGGGCTACGCCCTCGCGCGCAAGCTGCGCTTCGCCGTCGCATACGTTGCCATCGTCGTAGTCATGTGCGTGCTGTTCCTGCGCATGCCCACCGCGTACCTGCCGGACGAAGACCAGGGCATCGCCTTTGTCCAGGTGCGTTTGCCCGAGGGCTCAACACTTGAGCAGACCGACAAGGTAATGGAAAAAATCAACAAGTACTTCCGCGAGGAAGACTCGGAAGCGGTCACCTCGTGCCTCACCATCACAGGCCGCAGCTTCTCCGGTGTCGCGCAGAACGCAGGCATGGCCTTCGTCAAGCTCAACGACTGGGACGTGCGCGATCGTCCAGACCTGAAGGTCGGCGCCATCGTCAACCGCGCCATGGCGAAGTTCTCGCAGTTCCGCGAAGCCAGCGCGTTCGCATTCCCGCCGCCGGCGGTCGTCGAACTCGGCCAAGCGGGTGGTTTCGACTTCCAATTGCAGGACCGTGGCGGACTCGGCCACGACGCGTTAATGGCTGCACGCAACCAGCTACTCGGAATGGCCGCCAAGGATCCGCGGCTGGTTCGCGTGCGGCCTAACGGTCTGGAGGACGTCTCCGAGTACCGCATCGACGTCGATTGGGAAAAAGCAGGAGCGCTCGGCGTACCGATCACCGCCATCCACGACACCGTGTCAGCCGCATTCGGCAGCGCGTACGTCAACGACTTCATCCAGGGCGGCCGCGTCAAACGCGTGTATCTCCAGCTTGACGCCCCCTACCGCATGCTGCCCGGCGACTTTGGCCGCCTGTACATCGGCAACAACGCGGGCATGATGACCCCGTTCGACGCCGTCGCCTCCGGCCACTGGAGCTTCGGCCCGCCGCGTTTGGAACGCTTCAACGCGTTCCCCTCGATCAACATCTGGGGTGAGCCCGCCCCGGGTCGCAGTTCGGGTGAAGCCATGGACGCGATGGAAGAGTTTGTCACCAAGCTGCCGCACGGTATCGGTTTCGACTGGACCGGCATCTCCTACCAGGAACGCATGGCCACGTCGCAAGCGCCGATCCTCTACGCGTTTTCCATTATCGTCATCTTCCTATGCCTGGCAGCGCTCTATGAGAGCTGGATCGTGCCGATCACGATCCTGCTCGCGCTGCCGCTGGGCGTGATCGGTGGCGTGTTGGCGTCGACGATGCGCGCGATGCCCAACGACGTCTACTTCCAGATCGGTCTGCTCACCGTGCTCGGTCTGACGACGAAGAACGCGATCCTCATCGTGCAGTTCGCGCTGGCCAAGGTGCATGAAGGCATGGGCTTGGTCGAAGCCACGATCGAAGGCGCACGCCTCCGTCTGCGTCCGATCGTGATGACATCGCTCGCGTTCGGGTTCAGCGTCATTCCGCTCGCGACGGCATCGGGCGCGGGTGCGGGTGCACAGATGGCGATCGGTACCGGCGTGCTGGGCGGGGTAATCACAGCCACGTTCCTGGCGACGATCTTCGTGCCACTCTTCTTCGTCGGCGTGTACCAGGTGTTCGCGCGTGCCCCGCGCAAGCACACCGATGAATCCGCGTCACCGGCCTACGCATAGACACGCAACGAACCGGCTCGATCAATCCGATCGAGCCGGTTCGCTGACAGCACTCTAGGACGTGGATGGTCCTTTCAGCTTCTTCCCCTCAGCTGGCGGAGGCCTATCGGCACGGAGCACGCAATGCTTCGATCAGCGCTGACGCGTCGTGCATGTCCACGTCGCCGTCGCCGTCGATATCGCCATCCGTCCGCAGTGCATCCGACTGCATCCCGATGTTTCGCTGCAAGACCGCGTAGTCCGCAAGATCCGTGTCGCCGTCGCGATTGATATCGCTTGGCCAGATGGGGGTAAGCAGGAACGAAGCGTTGTGGAACTGCGTCAATTCCACGTTGCTGCTCGATTGCGCGACGATCTCGCCGCATTCCGTCACGTAGGCCGGCTCGTCGATGCGGAACCACGGATCGCCTTCAATCAGGTCGTTGATGTCGTGCAAACCAAATGCCGGTGAGTAGACGAATGGCGTAATCTCGTACGTGTCGGTGTCGAGCGTGCGGAACACGGTGACGCCTTCGCGGTTCATCGCATTCGGCGCGTCCCAGGCGGCGGTACCCTTTTCGGTGCTCAAGTCGATCGTGCCCGTTGGTTCACTGTACACGAATGCACGCGCCATCGACCCGGTGGATTGAACACCGCCCACCAAACCGGAGTCCGTGATCCAAAGCGCTTCACTGCGCTCCGCACCACCGGTAAGCGGCAGCGCTTCGATCCCGCCTTCCTTCGTCCAGCGAAACGCCCGAACGTCGCCGGCCGCCGTATTTGCACTACCAACAACCACGCCGTCGTTGTTGATGTAGTACGCCCGGCTGATGTCTCCGCCGAACGTTCCTATTTCGGAAAGCTCGCCGTCGCGCCAGTACCACGAACGGTAACCAACTCCGCTGATCCACGTCGTACCGACGACTTCACCGCGATCGTTGATGTCCGACACGTAGTTGCTGGTATTGCCCGAATCATTCAGCGTGACCCAACCGGCTTCATCGCTGTACTTGAACGCGTGCCAGCTTCCGGTGACCGCGTCCGCCCAACTCCCGACGATTTCGCCGCGCTCATTGATGTCGATCACCTGGCCGTGCGTGCCGCCCACAGCTTCGATACTCTCGCACGCGCCGTCCGCCGAACAGCGAAAGATGTACCGCAGATCGGTGGGCCGCGATTGAACGCGAGCGGTACCGACGACCACGCCGTGATCATTGATCGCGGCGATGTCGATCCAGTACGCGTCGGGGAGGTCGAGAACCTGAAGATCGCCTTCCGGACTCGCAATGAAACCGTACACGCCATCCGGCAAATCGCCGCTGTACACCCAGCCGGTCGACCATCCCGCGCGATTGGCGTACATCACCATGATCTGGCGACCCGTTGAGGTGTCTCCCAACATCGTCGCGCGGTATGTCGGCGGCGCTGCACCGAGCGCAACTCCGGCAAACGTGCAGCAAGCCGCTGACAACATCGCGATATGTTTCGAACGTGACATCTTCCACCTCTTTTCCGTAGAAGGTTGATTGGCAGTCCAGCGCGTGAGGTTCACGCGATTGCCCGGTCCGCATAACAGTAAGGCAAGCACCGTGCCGCACTTCCGGACGAATCCCGGACACGCACGACAACGCGCATAACCATATGCCAATAATCATGTTATGACACACCTACAAGGCGGGAAGTGTCGCGCATGCATCCACAATAACCGCAACATTTTGCGGATAGCCGCAATATATGGTGGGATTGTGGTGAGGCTATGCCGGGCGGTGGATGCCGAGTCGCTTCATCCGGAAACGCAGCGTCGATGGTTTCAAACCCAAAAGCCGGGCTGCACCCTGCTCGCCTTCGATGATGCCCGCGGTCTTGGTCAGCGCCCAGCGGATATGCTCAGCCTGTGCGTCCGCGAGGCTCGCCGTTGACGGCACCGGCCGCGGACCAGCCGATGGCCGTACTTCCGTTGTCGTCACGCGCAGCACCGGTTGATCGGAGAGGATCATCGCGCGTTCGATTTCGTGACGCAGTTCGCGAATGTTCCCCGGCCAGTGTCGCGCGCACAGGTCCGCCATCGTTTCCGGCTCGACGCTTTCGACCTGCTTGCCCATGCGGCGGTTGTACTGCTCGACGAAGAACTGAATGAGCAAGGGAATATCGGCGGAGCGTTCGCGCAGCGGCGCGACGTGCAACGGGAACACGTTGAAGCGATAGTAGAGATCGCTGCGGAACGCGCCGTCCTTCACGCTCTGCGCGAGGTCGCGATTGGTGGCTGCGATGATTCGCGCATCGGTCGAGATCGTCTTCGTCCCGCCGACGCGTTCGAACGCACCATCCTGCAATACACGCAGCAACTTGGCTTGCACGGAATGCGACAGCTCCCCCACTTCATCGAGGAATAACGTCCCGCCGTTGGCCAACTCAAAACGTCCGATGCGCCGCTCAACGGCTGACGTGAACGCACCGCGCTCATGGCCAAAGAGTTCGCTTTCGACCATGCCTTCGGGTATCGCAGCACAATTGACCTTCACCATCGGTTGATCCGCGCGCGTGCTGGCTGCGTGAATCGCGCGGGCGACGAGTTCCTTGCCCACGCCGGTTTCGCCGGTGATCAGCACCGTAGAATCGGTCGGCCCCACGCGTGCGATCGCGTCGCGCACCGCTTGCATCGCCGCCGACTCGCCGATCATTTCGCCGAAATCGTGCTCGCTTTGGATTTCCTCACGCAGGTAGCGGTTCTGCTGCGCAAGTTCTTCCGACAAGCGCCGAACTTGTTCGAGCTGTCGCGCGTTGTCGATCGCGAGCGCCAATTGCAGCGCGATGTTCTCATACAACCACACGTCAACGCGCAGTACCGGTGTGGCGGAGCGCACGCCGACGAACAGGCAGCCGATGATCCGCCCGCGCACAAACATGGGCGCAGCCACACAGCGCCGCGAGCCCATCAAGTGACACCGGCCCTCGACCGCAAACGTCCGCCGCCCGTCGAGATCGTCCGACTCGTACGTGCGTTCGCGTTTGAGCACTTCCGCAAGCAGGCTGCCTTCCAGCAGATGCCGCTCCGGCGGCGAAAGCTCCTGCGTATCGCCCACGTTGGGATACATCAGGTACTCACTGCGTTCGGCATCGACGAGCATGATCGCGCTGAAGACGTGGTCCGCGAGGCCACGCATCGCCTGCCGCGTGGAGTCGAGCACGGTTTCGAGTTTGAGCGAGCGGTTAATCGCATCACTCAGCGTAATGAGCGTGTCGCGGCGGAGGTCGCCGTGCTTGAAGCGCGCATGCGTGTGGCAGTTCCAGACGACCGGGGCGATGAGACTCGCCAACCGGCTGATGTATTCGTGCAACCCGTCATCGTCACCCGCATCAGAGATCGCGGCGAACACGAATCCCAGCCAGCGATCGTGCAACATGATCGGCGACGACAACCCCCAACGCGACGACCGGCCCAGCAGCATGTCATCGAGCGCGCCGCCGCTGTTGCCACCGCGTGCGAGCCGCTGCGCCGACGCGTAGTACGCCAGCACCTGCGGCCCGTGCTGATATTGCACCGGTTCCGCCGGCGCGTTCGGATCGTCCGCGGTGAAACGCCATACGGTGAGCAGATCAAGCTCGGGATCGACAACCGCGACGCCAGCCGCCTCCACCCGATCGTGCCCGATCAGCCAAGGCACCAACCGGTGCGCCAAGCGATCAAGCTCAAGCTCGCCGGCGACCTCTTGCACCGCGCGGAGCAATCCGCGGTCGTCACCGCCGGAATGTAGATTGGCATTTTCCGAACACATCGCCCGCACCCTGGAAGCAAACGTACCCGTAGCTTGACGCGTGTTGTAACCGACCGGGCGGGAGAAACTCAAATCACGGCGCGATCCGGCGGGAAGACCTCGGCGATGAACGCGGGGGCAGCGTTCGCCAGTTCGGCCCACGCGTCCTTGCTGAGAATGGCGTACGTCGCCTGATCCATGTCATCATTGCCGAGTTGGGCGCGGATCTCAAAGCCAGCCGGTATGACCCGTTGGATCGTGCGCATCGTCGCGTCGAGCTCATGTTCGTCGGACGCGCTCAGGCTGAACGCTCCCATATTGCCGCCGCAGGCGACGCGCCCGGAATTGCCCTGTTCAAAGAACTCGAATTGCAGATCAATCCCGAGCCCGGCGAGTCCTTCGGCGAATTCAGGCAGTTCATCCGCGAGTTCGCAGCGCCAGTCGAGGCAACACAGGTACGGGCTGTCCACCAGCACCTGAAGGAAATCGTCAAGGTCGAATCCATCGTCCTTGACCCAACGGTCATACTCGCGGGTACGCTTGGTGATGCCGAACACGACAAGGCACGCGTGCGCGGCGTCGAGTGGTAGGCGCGTCATGATTTCACCTCAAATGTGCCCCGGCCCATCAGCAGCTTAGCACATTCACCCGCTCGGTCGCCAGCGGTAATCGAAGCTATCCAACGCGCCGAGCGCAGGTTACCATCGACCACGTCAGCCCCGCTGGCTGACTCAAATCGTGTTCATACGGGAGGTCGATCATGGTATTCCTGACCGCTTGTACACTCAGCGCCGCCCTGCTCGCCGTCTCGCCAACCACCGACGCACCACAGAGCGGTTTTCGTCACCCGATTCACACCTACTCGATCGTGGCACGCGACCCTGCGACCGGTCAACTCGGTGTTGCGGTGCAATCGCACTGGTTCAGTGTGGGATCGGTGGTTGCCTGGGCTGAGCCGGGTGTGGGCGCGGTCGCGACGCAATCGCTCGCCGACCCGGCGTACGGCCCTCTTGGGTTAACCATGATGCGTGGCGGCAAGACCGCGACCGAAGCGTTGCGCGGAATCCTCGCCAGCGATGCAGGCCGCGAGGTGCGCCAGGTCGCGATGATCGATGCATCCGGAAACGTCGCAACCCACACGGGAAGCAAATGCATCGCGGAGGCTGGGCATGTCACCGACGCGGACGCGCAGTTTTCCGTGCAGGCGAATCTGATGGAGAAGAAAACGGTTTGGCCCGCGATGGCCGAGGCATATCGCAACACCACGGGCGACCTTGCCGAGCGGATGCTCGCCGCGCTGGAGGCAGCGGAACGCGAAGGCGGCGACATCCGCGGACGGCAGTCAGCCGCGTTGCTCATCGTTGAAGGTAGCGCCACTGGAAAACCCTGGGCGGGTAAAGTCTTTGATCTTAGGGTTGAGGATCACACCGATCCGGTCGGCGAACTGAAACGGCTCGTGACCATCCAACGCGCCTACAACCACATGAACGCGGGCGATGTCGCCATGGAGCACGAGGACTTCGAATTGGCCAATAAGGAATACACCGCCGCCGCTCATTTCGCGCCGGATATCGTTGAGATTCCGTTCTGGCAGGCGGTCGCGCTGGCATCCAGCGGACATGTCGAACAGTCGCTACCGGTATTCAAGCAGGTGTTCGCGCGAGAGAAGCGCTGGGTCGAGGTCGTGCCCCGGCTGGCGGCGTCAGGATTGCTGCCTGACAACGCGGACATGCTCCAAGCGATCCGTGCACAGGCGGATTGAAATACCAACAGTCGGCGAATTCGCCGCGCCTTGCTACCGGGGAGCCTTCCAAGAAAACACGGACAAGCAGAGCTTGTCCGTGCCGTCGTGATCATGATGAACTGTGGTGCAGGCATCTTGCCTGCTCGGGCCGAGGAAAAACGCCCCGGCGAACATCGCGCGATGATCGCGTTAGTTCGTGACTTCCCACGTGTCGCCGCGATGGAACAGCGCGTCGAGTTCCTTATCGTTGTTGCTCGGTTCTGGAACGTCGCCGACGAGGTCAGCAAGCGCGTTCTCATAGCAGGGCCGCTCGACCGCGCGGAACACACCAATTGGTTCCGGGAAGTGCGGGTGGTGCATGCGGCTGAGCAGGTACGCGAGCGACGGCTCGGGTGCTTTCTCATCGTGGAAGAGCAGATCGTCCTCGGTCACGCCGTCGCCAAGTTGCACAATTTCCGGCTCGGTGCAGTTCAGGCGGATGCCCTTGTCGCGGTTCTTTCCGAAAACGAGCGGCTTGCCGTGTTCGAGCACGATGCGCGTGTCGTCTTTCGTGTCCTTCTCGGTCGAGTAGCTGAACGCGCCATCGTTGAAGATGTTGCAGTTCTGATAGATCTCGACGAACGACGTGCCGCGATGCTTGGCGGCGCGCTCGAGCACTTCACCCATGTGCTTGAGGTCGCGGTCGATCGTGCGGGCGACAAAGCTCGCCTCCGCGCCGATCGCCACCGAAAGCGGGTGCAGCGGGTAGTCCAACACGCCCTTCGGCGATGTCTTGGTCTTTTTGCCCAACTCCGACGTCGGTGAGTACTGCCCCTTCGTCAAACCGTAGATGCGGTTGTTGAAGAGCAGCACGTTCATGTCGATATTTCGGCGGATTGCGTGCAACAGGTGATTGCCGCCGATGCTCAGCCCGTCGCCGTCACCGGTGACCACCCACACGCACAACTCAGGCCGCGCAACCTTCACGCCCGACGCGATCGCCATCGCCCGCCCGTGGATGCTGTGGAACCCGTAGGTCTCCATGTAGTACGGGAAGCGGCTGGAGCAGCCGATACCCGACACGAACACGAAATCCTTCTTGGGAATTCCCAGCGTGGGCAGGACCTTCTTCACCTGCGCCAGAATGGCGTAGTCCCCGCAACCCGGGCACCAGCGCACCTCCTGGTCGGAGGCAAAATCCGTCGGCTTCAGCGATTCAACCGGAACTTCGACTTTCATTTCGCCAACTCTTCCAACGCGTTGTTGATGGCCGCTTCGATCTCGGAGACGAGGAAAGGCCGGCCTTTGACCTTGTTCACACCTTGCGCGTCGACCAGGAAGTCGGCGCGAAGCTTGATCAGCAACTGCCCCATGTTCATCTCGGGGACAATCACCTTTTTGTAACTGCGAATAACATCGCCCGTGTTCTTCGGCATGGGATCGAGGTAACGCAGGTGCGCGTGGGCCACCTTCTTGCCCGTCGCCCGTACCTTGCCCAGCGCCGTCGTGATCGCGCCGAACGTGCTGCCCCAACCGACAACCAGCAAATCGGCGTCCGCGTCGCCCTCGACTTTGAGATCCGGGATGCGTTCCGCGATCTTCGAGATCTTCTCGCGACGCTGAATGATCATCGCCTGGTGGTTGTCCGGGTCGTAGTTCACGTTGCCCGTCACCGACTGCTTTTCAAGACCGCCGATGCGGTGCTCAAGACCCGCGGTCCCCGGAATCGCCCAGGGTCGCGCACCGAACTCGTCGCGACGGTACGGCATGAAGTGCTCGTCACCGTTCAGCGACGTCGGATGCTTGACCTTTATCCGCGGCAGATTTTCGATCTTGGGAATTCGCCAAGGCTCGCTGCCGTTCGCGAGGTAGCCGTCGGTCAGCAGCATCACCGGTGTCATGTATTCCACCGCCAGCCGCATCGCTTCCATCGCCATCGTGAAGCATTCCGCCGGCGTAGCGGCTGCGATCACCGCGACCGGGCACTCGCCGTTGCGGCCATACACCGCCTGCAAGTAGTCCGCCTGCTCGGTCTTGGTCGGAAGCCCCGTGCTGGGTCCGCCGCGCTGCACGTTCACGATCACCACCGGCAACTCGGTCATCACCGCCAAGCCGATCGCTTCCGACTTCAGTGCCACGCCCGGACCGCTCGTACCCGTCGCCGCACAAACACCGGCGAATGCAGCACCCAACGTTGACGCCATCGCGGCGATTTCGTCTTCAGCCTGGAACGTCTTGACGCCCATGTGCATCAGTGCGGCGAGTTCTTCCAGAATCGTGCTCGCGGGGGTAATCGGATAGCTGCCGTAGAAGAGCGGTTTGCCCGCAAGACGGGCCGCCGTCGCCAAGCCCAGCGCGGTGGCTTCGTTGCCCGTGATCTTGCGGTACGTCCCCGGCGCGATCGACGCCTTGGGCACGCGATACGCATGCGGGAAAAGCTCAACCGTGTCGCAGTAGTTCCAACCAGCCTTCAACGTCGCGATGTTCGCATCAGCGACCGAAGGCATCTTGCCCATCTTGGTCTCGATCCAACGAATGATCGGATCGAGCGGACGCTCGTACAACCAGCACACGATGCCCAGCGCGAAGAAGTTCTTGCAGCGGTTGACCGCCTTCGTCGTCAGACCGAATGCGCCGGCAGCCTCAGCCGTCAGCTTTTCCATCGGGACGCGATACACGCGGAAACCGTCGAGCGTACCATCATCGAGCGGGTTACTCTTGAGGTGCGCCTTATCGAAGTTCGTATCCTTGAACGCGTCCTCGTTGACCACAACGATTCCGCCCGCCACCACATCCTTGTAGTTGCTCACCAGAGCGGCCGGGTTCATCGCGATCAGCGCGTGGACTTCGTCACCCGGGGTGTGGATGTCGTGACTGCTGAAGTTGATCTGGAAACCGCTGACGCCGGGAATAGAACCCGCCGGCGCGCGAATCTCCGCCGGGAAGTCGGGCAGCGTCGCCACATCGTTTCCGAATATCGAAGACGTGTTGGTGAACTGAGTTCCGGCAAGCTGCATTCCGTCGCCGGAGTCACCGCAGAAGCGAACCGTAACTGCCTCTGCGATCTCTCGCGCCGCGCTCGCGCCATGCGGAGCGGTGGTGGTGGTGGTCATCGGAGGTTGGGCTCCTCAGTGACGCCTGCTGGAGACGCCGCTATCTGCCGCGCGGTCAACTTAAAATCCGGGCAACATCGTGCCTGATATCAACCTTGATCACCGGGCGCCACACGCGGCTGGACGCCCGCGATCAATCATAGTGAACAACCCACCGTCGGCATCCGCGGAGCCCGGCAAGATTAGGGGCAGGACAAGTTGCCCAACTCCCCAATCAACCCGCTCACGCCGATCGTCGCGCAGCCGAATTCCGCAAGGATACTCCGGCCGCTTCGCTCACTCATCGCTGGGGCATTTCCCTCGTTTTTCGCCCCAACCGCCAAGTGAAAGCAATTCAGGTTAGGATAGAACCATCTCCCCCTGAATTCAAGGCCAAGAATGCCGCTTATTACCGGAGTTTTGCGGGCCCGCAACGCCCTCAACAACCCGCCCGAAGCGCCTCAGCGCGGGCGAGCGTGACGGTACTTTCGTCGCGGGCGCGAACCGCTTACGCTACCATATCAGGGTACGCCATCGGCCATTTCGGTCGCGGACGCCACAATATCTTCGCCGGATTCATCGCGAGGGTCGCGCGACCATGTCCGCGGCATCACCGAATCCGCCGCTTTACATCTCCAGCAAGGAGCCAGCACAGATGCTCAAAGCCTGCAACACCGTTCTCGAAGCCATCGGCAACACCCCACTCGTGCGTCTCAACCGCGTCGCGGCTGGTCTGGCGCCGACCGTTTACGCCAAAGTGGAAATGGTAAATCCTGGCGGAAGCGTCAAGGATCGCATCGCCGTCGCCATGATCGATGAAGCCGAGCGAACCGGAGTGCTCAAACCCGGCGGAACGATCATCGAAGCCACCTCGGGCAACACCGGTGTCGGCCTCGCGATGGTGGCTGCCGTCCGCGGCTATCGCTGCATCTTCATCATGCCCGACAAGATGTCGGCTGAGAAAATCCGCCTGCTCAAAGCCTACGGCGCGGAGGTCGTGCTTACACCGGCCGGTGCGGAGTCCAATTCGCCCGAGGGCTATGCCGGAGTTGCCCGCAGGCTGCTCAATGAAATCCCCAATGCCTTTCAACCCGATCAGTTCAGCAACCAGCTCAACCCGATGTACCACTACCAGCACACCGGCCCGGAGATCTGGGAGCAGACCGAAGGCAAGATCACCTGCTTCTGTGCCGGGATCGGTACTGGCGGAACCATTTCGGGCATTGGCAAGTTCCTGAAGGAGAAGAACCCGAAAATCAAAATCGTCGCGGCAGACCCAGCCGGTAGCATCCTCTCCGGTGACCACCTCGCGCCGTGGGCGGTCGAAGGCATCGGCGAGGACTACGTGCCCAGCACGTTCAACGCGCAGGTCGTCGACGACTGGGTGCGCATCACCGATCAGGAATCGTTCATGACGGCGCGGAACATGGCCCGCCTCGAAGGGCTGCTCGTCGGCGGTTCGTGCGGGACGTGCGTGGCTGCTGCGTTGAAATACGCGCGCCGCCTGGGGCCGGACGATGTCGTCGTCGCGCTCTCGCCGGACACCGGGCGGAACTACCTGTCGAAGGTCTACTCCGACGAGTGGATGATTGAGAACGGGTACATGGCCTCACCGGCTGAGCGGCGTTCGATCCGCGACGTGCTCGACATGCACGGCTCGCGCGAGTTGATCACCGCATCGCCGGACCAGACCGCCCAGGAGATCATTCAGCTCTTCCGCCAGCACAGTATTTCGCAGTTGCCGGTCGTTGAGGATGGCAAGGTGGTGGGCGCGCTGCGCGAAATCACGCTCGCGAAGCTGCTGCACGACGGCAACGACCCGAGGCAAATCTCGGTGCAGACGATGATGGCCCGCCCGATGCCCACGGTCGAGGACACCACTGACGTCGACGAAGTCTACCGCCTGCTGCTCAGCGGCAGCAGCGGCATCGTCATCACCAGAGGCGGCGAGATCGTAGACATCGTCACGCGCATCGACATGGTCAACTTCTGGGATTCCCTATTGCCGCCGGAAAAAAGCCTGGGCGAAGCGCAGGCCCCAGTCGAGCGATAAACGGCAATACCCCAGTCAGAAACCCGGGCGCCAAGCCCGGGGCAACCGAAGATGCAAATACTATGTCGCGTTATCGATGAAACAAACTGCGATGTTTGGACCACAGGGCTTTTGATTCAGCCGTCGGCGATCGGGTACTCGTCATGTGAAATGTGGAGTGGCTTGGCGGTTGTGAGTATGCCAGTATCGACTTGCAGTTTCTTGAGATTGTCCCGGATGTCCGACGTGAGCTCCTGCAGATGAACAAACGCATAGTCGAACGATGCCTCGCGTTCAATCCTCATGGCAGTGGCAATTCCAACGACTTTGGGGACGGGGTCGAAATGCAATCTTGCCACCTCGCACATTTGCAGCAAAAACTCTCGACGCTGGTCTTGCGGCACACCATCACCAGCAAAAAGAAAGCAGAAAGCCGTCTCTCCATCTTTTAGGAATCGTCGATACATGCCCGTTGGCTCATCCTTGTGATGAGCAATTACATGAGCATCATAGGCTGCGGTCGCCAGAACGCGACGATTAAACCGCCGAGGACGTGCAAGCTCCCTCGCAATGATTTCATACTCAGGCACATTTGCTTCATGCGCCCTTCCAATCAAGAAATCCCAAAGGTAACTTACCTCATCGGCCTTCTTCTTTAATGCGTACTCCTCTCGCTGTCTGAGGTCATCCCACGCTCCTCCCTCAATGACTACGTCAGAATAACCTTGAAACATCGCGAGGCTACGCTGCTTGAACAAATACGTAGCAAGTAGATCTTCCTCTCCTCCAAGAATTGTCATCCCCTCGCAGTTTCGAAACAGTTTCTCTTTCTCTCGAAGGTAGTCACAGAAATCACCGACAGTGTCAAGCTCATTGAGAACGATCTCAGCAAACTCGCGAGTAAAGACATGACACTGATGCCCTTTAGCCTCATCCATGAAGGCTTGAATATCGGGAGTGTCGCCAAGTAATACCGACACTAGGAAAACTTCTTCGATTTGCTTTGGGTCAATAACCTCCGGAGTACGCCGGGGGTTAGAGATCGTAATCGGCCTATCAATATCAAGCATTCGACGCCGAGCACCAGACAACTGGCGGATGTTTTTCTGAACCGCCGAGTTGCGAAGTTCGCCCCTTTTGTTCAGTTTCAAGTCCTTCGCTTGCCAGATGATCGCAGTACGATCAAATACAACAAGCAAGTCGCAAAGCTCTTTCCCAGGCGAATACTCGGGGTTCGGGAAACACCAATCTGTTAGGAAAGTCTTAAAGGCAAGCTCATGTAGGAAATCCTCAGCATTCTTGCCTTTCAAGCTAAAGTAGTGTTTAGATGGAATCGAGGTGTCATCCATTGGACAACTCCATGATGAGCAATTAGCAGTCTCCACAACTCACCAAACACTGTCAAGCCTTGTGCCATCACTACAAATCACTGTTCCCGAAGACTATGTTAGGTCATGCCTCCAAGCCCGAAGGGCCTGGGCCACCCCAACCCTCACTTTGACCAACCCATCGGCGTCAGGTTGATCGGCATGTAGATTGCGGTGACGTAGGGTATGAGCAGTGCGAACGCGATCAACGCGATCACCGTGAAGGTCGTGATCGCGAAACGCGTCATGCCGGTGCGGGCCAGCGACCAGGCCAGCGCGATGTACAGGAACGGTAGCGACGGCAGGTAGTGGTAGAGAAACATGATCCGCGGCGACGCCAGCCACGGCGCCCAGAACGCCAGGTAGCCCGCGAGCACGATCAGCACGGCTTCATCTCGGTAGCGCAGCACGTGGTAGAGCGCAAAGATCAGCGCCCCCAGCCCCGCCCCCCAGATGATGGGATTCCCCCAAGCGTAGACGTTGGCGATGAAGACGTCCTTCGGCGTCGGTCGAACAATCTCAAGAATTCGCTCGGGCGCCGCAGTAGAGTCTGGGGCATCATCCTCTCCACTGTTCGCGGTACCCACTACCGTGCGTTTGCGAACCGGCACCGGCGCACGATCCTTCCCCTCCGTGCCTCCGTGCCTCAGTGCCTTCGTACCCTCGTCGCTCCGCACCTCCGTGCCATCGTAGCTTCGTGCCTTCGTGCCTTCGTGGCTCCTTGCCTCCGTGGCTTCGTCGCTCGCTATGCCGGCAACCTCTTCGCTCAGCCCCTCTGCCTCCGTCCGCTCCCTTACAGTCGCGGCTCGGATATCTTCCTCCACGCGATCCGTGTAACACCAGACCGCCTTCTGAAGCACCGGCCATTGCCACGCTTTGGACGAATACGGATGCGTCGCCTTCAAGCCCGTGTGGTACCACCACATCTGTTTTTGCAACTCGGCGAACTGTGCTTGCGTGTGACCGGCTTGGAAGAACGGTAGGTAGCTCGCGACATAGATCGTCGGCACCACGATGACATAGATGGCTGCCAACTCCACGAGTCGCAGCGGCAACCGGCTGGGCTGATGCATCCCCCGGATCAGATGGATAAATCCCAACAGCGGCAGCGCGTACAACGCCGTCCACTTGCACGCCAGCGCCAATCCGATCGCCAGTGGCGCGAACACGGCCCACCTATCCCGCAACGCCAGAATCACCGCAAGCAGCATGAACGCCAGAAAGTACACATCGTTCATCCCGATCCGCGACGCGAACAGCGGCAGCGCATCGAGCGAAGCAAAACAGGCTGCAAGTAACGCAACCCCGTCATGTCGCAGCAGCGACCTGGCCAACAGATAAATCAGCCAAACGGTCAGCGTTCCGAAGATTGCACCGGGCAGCCGCCACGCCCACGGATGCACGCCGAAAACACGCATACTCCAAGCCATCATCAGCTTCGCGAGCGGCGGATGCGTCCACTCGTACGAACAGCCCTTCTCCGGCGCGTGCTTGTCCCACAACCAGGCGTCCGTGTTCCCCTTCACCCACTGCTCAGCCGTGTAGGCGTGATAAACTTCATCGAAGTACCGCTCGCCCGGGGCATTGAGTCGTACGAAGCGCGTGGCTCCGGCGAATAGCATTATCCCAATCAAGGCGAGTCGCCGATAGCGCAGCGGCCAATGCCACGCGGGCAACGCGACCGCCGATGCCGGTGTGAGCAAGGGACGGGACGCGGAACCGGATGCACCCGGTGGGGTCGATCCTGATCCAACTGCCTGACTTCGAACCCCTCCCCCTGCCCCCTCACTTTCAGGGAGAGGAGTTACAGCGATGAACCACCGTTGCACACTGGGCAGGCACGCAACCAGCGTCAACGGCAGCACAGCCAAGTTCAGCAGGCAGAGACCATTGCCAAACACCGGCGGGCACAAAACGGCTGACTGATTCCCCGGCAGACAGTAGCGCCACGAGAGGTACAGATTCACGCAATACGTCGCAGTCAGCAGCAACCAAGGCACGATGACGGCAGGCCGCCACGCGATCGCAACGGCCACCAACACAAAATAGGGAAACACATGACGCTCATGCGCCCGCGTCACAAACAAGAACACCACAAGATAAGCAAGACCAGCCGCCATCAGAACCCCGGGCGCCAAGCCCGGGGCAGAACACGGTCCTGCTTCATCAGCGGATTCGCGTCGTGCGAGTCCGTGGGCTCCCGCCCCCCGCTTGGCGCGGGGGGTTCTGATTCGCGTACACACGAATGCAAACGCCAGCAGCGCAGCGATGCCCAGGCAGCAAATTCCCGTCCCCACCTGTCGAATCGTCAGCACACCCAGCCACTCTGTGCTGTCCGGCTTCCAGTTTTGCCCGACGAGGTACCAGAAATTGAGCGCGTTGACTGACGCGTAGCCGTACTCCCCCATCGTCGTGTCCACGCGCGTGCGAACATAATCGCCCAGCGCAACCGGCGACTCCGTTCCGCCGAACGGCAGAAACGTCGCGACGAATACAACGGCCACAAGCATGACCGCCAACGCAACGCGCCACGCGGGCAGCTTGAGACGAATCGCCAACAGCAACGCGAACGGCAGAATCACCAGCGTGTGCGGTTTGAACGCAACCGCATACCCCAGCACCAGACCCGCAAGCAGCACCCTCCGCCGCACCACGAGATACAAAGCGCCCACCAGCAACGCCGCGTGCAAACTGTCCGCCTGACCCCAAATCGTTGAGTTGAAGAGCACGGCCGGACTGAGCAGATAAGCGAATGGTATCCACAGGTGCCGCGAACCAGCGCGCTCGCGCGTCAGCCGCCAGATCATCCACGCCGTGACCAAATCTGCGAGCAGGTTCGGCAACTTGAAGAGCAGTACGTCCCAGGCGCCTGGCAGGAACGCCGAGACCTTGCCCAACATCCAGAGCACCAGGAGATACCCGGGCAGGTAGTCACACCAGTAGTCGCCCGACCAGAATCGCGTCGGCCCGATCTCCGCCAGCCGCTTGCCCCACGCGATGAACGTGCCCATGTCGCCGCTGTGCGCCATCCATGGCGCGACCATCAGGCGTATCACCAGCGCCGCAAACGCCAGTCGAAGGAACGCCACGCCATAGCGCAGCTCGCCGTCATCCGATGTTTCAAGTGTTCCCCGAGATATGCCCGCGCCGTCCGTGGTCATGCCCGCGATTGTAACGCGTGTTCACGCCATCACCACGAAAACGCCGGGAGCGACATGGCTGGGTGGCACGGTCTCGCGCCGCGAGGCCGTGGTCGACAAAGCAATGACTCCCTTGCAGAGTCCACGGCCTGATTGCGTCAGACCGTGCCACCCACGCATGCACAACCCATACTACCCTGCACGCTTTGCGGTTCCCCAGTTGTCGCGTTACCCTTCCGCGAAAGACATCAACACCGTCAGGACTCAGTTCAAGGAACTCGACATGCGACTCGCCACCACCGCCATTCACGTCGGCCAGGACCCTGATCCCGTTACCGGTGCGACCGTTCCACCGATTCACGTAACCAGCACGTACACGCAGGAATCGCCCGGCGTGCACAAGGGCTATGAGTATTCCCGCACCGCCAACCCCACGCGCGTCGCGCTTGAGAAATGCCTCGCAGCCATCGAAGGCGGAGCGGCTGCGACCGCGTTCCCGTCGGGACTCGCAGCCACCACGGCGATGCTCGCGACGCTGCGACCCGGTGATTCGGTGGTGTCGTATGGCGACGTGTACGGTGGGACGTATCGCTTGATGGAAACGGTGTTCCGCCCGTGGGGGCTCGACGCGCGTTTCACCGACGACCCCGACCCCAAAGCCTTCGACGCGCTCATTGACAAAACCACCAAACTCATCTGGCTGGAGACGCCGACGAATCCACTGCTCCGCGTGCTCGACATCAAAGCGATCGCCGACGTCGCGCATGCCCGGGGCGTGCGCCTCGCCGTGGACAACACCTTCGCCACACCCGCGCTACAGCAGCCGCTAACCCTCGGCGCGGACTACGTCGTACACAGCAGCACCAAGTACCTCGGCGGACACTCCGACGTGATCGGGGGAGCCGTCATCTGCAAGCAGGCGGAATGGGCTCAGCCCATCGCCTATTACCTCAACGCGGCTGGTTCCTGCCCGGGACCGTTCGACGCCTACCTCACGCATCGCGGGATCAAGACGCTCAAGGTGCGGATGGACGCGCACTGTCAAAACGCAGCCGCCATCGCCGAGCACCTCATGGGCCATGGTGCGTTATCAAAGGTGATTTATCCCAAACTGATGAACCATCCGGATCACGCGATCGCGTCGCGACAGATGAGCGGCGGCGGTGGGATCGTGACGATGGAGTTCAAGAACGGTTTCGCAGCCGCCAAGTCATTCTGCGAACGCGTGAAGGTCTTCAGCCTGGCGGAGTCGCTGGGCGGCGTCGAGTCGCTGGTCAATCACCCCGCGATCATGACGCACGCGTCGATCCCGAAAGAGATCCGCGAAGCCAGAGGCGTCACCGACGGCTTGGTGCGCCTGAGCGTGGGCATCGAAGACACCCAGGACCTCATCGAAGACCTGGAACAGGCGTTGGGATAGTTCCGCTGTTGGCCCCTTTATACTTCAACGCAGGGCTCACGTGGCGCCATTTTTCTTGAGCCGGGACGCGGGCCGATTGATGGCTTGCCGACGGCGGCTCGGGCACGCGCAAGCGGCTCGGCGACCAATCTGGACGCTCCCGCGTCGCCGTGGTAATGTACCGCCGCTGGCCCAGAAGCAGGCTGATAGACGTACGGGCATCGGCGATCATGGCCGATACTGCCCATCAGGAGAGGTGGCTGAGTGGCTGAAAGCACCGGTTTGCTAAACCGGCGTACGGGTTAAGGCCTGTACCGCGGGTTCGAATCCCGCCCTCTCCGTTCAATTGATCGGGCGTTCCATAACGGCTTGGCTAGCCAAATGTTTCGAAGCGTCTCGCTCCCGGCACGCTCGGCTGTGCCAAGAACTGTGCCAAAGCCAGCACGCTTGCCGCCTTGGTACACGACAACCGTCTGTGCGCCTGGCATAGCGATTTGTACACTCCCTACCTCGGTCGGTGGCACCTTTGAACCCGTCTTGTGACACCAAAGAGCTGCACCCGCTCCCAGTAAATCGTCAACGCGACCCAACTGCGCCATGGCGCAACGTCAGATCGCGGAATTCAATTGGGATGATGCGTTCACGCCAATCTGGGTTTTTGTTGGTGATCCGGCTACGGATTTTCGTGCGGCTTTGCTGGTTAATTCGCGTACCCGTTGGAACTCGGCCGCGGTCGTCAGATGCGCGGGCTTGAGGAGAATGGAGCCGGCACAATTCACGACGCCGTCGCGACGCCCGCCCCAACCCATGGTCGACTTGAGGCATCGATAAACCGCGTCATCTTGTGTGGCGTCCAACTCAATGGCCTGCCCATCAATCTGACGGCTCAATGATTCGAGTTTGGCGAGTTCACGGCCCGCAACGGCGAGGCGCGCACCCGAGGTAGCCAGATTAGTGACGACACGGTAAACGAGATCGTTGGTCGCAGATTGAAACGCCTTACCGCACCGGCTTCTTCGATATCGCGCTCTCGGTGGAGCCAAGGACGCGTTACTCGCGTCGAGTACAACGCGTCAGCGAAGGTGATCGGTTGCTCATATTCACCGATGGCGTGCTGGAAGCGCCCAATGGCGCCGGTCAGCTGTTCGGGCGTGAGCGGCTGCGTGCCGTGCTGAATTCAGTCGGCGATCGTTCTCCCGATGGCATCGTTGGAGCTATCATCGCCGCACTGCGCGAGCACATGCACGACGCGCCGCTGCACCACGACGACGTAAGTATCGTCTTGCTGGAATTCGTGAATAACCTAAAGGCGAGTCCATTCTGGACAGCTGTCCAGAATCGAATCCTGCGGCACTTTCGGGGAGTGGGGGCGCGAAGAAATACCTGGGGTTCATCACGGCGCAATTCGACTTCGCCAACTTGACGCGCGCCGACGTTGTGGACCCGCAAGACCATGCGCCCAAGCAGCGACGCGCGTTGGCACGATGGCTATCGATTGTTGCAGTGAAAACTGACCGGTCGTTTGCATCGGGCACGACGTCGTGTCCATGCGGCGGCCGCTTTCAGCGGCATTGGATCTGTGATCGATTTCTGCGACGTGGGAGATTTCAAATGCTAACGTCATCCACACGAGTTGTTTTTCTCGCAATCGCAATTGCCGGTTGCCTCCACCTTGTCGGCTGCTCGATTCCGCTGCCCTGGCCGGACAGTCCATTGTACGAAACGCCCGCGAACGATCCGGATTGGGTTGCACCGTCCAGCAAAGAAGAGGCGATCGCAGCGCTGGCGGGACATTACGCCCATTATGACATCGTTGCGTACGACGGCGAGACCGCCAATGGTCCGCTCGCTACATTTATCGTCTCCTATGGCTACACGGACCTGGTCATTGAAGACGATGAGCTTGTCGCGTACGACCGCTTCTGCCACGCCGAGTACATCGCCAATCAGCCCTTCGAGACGATCTTCTCAGACGCAGCCACGCAGGCCATTCAGCCCCCCGGCGCTATCGTCGACGTGTATGAAGAGGGTGGGGAATGGAAGGTGTACCGCCCTGCTACGCCTACACTCAACGGCATCGACGGTGACCCCAACGAACCGCTTTCGATGGACCGCAACGATCCGCTGATCAGCGATGACGACAACGATGGCAAGCCCGGGGTGACGGTCGTTGTGAGACTGTTCGGCGCGATCGAAGGCGAGATCTACATTGCGCGCCGCGAGATATTCGCAAACGAGATGACGCTTTACGCCGACGGCAGCCTGCGCGGCAACGTGATCGACGACTCCGAGCAACTCATCATTGGCGCGTCGCTTGCAATCCTCGACACGCCCAACAACCCGCCTCAGCGCCGGGACCCCGGCCTGAACCCGATTATCCTGATTCCGGTGTCAGACGACGTTGACACCTGCGAGGAACTGATGGCAAACCGGGATACGCTGTTTCCTCCGGAGCCCGGATTCTGAGCAGAGAATCCCTACGCCGCGCGCGTCTTGCGATCGACTTGGCGCGAAGACTCAACTCGGAGGATGTTCTCGAACGGCTGGCATGGATGCTCACGAAACGCGGTGTACCGGACCGCATGCACAGCGGCAACGTTTCAGGGCGCTCTTGACCAACTCCTCGCGCGCACTGTTCGACAAACCGCGCGGGCTGAAGGTCACCCATTCTCGGCCCTCGTTTCATCGATGGTCCAGGCCCGAGAGTTTGCCACTCTCGACATAGACCAAAATCAAGGGGGGAGGTCACTGTCGGAGAAGGTACATTGACTCTCTCATTTGAATAGTTGCTCAAGCAGGTAGTCCACGGGCGCTTGGATCACTGTCGAGATTGCGGCGCTCAATCCTTCATTGACGCCGTCGCGCAATCCGTCGTTGCAACCCGTTGCCAGTGTGCTGATGAGCAGGCTGAATAGCCCAAGGGCAAGGAAAGCCATTGGCGGTTTTCTTTGCACATTCATTTTGCGTTGCATGTCTTGGATCCTTTGAGAACGTTCGTGGCGCGCTCATGCGGCCAGCGTTTTGTGTGTTGCGATTGTGCAATAGCACCGGACCGCGTCAGAAATGGATCGTGGTCTGTACATAGAAGAGATCACCATCGTCGGCGTCGCTGGTGTTGCGGACGAACGCGCCGGGAAAGAAGTGCGCGTAGCCCGCTTCCAGTTCGACGCGCCGGTCGAGCTGGCAGCGTACGCGCAGTTCCAACTCCTGACCGATGAAGTCACCGCTACGCCCGTCGGAATCGCGCAGGCCGGCGATGGGCCAGGCATCCGCATCACTCGCCAGCCAATACGCCCCATACGACGTGTCGACGGTGAGCGTTTTGCTCGGACGCAGCGCGAGCAGGAGCTTCGGGCTGATTGCGTTTTGCCAGGCGAAGAGATCCGTGGTCGAGTAGGGATGCGTGACCTCGAAGAGCCTGTCGAAGCGTTCGGTCGTATTGTCGTCGGGATTGCGATCGCCCGTTGCGTAGAGCGCGGCGAACGCGAGTCGCGGCTTCCACGGATGCGCGAACGTGTAGCCGAGTTCGCCGTACGCGGCGAACGCGCGGTGACGCCGCGCGCCGTCGTCGCCAAACTGGAACGCCGCATCCATGTCGTAGTCGAAGCGCGTCTTGCCAATCGGGCCGAACAGGTGAAAACCGAGTGTGTGAATCTCGCGATCTGCGTTCGCGGAATTCTTGCGATCCTCATCGAGGGCGAAGTAGTAGGGCTCGATGGTGGTGCGATCGGACCAGCCCCGCCATGCGCCCACGACGCCGTACAACCAGCGCTCCTCGTCGGGCCGGTCCGGGCGTGACATCAGACTCTCGACAGGTTGCACGGCGAATACGTCCACCTGCCAATCGGACGTTGGCTGGCCCATGCGCAGGCGAAAGCCGTCGAACGCGTTCACCGTGTTACGCCAGCGGTTGCGACCCACGAGCCTGCGATCGACGTATTCGAGCGTCATTCGGCCAGCACGGAATTGCAGCGGGTAACCCTCCCCAAGCGCATCCTCGAAATACAGCTCCGCGAACGCTTGAAGCACATCGGCTTGATTCACGTCGCGACTGCTATCGCCGTACTCGCTGTTGAACTGCCGGGCATCCTGCACTTCGATCGCGAAGCGGAATGGGTCGACGATATCATGCACACCCAGGTACATGCGCGTGCGCAAGAGGAACTGCTGGTCGTCGGTCAGGTCCGGGCGGCGCAAGTCGGAGCGGTACTCGTATCGTGTGCGCTGCTCGAGTCCGAAGTCCAGCCAATCCACATCCTTGAAGGTGAGCATGCCGGAGCGATCAAGCGTCGTGACATAGCCCGGTGGTTCCGACTCCAGCCGAGTGCCCCACGCCCTGGATGTCGGATGCTGGCGCTTGGGTGCGGAGTGCTCGTCTGACGCCGTGGCTGCGGCATCGCCCGCTTGCGTAAATGCAAGCGGCCCCGAAACCCACAGCGCCACCAGCAACAGGACGGATTTCAATCGCCCAGGTGTCATGGCCATACCAGTTACACGTTTGCCACAAGTAAACCGACGAAGTTCGTCCGTCTCGCGTTCTTCATGCACCGCGCGTACAGGTTACGCATGCATCGCGCGCGTTTCTTCCATCCGACGTTGACCGGTCTGAACTTCGATTCAGCCGCACACCGTGCAACTGTTCGGGGACTTCATGCCCGAGCATGTCGAGGATGGTCGGCGCGACGTCGTAGATCGACGCGTCACAACGCCCCGACGGCAGCGACGGGTGATGCAGAATGTGCATGCCCTGCTGCGCGTGGTTCGCATCGTCCGGGCCGGTGTCGTTCTCGGTGGTGTAGATATCCGCGTTGCCGACGGTCCCGACGCTGCGCCAGTACAGGTCGCCGAAGATGACGATCAGATCGGGCGCGACACCGTTGACTTCCGAGTAGAGCGCTTCGGGCTTGTACACGCGCGTGCCGAGCGGATTGCCCTGCGGGTCGTGCATCGCTTCCAGTTTGCTGATGAGTTCTTGGCGCAGCGATTCATAGCCGGATTGCGGGACGATGCCGCGCGGCTCGCGTCCCGCGAGGTTGATGAAGCACCGACCATAGTAGCCGCCCTCGCCCCACACCTGCGTTCGCGACCAATCAACATCTTCAAGCCGAAAACTCTGCGGTCCGGTGACGGGATCCTTCATCACCAGCAAACCCTCGCGAATGAGCCAGTCGTTGAAGCACACGCCCCCCTCAAGCCGCTTCGCGCCGTGATCGGACACAATCCATACAGCCGTCGTGTCCAGATCGAGTTCCGCAAGCAGCTCACCGATCAGGTGATCGATCCGCACGTAGTAGTCGTGAATCACCTGCTCATAGGGATTTCCAGCGACATGGAAGCGATGATCCGGGTCCATGAATCGCCAGAACCCGTGATGGATGCGATCGACCCCGATTTCGACCATGAAGAACAGGTCCCACGGTTTGCTCCGCAGCAGGTATTTGCAAACCTTGAAGCGGCGGTCGGTCATGGTGTGGATTTGTCCCCACAGCCACGTCTTGTCCTCCGTGCGAAACTGCGGCACGTCGACCATGTACTCACCGACTAGCGCCGCGATTTCCCGTTTGAGCCCGGGCGGGTGCGTATAGTCGCTGTCCGTGCTCGGCGTCAGGAAGCACGAAACCATGCAGCCATTCGGCGGGCGCACGATGGGAAACGTTTGCGGAACGCCGACGACGATGGACGCCTTGCCCGCAGCCCCCAGCATGTCCCAAACCCGCGGATGGCGCACGTCGAGGCTGGTCGCGGTGTGCAAACCGCCATAGCCGTGGTCTCGTCGATTGCGAAAACCATAAATGCCGAGCGTGCCCGGGTCGCGCCCGGTCGTCATGCAACTCCACGCGGGAACGGTGATCGGCGGCATGCAGCTTTCGAGGCAGCCGTACAGTCCCGATTCCATCAATCGGCGCAGGTTGGGCAGATCGTCGCGCCACCGGTCGAACACCAGACTCGGTTCGCAGCAGTCCAGCCCGATCACCGCGACTTTTTCGATACTCATGGTGATCTCATCTCCTTCGCGGCGGCGCGGCGCCATCAACCGCGGTCCGCCCGATGCCTAAGTCGCCTGCCCGTCATCGAAGAACACGCGCATCTCCCTTGGCGTGACGAAGACCTCGCTGCCCCGGTCGATTCCCAGCTGGCGGTAGCGTTCTTGTGGCGTTTCCACCTGCACCACCTCGCCGAACTCGGTGCGCACTTCGAGTTTCACCTGCGGACCGGCGGCGTTGACGTATTCGACGAACCCGCGAAGCCGCGGTTTGCCCGTCACGTGTGTGCTGATGTCCAGATTGTGCGGTCGGACGAAGATCCGCGCCGGCCGAGAGTCCGCGGGCAGTTCGTCGGGACACTGGATTTCGAGCGTGTCGATTTCGGGCGCGAGCTTCGACACGCGGCGGTGGAAGACGTTGACCGTACCGAGGAAATTCATCACGAACGCGCTGGCGGGGTCGCGGAAGACTTCATCCGGCGTGCCCACCTGTTCGATTCTGCCGCCGTTCATGATGACGACACGATCCGCCACTTCGAGCGCTTCGTCCTGATCGTGGGTGACGAAGACGCTGGTGACGTGGATTTCCTCGTGCAACCGGCGAAGCCAGCGGCGAAGTTCCTGACGCACCTTCGCGTCGAGCGCGCCGAACGGCTCATCGAGCAGGAGCACTTTGGGTTCGACGGCAAGTGCCCGCGCGAGCGCTACCCGTTGCCGCTGTCCCCCCGAAAGCTGCGCGGGATAGCGCTGCGCGAAGTTCTCAAGTTGCACCAGTTCCAGCAGCTCGGTGACGCGGTGCTTGATCTCGTCGCGCGTCGGGCGCAGCTTGCGGGGCCGTACGCGCAAACCGAACGCCACGTTCTCGAATACCGTCATGTGGCGGAACAGGGCATAATGCTGGAACACAAAGCCAACGTTCCGCTCGCGCACGTGTCGCCGCGTCGCGTCCGTTCCCGCAAAGAAAACGTTGCCCGCGTCAGGCGATTCGAGGCCCGCAATCACCCGCAGCAGTGTTGTCTTGCCCGATCCGGACGGGCCGAGCAGCGCCATGAGTTCGCCCACGTTCACCTTGAGGCTCACGTCGTGCAGCGCGGTGAACGTACCGAAGCGCTTGGTCACATTGCTCACTTCGATGCCCATTCCACCCTCTCCGTCATTTCGCCTTCAATGAGCGATGCCGACGCGCGGGCGTTCACCTGCAAGCGCCATTGCACCGCGGCTTTGGCGATGATCGTGAGCAATGCAATTCCGACGAGGAGCCCCGCGACGCTGAAGGCTGCCGCGAATTGATACTCGTTGTAGAGAATCTCGACGTGCAGCGGCAGCGTGTTGGTTTCGCCGCGGATATGTCCGGAGACGACCGAAACCGCGCCAAATTCGCCGAGCGCGCGGGCGGTGCAAAGTATCGTACCGTACGCCAATCCCCATTTGATGTTGGGCAGCGTGACGCGAACAAACGTCTGCCACCCGCTCGCTCCCAGACTGACGGCTGCCTCTTCGTCCTCGTGTCCCTGCGCCTGCATCAACGGAATGAGTTCGCGCGCGACGAACGGCAGCGTGACGAACATGGTGGCCAGCGCGATGCCCGGCCAGGCGAAGATGATGCGAATTCCGTGCGCTCCCAGCCACGGGCCAAACGCTCCGCGCGCTCCAAAGAGCAGTACGAACACCATGCCCGCGATGACCGGCGATACGCTGAAAGGCAAGTCGATGAGCGTCACCAAAACGCTCTTGCCGCGGAACTCGAACTTCGCGATCGCCCAGGCAGCCGCTACGCCAAACACCACGTTGATCGGGACCGCGATCACCACGATCAGCGCGGTGAGCCGCATCGCAGCGCGGGCATCCGCATGCGTCAGCGCTGCAAGCGCCGTATGCCAACCCTGCTCAAGCGCACTGACGAACACAATCGCCAGCGGCAAGATCAACGTTATCCCAAGGAATCCCACGGCCACGATGATCAACGTCCAGCGCAACACCGGCGACGGCGGCGCAACAGCGCTGCGCGATGTCACGGGCGTCAGGTCGGGTTGGATGGACAGCGTCGTCATTGAATTCTCGTATTCGCGCAGCGCTGCTTTCGCACTCACGCTGCCGTGCTACGCCGGGCCCAGAGTTGCAGCAGGTTGATGATGAACAGCATCGCGAACGAAAGCACCAACAGCACAAGCGCCACCGCGGTCGCTCCGGTCTCGTCGTACTCCTCAAGCCGCGTCATGATCAGCAGCGGAACGATCTCGGTTCGTCCCGGCATGTTGCCCGAGATGAACACCACCGAACCGTATTCACCCACCGCACGCGCGAACGCCATCGCAAAGCCCGCAAGAACGGCCGGCAAGATGGCCGGGAAGATCACGCGCGTGAACGTGCGAAACCGACTCGCCCCCAGCGTCGCGGCTGCTTCTTCAACCTCGCGATCGATGTCCTCCAACACGGGCTGCGTCGTGCGAATCACAAACGGCAAGCTCACGAACGCCATCGCGATAACGATTCCCAAGGGGCTGTAAGCAGCCTGGATACCCAAGCGCGCGAGCCATCCGCCGATGAGTCCGGTGGGTGCGTAGATCGCGGTCAGCGCGATCCCGGCGACGGCTGTCGGCAGCGCGAAAGGCAGGTCAACAAGCGTGTCGAGCAGCCGCCGACCGGGAAATCGATAGCGCACCAGTACCCATGCGATGAGCAAACCAAACACCGCGTTCACACACGATGCGATCAGCGCCCCGCCAAGCGTCAGGCGATAGGCCGCCAACGTGCGCGGAGCGGTAAACGTCTGCGCGAATTCGGTCCAGGACATGCGCACTGCGTGCAGCGCGAGCATCGCAAGTGGAATCAACACCACCAACCCCAGGTACATCAGCGTAAACGCCATGGTGGGCCGAAAACCGGGGAGCACGGAATGTCGCGTCTTGCTACCAGCCATGTCTTGCTCAGCGCGCAAAGATCTGATCGAACGTCCCGCCCTCCGCGAAGTGCTTGGCATGGGCGGACTGCCATCCACCGAACACCGCGTCCACCGTGATGAGCTTCACGTCGGGATAGCGATCGGCGAATTCGCGCGCAACGTCTTCGGACTGCGGGCGGTAGTAATGCTTGGCGATGATCCGCTGGCCCGTCTCGCCGTATAGAAAATCGAGATAGGCGGTGGCGACCGCGCGCGTTCCGCGCTTGTCAACGACCTTGTCGACGACGGTCACCGGCGGTTCCGCGAGAATGCTCATTGAAGGCACGACGATCTCGAATTCGCCGGGTTTGAGTCGCTCGGTGACCAGCAGCGCTTCGTTCTCCCACGCGAGAAATACGTCGCCGATGCGCCGTTGAACGAACGTGTTGGTCGAACCGCGCGCCCCGGTGTCGAGCACCGGGACATTCGCGAACAGCGCGCGCATGAATTCGAGCACGCGGGCTTCATCGCCGCCGAAGCGATCAGCCGCGAACGCCCATGCCGCGAGGTAGTTCCACCGCGCACCGCCCGAGGACTTCGGGTTCGGCGTGATCACCGCGACGTCCTTGCGTACGAGGTCGCCCCAGTCGTGGATGTTCTTGGGATTGCCCTGACGCACGAGAAAGACGATGGTCGACGTGTACGGGCAACTGTTGTGGGGCAGACGTTTCTGCCAGTCGGCGGGGATCAGGTCACCGTGCATGTGCATCGCGTCGAGGTCGTACGCCACATTGAGCGTGACGACGTCGGCTTCCAGGCCTTCGATGACCGCGCGTGCCTGCTTGCCGGCTCCCGCGTGCGATTGTCGCACCGTGATAGCTTGCCCGGATTCCGCGAGCCAGTGGCGCGCGAATGCTTCGTTGAACTCCTGGTAGAGTTCGCGCGTCGGGTCGTAGGAGACATTGAGTATGACAATGGGCTCTTCGGCCCGTGCCTGATTCAGCGTCAGTGTGCCGACCGCAGCCAACACCATGACCATCACAAGTCTGAGTTTCATCGCCGCGACCTCCCGTTATCCACGCGGCCCTCGGCGTATGCTCCCGCGCGAGACGCGGGATATCCCTCGCGCTTCAAGAGGTTGGGGTGGTACCGGTTCAGGCAATCCGTGCACAGTCCGTGCGAGAACAGCACCTCCGAATGTTCCGTGATGAATTCCTCGATGTGCGTCCAGCGTTCGTGCGTCTGAACGCGCTTGCAGTACATGCAGACGTGCAGCGAACCCTCCAGGCTGCGGATGCGCAAGAGCACATGGCGAATCCAGCAAAGCACGACCACCGCCACAATGACCACGACGAGCGTTTCGAGCAGACTCTCCGCCCAGTTGAAAGGTGTTGCGGGCGTACCGAACAGGCGGTGCGGCAGATCGACGATCTGGCTGATCCACAACAGCGCGATGATGCCGACGAATCCGCTCGCTCCCGGGATCAAAATGCGCGCGCCGCGCGCGTGCATGACCGTCGGCGCGCAGACCGTTTCACCGGTCGCGCTCTCGAGCAGTTCCGATTCCGCTTGCGCTGGATGCGTGCTGACCATCTCACTTCTCCTTTGCCGCGTCCGTGTGCGCCAGCGTCGCCAGCGGCCCCGGCCGGCGCGCGGGGAAAGTGATTCCGTCGTCGGGGTCATGACACTCCCCACAACTCGGCGCGACGTCGTACCGGTCTTCGCGATGGCAATCCGTGCAGTCCGCGTCGACGTGATTCTCGTCCAGCACCTGACCGGTCACGCCATGGTCAAAGTCCTCCGCATCCCAGGCGTCGTGACAGGTCGCGCACGTGCGATCCAGACCGGCGAACGGTACGTTGGTATGGCAGGTGCGACACGTCGCCTTCGCGTGATACGCCGCAAGCGGAAAACCCGTGGACGCGTGATCAAACTGTTCGGGCATGGCTTCGCCCTCCTGCCAGTGGCAGCGTCCACACCGGCCCGCTTCTCTTCCCGTGAGGTTCATGTCTTGCTTGTGGCAGCGGATGCAGCGTCCATGATGGTCCGCGAGCGTGCGCGGTTCGGGCACCGGTTCGCTGGTGTGACAGCGCGAACAGCTTCTTTCGTGATGGCACTCGACGCACTGCAACCCGAAACGCTGCGTGTGTTCGCGATGGCGGAAGATGACGCGCGTCTGCGTGATGGGCAGCGACTTGCTGTAGAGTTCGCCCTCCGGTTCGGGGATCGGTCGGTGCATGATGCTCAGCAGATCATCCTTGCTGGGCACGGGCGTGGGCCGCGTGCTGCTCACGCTTCCCGCCTTCGCGCGGTGGCAGACGTCGCAGTCGCGTTCGTTGATCCATTCGCGATGGCAGTTCAGGCACATCTGGTGATACGCGCCGAGGAGTGCGGGCTTGTCGATGCTCGCTTCCGCGTCGCGCGCCGGATGACACGACTTGCATGCCGGGTGCTGCTGACCCGCGATGGTATGGTGATGGCAGGTCACGCAGCCATCGGTCATCGCGGACATTTTCGCATGGCCTTTGTGATCGAACGGCACCGGCAGATACGCGTCCTCAAGCTCGCGGAGGATGACCACGTCTGGCCCCTGACCATCCCATTGCGCTTTCTCACGCGCACGCGGGCACCCGCGTAGGCAGGGGTCTTCCAGCGTTGGGGTGGTGCATCTGTGGCAGGCGCCGCAATTGAGTTTGGACGCGTCCATCATGGACGCACTCCCACCGTGAAACGTCTTGGACTCGCCGGAAGGTTCGGACGCGATCGACGGTGCGGTCAGCAAGCACATTGCCAACACGGTGCATACCGCCACCGGGACGCGCCGCCTCGCATGCACTCTCTGACCAGCCGACGGACGGTCGTGTCGCTCCTCAAGTTCATCCTCCGCTGCTTCCGGCGTAATCACCGGGAAGTGAATCACGAGCAGACGCCAGCAAAGCAGTATTCCGGCGAGCGCACCAATGGTGAGTCCCCACTCGGTGAGCGACGGAAAATACCGACCCGTCGCGCGTGCGGGGTGATAGCCGATCCAGTACACGTTCGCGCGGTTGATCAGTACGCCAACCATCACCATCAAGCACGCCGTCGCCAGCAACTTCGGCGACCAACGAACCCGCGCGGAGAGCAGCATCAGCAGCGGCGCCACCACGCCCAGGCCCAACTCGATCACAAACATCGTCGTTTCGAGCGTACCGGCTTGCAGGTGCAGGTAGCTTTGCCGCAAGAGCATGTCACCGACCTTGAAGCCGAGATAGATCATCAGCAAGAATGGTACGTAGCGCGCCAGGCTCGCGAGCATGCGCATCGGTGGTTTGAGGTTCAGCGCCCAGGAACCGCAGATACACGCGAAGATTACCGTGGGGAATCCCACCATGATGGCAGACAGCAGAAACAGCAGCGCCAGAATCGGCGACCACCACAACGGGTGCAGCTTCGACGGCGCCAGCACCATCACGTGTCCCAGCGATGACTGGTGCAGGCACGAGATGCCCACGCCCAGCACGATCAGCGCGGGCATCACGCGACTGGCGAGCTTTTCGATTCGCCGGCACCACATGCTCAGACGTGGAAACTTCACGTCGCCGTTGAATCGTTCGCAGAAAACGGGCACGAACTCCGCGTAGAGCACGGTCACGTAGCACATCACGCACATGCCCACTTCAAACAGCGCGGAGTTGCCCTGCCACATGCTCGGCAGCATCGGGTGCCAGATGTTGTAGTAACGCCCCAGGTCGGCTGCGAGCGCCACGCACGCGAACGTATACCCCAGCATCGCGACGACAAGTGCGGGACGGGCCAGCGCGTGGTAACGTTCGCGATGAAAGACGTGCGCGATCGCCGCGGTTGTGAAACCACCCGCAGCGAGCGCGATGAACGACACGTCCGCGATGATCCAGATGCCCCAGGGATACTGCTGGCTCAGGTTGGTGCTCGCGCCCAATCCGAAAAAGAAGCGATACACGCCGAAGATCGCCCCCACACCCGCGATGGCCAGAAGCACCATTGTCCCGGGCGTGAGAAACTTGCGGTCGATTGTCACGGGTTGCGCGTGCGCGTTCACTGCGATGATCCTTGCTTGAGTTTGCCGTTATCCTTCACGTCGTCGTTGCCCACCGCGTCGCACGTGGGAAACGCGGGTTGCATTCCCGGCGCACGATCCGCTTGAGGCCGCGTCAACCACGACGCGATGCCCAGCGCAGCCACCCACATCACGGGCGGCACGAAATGCTTGAACACGCCGTGCTGGATTGTCTCGCTGAGCTGCGGCGGTGCGTTCTCCGATACTTGCAGGAACCCAAGCTGCTCAAACGGTTTGTCCGACAGGAACAACCACGAGGTTCCTCCGGCTTCATGCTCACCGTAAATGTGATCGATGTAGCGGTCTGGAAAGCGTTCGATCCGGCTCCGCGCTTCGCTCAAGAGATCACTGCGTTTGCCCCAGATCAGGCACTGCCGGGGACACGCCTGCACGCACGCGGGCGGACCGTCCTTGTGGGGATTCCCTTCGTTCGAGCACAGCGTGCATTTGCGGACCTGCGGCGTGAATACGTTCTCGTATTCGTACGTGGGAATTTCAAACGGGCACGCCACCATGCAATAACGACAGCCCATGCACTTCTGTGCGTCATAGGTCACCGCGCCGTTCGGTTGCTTGCGCAACGCGCCCACCAGGCACGCCGACACGCACGCCGGCTGAACACAGTGCAGGCAGTTGCTCTTGACGTAGCGAAACTCCGCTTCGCCCTGCGCACCGCTGCCGGGATAGCGATTGATCGTCGTGTAGCTCCGCGGCGAAAGTGAACGCGATGACGCGTACGCCGACTCATCAAGAAGCTCGTCCTTTGTCGGCGTTTCGAAACCGGCTGCCTCGCGGCAGGCCGCTTCGCATTGGCGACATCCGTTGCACTTGGTGATGTCGACGAGCACGCCCATGGCGTCGTCGGACACCACGGGTCCGTGCGCTGCGTTGGCGCGCCGGGCATTCAGGTTCAGCACCGAACCCCCAGCGCCCAGGCAGGTTATCACCTTCAGAAAATCTCGTCGGCCGGCGTTCATGGTGTTGGCCATTCCACAATTGGGGTCTCAATGTTCGGTACATACCGTCGCGTTGGCGCGTGCAGCCGCGCACGACGCATCACAGGTGCAGGTAGGCGTATCCCTGCAATTGCAGGTCGACGATGCGCGGGTAGCAGCCAGGAACCAGCCGCACACTGGGCAGCAGATCTTCCGGTTTCCAGCCGTTCTCGCTTATCGCCGTCGCGCACAGTTCGATGCGCACGCCCATGCCCGCGAGTTCCTCAATGAGCGCTTTGTTTGGATTCGGCGTCTTGCGACCAACTTGCCGACCGTAAGCCGCGTCATCCAGCATCCAGTAGGCCGCGTCGTCGTGCACCACCGCGACCACGCGCACCTGCCCATTGGGAATGCCCGCGGATTCGTAATCCGACATCAGGTTGCGCAGGCGCAGCAGCCCGCGTCCCACGCCCTCCTGCGCCACGTCTTCATCGATGCGGCATACGACGGTCACGTCGGACTCGACGGAGATCGGCTCGGCGTCTGCCGGTTCGGTGATCCAGTCCCATGATTTGAAGATGCTCGCGCCATCCGGTGAGGTGAGGAAGTCGAGGAACCGGCTGGCAGCGACTTTGGATTCGCCGCGCCCGGTCAGTGCGACGTTGCTCTGGCGGTAGATTACGAAATCCTTGCTGACTGGAATCATGTCCGCATGGTTGTGCAGCGGAAGATACCAGATGTTCCAGGTGACCCATGCGTCGATATCGCTGCGTTCCTTCCAGGCACGTTGCGCTTCATCGCTGTTCGCGGCAAAGAGCACAACGTTGCTGCGAAACGTCCGCACGGCACGAGCGTCGCCCTGCCGACCAGCCATGTCCTCCCACAGTCCCGTCTGCCCCGATCCGGTGACGACCATCACGCGCACACCCGGACGCAGCAGGTCGGGCAGGTCGTGAACGCCCTTGGGGTTTCCCGGACGCACCAGGATGGCTGACGGGCGCAGATAGAGCGGCGTCACCGTCGCCGGGTTGATCTGCAACTTTCCGCCGTGGATCAACTCCGACATCATGAATTCCGCGCTGCAATAGATGATGTCCGCGTCGGTTTGCGCTTTCTCAATCCACTGCGACACCGGCCCGGAGATCACCTCGACCTTGACGTCGTAGGCATCCTCAAACGCCATCGCCGCTTCCTGCATCGCGGGTGATGGACCTTCCGATCCGTACACGTGTAAGGTCTCAGCCCCGGAAACCTCCGCGCGACCAACTTGCACGGCTGCCAGGACCAGGACGCAACCGCACCAACTCGCCAGCGCAGTTCGCGTGAACATCTGTTGTTCTCCTTTGTTGTGGCGGCGCTGATGAGCGCCGGCGTTCCCTGCTGACTGTCGCCGGACCTGCCCGCCTCGGGCAGTCGTCGCCGGCGACAAGGGAATTCTCATACAGGCGATGTGCCGTGAATGAGCCGGGCGCGAAAACGCTTCTGGAATAGCTGTCAAAGGTGTTCCAGCGGATTTGCTCGGGGCTATTCCGTGGTATATGCTGAATATGACTGTCACCAGAGACGGCAACTAGCACATACGACGGCAGGACGAACCATATGCAACGGTTCATGGGGCTCTTGCTGGAGGTTTGGCGCGAAGCCTGCCAGCATTTCGACATTGCCGAGTTCACGGCACGCATCATGCCACTACTAACTGCGCGGATCCCGATCGAACTGCTGCTTGTGCGGCGGGTGGATCTGCGGCGGACTGCGTTGGAAACAGTTGCAGCCGGTTGCCGGGACGGAACGCTGGTCGCGGAAGCGCGCTCATCGTGTTCAACCGAGCAACTCGAGAAGTTGTTGGCGTGGTGTCGGCGCGGCGAAGTGCGCCTGTTCCGAAATGACGACCCGTTCGGAAAGAAGATCCCGTTCCTTCCCAAAGGCGTCAACGCGGAAGCGCTGATCGGTCCGCTGTGCAGTGATTACGGGACCATGGGGTTTTTGGCGCTGGTGACATCGCCGGGGGAGAACTTCAGCGACGTGCATGAGAAACTGGTGGTGGAACTGCTCCATCCATTTCGTGCGGCGCTGGCCAATGATCGCCGGCTTCGCGAAATGGCATCACAACAAGAGGCGGCGGAGGCTGATCGCGAGGCGTTGCTAGCGCGCCTTGGACGCCGTGAGATCAGCGAAACGATTGTCGGCGCCGAGTCCGGGCTGAAGCAGGTGATGGATCGCGTGAAGCTGGTCGCGCATGCGGACGTCCCGGTGCTGCTCTTTGGCGAAACGGGTTCGGGTAAGGAGGTGATCGCCCGTGCGATTCACACGCGATCGGATCGGGAGTCCGGTCCGTTTCTGCGCGTGAACTGCGGAGCGATCCCGCCGGAGTTGATTGACTCGGAGTTGTTCGGTCACGAACGGGGCAGCTTCACGGGAGCCGTCGGGACGCGCAAGGGGTGGTTTGAGCGCGCCGACGGCGGGACGCTGTTTCTCGACGAAGTCGGCGAATTGCCGCTGGCTGCGCAGGTCCGGCTGCTGCGCATCCTCCAGGATGGCTCGTTTGAACGGGTCGGCGGCCAACGGCAACTCACCGTTGACGTGCGCGTGGTGGCTGCGACGAACCGCGACCTGCGACAGATGGTCTCGGAGGGGCGGTTCCGCGACGACCTGTGGTATCGCCTTGCGGTCTTCCCAATCGAACTGCCCGCGCTGCGCGAGCGGCCCGAGGACATGCCGGAACTCGCGGCGCACTTCGCGCTGCGCGCCTCGAGGCGATTCGGCCTGCCGCTGTTGGTGCCTACCCCGACGGACGTCTTGCTGCTGCTCGCCTACGACTGGCCGGGCAACATCCGCGAGCTGGCATCGGTGATCAACCGCGCCGCCCTTTTGGGAAATGGTAAATGCCTGGAAACGGCAAAAGCGCTGGGCGCGAGCCCGCCCGAGCTGCACGCACCAAGCCGTGAAGCAAGAGCGGCAAGCGCAGTCGATGAATCAAAGCCGCTCAAGACCCTGGACGATGTCGTCCGCGATCATATCAAGGAGGCGCTGCGCAAGACGAGGGGCCAGGTCGAAGGCCCCACGGGCGCAGCACATCTCTTGGGCATCAACCCGCACACCCTAAGAGGCCGCATGCGCAAACTGAAAATCGACTGGCAGAGCTACCGAGGCGATCACCGCGAAGTCTGATCGAGAGCTGTTGTCGGACGATATGCCTGGCGTGTGCCGATTGGATTTGCCGACTCGCGACATCTCGGGCGTGGCGCCAAGAATCCTGAATCAACTTGGATGAACGAATTGCGCGAGCACGGAGGGTGACCAGGACCAGGTTTCCTTACCGGAATCGAGCCCTTTGTCGTTCTCGCCGCGCAAGTACGTCGTGCAGTCCGCGGCTGATTTGTACGACGACTTGGGTCACAGCCACCCTGAAACCCACCTACGCCGCTTGCGTCGACTCCGCACTCGATTCTCCCGTAACGGCGCATCCCGCCCACCGGAAGACGCCATTCGTCATCGGGAGCGTTCTCCGCGTGCCGCATCGGCACAACTCCGTATTCCGAGAGCGTCGTCGGTGTTTTGGATGATTTATCCGGGTTCATCCACGCCGTCAGCCAACGGTATGGGCGCGAGATCCACGTGGGCATACCCCAAGAGCGTACCCGTCGCGAAGGCAAGATCGATCTGCGCGATCTGATATGCAACGATAGCATTGATTTCGCGAATCTGGGCGTCGCCGAGTTGCGTAAGAACCTCGAGCACTTCGCGCATCGTTCGCAGGCCCTCTTCGAATTGCTTCAACTCAGCTTCGTAATTCGTACCCGAGACAATCACGTTCTGCCGGGCCGCGATGATGCGTTGCCAGTTCTGGTCAAGCACATCGAGTGCGTCGTAAACTTCCTGTTGAATGGCCAGCTTGCGCTGAGCACGTGTGGCCATGCGTTGCGTGCGCTCCAATACGGCGCGGCGCAGTTGCGACTCACGGGCATCGTTGGTGACTGGGATCTCGCCGCGCAATCCAACGGAAAGCTCCGTGTTGTCGAAATCCCACATGCCCCGCCAAGCGCTTCCGAAAGATCCTTGACGATCGAGTACGCCGTAACTGAAATCCAGGACAAACAGAGGCAGCGCCCGATTGCGCGCGAGATCAACCTTGAGCGCGTTGGCCGCAAGCTTGAGTTCCAACTCCAGCATTTCCATGCGATTGTCCAGCGCCAGGTGCGCGAGTTGATTACGATCCACTTCCCAACGGAGCAGTTCAGGCGGTGTGGTCATATCGAGCATTGTCGGCGAATCGAGCGAAACGCCCTCGAGGTTAAGCACGCGCTTCAACTCGCGCTGCTGGATGCGCAAATTGGTCTCGGCCACGATCAAACCCTCCAAACGCGCGGCTACCCCCACTTCCGCGCGGGTGATTTCGATGGAAGGCGACAGGCCCTCGGCGACTCGTTTGCGCACCAGTTCCAGGTTGTCGAATGCGAGATTGTATTGCTGCGCGCGCACATCAAGCATCCGCCGCGCTCCATACGCCCGCCAATACGCCTTCTCGGCACCGGCCAATACCCGGATGGCGGAGAGTTTGGTGGTGGCGCCGACCGTCTGCGCGCTCAGTCGGGCCAGACGAATCGAAGCGGTATTGGCTTGCACGCCGGCGCCGCGCAACAGGGGCTGACTATAAGAGAATTTGAGGCCCGCAACGTATTGCTCGAAGCGCTGCGGCGACAGCTTGTTGCTCTCGTCAAAGGTGTTGCGTAAGCGAACCACGCCACCCGTTGGCAACGGCACGTTAACGCCCACATCCAGGGAGAGCGCTTCTTTCGTTTGCTCAATCTGTGTCAACTTGGCGACGGCTTTGTCCAGCTCCTTCGATTCTGACGTGAATTGAACGAGGTCGCTATCCAGCGACGGAAGGTCCTTGCGCTGGTAGGCAACGCTGCCGAAAAGTGTTGCATCAAACTTCGCCACCTCTTCACTGACGACCGTCGCTGCGAGCTTGGGCTCAAGAAAGAAGACGTCGAGATCGAGGTTGTTGCGCAGCGTCGTCATGCGCACATCAGCAATCGAGAGCGGCAGCGCAGCCGGTGTCTCGGGTGCGGGTAGTGTCTTGCGCCGCAGTTGCGTGGATTCCAAGTCGTCCTGAACCGTTCGCGGCGGTGCCTTGGAAAGTTCGCGCAGATCGGTCTGCCGGATATCCCGAACATGCTCGGCAACACGACGATTGTGTCGATCGTCGAGCTCTCCACGCCAGGTGGCGCAGCCCGTTTGCGCGCATGAAACGAGGAGCAGCAATAGCGCCGCCGCAGATGAAGGCGTGCTCTGCATTTGTTTCCTGTGTCGGTTCATTGGGTTATTTAGGGGTTCCCACTGCAAGCCATCATTTCAGTCGCTTGCGCGCAACCATGGACTTTGGCTCTTTCGGCTCAATCACTGGCGGAAAGCCGTTAAGCTGTCGCCAAACCTCATAGCCCAACGAAACCTGTTTCAGCAGCACCCATCCCTTGGCGCGAACGCCCTGGCGCAGGAAACGTGCATCAGGCCAACTTTGTTCCGACTCGTCGGGTACGACCAGCAGCCGGAATTTGCCCTGACCATCGTCCGTCGCGTCCATCAGCGATACCTTTCCTCCAAACGTTCCCACTGCGACCGATGGCCACCCTGCGAACTGAACCGCGGGCCATCCCTCGAATTGCAGTCGCACGGGGGCCCCCTCGCTGATCAGCGGTGCATCATTTCCATTTACCCAAATCTCCACCGCGCGATCATTCGTCGCGGGCACCAACGTCAGTAAGGAATCACCGGATTTGACGATCTCACCTCCCTGATTCGCGACCAGACGAAATACGGTTCCACCGCGCGGCGCCGTCACCAATTGCGATTGCTGTCGTGCGATTTGCACTTCCAACTTAGCGAGGCTCGCACGAATGTCTTCCGACTTTCCGTAGGCGTCGTTGAGCGATGCGCGCGCGGATGCGATTTTGGCCTGTTGATCTGCCCGAATTTTGGCAAGTTCTTGTTCCGACGCGCGCAGGTCAGCCCGGGCGCCCTCCAAATCAGCCAGCGCGCGATTCACGGCCGTTCGCGCTTGCTCGAGATCGCGTTCAGCCACCTCGAACTGCCGCCGAGAGACGATGCCGTCGGACAACAGATTCCTGTTGCGTTCAAACTGCGCCTTGGCTGCGACATGGGCTGCCTCCGCCGCCGCAAGAGACTCCTCGGCAGCCCGAATCTTCTGCCGACTGGTCTCAAGCCGAAACGTGGCGGCAGCTACGGCCAGATCGCGCGTGGACTCAAGATTGACGATCTGGTCTTCGTATGATCTGGCAATCTGGTCCGTGGCTGAAAGCTTGCCTTCCAGTGCGCTTTTTTCCTGCCCAAGCCGCGTGATCAGATTGGGGTCAATATCGCTGATTTCCAGCAACGGATCACCCTCGCTGACCAAACTGCCTTCCTGCACCCACCAGCGAACGATACGCCCCCCGATCGGCGCTTCGATCTGCTGCTGTCGGTCAAGGGGCGCGTAGGCAATCACGCGTCCGGCGCCGCGTAGATTCTGCTGCCACGGTGCAAACATCATCGCGCAGGGGCCGAGGACAAAACAAATCGCCATGACGAGCGCCGCGCGACCTATCCACCGCGATGGGCGGACCAGTGCCAGTGCCCGCGATCGCGGATCGACATAGAGCGTTCCGAACGTTTCAAAATCTTGCGCGGTTGCCTGCTTGTTCATGATGACGCAACCTCCATACTGGCATGGGTATCGTCGCTCGCGTCTTCGTACACGGGATCAGGATCGCGCAATTCAACAGTTCGAGGTATCGGGTCGTTTGAATCACCAGAACGACTCATCAAAACCAGCGTCCATGGCGCATTTGGATCAATCAGTGCCGCCAGCGCCCGTTGCCCCGCTTCGTGGTCGAGATCTTCAAGAAAGTCATCGATTACGATCAGACGAGGCTTGCCGGCGATGGCACGTGCAAGCATCAACCGACGAGAGGTACCGGATGAGAGCGGCGCGCCATTCGAGTTGAGCACCGTACCCAATCCGTCGGGTAACTCGCGAATCTCGGTCAGTATGCCGATGGCATCCAACGCAGCGCGAATGTCGCCGGCGGAAACCTCCTGCCGCCCCATGCTGATATTGTCTTCAATGGTGCCTTCGATCAGTTCGACGCCTTTGACCACCGCCACTTGGCTGCGTAACGATGCGAGGCTGATTTCACGCAGGTCAACGCCGTCAAGCTCGATTCGGCCCGCCGTCGGCAGACGGAGACCGTAAAGCAGGTCGGCGAGCGTGCTCTTTCCCGCACCGTGCCCGCCCGCGACGCGAATACGTTCACCAGACTCCACAGTGAGGTTGAATTTCGTCAGTGCAGCGCGTGAGCCTGGGAATTGGAAGGCCAGGTTGATCAGCTCCAGCCGGGCACCCGGTGTCGTCGGCGCAAGCGCATGACCCGAGTCGCGCTCCATTCGCAGGTCCAGCAACTGCCCAAGCTTGTCCACGGCGGCGAGCAAATCGTAAAAGCTCTCCAGCTTCTGGCCCAGCTTGGCGAAGGACGCGAGCACGATGGAAACAATGAGTTCTGCCGCGACAAGTTGGCCCAGCGTGAGTTGGCCGTTGATCACCAGCCATCCGCCCAGCGTGAGCAAGGCCGTCGCGGCGAGCGCCTGCAACGCCAATGAACTGACAACCTGCCGAAAGACCACGCGATAATGTTTTTGCCGGGCTTCGACATAACCCACGGCGAGCGCGTCGGCACGACTTCGGGCAAGCTCCGGTCCGCCGACCTGCTTGAACGACATCGGGTTCCGAGCGATCTCCTCAAGCGACGCAGCGACCGCGTACTTGGCTTTGGATTCGCTGATCGCCGTTCGCACCGCGCCACGCCCCAGGACGAATAATACGACATTGATCAAGGCGATCAATACCACGTCGAATGCCAACAGAAACGGATGGTAGAACGCGAGAATCAACAGACCGATTGTTGTTTGCAGGACAACTGCGACACCGTCCAACAACAAAGTCGCGCCGACCTTCTGTACGGTCAGTACGTCGAAGAAGCGGTTCACCAACTCCGGTCCGTGACTCCGGTCGAAGGATTCGACGTGTACGCGCGGAAGCCGGTATCCAAGGTCCGTCACGACGCGCACAAAAAGCCGGCGCTGGAGCATTTCAACCATGTAGGCCTTGAGCGCCCGGATCGCACCGGCAAGCGAAAGAAACCCAAGGAGCAGCACAGCCAGCACCAATAGTGGCTGATGCATACCCCCGAAGGACACGATGTTGACCAACGCCTGCACTGCGACAGGCGTGGCCAACGTCAGAACACCCACGCCGATCGCGAATGCAATAACGATGATAATCTCGCGTCGCTCCGGCGCGAGCAGACGCAGTAAGCGACGAAGTGGACTTATCGTACGCGGTTGTTCAATTGGTGCAGTTGCTGCAATCATCTCTGGAACTCTGAAGTCCGCCGTGTTTTCTTCGATGTTCAGGAGCATTGGGCCATCTGGCTTGCGTGGCCCACCCGATTTCCAATGCTCTCATCCTCGCGAGAGCGCCAAAATCCACGTGTGCGTAGGGCGCCTGGTCTAGCCGCCCACGCCCGTTTCGTCTTTGCGCACGGCAGCAGCAGATCGAGCCTCGGTCTGCGCGACTTCGAGGTGTCGCCGCACGCGTCGTGAGACCCGATCCATCACGCGGTGAATGCAGGGCTCGAACTCCGTATCATCGACTTCCGCAACGATTGTTCCGCCGCTCCGCAACCCAACCTGCACTTTGCAACGCTTGTCGATACCACCTTTGGGCCCATTAAGGTCGCTTAGCCGGACGGTGACTTCACGAATGTGCAACTCAAATCGGCCCAACGCGTACCCCGCCTGTCGCTCCACCAATGTTCGCAGGCTGTCCGTCAGTCGCTCATTCCGATTGTTCACAATCAGCTTCATGGATCATCTCCTTCTGCAACGCGCTCCGTTCCGCATGCGTACCATGTTCCCGGTCGACAGGTAGAGAGTAGCGCACCACTTCGTACTTGAAAAATAGATAATTTCGTGATAACGCATCGAAATTATCGATGAAAAACCGTCGGTGCGAGGGTCAAACCGCCACAGACCTTCGCTATATCCAGCCGCCTACTTGACGTGCTCGTCCACTCGCCCCGAGGTGGAGATGCTTCGCCTTTATGGATGATAAATGGTTGAAAGATCGTGAAATACGATTAATCTGCGCCGGTGCATTGGCTGAACTACCATCATCTTCTTTACTTCTGGACCGTCGCGCGCGAAGGCAGTGTCGCGGCAGCCTGCGCGCAGTTGAACCTTGCCCAACCGACGATCTCCGCACAAATCCGCGTGCTTGAGAATACGCTGGGGGTGGAGCTGTTTGATCGCTCGCGACGAAAAATGCAACTCACCGACACCGGTCGGATTGTCTACCGGTTTGCCGATGACATCTTCTCACTTGGCCGCGACTTGGTTGATACGGTACAGGGTCGGCCTACGGGGCGGGCCATACGACTACACGTGGGCGTCGCGGATGTCGTTCCCAAGTTAATCGCCTATCAACTGCTGATGCCCGCGCTCGCCGACCCCGAGCATCTTGAGATAATCTGTACCGAAGGCAAATCCGACCAACTGTTGGCGCAGCTATCGATTCATGAATTGGATGTCGTCATTTCCGACGCGCCGATCGGGGCAAATGTGGGGATTCGCGGATTCAACCACCTGCTGGGTGAATGCGGCGTGTCCGTTTTTGCGGCTCCGCGCCTCGCTCAAAAGTACCGGCGCCGATTCCCCCAATCGACGATCAACGCGCCATGGTTGGTGCCGACTTCAGGAACGGCACTTCGCCGCGCACTGGATCATTGGTTTGAGATTCACGAGATTGGCCCGCGGATTGTCGGTCAGTTTGAGGACAGCGCCCTCAAGAAGATATTCGGTCAGCAGGGGCTCGGGCTCTTTGTGGGTCCCTCGGTTATCGAGCAAGAGGTTTGTGAGCAATACAAGGTGCGCGTCGTCGGCAGAATCGAAGAAGTCCGCGAGCAATTCTACGCGATTTCCATGGAACGCAAAATCCGCAACCCCGGCGTCCTCGCGCTCACCAATTCGGCGCGCCAGAAAATGTTCGTCGAGCCCGCAAGATAGCCGTCCCTGGCGAATCGCAAGTTGAGTGATCCCCTTTCGCCCAGGTGATCCCCGGGACTCTTGCCGGCTTCAATCGCGCACTTCACGATATCCGAGTCATGTCCGTGCAAGACGAGGCGACGGAAACGCACCCAGCCGGGATCGACGATCTTCCTTGCCGGTATTGGCTGCACACAGCGAGTGCTTCGAACGGCAAATTGTGCGAATTGCTCCCCCGCCAAGCGGGATAATGACGACTGCTGAATCCGCGCGTGCCCGCTTTGCGAAATCGTGGGAGGAGAAGTCAAAGTTGGCCGCTCGCAGGCCAGCGAAAAGCGCTCGCATCCGCCTGCGATGGAGAGGTTCACGGGCCATGGCGTCAAGGTCACCGGTCGGACCCTTACCGGCCGCAAGGTGTTCCGACCGGGAAGGTGGAGAAGCACTGCTCACGGAGCGATGACCAATGGCGAATGCCCGTTCCTACGCCGTACGTCGGGTCGTATCCTGACCTGGCGCTGAACGCAGTTGCGACGCAGCCGTTCGGTTAGGGCTTGCTTGTGGCTTGATGGTCTAGCTGATTGGAGCGCTCGGGCTGGCTCGATAACAACGCGATGCTTGAAAACCGAGTGATGGCGACGCGCTCATGGGATGGATATCATGCGAAGTAGTGATCTACGACGATTGACGGTTTCTTGCCTGTTGGTTGGCTGCGCGAGTAATGGCTGCGCCATGAGCCCGTTCATGTTCAAAGAAGCGACGTTGCCTGAGGGTTTTCCGAAACCGGGGCCGGTAGGTGAAATCATCGTCAAGGAGTATCCGGCGTATCGCCTGGCGCGGGTACAAGCCCGTGAGGGTGTAGTCGAGCGCACCTCCAGCAGCATGTTTCGGCCACTCTTTGACCACATCAAGCGCAACGACATTCCAATGACCGCACCAGTTGAGATGGGGTATGCGAGCTCTGATAATACTCCTGGCGATGGCTCTGAATGGGGAGCGTCGTCGATGGCATTCCTCTACGGTCAGCGTTCTTGGGGCCAACCCGGCGCGGATGAAGCAGATCAGCGCGTCGTGGTTGACGACGTGTCTGCAATGACCGTGGTTTCGATCGGTGTCCGTGGTAGCTACACCGATGCACGTTTTGAGAGTGCAAGGGCCAAGCTGATTGCGTGGACAATCGCAAACAAGCAGCGCGTTCGCATCGTTGGCCCGCCGCGCTATCTGGGTTACAATAGCCCGTTTGTGCCATGGTTCTTGCGGTACGGCGAAGTCCAAATACCCATTCAGATCACTGAGCGAGCGGGTGTAGGTGACGATTTGTGATCTCAATTGGGAGGGTCGCGCTAAGGACTGAACAGTAGTAACGCTGCGTTCTCAAGCGATTTGCTGTTCGTCTTGAACAATGCGACGGGAACTTCAGGAAACCCAGCGCGTCATGCTCGCCATGCAAGCGTGCCGGCTGACGGCGCCGAGGCGCAGGGTACGACTGCGACGCGCTCGACGCTGAACTGGATGCACAAGGCATCGAGTTGATCGCCCCCGCACCGGCGCAATCGTAAGAAGAAGCACAAGACCCAGGATGGCCGGTCGCTTCGCAGGTGCAAATGGCGCTGGACGGTCGAACGGACCATCGGTTGGATCGAGCACTACCGACGTTTGTGCATCCGTTTGGAAGAATAGACAACGATGCTTCAAGGCTTCCTGCAACTTGGTTGCACGCTACAACCACTCAACAAGGTGCTGGGATAGGTTATAGGGAGCTTACGGCGCGTAACCATGATCCTAACCGGACATTGGTGCGGAATTCTCGTTGGTTCTGAATCTATCCGCGCCGTCACTTCGAATTCATGCGAGGGAGGCCTGGAGTAGCGTCGATAGCCCCTTCGGAGCCAACGACATGATTTCACCAGCTGTTGTTGCCACGATTGTCGCGGGCTGCCTGGCCGCAGATTCGGCGGGTTGGAATCAGTGGCTTGGAGGGGCAAGTCGCCAGAATGCGGCTTCTTTCACGCATTGGACTGGCGCGGCTCCGGAGTTCGAATTGGCTTGGCGCGTACCATTGGGAAGCGGGTACTCATCCGTGACCGTTCAGGGCGATGCCGTTGCGACCATGATGAACGATGGGCGCGAGGACTTCGCCATCGTGCTCGATGCCACTACTGGAAAGGAACGCTGGCGGTACGCCGTCGGCCGCAAGCACAAAGGTCATGACGGATCGATTGATGGCCCCCTTTCCACGCCGGCCTTGGATGACCGCTCAGTATATGCCATCAATGCCCAGGGGCGGCTTTCCTGTCTTGCTGTGACGAACGGAAGCGTTCGTTGGGAAAAGCATCTGAAGGCAGGGTATGGCGCAAGCGAGCCGCATTATGGCTTTGCGTCCTCGCCCTTGCTGTTTGGTAATTCGGTGATCGTAGAGGCTGGAGGATCCGGCCTGATCCGTTCGGGAAACCTGATTTCCTTTGATCGCACATCCGGCGAGTTGCAATGGAGCGTGAGGAGCACGCTGATTGGCTATTCCTCGCCTGCGGCTGCGACCTTGGTGGGAATCCCGCAAGTTGTGTCGCAAGCGCCGCAAGCGGTCTATGCGGTGAATGCCGCAACGGGTGAGCAGTTGTGGGACCTCTCGATTTCGGAAGCGGGATCGTGGACACCCATGCTCTTGCCACCAGATCGAATTCTGCTGTCAAGTAGCGACCAATGCCTGATGATTCGTTTGATTTCGCAAGATGGGAAGATTGATCCCCGAGTCGAATGGAAGAGCACTCAATTGGGAGGAACGATTAATCCTATCGTGTATTTCAACGGCATGATCTATGGCAATCACTCGCGAAGACTGACCGCTCTCGACGGGAGCACTGGCGAACTCGCCTGGATCGAGCGGCGCGACATGTTCCCGATACTGGTTGGCGACTTCTTGGTGCTATTGGCCGACCGAGATGGAAAGTTGCTCATCGCCAGACCGGATGCGGAGGAATTCGTGTTGTTGTCTGAGATTCCCTTGTACGATGCAAGCGGCGGCGTACGGGTTGAATCGCCCATGGCCTTTGACAAGGACATGCTCTATGTGCGAACGGACTTCGCGCTCTTTGCGCTTCGGCTGAAAGGCGCCTAGGCAAATGACAACACTTCGCTTGCCCGTTCGAGTCCATCCGCCTCGCCGAACACGACAAGCATCTAGAACATGGCACACGAAGGTGCATGTTGATAACAGCTACGTCGACGTGAACCCGGCGTTACGAGCGATTGGATGCGGACCGCTTCACCCGGACGTTGATGAATAAAACACTGGACAGGTATCATCGACGCATTCTGGTCACCGGCGCCACGGGATACATCGGTGGGCGTTTGGTTCCTCGGTTGCTTGCTGCCGGGTTTCCCGTGCGTTGCCTCGTTCGCGATGCGCGCAAAATAGCGTCGCGCCAATGGGCGAGTGATCCGCAGGTTCAAATCATTGCGGGAAATGTCGCGGATCAGAAAACCGTCGCGACGGCGTTAGCAGGTTGCACAGCCGCCTATTACTTGATCCATTCAATGGAATCGGCCGGCGCTGTGTACCGTGAGCGGGATCGGCAATTGGCAAGCACCTTCGCGACGGCCGCCGCGCAAAGTCGCGTCAAACGCATTATCTACCTGGGCGGACTGGGTGAGACGGGACCAACATTGAGCGAGCATCTTGCCTCGCGCCGCGAAGTCGAATCCGCGCTTGCCGCGGGCGGCCTCCCGGTGACTGTTTTGCGCGCAGCCATGATTGTCGGGTCCGGCTCAGCGTCGTTTGAGATCCTCCGATACCTGGTGGAACGCCTCCCCGTGATGATCACGCCCCGCTGGGTCAGCACGGAATGTCAGCCAATCGCGGTCCGCAACGTTCTGCACTACCTGGTCGCTTGCCTTGACGAACCGGAAACGTTAGGCCGCACGCTCGACATCGGCGGCCCTGAAGTTGCGACCTATCGCGAAATGATGCAAATCATGGCCGAGGAATTGGGACTGCGCAAGCGCCGGGTCATTCCCGTACCCGTACTCACGCCCAGGCTAAGTTCTCTTTGGATTCACCTGGTTACGCCGATCAGCCATCGGATCGCCAGGCCGCTCGCCGAAGGCCTGAAGAATCGCGTGGTGTGCCGCGACGACGAGGCAGCCAGGCGCATGCCCCAAGACCTATTGACCATCCGTGAAGCAATCAAGGCCGCATTGGGGAGGATCAGAGGACGCGATGTCGAGACGATCTGGTCGGACGCGGGCCCCATTGCGGGCGATCCTGACTGGGCTGGTGGGAAAGTGTTTGTTGATAAGCGACGCATTGAAGTCAATGCCGCACCCCGTGCCGTGTTCCGCGCTGTAACTCGGATTGGCGGAGAGCGCGGTTACTATGCAGCCGATTGGTTATGGCATATTCGCGGTTGGATGGACAAGCTCATCGGTGGGCCCGGCCTGCGTCGTGGACGACGTGATCCTGACAAATTGGCGTACGGCGACGCGCTGGACTTCTGGCGCGTGACGCGCGTGATACAGAATCGCTCGGTTGAGTTGCGCGCGGAAATGAAGTTGCCGGGTGAGGCGCTGCTCACATTCGAAATCGAATCGCTGAATGCCGTGCACGATCGGTGTGTGCTGACTCAGACGGCGCGCTTCAAGCCCAAGGGATTGCTGGGATTGGCCTATTGGTATGCGGTTGTCCCACTGCACGGCATCGTATTCGCCGGAATGTTGCGCGGGATTCGTCAGGCGGCGGAGTCGTTCGCGCCCGATGGGGAAGTACTTGGCACCGTCTAGGCGGGGTCGCAACCGCTGTCGAGTCGGACCAGCGTCGCTGAATCGCCCTCCACTGCGAAGCCTGGAACAGGCCCGCGCATCCGACGAGAGAATGCACCAACCGGCTCACAATCGTAGCATCGCCGAAAAGCGCCGCCACCAGGTCGAACTGGAACAACCCGACCAAACCCCAATTCGCTGCCCCCACCACCACAAGAATCGCCGCGACAATATCGATACTCTTCATGCTCTGCTTCTTTCGGCAGCTACATCATCTTGTCGTTCAGCAATCGCGTTCCACCGCAAACTCGGCGAATCGCTCCCCGCGTGGAACGGACACCTGCCTAGCCCGCGTTTGCCTGATGGCCAGAGGGCGGCAGCAGCACGCTGTCAATCACGTGAATAACACCGTTGTCGCTCATCACGTCCGTTTGCACGACGTTGGCATCGTTAATCCGAACGCCGTTTGACGCATCAATGCTTACCTCTTGACCTTGCAATGTTCTCGCCTCGTGGAGATTTACCACATCTTGGGCGAGCACTTTGCCGTTTACGACGTGATAGGTGAGAATCGACTTCAACTTGGGAATGTCCTTGAGCAGGGCGTCGACCGTCCCTGCCGGAAGCTTGGCGAATGCAGCATCAGTCGGCGCGAAGACGGTAAACGGCCCCTCGGCGCGAAGCGCATCGGTCAAACCAGCCGCATCAAGAGCCGCCAACAGCGTGGTGAACGACCCCGCCGCGCGGGCAGTCTCAATCAGATCGTTCTTGGGCAACAGCACCGTGTCGATGACGTGTATAACCCCGTTCGAGGTCTCAATATCCGTCTTGATGACGCGCGCCTTGCCGACGCGCACACCATCTGTTGAATCGATCGCGACAGTTTGACCAAGCACCGTCTTCGCGGAGGTAAGCTTGACCACGTCCGCTGCCACGACCCGCCCGGGGACCACGTGGTACTTGAGAATCGCCCGAAGCTTGTCGGGGTTAGCCAGGAGGCTTTCGACAGTTCCCTTTGGCAGCTTCGCAAACGCTTCGTCCGTTGGTGCGAAAACAGTGAAAGGCCCTGCGGACTTGAGCGTGTCGACCAGGCCGGCAGCTTTGACTGCCGTGACAAGCGTGTTGAAGTCACCAGCCGCGGCGGCTGTGTCGACAATGTCCATTGCACCCTTGCCGCTAGCGTGACTGGACGCACCACAGTCCCCACGAGCGTCCGCAACAGCGACCGCCAATACTGCCAAGACCCCCAGGGGCCATACGTTTTTCGCGACCTGCATCATCGCACCCACCTTTCGCTCGATAGACTCGTCTATTCCGGTCCAACCGTTGGATGACTTCCCGCCGATTGAAAACCGCGGCATGTCAACCCAAGTCTTACTGACCTCAATTGACTTCGCATCGCGACACGGTCCGGATTCAAGGACCTGTGGTGATCTCGTTCGCCTTCTGATGCGGATGCGCCGCAGGCCGATAGCGCATTTACGCGGATTCGACCGGCAGACGTGAATCCGCCGCTGAGCGCGCAACGAAGTCATGAATGGAATCAAATGTCAAGGCGTTGGGCGGTGCCGTACGAGGTCGTCGCCGAGGGGTACGTTGTGTTTCATCCTCGAATGCGGCATGCTATCTACCGTCCTGAATCTTCATCCATCGTCGAAGTGCCGTGAATAGGGCATTGATCGCTTGGGTCAGATTTGAGGACCCGAACGCGGAGCGGGCGTTGAACAAACCGTTGCTTCAGCAGGTTGCGGCAGGAGATACCGGCGCCGTCGCGGAGTGCATTGATCGCTTTGGCGGCTTGGTGTGGTCGCTTGCGCGCAAAATCCTGAACAGCCCGTCGGATGCGGAAGATGCCGTCCAGGAAGTATTCATCGAATTGTGGAAAAACGCAGGTCGATACGATCCCAACGCTGCGTCCGAAACGACGTTTGTCGCGATGATTGCACGCCGACGCCTCATTGATCGCCGACGGCGCATGGCGCGACAACCCGCGACCGCCACCGTCGCCATCAACGAACTCCCATTGGCGGCGCCAGAAAGCATCGCACAGGTTGAGATTAATGACGAAGCCGCGCGCGCCACGGCGGCCATTGAGCAACTCAAACCGCAGCAGCGCAGAGTTCTCAAACTCGCCGTTTGCCAGGGTTGGCCCCACCAACTTATTGCCGACCGGTTGGGCATTCCATTAGGCACGGTCAAGACACACGTCCGCCGCGGACTCATCCGCGTGCGCGAGGAGTTGGAAGCGCAAAGCAATGCCTCAGGCAAGGAGGCAATGCGATGAACGCTAACCATGCACAACAGGACGACCGTCTGCTGCAACTGCTCGCCGATCGGGCTACCGAGGGACTCGACTTTGAATCGGGTGCGGAGTTGACAAGGCTGCTCGTAGAGTATCCCCAGTTCGACGCAACACATTTCGAAGCCGCCGCGGCGGCGGTTGACTTGGCCATGAGTTCCCCGCCAGTCGAACCGCTTCCGCGCTTCCTGCGCGATCGCGTTCTGATGGACGCAGGCCGCGCATTCACGCAATTGGACTTCGATCAGCCGGATGAAACGACGCCGATGCGTCTTGCGCCTCCGAAGCGAGCCAGCGCTGCTCCGCTACGGTTGCTCGCCGCAGCGTGCATTGCGCTCGCGGTATTCGGTGGATGGTGGTTGGTGGGCGATCGCACTCCGCGAAGTCTTGCCGTTGGCGACCAATATCAACGATTCCTTCGTGACGCGGATGACGTGCAACACGTCTCGTGGGTGGGCAAAGAGCAAGGGTTTGAGAGGGTTTCGGGCGAGGTGATCTGGAGCGACACGCGACAGAGCGGATTCATGCGTTTGGTCGGCTTGCCTCAGAATGACCCGCGCGTCGCCCAGTATCAACTCTGGATCGTCGATCCCGAGCGCGACAAGCACCCGGTGGATGGCGGCGTGTTCGACGTAACGGATGCTGGTGAAATCATCGTCGCGATCGATGCCAAGCTGGAGGTTGCGCATCCAACCGTGTTTGCGATTACATTGGAACAACCAGGGGGCGTTGTTGTGTCGGATGGCCCCTTGATTGTCGTGGGGACATCGGCAAGCTGAATGTGTGGGCGATCGTTGCGTGTGCCGCATGTCGATGTCGGGCGTAGCGAACCGCCGGTGACTGTATGAAGAAAGAATCGAAGCAGGCAAGCCTCGTCGTCGATTCCGTCGCGAAAGCGGTGGCGAATTGGACGGTCGACCACCATGCGAGATTTGATCCCGCACTACAGGATCGGTTCGGCGCGAATTGGCGCGACGATTGGATCGAGCATACGCTGGCCCAGATTCATCTGCTTGCGCAAGCGATCGCGGTGAACAGTGTCGCACTGTTCGCAAATGCGATGAACTGGACCATTGAGTCATTCAAGGCGCGCGGCGTCTCCTCGACCGACCTGCTGCGCAATGGTGAGTGCCTGCGCGAAGTGCTGATTAAGGAATTACCGACTGCAATCGGCGAAATCGCATCGCCATTCCTGCAGGCATCGCTGAATGGATTGCGCGAACCGGACACCGACAGCCGTTTCGAGTTGACGAGCGAACCCCAATATCGCGAGTTGGTCCTGAAGTACCTGGAGGCGATACTCGAAGGTGAGCGCAGCCGCGCGGAAACCCTCGTTTTCAAGCAGGTCGACGCCGGTCTATCGATCCCACAGGTTTATGAGGGCGTCCTCGCGCCCGCGCAGGCACAATTGGGCTGGATGTGGCATCGTGGCGACATCAGCGTTGCGGACGAACATTTTGGGAGCGCCGTCACCCAGTCGGTCATGTCGCAGTTGCGGCCACGGTTCCAACTCGCGGCGCCGAACGGGCGAACTGTTGTCTGCACGTCCACGCCGGGCGATCTGCACGAAATCGGATTGCAGATGGTGTCTGACCTGTTTGAGATCGACGGATGGACGTCGTTATTCCTCGGGGCCAACACACCTGTAGCTGACGTGGTCGAGATTCTCGAGCGTCGCCGACCTCAACTACTCGCCCTTTCCGTAAGCACGGCACTGACCCTGCGCGATGCCGGGGAGTTGGTCGAGGCAATTCACTCCACCGCGTCAATCGCGGACACCAAGGTCCTGATCGGCGGCCCTCCGTTCCGAACGGTCGCCGATCTCTGGCAGGCGCTCGGCGCAGACGCCTGCGCCGTATCCGCGACTGAAGCTGTCGCAGCCGGTAACGCGCTCGTCCGCCAATAGCTCGTTTTTCTTGAATCCATTCCGGTCTCCCCTGCGAATCCGCATTTGGGTCGCCGCGGTACGCTCTGGGTTTCAGGACGGGCGGCTGACTTGATTCGCCACAATGCGCACGCAGTCTTCCACGGAGACGCTTGATGATTGCACAATGCAGTGCCCTGGAAATGCACGACCAGTTGTCGTGTTCGCCGCCCAATACGCCGCACATTGACTCGGCAGCGGCGGAGCGGGCAGTGCGCGATCTCTTGGTTGCGTTGGGCCAGGACGTCCAATCTTCCGGGCTGCGCGACACACCTCGGCGCGTCGCCAAGATGTATCGAGAGTTGTTTTCCGGATTCGGCGAGGATCCCGCGCTTCACCTGAGCCGGACGTTTCCCGAGCATTGCGACGAGATCGTGCTGCTGCGCGACATCGACTTCGCCTCGATGTGCGAACATCACTTGCTCCCGTTCATCGGTCGTGCTCACATCGCCTATTTGCCGGCAGACCGTGTTGTGGGCCTGTCCAAACTGGCGCGGACGGTGGATGCTTTCGCCCGCCGGCCACAAGTACAGGAGCGACTGACGGCACAGATTGCCGATGCTCTGATGACGCACTTGAACGCGCGCGGGGCGCTCGTGGTCATCGAGTCCGAGCATTTCTGCATGAAGATTCGTGGAGTGAATAAACCCAACAGCGTAATGGTCACTTCGGCTGTACGCGGCCACTTCAAGACCAACACGGCCGCACGAGCCGAGGCCATGACTCTTCTCCAACGATGAGTCTCCGGATGGACAAATGTCGACCAAACGAGAAGGACGGAAGCCACCAGCGGGTGGCGAGTCTCAGGACATCTGTCGGGTGGATGGTTGGAAGTCCACCGAGTATCGCAGCCTCAAACACGACGTGGCACAACGAAGGCAGTTGCGTGGTGCGGAGAGCTTGTTGAGGTCAACAGGGAACGCTCCGGGAGCTGCAATCTGGCGTGCTCCAACAGAACCGCTCTGGAAAACGCCCCAATGCGAGCTGCTCTCGATGCGGCATGGCGTATCGGCGATGTGATGAGCAATCCGAAACTGGAGTTCCACGATGAGAAATAGAAAGCCACGTACTGGTCATTCGCACCGCGCCGGGCAAAAAGCTGTCATGCTCTCCCTGGGTGTGCTGCCGATATTGGGTTCACTGGCGTGTTCAGCATTCTATCCATCACTTCCGACCGTCGAGAGTGTCGACCTCGCGCGCTACGCCGGCAAATGGTACGAGATCGCGCGCTATCCCAATTTCTTTGAACCGGATTGTGTCGGTGTGACGGCCGAGTATACCCTACGCGATGACGGACGCGTGGATGTCCTGAACACCTGCCGGAAGTTAACGCTTGACGGCGAGGTCGAAACCATCGAAGGCATCGCGAGAACGGTGGATGGCAGTTCGAATGCCAAGCTCCGCGTCAGCTTCTTTCCCCCGTTTGAGGGAGACTACTGGATCATCGAACTGGATAAGAACTACGAGTATGCTGTAGTCGGTGAGCCAAGCCGATCGTTTCTCTGGATCCTGAGTCGCGAACCAGAGCTCGACAGCGAAACCTACGCCGCCATCCTGGCCAACTTGCCCAACCTGAACTACGACCCCGATCGTTTGGAGCGCGTAACGCAAATCCCTACGGGTAACTGATCCCCGACGGCTTGACGCAAGCAACGTCAAGCCAGGCATTCACCGACGTGGGATGAAAGGTCGCCGCAGGACTACCCGGCTGGAAGCCGTCGCGCAGGTTCTCACCAACTGGTGGTCACCGTGATCCATGTTCCGCAATCCGCCCTACTCTTCGTACGCTGCGCAACCGTCTGACTCGGGATAGGTACCTGGCGCCTCAAGGTCACCCAGGTCGCATCCAAGATTGCCCGCGCGCCAGTTCTGCCCCGCCCACTGAAGGTGAGAACCGCACCAATAGTGATACGACTCCGATTCGAATTTGGGACAGATCCAGGCCTGTGCTTCCGCGAAATCGGTGAAGCCGCCCATGATTTCCACTTTGATCGCGAGAACCTCGGGATCGATCCCGCCGCCCGAGAAGGACGAACGCAGGCGCGGTTCTTCAAACGTGCTGCGTGTCGAGATGTAGATCCACGGCGCCCCCCAACAGCACACGTTGCCGGTGAACCACACGACGTAATCGTCGGGCACCTCGCACGCATCGACGAGGATCTGGTCGAGGCCGTGCTCAATCCCGTTGAATGTGCCGGTGGGGAGATTACCGGAGGATGCGTCACCGTCGTTGATATCGCTGATCAGCTTGCAGCATTCACTTGCCGCTTCCTCGCGCGTGGGCCAAGTCGCGCCGGGAATAACATCGTCAAGGATCAACGCGGGTGCGGTCGGATCGTTACCGCCTCCGGGCAGGTCAGACAGTAGCGTCGATTCGAAGTCGCACGCGGCGCGCACGGTCATGTAGCGCGCAGGCTCGGGGAAGTTGTGTACTGTGAAGCAGCCGTAAGCCTCCGGGCACGTGTCCGCGTTGCATTCGACGGCGAAGCCCTGGTAAGCGCCGCCATCGGCATCACACGCCTCCAACGTGGCCAGTTCGCAGCAACCATCGGGCGCGCAGCACGCACCAAGGCACTCGCTGAACGAACAGAGACTCTCGACAGGTCCGGGCGTTCCACCGAATTCGATGCACGTTGTGGGCACATGGTCCGCACAGGAACCGTCGTCGAAGCAGCACGCAGCCGGACACGGATTGTCATCGCAGGTGACGCCCGCAGCTTTCGGATCACCGCCCTGCTGCACGCAGTCGTCGAACGTCAATTCCTGGCAGGTGTAGCCACCGCCGTCGGTGGGCGGCAGGCAGCATGCGTAGAACTCGGGGCACGCCACAGTCTCGCAAGTCGTACCGGGTCCCTGCGGGATGCCGCCGAAGAAGATGCAGTCGTCGCGCGTTTGGTAAGGCAAAGTGCCGTCGATCATGTCGCACACGTACCCCTCGGGCGCGGGCACGCCGGGGAAATCCATGACAATGGGCGGCAAACAGCAGGCTTCGGGCGTGACATCATCGATGCTGGCGCAGTTCGCGTCGGCGCATGAAGTTCCCGCACCCTGCGGCATACCGTCGCCATCGAAATGGGCAGGGCAATCCGCGGGGGGAACGTCCGCGCAGTGACCGTCGGGCGCGCAGCACGCTTCCGTCGGCGGAACGTAGGGTATTCCCAACAGCGTGATGCCCGAAACAGACTGACCCGCCCAAGTCGCCTGCGCGCCGGCGCTGGTGCGCGACGAGGCGTAGGTCGATGGATCAGCCATGCTGAGCGCAATCGACGATATCGTGCGTGATGCGTCCACCGCAAGCGTCAATGCATAGACGTACCCGGTGTAGGTCGATGCCGATTGCACCGACGTTGCGAAGCTGTAGAGCGCTGTTGGTTTGGCGTGCTGCACGCCGCCGTGGTTTGTCACGTGTTCCGGACGATCGTATGACCACTCGGCAGTGTTCTCGCCCGCAACGAGATTGAGCACGGTCGCGCTACCGCTCTTGTAGGTCACGGTGAGCGTCGCAAGTTGCACGCCGTTCGCCACGTCCGGGACGAACGAACTGTGCGTGGCGATGTAAAGCGTGTTGACCGACACCAGTCCCAGTTCGAGGGGATCAACGGTGATGGAAGCGGCATCGACCGGTGTGGCGGTGACGTCTGGGGTCTGGGCCTCGAGCACACCAACGATGCCGTAGCTGACCCCGCCGATCGTGCGGTTGACCGCGGCGCGCACAGCTTTTCCGCTGCGGCCATCGATGGGCACCTGGAGCAAGCCGCTGGGCAATGTCGTCGGTTCGAGTGCCGCGCTCGGTGGTGGATCATTCGCGGTCGTGCCGCCAAACCCAAAGATAACGTCGCCAATGGACAGGTCCGCATCGAACTGCGAATCCACTTCGATGCAGACCGTCACGTCGTTGGCCATCAGCGCGGCGATCGCATCCGGGCTGATGTCGTACGTTTCATCGACGATCGAGGGTGAGCCTGCGGTCAGAACGAGATCATATTCCGCAAGCAGCGTCGCGGTTGCACACAGGTCAGCCGACTGGCCGGGGGCAATGCGAAATCGAATCGTCGCGTTACCGGTGAGAGGTAGAGCCTTTGCGGACCGATGCTCGGACTTCCCCAGCCGTTGAACGACACCGACGCTCGTGCTCGGCAGGGTCATCTGTCCGAGGGCGGGCGCTTGCGGCGGTGTTTCTTCGAAGAGGCGGATTGCCGTGGGGACGCTCACCATTTCATCGTCCTTGGCTTCAATCGCGCCGATGCTGCGGAACGTGATGGTCACGAGCTTATTGAGAATGCCAATGCGCACTTCATCGCCGCCGTTGAGTTCGACGGAGCAGCCGACATACCAGGCGCTAACGCAGAGCAACATGATGCAGCCCGCGATTGTGATCGCTGTTCGATTGTGGCAACGCATGTCGGGTACTCCCAAGACCAGCCGTGATGGTGATCGCCGAATGGCTCCGGTCCGTTCGACGCTGCGCTTCTCGCGGAATTCCGCCTCCACCCGGGGTACACCGGATCGCCGACAACTCTCACACACCGGCGCTGGAAAATCCTCGGGCTTGGTGCGGCGCTGGGAGATTACCCATTACCAGGTGTGAGAATTGGGTCGCCAGCCGGGTATAGACCTTCGGGTGTTTCCGATAACAACTCGTCAGAAACACGGGTCGCCGGCGCTGGAGCGAAAACCCATGATTGCAGCATCGCGATGGTGTACACTGAACTGCCGTAAAGGCAGGGCCAATCAGTGGATACGACGCGACCAAGTTTGCTGCTGCGCCTGCGCGACCGATCGGACGGTAGCGCCTGGGCGGTGTTCGACGAGATCTACCGCCCGATGCTCTTCCGGTTTGCGCAGCTCCGCGGCCTCAATCACGCAGACGCCGAAGACATCACCCAGCAGTGTATGGCGACGATCAGCGCGCGCATTCAGCAATTCGAGTATCAACCCACCAAGGGCCACTTCAAAGGCTGGCTGCGCACGATGGTCAACAACCGCGTACACAATCTGTATCGCGAGCGCATGCGACAGCATGCGGCGACTGCGCGCATGCCGCCATCGGAACGGGACGAACCAACCCCCGAAGCCGTATTCGATCGTTTGTGGCAGGAGGAACACCTCCGTCACTGCCTGCGCGAACTACGCACCGAGGTCGCGGAGTCCACGTTCGCGGCCTTTGAAGCGCACGTTATTCAACAGCAACCGGTCGCGGAAGTGTGCGCGCGTTGGGGACTTACATCCGCCAATGTGTACACGATCAAGTGGCGATTGACCGAACGGGTGGCTGCGAAGATGAAGGAGTTGCTCGGCGATGACGGATAGCGCCGCATCAGCCTGCCTGGACGAACACGATCTGCGCCGCTTCTGCGCGCATGAATTGTCCGAGTCCGCTGCCCGGAAAACGCGCGACCATTTGGAGCATTGTCCGACGTGCGCGCAGCGGCAGGCAGACCTCGAAACGCAGCACGAAACGTGGGTGCGCTTGATCCGCACCGTCGGCGTGTCTGAAAACGGTACTGGTCACCAGCCGGTCGCGCCGCTTTCGACCGAAGCAATTCCGGGATATCTCATCGAGGAAGAAATCAAACGCGGTGGTCAGGGCATCGTCTTTCGCGCTGTGCAGCAGTCGACGCGCCGCAGCGTTGCGATCAAAATCCTCCGCGACGGGTTGCTCGCGTCGCACACAACTCGGTTGCGTTTCGAACGGGAGATCGAAGTCGTTGCCTCGCTGCGACATCCGCACATTGTGGCTGTTTTCGATTCCGGCGTGACGTCGCTGGGCCTGCGCTACTGCGTCATGGACTACATCCGTGGGATGCCGCTGCATCACTACGTTACCCAGAATGGGCTCGACCTGCGGGCCACGCTCAAGCTTTTCGCCATCGTCTGCGATGCGGTCAACTACGCCCATCAGCGCGGCGTGATCCACCGCGATCTCAAACCGTCGAACATTTTGGTCGACGAGGACGGTCGACCCAAGGTACTCGATTTCGGATTGGCGCGGCAACATACGGGGACGGGACAGTGTTCGGTCACCATGACCGATGTCGTCGCGGGCACCCTGCGATACCTTTCGCCCGAGCAAGCATTGGGCGAGGGTTCCGACGTGCGCAGCGATGTCTACGCGCTCGGGCTGATCCTCTACGAGCTGGCCACTGGTCGATTTCCCTATCCGGTTGACGTTGAGCTTCCCGCGGCGCTGCGACACATCGCCGAGACGGCTCCGCGCCCACCGAGCGACTGTCAGAGTGCGCTGACAATGGAAGTCGCCGGCGACCAGCCGCATAGACGCTGCGATGATGAAGTCGAAACGATCATCCTCAAAGCGCTGGCCAAGGAGCGCGAACGGCGATACCAGACAGCCGGTGAGTTGGCCCGGGATATCGAACGCTACCTCGCCGGTGATCCGATTGACGCCAAACGCGATAGCGGTTGGTACTTGGTGCGCAAGGCGCTGCGGCGGCACCGCACACCGGCGATTCTGGCATCGGCTCTGGCGGTGCTGACGATCGGCGCCGCCGTCGCGCTGCTTGTCATGTATAGCCGGCAGGGACGCCTGTTGGATGAAGTGCGCGCTCAGCAGCTGGCGGCGCAGCGGGCGGAGGCCGTTGCAAGCGAACGCTTTGCGCAACTGCGTAACCTGGCGAACGCGTTCATACAGGAGTTGGATCCCAAGATTCAGAATCTCTCCGGGTCCGCGCCCGCCCGGCGCTTCATCGTGTCCAAGGGTTTGGAATACCTCAATGCGCTGGCCAAAGAGAGCGAAGGCGACGCGCTGCTCCAGCGTCAATTGGCCTCGGCGTATACCAAGTTGGGTGATGTGCAGGGTAATCAGCAGCGGCCGAACTTGGGTGACTTCGCCGGAGCGGCTGCCAACTATCGCAAGGCCTGCGACCTGCTGAAGAAGGTCGCCGCGGATCAGCCGGACAACGTGGACGTGCAGCGCAACCTGGGCGCCTGTCAGCATCGCCTGGCGTTGGCGCTCGCGGCTCAGGGGCGCGGTGCGGAGTCTGCGGAGGCACTCGCCAAAGCGCAGGAAATCGTAGATGGCTTGTTCGCGCAGCATCCTGACGATGCATTGATTCGGCGCGAACGGGGCAACTTGTTGGAAGGCATTGCTGACGGACACACGGCCAATGGTCGATATGATCAGGCGCTGGCGATTTTCCAGACGCTGTTGGCGGAGCAGGAGGATGCGCGTTACGGGCAGCCGAATAAGCGTGACCTCGCCGTGTGCCATTACAAGATCGGCGGTGTACACCTGGAGCGCGGCGATGCCGCGCAAGCACTCAGCCATTTCGCGCGTTACGTGACGCTCTTCGAAGAACTCGCAGCCGATGAACCAGACAATGCGCTGACTGGCACCGACCTTGGTTGGGGTTATGAACGGCTGGCACTTACGCAATTTCAGTTGGGGCAATACGCCGAAGCATTGGCCAGCGCCCGGCGCCAGCTTGCGGTGCAGTTGCCGCTGAGCGCCGATCCCGACAACAAGCGGGCGCTCACGGGCGTGCGGGCAGCGTACTGCCGGATCGGCGAAGCCCAGTTGGCGCTGGGACAAGTCGACGACGCGATTGAGAGCTTTGTGCGTTTCGGCGACGCAGCTCGCGCCATTGGGGAAAACCAACAGGGCGACCCAGCCGCCCGCCGTGAAGTCGCTGTTGCGACCTTCAAACTGGCTGAGGTCCACATGACCTGCGGCAGCGACGAAAACCGCCCGCCCTCAGAACGCGTCGAGCATTGGCAACTGGCCCACGACTTGGTTGCTCAGACACGCGCGGTATTTGAAGCCATGCGCGACAATGGCGAACTCGCCGTCTCCGACAGTAGCGTGCCTGAAGAACTCGCAGCCGATATGGAAAACTGTAGCCGCGAAATCGCCGCGCTTTCCCAGCAGTGACGCGGCGGTCGGATGATTCCAAAACAACTGTGGCGTCGAACTTGGCATCGTGGTCAGTTTATTGACGTTCAGCGCGCCCAACGCGGGCGAGCTCGTTGAGTCCCGTATCAAGGCGTGCCGCGAAGTTCCGATTCCACTTGCACGCGTTTTTCTCTGAATTCCTTGGCGCATTCGCAGCCGCTACGACGCGTCTATGGGCGTTGCCCCTTTTGGCGTCCGCTGGGCGGATGGGGGGCGTGCGTACCGCGGTGGGTACGCCGTCACAGAGAGGAGTCAAAGTCATGGGAATCTTGTGTGGACTGTCGCTGGCGCTGCTCGGCGTGCTGGCGGCGCCGAGCCTCTTGCTCTCACGGAAGCCGAACGCCAAGGAGCTGCTCAACAAGATCGTGCCGTACCAGGGCGTCTTTGGCGCGGTGTGCGCCGTGTTCGGCGCGTGGGGGCTGGTCAAAGCCATTCTGAACATCAAGTGGCTGAACAGCTTCCCCATTTGGTGGATCACCTACCTGGGCGCGTCGCTGCTTGAGTTTTCGCTGGGGCTGCTGCTTGGCGTGGGCGTGCTGAAGCTGGTCATCAAGTCGCCGCAATCGCAGGAGAAGATGGACCTTCTGATCTCCAGACTCGCGCCCAAACAGGGTCTGATCGGGTTGATTGCGATCTGCGTCGGCGCCTGGTGTGTGTTCGCGAACTTCGCCTTCGCGTAGCCGCACAGGTTCATCCGCTCAACGAAGGAATAACGCGCGTCGAACCGCGCCATGGGGGTCGCGGTGCGCGCGAGGATTTGGATTACACAATTGGGAGGACCAACGGAAATGAGAGGAACAATGATGAAACGCAGTAAAGGGGTAACGGCGCTTGCGGCTGCCATGTTACTGGGAGCCATGGCCGTCGTACCAGCGTACGCGGCATCAACCGAAGACGTCGCAGTCAGTGCAGCCACAAGCCGGGCGGGAGGTGAGCCGGCTTCGGACGCGAGCAATACGGTAACGACGCTGTTCGTCATCGGCCCGAACATGGGCTTCGTCGGGTTTGACGATGCCGGAAAGCTCGGCGGCGAGCAGGTGCCGGCGACGACCGACCTGATGCTCAGTCGCACGACGGTGACGCAGCCGAGTGACGCTGCCGTGGACAGTCACGGCGCGCTCTATCTGCTGAGTCGGACGAACGGCGGATCGATCGCGGTGTACGACAACCCGCTCAGCGCAACGGGAAGCCGGGCCCCCGATCGGAGGGTTTTCGGCGACGCCACGCAGATTTCGAAGAGTCCTGCCGGTATCGCGATCGACCGGGCAAATAACATACTCTACGTCGCCAACACGAACACCGACACGCTCGTGTTCGACATCAGTGAACCCGCGTCGTTTGAGGGCAACGTCGCACCAGTGCGTACCTTCGACATGGATGTTGCACAGTTCCGCCCTGAGCAGTTGTGTTTCGCCAACGGCTCGCTGTACATGGTGGATGCGCGTGGCGGCACTTCGGACATCGTCGCGTTCGACGAACCGGGCAAGCTGCACGGCAAGGTGACACCAGACCGCGTCATCAACCATACCGGCTTTGACAACAAGATCGGTATTGATATCGACGCGAGCGATCGCATGTATGTCGCGGTGCGTGAACTCGGTCAAGTGCTGATCTTCGACGGCGCTGCGAAACTCGACGGAACAGCTTCGCCAGACGTGTCACTTTCGATCGCCGGCGCTCGGGTCAACCCGAAGCCATCGTTCGCGACCACGGATGCGCAGGGCCGGTTGTTCGTCGCCGACGCGAGCGGCAATGTCGCGTTCGCGTTCGACGAGGCGTCCGAGTTGACCACGGGTGAACATTACCCGACGCGCACGATTGCAAGCAGCCAGTTGATTGCCCCGAACCGGTTGCTGGTGATCGAACACGCCGCGAAGTAGTCGCGACAGGTCACCAATAGGTCGTCCACAACTGCACCCAACAAGGAACGGTGTCCGCGCTGCGGGCGCCGTTCTTTGCATTTTGGGACGTGCCTATGAGCTTGCTGGCGGGCATTAGCCGGAAAGTTACCCAGAAAACTGGCGCGTTATTCGCGGCTCATCCGCGTAGTGGGTGTCGCGCTCGTGACGCCGTGTCGGGAGCGAGGAGAGAGGAAGTCCAATGCGGGCCCTGGGGGGTGCCCGCATCATGAGGAGGCTACCGATGTACCACACAACGTGTCGTATTGGGAATTGGAAACACCGCCGGACAACACGACGCCTGGCCTCTATCGGAGTCCTGCTGGGCGCATGCCTTCAGGCGAGTGCAGCCAACATGTCGTGGATCGTGGGCGACGGGAATTGGGGCGACCCCGGCAACTGGTCGGGCAACGTCGTTCCGAATGGGTTCGACACCGTGCGCATCGGCAACCTGCCCGGCGTGCATGACAGCACGGTGACACTGGGAGCGCCGGGAAGCGGTTACGATGAACTGTTCCTGAGCAACGGCATGACGTTGGACACCGCAGGTGGCGAGCTTGTCTCGTTCGGTCCCGCGCACATCAGTGGCTACAAGACAAAACTCATTGTGCGACCCGCGCCTGGTGGCATCAATGACGCATCATTCATCGGTGAGCTGGATCTCTCCGACATCGCCGTGCTGCGTCTGGAGGACGACGCCGTTGTGCGGCTGGAGGGTGCATCGAAATCCGCGTCGCTGAGTGCGATCTCGGGTCATGGTACGGTGAAGATCAACAGTAACATCCCGTTCGACAATAGCGGCTCGATCGTTCCCGGGGTCAACGGCGGACTGGTCATTAACCAAGGCCCTACAAACAACTATCCGATCGACCTGGACGGTTCGACGGAGCAAGGCGGCATCTCATTCACCAAGCCGTCCAGCACGCTCACCATCAACGCATCCGGCTTGGCGGATTCATTCAGCGACGGCATCCTCATGGGGCCCAGCGCGACACTGTACATGAACGTGGGCGATGGCTGGGTTGCCGACTCGGAAAGTTCCATCGTCACGTATGGCGGCGGCGGAGTCGGCGCGGCGCAGATCGCGGGCGAGCACATGAACTTTGGCGGACACATCCATATCGGCAACGGCGAGTCGGACCTGCGCATCCTCGCGCCGTCCACGATGGAGCCCACGACGTACGTTGAGATTCATGAGGACAACAGTCTCCAGTACGTCGGCGAAACCGAAATCAAAGGCGGAACGTACCTACTTTCCGAGGGAGCCAATATCGACTTCGACGGCGCGACGACCATCAGCGGTGGGACTTTCAACACCTTCAGCAATCTGTCGTACCAGGGCGCGGTGAATTTCAACGCCCCGACGACCTGGAAGGGGAACGTAGTCGTCAACGGCGTGGCGCATCAGTTCGCCGACGCGCAAGTGAATGGTCTGACCAGCATCGACGCCGGCGTCTTTGACATGGACGGTGGCGGAAACACGAATTGGCAGATCAATCACATCCTGCACCTCTACACGTCGAGCGTCGACTCCACGCTGACCAACACGTTCGACGGCACCATCGACATCACCAACAACCTGACATCCCGTTTGTGGGTCGAACTCGACAACCCTGCGGACGAGTGGACGATGGCCGGCGAAATGGTCGTCAACGGCAATGCCCTGCAATATCCCATTCGCGTTGCGGGTTCGCGAGTCCGCGTGACGGGTGAACTGACATTCGTCGGCGAACGTTCGCGGTTCACGGCTGATGCGATCTTCGACAACCCAAGTGTAGTCAGCTTCGCGTCACCGGCCACGGATGTACGCATGACCGGCGCAACGCGCATCGCGAGCGGCGCGACAATTGGCGGCAATGGAACGCTGCGCAACGCCGGTAGCCTGCTGTTCGAAGACGGCGCGTCGCTGGGTGATGTCGCGTTGGTCAATGAAGGCACGCTCGAAGTCGCAATCGGCCCGGGCGTCGCATCGGTGGATCGGCTTACGACGATGGGCGATTCGCTGTGGAACATCGAAATCGGCGGCTATGCCGTTGGAAGTGAACGCGACCAACTGGTTGTGTCGGGCGGCGAAGCATTCCTCGATGGCATGATCAATGTCGCGCTAATCGATCTGGGAGCCGGTATTTTCGCCCCGCAGATCGGTGATGAGTTCGTCGTACTCACGACATTGTCCGGAATCAACGGTACGTTCGCGAACGATCCGGTGTCGATGGCTGACGGTCTGACGTACGAATGGTCGGTGAATTACGGCACGCACGATGTCACGCTGTTGCTCCAGAACATCACGCCGGAACCGTCGTCGCTGGCGCTGCTTGCATTCGGAACGATCGTGCTGCGTCGCAGGCGCTTTGCGTAGTTCGCCCACCGCCGCACGCGAAACGAGAGAGAGGGCCGGTGAGCGGGAGAGGCTGCGAGAGAGAGTACCTTCTGTCGCGAGCGGGCGCTCCGCACCATGCGGGGCGTCCGCTTCATTCATTTCCTGATTGCTGAGGCGATCACCAATCCAAATCGTCAGGAATTGTTGGCGCGATCGTGCCCCATCCTCCGCGTTGTGATTGTGGAGGCGATAGTCGAAAGCCTCGACATGCGGCGAAATGTGAAGGGTTAACGGATGGTCGTGGCAAGAATACAGGAGAGATACCCAAGCCTGGGAAGAGGGACCACAGGCCATCTGATCCGGACACATCGATACGCAGATCGCCTCGCCGATGTCACTGCGTGGGACGACGTTCTTGGTTCGGACGTTGAATCAACCTATACTGGCAGTCAGGCAGCGCGAACCCATTCCGTGTCCGCTGTCCGTGGACGGCTGCCCGTGAGCGATGCAACGAACGACATCACGCAATTGCTGCGCGCCGCGTCATCCGGCGAGCGCGACGACCTCGACGCGTTGATGACCGCGATCTACGACGACCTGCGGCGCATGGCCGTGTCGCAGATGTCGTCCGAGCGTCGCGATCACACGTTGCAACCCACTGCGCTCGTTCACGAAGCCTACTTCAAGCTCGTCGGCCAACACTCGACGGACTGGGCGGACCGGCTGCACTTCTTTTCGGTGGCGTCGCGGATCATTCGTCGAATACTCATCGACCATGCGCGCGAACGCCGCGCACAGAAACGCGGCGGCGACGCGGGCCGCATCCCCATCGACACGATCGATCCGCCGTTCGAAGGTCCCAATTTGGATCTGATTGCGCTCGACGAAGCGCTGAAGGAGTTGGCCCAGCTCGACGAGCGCCAGGCGCGCGTCGTGGAGCTGCGCTTCTTTGGCGGGTGCACCATTGACGAAATCGCCGAACTGCTCAGCGCAGGACGGCGCACGATCGACCGCGACTGGATGGCGGCCAAGGCTTGGCTGTACTGCCGCCTTGCCGATCACGCTGCGGACTAATACCGATGATCAACGAGCGGGTCAGAAAGGCGCACGCGATCTTCGTCGGGGCGTTGGGTCGCCCGAGCGAGGAACGCGACGCGTACATCGTTGATGCGTGCGCTGCGGACACGGACCTGCGACGCGAGGTTGATCGTCTGCTCGGTGCCGTTGAACGCGCGACCGATTTCCTCGAAGCGCCCGCCATCGACACGGATCATCGCGTGATCGCGAACCGCCTTGCGACGCCCGTGCTCGACGTTGAAGGCTATCGCGTCATCCGCACGTTGGGCGTTGGCGGCATGGCGAGCGTTTACGAAGCCGAGCAGGAACACCCCAAGCGGTTGGTGGCGTTCAAGGTCATGCATCGCTCGCTCGCGGAGACGTCGGCGCTCCAGCGGTTTCGCTTTGAGACGGAGATACTCGCTCGACTTAAGCATCCCGGCATCGCCCAAATCTACGAAGCCGGTACGATCAACGACGACGCGGGTCGCCCAGTACCATTTTTCTCAATGGAACTCGTCGACGACGCGCTGCCCATCACCAGGCACGCAGCCCGTTTCGAGATGAATCTGCGCCAGCGGCTGACGATGTTCGTTGCCGTTTGCGATGCGGTGCGCTGCGGCCACAATGCCGGGGTGATCCATCGCGATCTCAAACCGTCGAACGTTCTGGTCGATCACTCGGAGCAGATCAAGATCATCGACTTCGGTATCGCGCGTTCGCTCGGGCCCGTTGAAACACCGATCACCATCGACACCGAACGCACCCGGCTCATCGGCACGCTCAACTACATGAGTCCCGAACAGTGCGCCGAAGGTGACGTGGACACGCGCTGCGACGTCTATTCGCTGGGCGTCATGCTCTACGAACTCGTCACCGGAAAGCTGCCGCACGATCTGTCGAAGACGTCGATCCCTGAGGCTGTTCGGGTTATTCAACACGAGCGGCCCGCACGCCCCGGCGCGCTGCTCCGCGAGATTCCCGGCGATCTTGAATTGATCATCATGACGGCGATCGACAAGGACCGCGATCGGCGTTATCCCGGCGCGTCGGAACTGGCTGCCGACATCCGCCGTTACCTCGCCAACGAACCGATCCAAGCCCGTCCTCCAACCGTCGTCTATCAGGCGCGGAAATTCGCGCAGCGGCACCGCGCACTGGTGACAAGCAGCGCGTTGATCGTGCTCATCCTTGTCGCGGCAATATTGGTGACGTCGCGCATGGCCTTCGTCGCGGATCGCGCGCGCCAGGCAGCCGAGACGCGCGAGCAAGAGTTGGAACGCATCACGAAGTTTCAGCAATCGCAACTCAGCGAGATGGATATCGCAGCCATGGGTGAGCGCATCCACGCGACATTGATCGACAAGCTCGCGCCGGATGTACTCGCAAAAGACGAGGCAGAGAACCTGCTCGCCGAGGTGAACTTCCCATCCGTCGCGCTATCGGTCGTCGAAGAAAGCGTGCTCGATCGCTTTCGCGTTTCGATCGACGAACGTTTCGCAGACCAGCCGCTGCTGCGTGCGCGCCTGCTGCAAACGCTCGCGGACACCATGAATTCGCTGGGCTTGCCCGATCGCGCGGAACCGGTGCTCGCGGATGCGCTCGCGATCCGCCGAACGCAACTCGGCCCGGACCATGCGGACACGCTGACCTCGTCGCACACGATGGGACTGCTGCTCGGGTTCCTTGGCGAATACGAAGCGGCATACGAATGTCTACTGGACACGTACAATCGTCGCGCGCGAACGCTCGGCCCCGATCATCCCGACACCTTGAGCACCAAGAACAGTCTGGGCGGTGCGCTGCGCTACCTCGGTCGTCTCGATGAAGCCGCCACAATCTGGCAGGAAACGCTTGACGCCCGTCGCCGTGTGCTGGGCGATGACGATCTCAGCACGCTGATTTCGCTCAACAACGTCGGTGTTATTCGTGCGATCCGCGGCGACGTTGCCGGCGCGGAGGCTGCCTGGCGCGAACTGCTCGACCGGCGGCGGCGCTTGCTCGGAGAAGATCACCCGGCATATCGCAACACGCTCACAAACTATGGGCTCATCCTCGTGGAAGAGGGCAAGTTGCAGGAAGCACGTCCCTATCTTGAGGAATCGCTCGCAGGCCTGCTTGAGACCAAAGGTGAAGATCACCCGAGTACGCTCAGTACGATGGCGAGCCTGGCTGGCTTACTCGTAGACCTGAACGACCCCGAAGCCGAGGCGATGCTTCGCCGCTGTCTGGCGGCGCGCAGTGAAGTGCTCGGGCCGGGGCATCCGGACACGCTGCGCTCGCGCGGCAAGTTGGCGGCGTTCATTGCGAGTCAGGGCAAGCACGCGGATGCCGTGAAGGAACTGCGCGAAGTTCTCACGCTTCAGCGCAACATCCTCGGCTCGGATCACTCCGACACCATCGACACCATGCACCTGTTGGCGGACACGCTTCTGAACCTGGGCAAGACAGCCGAAGCACACGCCATGGCTGCCGAGTGCGTGGATCGCTCCCGCGCGCTCACGCCCGACGCGAGCGTGACGAATGCGACGTACCTCATCGGCCTGGCGCGATCGCAAGTAGCACTCGATCGGTACGCTGAGGCTGAGGCTGCACTGCTCGAAGCCCACACCGCGCTGGTCGCAACACTCGGCGAAGAAAATACGCGCACGCAGAACGTGGAAGACGCACTGGCTGACCTTTACACCGCATGGCATGCAGCCGAGCCCGACGCAGGACACGCCACCCAAGCCGCCAGGTGGCGCGAGCATTAGGCGCAGCGCATACGCCTTGACTGCATGCTCGTGTCGACTCTAATACCGCGCGTGAAAGCTAGGTTGCTCGTGAGTGCGCAGATCGATGAATCGCAATCGGTGGTTGATTACCGGAGCGGCTGGTCAGTTGGGCGGGCATGTGTTGCGCGCTCTTCGCGAGCATTCGCCTACTGCTGCGGTGCTTGCATTGACGCGGCCCGGTGGACACTCCCTTCCAGGTGTTGATGCTGCTGCGATCGACCTTGCCAACCATATCGCGCTGGCTGCGGCCATCGACGAATTTCGACCGACGCACGTGCTGCACCTTGGCGGGGTCACGGCAGTGGGTGACGCGTGGCGCGATCCCCAGCGCGCAACGGCCGTGAACACGGATGCCACGCGCATGATCGCGGAGTGCGCCGGCAAGCTCGGCGCGCGCGTGGTATTTTCCTCTACGGACATGGTCTTCTCCGGCGAGAACGCACCGTACGATGAAGACGACGCGCCCGCGCCACTCAGCCAATATGGAAAATCCAAGGCAGCCGCGGAGCAGGCTGTCCGCGATCTGCCCGGCGTAATCGCCGTGCGCTTGCCGCTGATGTACGGCTTCCCTGCCACCCAGCGCGACACCACCTTCATCAAACAGGTCGCAGCCATGCGCGCCGGCGAACCGCTCAACCTCTTCACCGACGAATACCGCACGCCGATCGCGCTGACCGACGCCGCCCAAGCCGTCATCGCGCTCGCAACCAGCGAGATAACCGGACTCATCCATGTGGCGGGCCCCGAACGTCTGAGTCGCTACGACATGGGCGCGCGTTTCGCCGCCGCCCTGGGCAATCGCGCCGCGCAGCTCGTTCCCACGTCGCGACTCAGCATCGAAGCCGCGGAACCGCGCGCCGAAGATCTTTCACTCGTGGGCGATCGCTTCAACGACATCTTCCCGCACCACGCACCGAGACCGATCACGGCCCGGTCACTCGGAACGCCACCCATCTAGGGGAGGCGCGAGTCCCAGCCCGGTGATTCGTGCCTCGTACCCCCAAGAATCCCGCATTCCGTGTAAGACATTCGCCTCACAACATGACTATGATTAGGGCAGGTGTGTGCCCCCTTCTCCGACAGCGGTATTGGAGTATTGCCTGACACACACATGAATCCACACACTCGATCGGAGGACAGACCATGACGCGTCGCATGACCCGGCAGACTGTTACCGTTATCGCGTTTGTGTTCGCGGCAACGCCCTTGTTGGCGCAGGTTCGCGACACGGCAAAGCCGACCGATCGCAAACCAGCCGTTCAATCCGGCGAAAAAGATGCGGCCCACGCGCAATCGAATGCGTCATCCACGACCGATCGCTCCAAGGCATCGCCGAAAGAAGCAAATGCCGACGATATCGCCGCCATTCGCGTTATGAACGAACGCATCGAACAAATCAAGTGGGTCGACGAACCGCTGGAGACCGTCCTCGACTGGCTGCGCGATCAGGGACCGATCAACGTCATCGTGATGTGGCAAATGCTCGACCGGCAGGCGATCGACCGCGAAACACCGGTGTCGCTGGAAATGCGCGACGCCACCGTCCACGAAATCCTCCGCGAACTTTGTGATCAGCTCTCGACCGAAGTTGAGGTCGGCTTCCGCGCGTACGGCAACACCATCAAATTCTCAACAAGCGAATACTTCGAACGAAAGCTCTACACGCGTGTGTATGACGTGACCGACCTGATCTGGGCGCAGGACGAATTTGCGCCAAATTGTGCCGCGTCAGTCGTAGCCGGTAGCCCCGGACGCGGTGAAATCGACACGTACGAATTGCCTGAGGTGCGCCGCGCGGAGGTCGAGGAGTTGATTCAACACTTGATGATGACCAACGAATGGGCCGCGGACGACAATGGCTGGTCGGTCCGCGTTTGGCGAAACAACCTGATCGTCCGCGCCCCGCTCAGCGTCCATCAGCAGATCGCCGGTGCGTTCTACGGCCAATGACGCGCCGCGCGTACGCGACTCACGCGCGCACACCTTTGACGATCGGTTCCGGATCATGCACGGTAACCGTCGTCGCTTGATCATTGGTCACGTCGAAGCGAATGCGCACGGACGGAGCACCAGCCGGCGCGAACGCGTGCGGCTCCACGCGGTATAGCCTCCGCGGGCTCTCGTCCGTCCGCGAAATGGTGAGCCAGCCACGTTGATGTTGCGACACCACCAGCACTTCGTCCGCGCCCCCACCGTAGGCATAGTTGCCGAAGTAGATTTGCTTTTCGGCATCTGTAAGGTCACCGCCTGTTGGCGTCTGGTCTGCGTCGCCGAGCGATTCCAAGTAGTCCGCGACCGCGGTCACGCGCCGCTTATCTGAATCGGTCAAGTCCTGACGCAAGCGGTTGTGGGCATGCTGAAGCAGCGTGATTCCGTGCGGGCCGGGCGTGCGCTGAATTCCAGGCAGCGCTTCGACCATCCCGCGCACCGTCGCGACGTCGCCCAGCATCGCGTGGGTGAAGATGTCCGGCCGCGCCCCGTGCTCGATTAGCAATTCAGCGATATCGCGACGCCCCGTGTGCGATGCCGCGCCCAACGCACTCTCCCAATCACCAAACCCCCAATCCCAGGAGGCCTTTGCCAATGCGGGTCGCTGAGTAACCAACACTTTGACACGCTCAAGCTGTGTGTGCGACGCCCCCACCACCTCACGCACCGCGTTCAAATCCTGTCTCGGAAAACCGAACGGTACGACGCCCGCTGCACTTGACGGCGCTCGCGCCTCATCGGCGATTGCAGGTCGCGGATACGCGTTCGCCAGCGCGATCGCACCAGCCGCGCTGCAGGTTGCTGAAGATGCCAGTCCAAGGAAGCCGCGACGGTTCAATGTTCGATCCATGTGCGCGCCCTCATATCACAGCGGCGACCACCGTCACCGCGTTACCTGGCGCCCAGCCGAGAGAACAAGAACATGAGGAATGGTGAGGACTACAGCCCGACCGTGTTATACCCGCTATCCACGAAGATGTTTTCGCCGGTGACCCCGCTCGACAGATCGCTCAGCAGGTAGACTGCGGTCTTGCCCACGTCGTCGCCGTCGATGTTGCGGCGGAGCGGAGCTTTGCGTTCCACGTGATCAAACATGTCGTCAATGCCGCCGACCGCCATTGCGCTGAGCGTCTTCACCGGACCGGCACTGATGGTGTTCACGCGAATGCCCTTCTCGCCCAACTCGAACGCCAGGTAACGTGTGCAAGCTTCGAGCGCCGCCTTCGCGACGCCCATCACGTTGTACCCGGGGACGACCTTGTCCGAACCGTAGTAGGTCATCGCGATGATCGAGCCGCCGTTCGGCATCATTTCAGCCGCACGTTTGGACATCGCGACCAGCGTGTACGCACTGATGTCCAGCGCCTGCGTGAAGACCTGGCGCGGGGTCTGCGTGAAGTTGCCGATCTGAAGGTACTCGCGATCGGCGAAGGCAATCGAATGCACCAGAAAATCGATCGTGTCGAAATCGCCCTTGAGCTTGGCGAAGACGGTGTCCAGGTCGGCATCGTCTGCCGCATTGCAGGGCATGAGCCACGGGTCGGTGATGCCGATGGATTCGATGGCTTTGCGGGCGCGACGTTCCATCTTCTCGCCCGGGAGGTGTGTGAACGCGCAGGTCGCGCCGGCTTCGACGAGCAGCTTCGCGATGCTCCACGCGATGCTCCGCTCGTTCGCGATACCGACAACCAATCCCTTTCGACCTTCGAGCAATCCCATTTACCGTCCTTTCGAACCGATCGACTAATCTGCCGCGGGATCCGCCACCATGCGGATATCCTGACTCCGTCCCAGCCCCGTATTGTTGTGCGAAAGGCCTGTATTGGCAAATCGTTGCGGGGGTCAACCGGTTCAGATAGGCCGGGAAACGCGATCGCCGCGGGTCAGTACCAACCAACCACGGCTGGTACGCCCGTAGCGCTGTCCTTGCGCTGCACGAGCACGCCCGTGCCATCATGGTAGGTCAGCAGCAACGCCCCGATTGACGCGTGGCGCATGAAGAGCGTGTCAAAGAGGCCATCCTCTCCGGGCCAGGGGTACGCAAAGAACACGTCGAACGCGGCGGGCTCAATGTCGAGGTCATCGTATGCGCTGCCGTCCGACGCGTGCCACCAGGAATGCTCCGCCGTCCCGACCAAATCGTCGTCGTCCGCAGGCACGAACGAACCGCACGCGAACTGCACGTCGCATCCGAGCCATTCCACCAAATCCTCAGCCGCCTCCACCAATTCCGGCTGAACTTCGATCCCGTACGCCTCAAACCCCAACAGCGCAGCCAGCATCGCGACCACGCCAAACCCACTTCCCCACTCGCAAAACAACGGGCCGCGCGCCAACTGCTCTTCCTCAATGCGCACCAGCGCCGCATGCACCCGCGTGAAGTCGCTCGCGACGAATCCCTTACCGTGGCCGCGTTGTTGCGCTTGATGCGTGTGAATGCGCGACTGCGCTTCGCGGAGCAGATTCGCCACCCTCGATGGCGACGACCATTCTGTATCGGTTTGAGGCATCGGTTCCGCACACGTCCGTGCCAGGTGGCACGATCCTCATTGGGCGTCTCGCGCCTCGGATCAGTGAAGCGGAATAGCTTGAGCAAGTGTGTAGTGCATCGGACGCGCGTCCCACGCACATTGATCGTCGGCATCCTACCTGAATCAGCCTCGGATACAAGGCAAACCGGGTGGCGCCGCCAAGCTCTGCCTGGCAGTGGGAGCAAACATTGACCGCCCCGCTGCGTTTGCTCGCACACCCATCGCCGCCGGCGATCGACGAGTTCGATATTGGGAAATGCGTTACCCAGGATGCGTCCGGACGGCGTGCGGAGACTGATTCCGAATTCGTTGGCTGCGATGCGCTTGTCGCCGCTACGCTGCGAGGACCTGAGCGTGTGGACCCGCTCCATCACCGATTGGATTAACCGTCGACAAACGACACGGGCCGCGCCGGAAGCCGACGCGGCCCGTTCCGCAAGGAAAGAGAAAGAGGGAAGGTTGCCAATCGCTATCGCTTTCTGCCTAAGGCCCGGTGTGCATGACCTGGAAGTCGGCGTAGTCGAGCAGATCAACGTCTCCATCGCCATCGAAGTTGTAGCATTCGCACCCGGTTGACTCGCCGCCGTCCGGGCCGGTCATGCATGCGTTCATGCCCGGGTAGTCGAATGCGTTCACTTGCTCGTCCGCGTTCGCGTCGCCCGTGCCCGCGCCGCCGGCGCAGGGATCGCAGCCGTTGGCGATTCCGTCGAAGTCCGCGTCCGCGGCATCGTCGAAGCCGGGGCACGCGTCACCGCCATCGCACACGCCGTCGCCGTCGGCATCGCTCGCACATGTGCTTTCGGACAGGGTCAACTGGATTTCACCCCAGATGGCGTAGGGGTTTTCATCAAGTGGCTGAACCGTCACCGCCACCAATTCGGGGAAGTTCGTAAATGTGACATAGTAGGTATCGATGCTGATCGTAATGTCTTCGGTGTACGTTCCACCATTTGGCAACGTCCCGATCACGCGCCACGCGGAATCAGCAACACCCGGGGGATACGGGACAGCCAGCATCTGCCCCAAGCTGAAAGGCCGGCGAGGCGAGGCGGACATCGTCAGGCCACCCGACGAGAACAGCAGGGTCGGTGGACCGGAAATCGTCGTGAAGTACTCATGGGGAACGCCGTACGGTCGGGTGACCACCATGCCATCTTCGAAGTAAGTCTCTCCGGGGTTGTGGGGCTGGTCGAAGTCGATGAATACAGCGACCTCAGGATCACAGCCGTCGGCTACACCGTCGCCATCGGCATCGAGATTGTCGTCGAAGCCCATGCACACGTCGCAACTGTCGATGACGCCGTCGGCATCGCTGTCCGCATCGACGCCGGATGTCACGTCGCACTCGTCGGGCACGCTATTCGAATTGCAATCCATGCTCTCGTTGGTGTAGAGGTCGAGCACATCGGGGATTCCGTTCGTGTTGCAATCATTGGCGAGCGACGCGACATGGGCGGAGGCGTCAGCGCCGGAGGCACCGCCCAGGAGCGCGCACCCAGTGATGCTGTCGACGGCAGTCGCGGCGTCCGCGACGTGCGTGACGATGGCGAATGCGGCAGAATCCAAGCCTACTTGAGCTGTCGCAGTCAGGAAGTACGTCTTGGTAGTGCCGTATTCCACCGCAGCCAGCGGGTCACCGGGCGTCGTCGCGATGGTCTGCAGCCCGTCAACGAGATTCAGCGTGTCCACGGTCGTCACCAGTGCATCCAATCCCGGATCGAAATCGCCCGAGCCATCGTCCAGGTAGAGCGACAGACTGTCGAAAATCGCCTCCGCTTGCGACGTGGTCATGGGGGTTCCAGCCGTACTCTCAAATTGCAGCGTGAGATTCGCAAGTTCGATGTCGGGATCACCGGCGTGCCCCCGATGCGTGAGCCCCACCTGGAACAGGTCGTGCGTCTCACCGCCAAGCCATCCATTCGGTGCGGTCAACGTGGAGTCGATCGCGTAGTGACCGGCGGTGTTCTTCCACCACGCGATCTGATTGATGCTGGCAGCTCCGCCGATGAGGTCGAGCAAACCGTCACCGTTGAAATCACCAATGGCGACATTGTCGGCAGCGCCGAAGTCGCCATCGACGGTCCGCTCGGACCACTGACTTCCGTCACCGGCAGTGTTCTCCCACCAGGCAATGTCACCCGCGCCGAGCGCGGAACCTGCGACGTCAATATCGCCGTCGTGGTCGAAATCCGCCGCGACGACTGCGGATACCCCATTGAAGTTGTCGGCAATGGTTGTTTTTTGCCAAACGGAGCCATCACCGTTTGCGTTCCGCCACCACGCGATGTCCCTCAAGTCCGATGACGCGCCAACGACATCGAGATAACCGTCTCCGTCCATATCCGCCACATAGACATCCTGCACCTTGCCGAACCCGCTGGCGATGACGTGCTTTTGCCAAGCGCTCCCGTCCGAATTCTCGTTTTCCCACCACGCAATCTGCGAGGCATCGTACGACGAAGCCAGGACATCCATATCGCCGTCGCCGTCTACGTCGGCGCTGTGTACTTTGGTCGGGTACGCGAAATTGGCGTCGATCGTGCGTTTGGTCCACGCCGTTCCATCTCCCGAAGTACTCTCCCACCAGGCGATTTGTCTACTGCCGTAGCCTGCGCCCACGACGTCGATTCTGCCGTCGCCGTTCACGTCCGTGGCGAAGACTGAGAATGCACCACCGAACGTCGTATCGACGACGTGCTTGGTCCAGGAACTGCCGTCTCCCTCTGTGTTATCCCACCAGGCTATCTCATTGTCGTTGTATGACGCGCCAAGCACATCGATGACGCCATCGCTGTCGATGTCGGCTGCGTAGACCGAGGACGCATTAGGAAAGTTGCTTCCCACGGTGTGCTTTGCCCAGCCTGACCCGTCGCCATTAAGGTTTTCCCACCAATTGATTTCACCCACCAGATCCTCAGCACTCAACGCATCGTCGTCGCCGTCGCCATCGACGTCGACGGCGAAAACGGATCGTGCGACTTGGGCGGTTCCGATCACGTTGCGTTCATTGGAGAAGCTTCCCGTGATGTGCGGCAGCGTTTCGTTCGGGCAACCGTCGGGGATTCCGTTGTTGTTGCAATCCATGCACAGGGCACTGCCCGTGCAATCGGCAATCACGCAGGCATCGCCAATGCCATCGCCGTCGCAGTCGGCTTGGTCCGCATTGGCCAGCGCGGGACAGTTGTCGCAGTTATCCGGTGTGCCGTCGCTGTCCGAATCTGCACCGTCGGCGATACCCGGACACTGGTCGCAGGCATCCGGGACGCCGTCGCTGTCGTCATCGGAGTCAGGCACGAGCATACCGAAGGTCACGCCCTGCCCCGCGCCTGTGTCGGTCGCGCTCGTGGTGAGCGAAAGGGATGCGACCGGCCCGGCAAACTTGAGAATACCACTATGAAACGCGCCGCTCGCCGCGACGAGCGTTTGCTGGTCGGTCGTCTCCTGTGCTCCGGTCAAGCCGGAGACAATGACAAACGGCTGATCGAAGGTGTACGTCGCGGGCGAAGGACCGCCGCCGCTGCCCGCCGCGCGCCAGTAATACGTGTACACCAGCAGATCGGTAACTGGCGGATCAAACGTTGCGGTCCATTCCGTCGCCGCACCGTAACCGATATCCTCCTGCGCCGAAGACAGCGGCGCTTCTGCGTAATTGGATCCCGAGAAGTTACCGGTGCTCGGATTCCCGAGGATCGGCGTGACCGTGACCTGCGTCGTGCACAACGTGCCGGTTGCGATTCCACCAACGGGCGCATTCCAATCCGTGCCCAGCACCCAGTCACAACTTCCTGCCCCATCGCAAAGATCGCACGCGTCAGCCCATCCGTCACCGTCGCTGTCAGCCGAATCGTCGAATCCCTGACAGCGATCGCAGACGTCGCCGACGTCGTCGTTGTCCGCGTCGGCTTGGTTGGCGTTGGCGGTGTTCGGACAGTTGTCGAGATGGTCGTACACGCCGTCATTGTCATTGTCCACGAATGCGTTGACGCCTTGAAATGTGATCGCCCCAAACCAGGATGCACCGGGAGACGGTGCCCAGCCGTTGGCGGCGTACACGAAGTAGGTTCCCTCGCCGCCCAAACCGTACGCGCTGATGTTGACGGGCCCATGCGTGAACGTTCCGTTGTTTTCGGTGTTCCAATTGCCGGGGAACTCGCCGGCACTGGGATATCCAAATGTCGCACCCGCGCCGCCGAATTCAACGCGGTTTCCGTTGGGCGCGACGATGCCGATCAGCAGATCCGACGCGTAAACAAAGTTGCCCAGATTGTCGAAGTCGACTGAGACCGAGAAACTCGTGATATTGCCGTACGCATCGAAACTGGTTCCAAGCGCCGAACCAGGCAATCCGCTATACGACACCGCGGTACCCGCAGTCGCTCGCGCTTGCCTTGCGATGCCCATCACGCACGCCGCTGCCACGATCGCCAAGATGATCCGATTGAAGCCGGTCAAGCCTCGCATATCATTCCCTTTCCAGTCCTGTTCACCGTCTTACGAGCAGGGACCCGAATCCCTTTGCTTTCACCCCCGTAAACAGTCCGCGCGGCTCCCGTCCGTAATCAACTCCGGGAAATTCTCTCATTCCACCCGCCGATCCTTGGGCCAACGACCTGAGCGCAAAGCAATGGCGAGGGGTTTTGATAGACCCCTCGCCACGTGCCGGCTCTCTCTCATGTCGCCCCCGGCCGGGGACGATGCCTGCTAGCTCCCTGGCGGATTGCCAATTTGCCCGCAGCGTCAACGGCCGGTCCGTCGCCGGATCGCCAGCCCGCCGATGCTCAACAGGGCGAGCGAACACGGTTCGGGCACGAACACTTCCTCCACCGTCAGCGACGAGACGTACACGCCGCTGTTGGCGTCCTGGACGTAAACCTTGATGAGGTCCTTGGGACCGGCTTTGTTCGCGGGGAAGACGTAACTCGGCAGACCCTGCGAGTTGCTATTGCCCGCGCCGCCATTGGCCAGTCCGTTGAAGAATGCGATGTTATTGCCGCTGGTCTGGAAATCGCCGAAGGCGCCCTCGTTCAAGAGGAAGAACACTTCGCCGGAGAAGCTCTGATTGCTCGCGTCCGTGAAGGTGATTTCTTTGAAGAGTACGTCACGGTCAAACGTAAAGACCAGTTCTTCATTGCCGCGATTGCCGTCGATCGCGTCGATGTCGCTGACCAGCAGGTCGGTGACGTCGCGTACGCCGAGTCCGGCGCCGGCGACGTAGGACACGGCTTCCGTTTCCGTCGGATTGGGCAGCGCGTCCTCGTCCTGACCGAACGCCGAAACGGTCAGCGAAAGCGTGCCGTTCGTAAACGTTCGCGTGGCCTGCGAAGCCGCGGTACCCGAAGGCAGGTTGGCGAAGTCGTACGTGATCGTGGCGCCCCATACCTGACCGCTGATCGCACAACTGACCACCGCAATGAACATGACCATCATTTTCGTTGCTCTACGCATGATACGATCCTTTCCTCTGGCAAGAACGACGACGAACTACTGCGATACCGCCCAGTATCACCAACGCCAGCGTCCCCGGTTCCGGAACAACCGTGGCGGTGAGCGCAAGATTTCCGCCGCCGAGGTCGTCGTTGTAGTTGATCAGAAACGTATAACCCCCGGACGTGAGAATCGCGTCGTCAACGATGTTTGCGAAGTAGTTGTTATCCCAACGCGTGTAGTCGACGAGCGTGAACTTGTCGTTCATCGCCAACGTAACGCCAGAATCGACAACGAGATCGAGAATCGCCGTGCCGGGCCCGAAGAAAAACGCGCCGGCGTTGACGTGTCCGGAATCGACCGTGCCGCTTCCGTCGTCGCCGATGGTGAACTGCAACATCGCCACGTCATCGGCTGCTATGGCCAGTCCGAATCCGCTGCCGGCGCTGGGCGCGTTGGCCGGCGCACTGACAACACCGCCGCGACCGACGTTCAACGTAGCCGTTGCCGGCGCCCCCGGGCTTCCCCAACCGACGAGGAAGCGATCGACGGCGGACATGGTCGAGCCCGCACCCAAGACGTCGACCACCGCGACGCCATCGTCCCAGGCGATGTACGCGTCGTCGGCTACTTCTAGCGAGCCTCCATCGGTAATCGAGAGTGTTCCGTTTCCAAACTGCCCGACGAAGAAATCCTCGTTGGCAATGACGCTGCCGTGATCGGATATGTTCAGCGCGCCGCTGTCACCGACGGTGTCGCCAACCCAAATACTCGTCTGGTTCGTAACTGTGGCGTAGTCCGAAACATTCACCGTGGCGGTGGAACCCGCACCCGCAGCCACGCGTATGTAGTTCGCGATGGACAGGTTTGAACCGCTGCCGGTGACATTGATCGTACTGGTCTGGCCCGACCCGGTGAGGTTGATGCGGATGCGCTCAGCCAGCACGCTGCCGCCGTTCTCAATGTTGAGTTCGCCCGACCCGTCCTGGCCCATGAGCAGCAACGAATTGCTGCTGTGCAGCGTGGTCGTGTCGAGCACCGCGCCGCTGCGAACGTTGACGGTACCGTAGCCGGAGGCGTTGCTGCCGATGTAGAAGATCGGTTCGTTCGCGGATTGGCTCAGCGCGAGTATTGAGGCGTTGTCCTCAACCGTGAGCGTACCGGTCCCATCGCCGCCGACGTAGAAACGATCGCCGCCACCGGCGAACGATGAACCTGAACCCGTGACGAGCATCTGGCCGGTTCCGCCGGGGTTCTGTCCGATGTTCACGGTGCCGGTTGTGCTGGCTTTACCGCCGGATGAGATCGTGAATTCCCCATCACCGGCAATACCGACACGCAGGATGCCGTTGATCGCAAGTTCCGAACCTGCACCGCTCACCAGGCCCGTGCCCATGCTCCCGCTCTGGTTGCCAAAGTGCAGCAGCCCGGGCAGCGCGTTGGCGGTTCCATCATTGACGGTCAGACTCCCCACGCCGGTTTCTCCGACGGTCTTGTTGCCGCCCGAATCGACGACGTCGCCGGATTCAACGATGCCGGCACTCGCGAGCCTGGGCGCGCCGATCACGAAGATCGGCACCACGAGCCCGAGCGCGGATAGTCTGATTGCAAGACAATTCATGCGTTTCATTTCCTTTTCCTCCTAGGGTCGAGAGAGAGACTCACCAAGTTACGATCCGGAATTCAATTGCGACGTGCGGCGCGGCGGACGATCGTGACACCGCCCAGCATGAGCAGCGCGAGCGTCGCCGGTTCGGGGATGACCGCGGCTTGGAAACTCACGTTCGCGGCGAAGTCATCCACAAACCTGAGATCGCCGCCGGTAGTGTGCCAGCGCGACGTGGTTTGGAAAACGCCATCGCTGATCGAAAGCGGCGCGTGATCGGAAACCATGTCCCACGAAGACAGCGACGAATCGAACAGCAAGACGCCGTCCGTTTGCAGGCGATCGTTGCCCAATGTCACCACGCCCCACGTCGTGTTCAAATTGGTCGTCGTTGGATCGGTAACGGTCAACAGCGTGCCGCCGTTGAGATTGGGAAATTCAAACGTCGCCGCCAGATTGAGAACGGACACACCATCGCTGAACGGGCTGATGTCGTCGGTGTCGGCGAACGCAGTCGCGATGAACGCTTCATTGGTGAATGAAACGGAATCGATCTCGCCCGAGACCACGCCTTCGAACGCGTATTGAATCGGAGCAGCCGGCGCCAACTCGGCCACCCCGACGAACCCACAACACATCACACACAACGTTGTCAATTTGCTTGCCCGCATTGGAAAAACTCCCTTTCCTGGTTCGAGTGTCAGACGGTCCGCTCGCCGGGCTCCTCGGCCCAGTTTTTGAAATCGAGCCAAACCGCTCCCTCACTCCCGAAAACAGGCGCAACCGCCCCAACCCGTAAAAAGATTTCTCGAAAAACGCGTCAGGGGCGTAACCATAGGCAAACAAGGCAGTTACAGCGGCGTTCGCGGGACGGTATACTGATGGCATGTCCGCAGGGGCCTCGGAGAACCACATCGACGCGACGGCGGCTGAAGCAACGCAGTTGCTCGCGCGCATATCGGGCGGCGACCCCGCCGCTGCCGATGCCCTGTTGCCTATGGTGTACGCCGAGTTGCGGGCACGTGCGGGCGCGTACTTCCGCGGCCAACCCGCCAATCACACACTGCAACCGACGGCGCTGGTACACGAGGCGTACCTGCGACTCGTGCGCGCGCCGGACGCGAATTGGCAGAACCGCGCGCACTTCTGCGCCGTCGCCGCCACCGCGATGCGACAGATCCTCGTCAACCACGCCCAACGCCGAGCAGCCGCCCAGCGCGCTCGCAACGAACGCGAAGCCGCGGTGACGGCACTACTCACGCCGTCGAATAACAGCGCCATCGACCTGCTCGCGCTCGAAGAAGCGCTGAACAGGCTCGGCGAACTCGACGCACGCCAAGCCCGGCTTGTGGAGCTGCGCTTCTTCGGCGGAATGACCAATGAGGAGGTCGCGAGCATTCTCGAAGTTTCGACCTCCACCGTGGAAAAAGAATGGCGACGGGTGCGGGCTTGGCTGATCGCCGAGCTGCGCGACGAGGGTGTGGCATGAACCCGGCCGATCGTCATCGCCGCGCGATGGATATCTTTGACGAGGTTTGCGACCTGCCGCCGGAACGCCGAGACGAAGTGCTGGCGGATCGCTGCGGTGACGACGCCGAGCTGCGCACCAAGGTGGAATCGATGTTGCGACTCGACGGCGCTGCCGATCCGTTCGTAGCCGCGGGTGAATCGGGCCGCATCGTCGCCGAATTCGTGGCGGCGGGCGACGAAGCAACCGAGCAACGGGAAGCAACACCGGAACGGATCGGCCCATATCGCATCATTCGCAAGATCGGCGAGGGCGGTATGGGCATCATCTACGAAGCCGAGCAGGAATCGCCGCGCCGCAGAGTCGCGCTCAAGATCCTCCGCCCGGGCATGTTCGGCCGGAGCATGCTCAAACGCTTTCAGCACGAAGCGCACGTTCTGGGCCAGCTTCAGCATCCCGGCATCGCGCACATTCACGAAGCCGGTATCGCCGAATCGCCGCAAGGTCGCCAACCGTTCTTCGTGATGGAGTACATCGATGGCGCCCCGCTCGACGAACATGCGAAAACTCAACAGCTCGACATTCGCCAGCGCATCGAACTGCTCGCCCGGGTCTGCGATGCGGTGCAGCACGCCCATCAACGCGGCGTCATTCATCGCGACCTCAAGCCGAGCAACATCCTGGTGGAGCGGCGCGACGACACGACGCTGCGTACCCCAACCGGCACGTCGGCGAGCAACCTGGTGGCGGATGCGATCGGTCAGCCCAAGGTGCTCGACTTCGGCATTGCGCGCGTCACCGACGCAGAACAGCAACTGGTGACGCTGCGAACGGAAGTGGGACAACTTGTGGGCACGCTCGCCTACATGTGCCCCGAACAGGTCGCAGGCAACTCGGACGACATCGACACGCGCTGCGACGTGTACGCGCTTGGCGTCATTCTTTATCAGCTTGTCGTTGGCAAACGCCCGCTCGACTTGATCGGGCTGCACATGACTGAAGCCGCGCGGATCATTCGCGAGCAGGAGCCCACGCGCGCCGGCGCAATTGAAAAGCACTTGCGCGGCGACGTGGAGACCATGATCGCGAAGGCGATGGCCAAAGATCGCGAGCGGCGCTACGCCTCGGCAGCTGAGTTTGCCGCCGACCTTCGCCGCCACCTCGCGAATGAACCGATCGAAGCGCGACCCGCGAGCACGCTGTATCAGTTGGGCAAGTTCGCACGCCGCAACAAGGGCCTGGTGGGTGGTCTGGTGGCGACGTTTGTGATGTTGATCGTCGCGCTGGTGGGTACATCGTACGGTTTGATCAAGGCCGACCATCGCCGCGCGGAGGCGGAAGAAGCGCGCAGCGTAGCGGAGGCGCGCGAACAGCAGGTGCGAACGGTTGCGGACTTTCAAGCCGACATCCTGAGCAAACTTGATCCGATGGTGCTTGGAAAGCAGCTGCTCAGCGGGATGCGCGGCGAGATCGAAACGGGGCTGCGGGGACTTGATCTGGATGCGGATCGCGTAGCAGATGACCTGGCACAATTTGATCGCGTCGCGCAGGCTGCCAACCCCACGAACGTCGCGATGCAAATTCTCCACGACGGCATCCTGATGCCCGCGAAGGTCGCCATCGACACCGGCTTCGCGGACCAGCCGATCGTGCGAGCGAAACTCTATCACTCCCTGGGTACGACCTGCGCCAGCCTGGGATACGCCGACCTCGGCACCGAGATGTTGCAACGTTCCGTTGAACTCTTCAGAGGTGAGTTGGGTCGTGACGACGCGGAGACGCTCGCCGCAATGCGCGAACTGGCGGCGGCTACCGGCGGCGAGAATCCCCAGTTAAGCCTTTCCCAATGGCAGGAAACGCTCACGGGCATGACGGAGATTTACGGCGCCAACCATGAACTCACGTTGGGCGTTCGCGCGGAACTGGGTCGAATGCAATACGAACTCGGTCAACTGGAGCAAGCCGAGCAATCGCTGACATCAGCTCTTGCCGACGCGCGTACCAATCTGGGCGACGACAACCTCGCCACCGCAACCATCCTAGAGTACATGGGCGGGTTGACGCGACGACGCGACGAACCGAAGGAGGCTGAAAACTATCTTCGACAGGCGCTCGCAATCTACGATCGCGTCGCGCCAAACGGCGAGGCTGCGATCCGAGCGCACAACAATCTCGGCGACTTGCTGCGCGAAGCCGGAAAGTTTGAAGAGGCCGAGAAGCAACTGCGCAGTGCATACGAAGCGCTGCGTGAGCGTCTGGGCGACGAGCACCCCAACACGCTGCTCATCCTGAACAATTTGGGCGGATTCCTCGCAGCACAAGGCCGTTTTGATGAAGCTCGTGAAATCGCCCAGAAAGTGCTCGCAACGCAGGAGCGCACGCTGGGTGCAAATCACCCGGACACGCTGCGCTCGCGGCAGAATCTTGCGGGCATCTACTATCGCACGGGGCATCCTGCGGAAGCGCTCGCAGCTCTGCGCGCGGTGCTCGATGGTCGCCGCGCGGTGCTTGGCAGCGGGCATCCCGCGACATTGATGACGACGTTGACCTACGGTTCGTTGCTGCGAATCACCGGCGATCTCGAACAGTCGCAGGCAGTCCTTCACGAAGCATGCGAAGCTGCAACGCGAAGTCTGCCCGAAGACCACGTACTGCTCGACGATATCCGTTCATCGCTGATCCTAACGCAGCAACTGCGTGGCGCGTGGAGCGAGTCGGAGCCGTACTGCCGGCAACTGGCTAGTGCAAGACGTGCAGCGCCCGACGTCGACGATGCAGCGCTGGCGTCGGCGCTGCAACTGCTCGGCGCAGCCATGGTCTTCCAAAATCAGTTCGACGACGCGGAGCCAATCATTCGCGAATCCATTGGGCTGTACACCAAATCCGATCACGCCGGCGATTGGTCAAAGCACGAAGCCAGCAGTCTCCTCGGCATGGTCCTCATCGGCAAGCGGCAGTACGCGGATGCGGAACCGATCATGCTGACAGCGTACGACGGATTGCAGGCGGGGTTGGCTTCAGCCGACCCCACACGCCGCGACTGGTGGCTGAACATCGTCCGCGAGCAAATCGCCCAGATGTATGAGGAATCGGGCCACCCGGAACGACTCGAACAATGGAGCCAAACGCATCCTGACGAGCCTGAAACGCCCACGCCCGGATAGTCATTGCCCTTCGCGCAGCGAAGGGCGCGCTAGAGCCGTGCGAATCCGATGTGAAATGTAATCTCGCCTTCCGGGAGTCGGGCGATTACCTCGCGTTTGAAATCACCGCGGTCCCAACGGTAACGGCGAATCTCGTGTTGACGATCGGCGGCAACGTAGATCTCGCAAACACCGTCACCATCGAGGTCCGCGACCAGCGTCGCGTGTTCGTACGCCGATGAGTCCGAGTCGATCAGCGACTTCGACCAGTCACCATCCGCTGATAACCGCAGCAACCAAACTCCCGAGTTCATACCGGACGCGACGACTTCGTTCCGTCCGTCACCATCGACATCACCGGCGCACAGGAAGCGACACTGCTTGTCGTCCAATGTCGCGACATCGCGATGAACAATGCTCCCATCTTCAAAGCGATACTCCCGAATGACGACCGGCGACGTGACAACGATCCGCCGACCTTGTTTCGCCGTGGTTGCTTCGATCGCGGCGAGCAATCGGCACGCGGGACGACCATCAATGTTTACAGCGAGAATCTCCTTGGCGTGCGATCCGAGTGGAGCATCGATAACCTCGTGCTCGAACGCGCCGTCACGATAACGGTACATCACGATCTCGCCCGGTTGGGATTCACCATTCGCCAAGTTGGGCTGCGAAGGCGTCGCGAAGAACTCGTTGAGCCCGTCGCCGTCGATGTCGCCAATTTCAATTTCGTGTACAAAGGTCGGAACGGCTGATCGACTCAATTCGGTAATTTGGCAACCGTTCACACTTTGGCTGAGCACGCCGACGACCCCGCGATCGTGCGTCGCAACGACCAGATCATCCGAACCGTCGCCGGTGATGTCGCCGATCTCGATATCACGAAGCCTGTCCCACTTTCCGCCGAAGTTCGGCTGCCAGATTGTCGTGCTCGTTCGCACATCGAGGTCCCAGATCTTGAGAGCGGCTGATGACCCGGCAATGGTTAGCAAACGTCGCGCGGACGCGTCGGCTGAGAGCGAGATGGCCTTGTGAAATACGATGCTCTGGGGATCTTCGAGCACCTGCTCCTCCCAACCCGACGCTGACTGGCGCAGCAAGACCAGCTTGGCGGGACTGGGCACGGGGACACGCCTGCCGGTGCCATCCAATCGAAACGTGAAGGCGGCTTTCGAGAGCAGCAGCGTCGCGACGGGTTCGCCCGAAAGCTGCGGGATTCGCGCCTGAAGTCGCGGACTCGGCGCTTCGGAACTTGCGGCAACGTCGCTCCCGCGCTCGCACGCATTAGGCACGGTCAATATGGTAACGATCGTCAGCGCGAACAGCACACGAATCGGAGCGCGCCCCCATCGTGACGTCTTCAGTGTACGGCGGGAATGTGATATGCTGGATCGCATGCTTGTTGATTATGTGCAGCACGAACTCGCGGATGCACGATTCGCGCAGCCGCCCCGCATCAACCGCGTTCTAATCTGTTTTCTCTCAATCTGCCTCGCGCTCGCATCGTTCTCGTGCAAGCCGACCGATCGAGCGCAAGTGAGCGCCGACGAGCTCAATGTCTTGCTCATCACCCTCGACACCACGCGCGCGGACCACATCGGCTGCTATGGCCACGCAACCGCGCGCACGCCCAACCTTGACAAGCTCGCGCACGAGGGCACGCGTTTTTCGCGATGCAGCACGTGCGTTTCGCTGACATTGCCGGCACACAGCAGCATCATGACGGGAAACTACCCCTTCGTCCACGGCGTGCGCAAGAACGGAACCAGTCGCCTCGCCGACGCGAACACGACATTGGCTGAGCGATTGCACATCGCTGGCTTTGCGACGCAGGCGGTTGTCGCGTCGTTCGTGCTCAATCGCATGTTCGGTATCGCACAGGGCTTCGATGAGTACAGTGACGTTTCGGGTGGCGACAGCGCCATTGCGCTGCACGCTGAACGCCGCGGCGACGAGATTGCGTCCGAAGCCATTACCCGGCTCGAACATCTTGCGAACAAGCGCTTCTTCCTCTGGGTACATTTCTTCGATCCGCATTATCCCTACGTTTCTCCGGGCAAAGGCGTGGTCGAGACGTTCGACGCGTATGATGATGAAATCGCCTTCATGGATGGTCAAATCGGCCTTCTTTTGGAAGCCCTCCGCGTACTCAACCTCGACAATCGCACGCTCGTTGTCATCGTTGGCGATCATGGCGAATCGCTCGGCGAGCACGGTGAATATCAGCACGGCTACTTCACCTACGAGACGACGCTTCACGTTCCGCTGATCATGTGGTGTCCCGGACGCGTGCCAGCCGGTCAAGCAGTGGCAGCGCAGGTGCGCACGATTGACGTTGCTCCGACCATCCTTGACCTGCTCAACCTGCCATCAAATAACGACGTGCAGGGCGTTTCGCTCGTCGGCGTCCTCAACGACGGTGCAGAGGCGGACGGGCGAGAAGCCTACGCGGAGTCATTTGAAGCTCACGACCAGTTCGCCCTCTCTCGACTTCGCAGTGTCGCAATCGACGGGTGGAAGTACATCCTGTCACCCGAACCAGAGCTTTACAACCTCGCCGACGATCCCCACGAGCAACGCAACGTGATCGACGACCAGCCGGACATCGCACGCGACCTCGATGCTGCGTTGCACGATCTGATCGCCAGCGCCGCGCCCCCTGTTCAGGAGGATACGCGGATCGAGCTCTCACCGCTTGAGCGCGCAAGGCTTGAAGCGTTGGGCTATACCGGAGCAAGCAGCACAGCTGGATACGGTTCGACGACCGAACTCGAACGCCTCGCACCGACGGGTGCGAACCCCAACGCGTACACCGAGCAAATGACCGCTTACTCGAAAGCGCACTGGGCGATGATGATGCGCGACTTCCCCATGGCACAATCGTTGCTGTCGCCGGTTGTCCGGAAGATGCCGCGAGCTGTTCGCGTTCGCTCCGATCTTGCGTTCGTGGAGCAGAACCTCGGCAAGTACGACATTGCGGAAAAGCTCTACCGCGAAGCGATTGAACAAGTGCCAAATGATGGCTATCTCCGGCGGATGTACGGCGGGCTGCTCATTCGCACGCGTCGCTGGTCGGATGCGCTCGATCAGCTTGGCGTCGCATTGGCCGAGCGCAGCGACGACGTCGAGGTACTTTATAACATGTCGGTCGCCCTGGCTGAGCTGGGACGTTTCGGCGATGCCCGCGAAAAGCTTCAGCGCGTGCTCACGCTCGATCCGCGCCACGTGAGCAGCCTGCACGCCATGGGCGCGTATTACGCGCGTGAAGGAAGGCTCACCGAGGCGGAGGAATACTTCAGCAAGGCGCTTGCAATCGACCCGACCCACGCACGGGCGCAACACGACCTGCAAAGGCTGCGCGAACAGATGAACGGCGACTAGGCCTATGGCGCGAGCGGACTGCGACGGTTGCGGTAGAGCAGCATCAGCAGCCCGCCGCTGGCCACGAGCACCCCTCCCGCAATCATCGCTTCGCCGTAGTCCTGCAACACGAACTTACCGATCAGGAACATCGTCGAATACAGCAGGACCGCCCCCAACAGCCAACCGGCAATCACCATACCGGCATCACCGTCGGACTGAACCTCCGGACAGCGCGCCGCGACCGGCCCCCAGAGTAGCCGCGCGGGTCGCACTTTGCGGTAGAACGCATCAAGACGGTCGCGTCCCACCGGTTTCGTCAAGAACGTGACCGTCACCCAGACAATGGTGGAAAAACCCACGGTGATGGCGCAATGCTGGATAAGCGGCAGCTGGACGCCGTATTTCCAGTCGAGAATCTGCATGGTTGTGTTGGCGATCAGCGACGCGATCATCGCGGATATTTCGCTCCACGCGTTGATCCGCCACCAGAACCAGCGCAGCATCAACACCATCCCGATCCCGGCTTGCAGGTTGAACAAGATCGTGACGGCCCGCGCGATGTTGTCCATGAAGTACGCCACGATGATCGCGAGCGCTGCGTATCCTAGTACCGCCCACCGCGACACACGCACGCATTGGGCATCCGAAGCGCCCGGCGCGAGAAAACGCTGATAGATATCCGTAACGAAATACGACGCGTTCCAGTTGAGGTGCGTATCCACGGTTGACATGAATGCCGCGAGCAGCGACGCGATCACCACCCCGCGCAAACCGACCGGAAGAATCTCCATCATGAGCTTGGGATAGCCCGACTCCGGATCGCTCAGATTCGGGAAGTGCAGCAGCGCGACCAGGCCCACGATGATCCACGGCCAGGGACGTATCGCAAAGTGCGCAACGGCATACCAGACAGCCGTCAGCACCGAGTCGCGCTCGCTCTTGGCGCTGAACATGCGTTGCGCGGAGAATTGCCCGCAATCCCCCCACCAGAATACCCCGAGAAACACGATGAACGCGGAGATCGGCATCCATTGCGAGTTTGCCTGTGGTAAAAAGCTGAAGATATTCGTGGTGCGCTCCGATCCAAACGTCTCCAGCAATTTGATCTTGAGTTCAGCCATCCCCCCGGCATGATCAAGCGCGAATACCGCGAACAAAACCGACGCCCCCATCGCAATCGCGAACTGAATCAGGTCGGTCACCACGATGCCCCAAAACCCCGAAAGCACCGTATACAACGTGGCCACGGCAAACATCGACACGAGCACCAACCACTTCCACATGTCAATGCTGCCCGGTGCCGCGCCAAGAGCGCTCTCGATGCTCTGCTGCACGCCGTCGAGCCATGCCGGTCGGGACAGCGTCGCATCCACGATCTTGTGCATCGCGAGCATCACCCAGCCCAGGGTGCCCGTGCTGAAAATGAGCGAGACGTACAACGCGCGAAAACCGCGGAGGAACGCGGCCGACTTGCCGTCGTAACGTGTTTCGACGAACTCCGCGTCGGTAATCAAGCCGGTGCGTCGCCACAATCTTGCGAAAAACACAATCGCCAGCGACCAAACGATCGCTTGATTCCACCAGATCCAGTTGCCCGCGATACCGCGGGTCGCGATCAGCCCGGCGACGAATAACGGCGTGTCGGCGGCGAAGGAGGTCGCCACCAGGGAAGTGCCCGCGAGCCACCACGGAAGGTTGCGACCCGCGACAAAATAGTCTGCCGTGCTGCCACTCGCGCGGCGAATGAACAGAAACCCGACGGCGGTCACGGCAACAACGTAGAACCCAATGATGGACCAATCGACCCAGTGCATCAGCGCAGGCATTCATCCGCGACGGGGCCAGTAATTCCGGAACCGGTGAAGCACCCGGTGAAACGAGCATAGTCACGCAGATCCACGAACCCATCGTTCGTCAGGTCGCCATCGCGTACCAACCCGGTGGCGATGTCGCTTGGCCCGACCAGCGAATCGATCAATTCTTCGAGATCGCTCAAGTCCGCGTCGCCGTCGCCGTCGAGGTCCGCAACGTTGCGCGGTTCGGGAAGTTGGGACGCATACCCGTCGAAGTGAAACACGCTGAATCCGTCGAGCGCCGCCAGCCGTTGCGGACTGAGAAACGTGTGAAACAGTTCAAGCTCACGCGTCATCCGCGCGTAGGGCGTGGGGTCGAAATTGTCGGCGTAGGTATTGATCGCGACTTCGGGGGGACTGGGCTGCATGTCAGCGCCGAGAATGATGCGTCCCCCCTTGCCCGCAGCGTAGTCCAGTTCGTTGCCCGTCCAACTGAGCAGACCCGTGGCAGAATCGATGTAGCTCATGAACACAACGCTGTCGGCGTGATCGATCGCGTGCTGAATGAATCGCTGATTGATGCCGTCATAGAGCATGAGCGAAGGCAACATGCTCGACACGTCGAAATGGGACGACAGATCCGTAGCGACCTCGATGTCGAATGCGCCGGCGCTGTCAAGATACGCTCGCGCGCCCACAAGCACATTATCCAAATAGACGCGGGCAACGTCCTGTCGCTGCGACTCGTTCGCAGCCGCCGACCACGCCGACCCGAGCCAAAACTCCATGTCGAAGTGTACGGCGTCGAAGTCATCCAATTGGTCAGCCGGCGTGGCATCGTGTAGCGCGAGCACCTCGGCAATCCGCGATTGAATCGTCGCCAGGCTCGCGTATTCGTTCACACCGTCGATCAACGCCTCAACGCGAATCCCACTGGCGTGTGCCGTGGCAATGAACGTCCGCAGATTGTCCCGCAGCGTACTCGCCCCACCGAGAATGCTTCCGACATGAAAATAAAGACGATTCACGCCCTCCGTCGCGCAGAAGTCGAGGATGCGTTGCGACTCCTCCGCGCTGTCCACCCGCAAGTTGTTTGCGAACGCGTATAGCCACATCGCACGCACCGCATCACCGTCAAACGGTGGGCGCAGCACAACCGGCACGATGTCGTACGGCCCGCCGCTGCTCGTCGCGATGCCGACGATTTCATCCATGTCGAACCGCGAATCACCGGTTTGTCCATTCTTCGCGATGATGAACTTGGGATAGCCTGACGCAAGGTCCAGTGGTCCCGACCCCGCGGTGCGACTCATCGCGTCAAACGCGAAGCGAATCGTTTGGTAGCTGCCCGATAGTGGCACGCTGGGCGTTGACCACTCCGTACCGCCGGGCAAGTCAATAGCGAAACGAAGCAACCCGGTTCCGGTGTGCGCGCCGACATCAACAAGTCGCGCATCGACATCGATCGCGGTATACCCCGACAGATCAACCGTAATCGGTGAGACTTCACCGGCACCGAATGTCGCGGTAGCCCAGTCAATCTCCTGATACGCGCCGCGACCGACGGAGCCAAGTGTGTGTACCCCCGCGTCCGTCTGCCCGCTGCCAAATGCAAACCAGTTGTCGCGCGGATTCACACTGCCCAGCGTCGCGGAATTGAAATCCGTGATGACGGTGTCGGCCCGCGCAACCACCGCTGCGAGCAGAACGACGAACAGGATTTGCCCCATGGACCGCACGGACGTCACCCCCCAAGCACACATTTCAAGCGCCGCAATCAATGACCGCCGGGCACTTTCGTCGGATCACCGTCCCACCGATCCCAACTCACCTGATTGTACGCGATGTTGTCCGGTTTCAGCGCTTCCACGTGCGTGTCAATCATCAACGCGTTCGCATGTCCGCCGTGACGGCCGCCAATGATACGAAACTTCTCGAAAATCGAGCGATACGCCGGTGGGAAATCGGAGCCGTCATACATCCGATAACCCGCGAAGAATGCGCCGTCCATGTTCTCACCATCCGTCAGGCCCGGCGTGTATCCGCGATGAAAGCGCCAGCCCGGTGACGTTACCGTTTGGATCGGAATGGCATTGTCGATCACCGCGATGACTGCCCCCGCGCGGCGACAGTTGTCGATTTTGTTGAGGTAAGGCGGGACGGCTGTCGGAGGCGGAAAGTAGCCGCGTTCCAACTTGCCCCCCTTGCGGTGGATCTCTTCATTGAGTGCGTAGCTTCCACCAACCGTCACACGGTCAACGTATTCGCCGGTCCCACGCCAATCGGGGATGGCACGCTCAGCGCGCTCAGCCGGGCAAAGGAAGATCGACTCATCGCCACCGCGCTTGACTTTCCCATTAGCATCGTATTCCGCGAGCTGCGCCGTGATGATCCCGCTCTCATGAAATGGAACGGGCCAGCGGTTCTGCAATTGATACGTATCCACCGCGGGCGGCCACACTCCACGGTAACTCTCAGCGTACATCGTGAACGCTTGGCCCACGCTGTGCAGGTTGGCTTTGCAAACCACGTCCTTCGCTTGCGCACGCGCTTTTTTGAGGCTGGGCAGCAAGATGGCGATCAGCAAGGCGATGATCGAGATCACCACCAGCAGTTCAACCAGCGTGAACGCGGCTCGCCGAGAGCGTCGTGCGTGTAACGATGCGGTACTCATAACCTTCTCTCCAACTCACGAAACGGCGCGTAATAGTGTATCGCGATGCCGGTGCACCCTTCCACCTGGCTCGCAGCGGTTTGCAGCGTCTGAATCTGATCGAACGCGTATTTCGGCGAATAGCACCCCAGCGTAATGCCCTTCTCAACATCCGGTCCCGTGCCCAGCTCGACGGCCGCAAGAACGTCCACGCCGTACCGTTTGCCCAGCGCGAACTCGGTGAGGCAGCATGCGATGACCCCGTTGGGCCCAATGACGCGCTCGCGATACGACATGATGCCCAGGTTGTCGACGAGCGGCATGAGCAGGTGGAGTATCGATTCCGGTCCATTGCCGGAAACATCCGGGTGCAGCGCGTTGCCCGCGACATCGAGCGTTTCAAACCAGTGGGGAATGTCCAGCCCGAACGCCATGTTCGCGGCGTGTACCCGCGGCTTTAATGCGCGATTGAGCGCGAGGTAGTCGCGGATCAACTGTTTGCGCGTTTCGGGATCACGCCACTCCGCGTTGACGTAGGGTTCATTGTCCAGGTGTACTGCTCGGTAACGGCCGGCATCACCGGTGCCGGCATTGAAGTCCGCGAGCGCATCCACCAGTGCGAACATTTGCGGGTGGTTCTTCGCCCAGACGTACTTCGCGTTGCCGTCGAGCGCATGCATGGTTATGCCCTGCTCGGCGGCCAGCGTGTTGAACGCGCGCTGCTCATCCGTGCGCTCCAGCGTACACGTGCCGCCGGCGTACTGATACGGAATCTGGAAGTAGAGATCGGTAATTCCCTGCCGGCGGCACAGGTCGAGCAGCGGCGCGTAGTTGGGTTGCTCCGCGAGCAGTTCCCGCGTTTTCCAAACCCAAAGCGCTTTGCGCAACGCCACGGGCTTCGCGACCGCCAGTTGAGCAGCCGCTGCTGACGGCGCCATTGTTTCTTCTTGATGCAGTTGCAGCGATTCGAGTGCCACCCACGCTGGACCGTGACCGTCGATGGAAATTCGCAGGAACGTCGCACCTGCATCAGCCGAACCGGCACGCGCTTGCGCGAGCGGCAAGGTAATCGCGCGCCAGCTTGATGCGTCAAGCGCATCGGCGGCAATGTTGCCGAGGTGAATACCGGCGGCATCCGCGTCGCGCGAGGTGATCAACTCGACATGCAACGACCGCCCGCCCAACTCGCCCAGCAAACGCAGCCCGACAAGCGACGCGCCGTCCAGCGACCCGAATGCGTCCGTCGCACCCGGACGGTTGTCACCCAAGGGAATGATCGCCGCAACGTGGCGTTCCGGCGCATCCGCACCGACTTCGATGCGCCACGCAGAACGTGCCGGCTCGCCGACGGTAACGAAGGTATCACTGAGGATGGCGGGCGACGCACCCTGACACCAGTACATCCCGCCGCGCGAGGTGTGGGCGCTCGCACCGAAGTTGACGAAGAACGTCGGCGCAGTGGGTTCGCCCGCTGCCAAACTGCAACACGACAGGCACAGACCGACTCTGACTATGATGGGCGCGAGCAACAATGCGCACACTCCTCGTGCTGAAGGTGCCAATCCGCATTTACCTTTCCCCAACAATCTCCGACCAACGCCTCAAGGACTGCGCAATTCGCAAGCGTTCCCTGAGGCGTTGATCAGAGCCCTCGGCAACTCGCCGAGGGACCGATCCCATCAGCACGCCCGACCAAATCGGGCTGATGGCACCCTGTGCTCACCGGCGCCGCTGAATCAGCGCAAACGCGCCAAGCCCCAGCAGCGCGAGCGATGCTGGCTCGGGCACGATGCCCGAAATCTGGTCATAGTGCAGCCGGCCAGTACCCGTGCCAATCGAGCTGCGCGTGATCAACTGGATCTTCAGACCCGGATCGTTCAGATTCGGCAGGCCGCCAAAATACGGCGCGATGTTCGCGTAGTAATTCGGAGTCAGATCGACAAAGTCCACCGAGTACGTGTCATAGGAGTTGGTCAGCGGGAAGGATGTGCTCCATTCCGCGTAACCGATTGCGATCATCAGTTCCGTTTCCCATGTGCCGTTGAATGGCACCTGCGCCCCCTGAAGGTCCGGCGGAACGTCGTAGTACATGTCAATGCTCAATCCCGTGTAGCTGGAGAGATCGACGCCCGTCGGTGACGCATCGCCCATACCCCAACCACCGAGGTCAAAGTCACCGGTGTGGTACCGGCCGAGGAGCGTACCAGCCGACCCGCCCAATTCGTTGCCGCTGTCGGTCGTCGGCGTTCCAAATGAGAACCACCCCTGTGCGCCCGATTCAAAATCATAAATCGGGACAGCCGCGTTCGTCGCTGGCACGAGCAGCAACGCAGCCACCAGTGCGATGGCCATGCATGAGATTCGCTTCATCTTTCATACCTCCAGAAATGAGAGAGCCATTGGTTGCGAGAGAGAAATACCGTTCCGTCGTCTAGTAGCACCAGGGGTAAAACCCGTCCGTTACGCCTGGGCCCAGTAGACACTCCTGAAAGTTCAACATGTCATCCGTATCGATTGCACCATCGCGATTCGCGTCCAGCGGAAGACACGGCGACTGAACCGTTTGGATGCCGGTCACCTGGTCATAATCCAGTTCAAGCACGCCCGACTTGCCGTCACTGCGCACGATGAGTTTGATTTCCAAATTCGGATCGGAGAGCTCTTCAATCGTCGGCTGGGGCGCGAGTTCATAGAAGTTCACCGCGAACGTCTGGTAGTCGGTCGTCGCTTGCAAATCGGTGACGATGAATTCCTTCTCACCAATCCCCAGCGCCAGATCGAACTCGCGCTGGCCGCCGAACGCGGTTTCGCCCGGGACATTGAGCATGCGCACGTCCACGCTCAAACCGGTATACGCGGACAGGTCCACGCCCAACGGCGAAGTATCGACGATGCCGAAACCAGTTGTGCTCAGATCAAAGTCCGCGATGTGGTAGCGACCCTGTCCACTCGATCCGCCTGCGATGAGTCCGCTATCCGTGCTGTACGGACCGAAGCTTCCCCATCCCTGATCGCCGGACTCAAAGTCATAGACAACAGCCGTGGGATGCGTCGGCGTCAGATCCACGCCGTAACACTCCTGCACCTTGCCGAAGTCGGCGAGGTCCACGTCCGCGTCGTGGTCGCTGTCACCCCATGGATAGACCGGATCGTCAATCGCGGTGATCTCGTCGAAATGAATGACATTGACCAGCGTCGTGTCAGGACCCGGTCGCCAGATCATGCGGATGGCCTTGATGTCCGACAGATCGAACGGGGTGTCGCCCGCCACGGCATCGACGTCGTATCCCGCATCCAATCCCGCCAACGGAATCGTGAACGTTTCCCAGGCTTGAACGTCGCCGGGTTCGATGCGCCGATCAACCCAAGGCCGCCCGGGAACATCTCCCGGCAGCACAGCCACGGTGTCGCTCGCCTCCGGACCAGTGAGCAGCGCATTCGAATCAATCAACTGGAACTGCATACGCACGCCCGCGGTCCCGGCAGGGAAAGGCGGCTCCTCCGGCAGCTCAAGACGCACCTTGATCGTCAGCGCGGTCGCCAGACTCAGGTCGAGATCGATGTCCGCGATTCCCGAACCATTCACCCCGCACAGCGGCTGGCCGGGTGCAAACGGGCCGATGCCCACACCCTGCCCCAGAAAAGGACCACCGGGAATAAGCCAATTGCCTGAGTGGTACGCGCCGTGACCGTCCTGCGCATCCGGATCCGGCCCAAAGTCCGTCGTCGGCGTTCCAAAGAAATTCCAGTTGTCAGGATCGCAACCATTGGTGTTGATGTTGAAGTCGAAGATGACCGTGCCGGGCGCTACCGGACCAGCCGAGCTGCGCGCCGCACAAATCAACAGCACGCCAACCGCAACATGCACAAACGCAATTCGTGACCTCATGCTTCTTGTCTCCGTTGGTGCCGGGTACGCGTTCCGCGCGCACCGGCTGACTACGTCCATTGCGGCATTCGAAACATGCGTTGCAGCGTGGGCACCACAGCGCCGCGCACGACACCGAAGTCTCCCAGGCTGGACGCGAGAATTTGAGTTTCACCCGCTTCGTATGAAAGGCGGTGCTTCTGAACCACGTCGCGAAGGCGCGCAACCATCTCTTCGCGCAGCGCCTCGACATCGGACCCAATCACCAATTTGCCGGGTTCGAGAAGGTTGACGATGTGCAGCACGAGCGGAGATAGTTCGTCGGTCACCCGAGCAATCGCGGCGCAGGCCGCGGTGTCGCCCACGCGAATTGCTGCGATCAATGATCGCACATCCGCAAATGGTTTGCCCTTGCGGTCGCGTGCGTGGATCAGCGGATGCGTGACCGGCGTCGTGATTTCACCCGCGGCGCCGAATTCCCCGTGAAATGCTTCGCCATTGAGAATGATGCCGGTACCGATACCCACCACGCCGTGGACTTCGTCGAGAAACCGCAGGTGCAGGTAGACGAGATTCCGACATCCCACGCCCGAACCGAGGAAATGCGCAGCCATGCCGCCCGCGATCGAGTCGTTGATCACGTCGGTGTGCGTACCCCAGCGTTTCTGGCAGATGTCGCGAAGCGGCACGTCGCGCCATGCGAACGGCTGGCTCCAACGAACAATCCCCGCCTTTGCCCGCAGGTGGCCGGGAACCGCCACACCGATTCCTTGCAGGCCCTTCCAGGTCATGCCGGCGCTTGCGACGAGTTCTTTGCCAACCTCGTGCAGGCGCGCAACGGTCGCGTCCGGTGTCGTCGGGGCGAAATCAACACTTGCCTCGGAATAGATCGCACCGTTCAGATCGCACAGACCGGCGCGAATCGCTTTGTCCGTGACCTCGAACCCCAACGCCTGCGGCTTGTCGCGCCGCAACGCCACCATGCGCGGCGCGCGCCCCCCGTTCGGCGTGCCGTTGCCGGTTTCCTCGACCAAGCCCTCGTCGATCAACTCGCGAATAACCGCGGATACGGTCGGCGGGCGAATCGCGGTAATCTTGGCAAGCTCAGCGCGCGACGTTACGCCGTTGCGCCGAATCCGCTCAAGGATCAATCGCCGATTGACTTCGCGATTGAGGCGGGGTTTTCCAGTCATCAATTTAGGCATGGAAACCATCTTAATTAAGTAGTATAATGAAGGCAACAACTTTGTTCAAAAAGTTAAATTAGATACGCAACCTGTTGAAAATAAAACTCTTAAGGCTGCTTGAAGCCAAGAACACACAGCCGCCCGCCTGGGCCTGATTGCGGAGTTCGAACGATTTCCAGCATCGAACAATCCAGAACCGAACGACCCGACACCTTACGCGTTGAAGAAGCTGCTGACGGGCTACAGCATTCCCCTATCGCCGATTTCGACGCGGAATGGGTCCGACTGCGACTGACCGTCGCGGGCGCCCCGAAAGCGGGTGATGCGCGGGCGCTTCCTGGCAATGCATGTTTCTTGCCGGACGGTCGCGTGCTCTGTCGCGAGCGTACGCACGGGGAAAGCCGCTACCCCTACGGCAATGGCGGGTTCAACTTCTGGGTCAACGCGTCGGGTTACATGCACGCGAACGAAGGGCTGTTCCACATCCTGCTCCCCGCTTCCGCGGGCCAGGATCCTCCGGTCGCCTTTCTTGCGGGCATGCGCCGACGCGCTTCCGATGACTTCATCCCGTTTGCACTTACGCCCGCGCCCTACATTGCACTGGGTGAGGCACTGGTCAAGAAGCGCAGCACAATCATCGGACACGACGCAACGTATTTCCTGACTGAGTTGAACGGCTTGTGTAGTGCGGTTCGCGTACACGTCGATCAAGCATGTGGCGGCGCTCCGCAAGTGTATTTCGCCGTGTCCATCCGCAATGAGAGCGACTCGGTCGTTGAGATGTTTACGTCGACGTACATCGACCTGCTCTGCCGCCATCAGTTTGCAGCGACGCACGAAGACCGTTGGTTCAAGACGATTGACACAGTCAGTCATCAACTCAAGCAGACGCCACAATTACCGGCGGGCGCAACACGCCATACTCGCGTCTTGCCGAGTTTTCGCGTAACCGTCAATGAAGACGTCAGCCGGGCGCAGTCGAGCGCATACGAAACATTCATCGAGCGTTGCGTCTCGGGCAGCGACACGACGCTGCGCTCCATCAGTTCGCAAGTCTGCACCGCGCGCAACGACTTCACCGGCGGACTTCAACGCTCGATTGCCAATGCGACGCACCTGCGCAGCGGAACCTTCGCCCGACCCTGCCCGAGCACAACGTTTGTTGACAACGCAGTCGTCGGAGACCTGCACCGTTTCAGCCTGCGGCCAGGAGACGGTATTCGCTTCGACTGCGTGCTGTGTCTTCCCGATCCTGCGCGAGCTCTGCCCGCACGGCGTATTCCCAATCCAGCACCGGCGGTTACAGACCGGTCCATTGCCGATGCCCGCCGCGCTCTCGACGACGCGTCACACGATCTGCGCCTGGAGTTCGGAAAATCGCAAGAACCGCGCATTCACCATGCGACGTTCAATCAGTTCCTCCCCTACCTGAACAAGCAGGTATCGATGTGCGCGCAGATCAAGGGCTACCTGCAACCGTCACCGAACTCGCTGATCGGCATCCGTGACGTGTTCCAGGCGATCGAAGCACATCTCTTCGACCAGCCTGAGGTTGCGCGTGCCAAGATTCTGGAAGCGTTGGAGTACGTCCTTATCGACGGACGCTGCCCCCGGCAATACTCCCTGCCCGCCAACGGCACGCCGGGAACCGCGGACATGCGCGAGTTCATTGATCAGGGCGCGTGGGTCATCTCGACGCTGCACACCTACCTGCGCACGACCGGAGATTTCCACCTGCTCGATGAGGTCATCGGTTACCACTGCGTAGACACGAACCGCCCCAACGCCATCGCACGAGCCGACGAAACCGGTACCGTGCTCGATCATCTCGTGCGGATCATGAAGTATCTTGAACGCCAGCGCGATCCCGATACGCAACTCGTGCTCGCGCTCTACGGCGATTGGAACGATGCCCTCGACGGACTTGGCGTATCAACCGACGCGCAACGCGAGTTCGGCACCGGCGTGAGCGTGATGGCGTCATTGCAGTTCTATCGCAACACGACGGAAATGATCGAGCTGCTCACGGAGGCCAGCCGGCGCGACCAGAAGTCGCTGATTGAACGCTACCACCGGCTCGGCGACCAACTGCGCGACAGCCTGCTCCGCTTTGCCGTGGTTGAACATGCCGGCCAGCGGCGCATCCTGCACGGCTGGGGCGATGAACGGAGCTACTTCGTCGGTGGATTCGACGATTGCGATGGCCGCGCGCGCGACGCGCTGACGTCAAACGCGTTCTGGGTTCTGTCCGGAATGCTCGCACAGCAACCGAACCTTCGCGGCGACATCATCTCCGCGTTGGAACGGCTCGATTCTGTATACGGGCTGAAGACCTTCGAGCCAGGCTTCGCGCCGGATGCGCCGGGTGTTGGGCGAATCCCCAAGCTCCCCCTTGGTACGGCGGAAAACGGCGCAACGTATGTTCACGCGACCGCGTTCGCCGTGATGGCGCTCTTCCGCATGGGCGAGCCGAAACGTGCCTGGGACCAGATCTGCAAGATCCTGCCGATTGCTCCCCATCACGTGAACTTCAGCCACTCGCCGTTCGTCATGCCCAACTCGTACGTTCACAATCCCGCGCTCGGCCTCGACGGCCAGAGCATGAACGATTGGCAGACGGGTTCGTCTAACGTGCTGCAAAAAACGCTGATTCACGACGTTGCGGGTTTTCAGCCAGCGTTTCGCGGCCTGCGCATCGCCCCCGCGCGTTGGTGCCCGTTCGACTCGTTCACCTTCGAGGGACGCGCCCACGGCCGACAAGTGTGCATTGAGTACCGTTCAGGCTCATCGGCGAGAAGGAGCTTCCGCATTGATGGCGTGGACCGCACACTGGTCAAATCCCAATCCGGTTGTGCCGGCGACGCAGTCTGGATTCCGTACCGTGCGATTCGCCCTGATGAATGTTGCACAATTCACGTCGAAGACTAAGCCGCATCTTGTGCAGGTCGCGCACTGGCGACTCGCACGCGCACAGTCTGGACGACGGACGCCGCGGTTGCTCCAAGCCGCTATTCTGATTTGCGATTCGCGCGGCGGCGCCACAGGCGTGCTATCAACCAACCGATGATCGCGGCGATGATCAGCCATGGAGCCATCAGAATTAGGCCGTATGCGATCATGCCCAGCGAGTTGTACAGCCCGCCGACGCCGTCGCGGAGGTATTTGCGGAACGAGTCGCCGCTTTCCGTGCCGGGAGTTAGTGCGGCTTTTTCCGCGATGACCACGTCGAGCACGCCGACTGCATTGGGGTCAATGTGCGACAACTCGCCGAGCCCGACGCCCTGAATATCGCGCGATACGATTTTCCCAAGCTGCTCCAGCGCGGTGACAGCTTCGTCGATTTCAGCCGCGCGGATGCCCAGCTTGAACCGCCCCGCCCACGTGCCGTCGGTCCGCTGACTGCTGCTCGACGTGAGCACCTGGATGTTGCGTTTGGTCACCAGCGCACTCAGGCGGTCGCGTGCGTCAGCAAACTTGTCCACCCCGATCACCATGCCGCCGCTTGGGATTTGCCGCATGGGCTCGGACAGCGTGAACGCGAGCGTACAGGGCGCGTCAGCCGCTCCGCCCTGGATCGCACCGGCTTCCCCGTAGAGCTGCCGCGCGGTGACTCTGCCGACCTGTGCCAACTGCTCCGCCAGCGTCGCGAAGTTGCCCGCCCGCACGCTAACGGTGAGGTTCGCGACGCGTGAACCATCTTCGCGCTGCGTCGTTTGGCTACCCGCGACTGACGCACCGGCGGCATCCAGCACTTCGCCGACCTGCGTTAAGGATTCCTCAAGTCGCGGGATTTCCACCGCCATGCTGCCCGAGGGCAACTCGCGCTTGCGTTCGAACAGCGTCACCGCAAGTTCACAGGGCACGCGATTCGCCCAGGGCGCGCTGGCTGATTGCTCGCGCCAGTCGGTCACGTCGCGGGCATCGACGCGTCCGAGCGCGGCGATGGTTGCGAGCGCCTCGCCAAAGCGATTGAGCATAACATTCAAACGATACTCACCCGCCATTGCACCGGCATCGCGTTTCGTCACCTTGCCCGAGAGCATCCTGCCGTCGAGTTGCGCGAGCGCAGTGTTCAGCGCCTTCGCGGCATCGTCGAGCGACGGCACCTCGATCGACAGCTTGGCCTCTGGCACGGTGCGGGCCGGCTCGCGGAGTCGCAGCGTGATCGTCGAGAGCGCGATGCGATCGGCCATGACGCGAAGCTGGCCTTCGAGCTGTTCGATCTGCGTGCGAACGCGGTTCATCTCCTGCTCGACCTTGAGCA
>JACKHH010000001.1 GCA_020639095.1 Phycisphaerales bacterium | reverse complement strand
GCACGCGGTCGCGACCGCACCGGTGTGACCCGTGTAGCAGTACACCACGATTGGCTGATCCGTCGGCAGATCGTCGAGCGCGCCGGCATCACCCACCGTGCGCCAGGGGATGTTCACCGCGCCGGGCACGTGGCCGAGCGCGTAATGATCAGCCGAGCGGGCGCTGATCACGTACGGCGTCGTCGAGTCGTCGCCGTCATTGAGATTGTCGAACACCGTCTCAGCCGTTGTGGCTGCCGCGGGATCGGAACTGAGGTACGCGTCGAACGCGGCGCGCACAACCTCGAACTGATCCTTCGCTTCCGGCTCGGTGGTTGTATCGCAACCTGTGATCGCAATCGCGAAACCGAGGCACAGCAGGGAGATTAACAAGTTTGCTTTCATCGTCAGGGACCTCCACTGAGTTCATTGACCACAACCGATTGGTTGGCTTCCACTTCGTCTTGAATCATCACGCCGCGAGTGATCAGCTCCTGAATGTACGCCGACGTCAGGAACAAACTGGTGTCATCATGACAGTTGTCGCACGACTCGGTCTGCGGCGTGTTTTTCTGAATGTTGTGCGGCGTCGCCATGCGCCATGTCGGCGATCCCGCGTAGTTCGGCATCGTCAGGTTCCACGCCGCGTACGTCTCCGGCGTAATTGGAATATGTCGCACGAGCACGTACTCGTAAGGCCGACTCTCGCTGATCTCCACATTGCGCCCGATGCGGAAATCCATTTCCGACGGGAATTCCAAACCCTGCTCGTCAAGTTCAACGTGGCAGGAGTAGCAGTTCTTGTACGACACCGAGTGGCACACCTGGCACGCCACCTTGTTGCCGTGCAGCGTGTGGTAGGCAATGCCCGAATCGGCTGCCACCGCGTCCGCGTGGCAGTTCTCGCACTTCGGTCCCGCGTCGTTCGCATAGCGGTGAGCGGGCGTCGTGCCGTCGCCGTGCAACTCGACAGCCGTGTGGCAATCCATGCAGTTCATACCACTGATGTAGTGCGCATCCGGTGCGATCCCCGCGTTCTTGCCGCGGAACTCATCGCCGACGCGGCTGCCATGGCACGCGGTACACTGGTTCGTTTGCGACGGCGTCTTGCGGAACGTGTGGCCGTGCGTCAATCCACCGCCGACCGATGTCGGCCTGCTGATGTGACACTGCCCGCAACTCGCATGACAACTCGCGCAGCGCGCCTCGAACATGCCGTGGAACGCTTCGCCTTCGGCATCGCCGCCGCGACGCGCAAACGCGGTGAAGTAGCCCTCCTGGGTTGCGTGCAGGCTGACCTGCAAGTTGGCGGATTCGGTTGCGTGGCACGCTTTGCAGGCAGCCGCTTCACCCACGGACGGGTCGATCACCATGCCTTCGTGCGCTTGTTCCTTTTCGAGAATTCCGTCCTGCCCACCGTGACAGGTGATGCAGCCCAATCCTCCATGCGTTGAACTCGCGAATTCGGTGCTGACCAGCACCTTCTCCCAGACCAGCAGGGGAGAAACGCTGCCGCCTCAGCCCTCGCCCGATTCTTCCACGGCGGGCGGTTCGTCGCGTGCGACAAGTTTGAGCATGGTTTCGTTGGTGTGGCAGCCCAGGCAATCTGACGCGCGGGCGGTTGGGTCGTTGTTGCCCGGTGTGGGCGTGGGGGTTGGTGTCGGATTCGACGGTGTCGATTCGCACCCGCGCAGCAGCGCGAGCACGAACACGCCGAACGCGATGGCCACCAGCGGTGTCAATCGAGATTGAACGCGGGTCGATGGATACGGCGGAGTAGGTGTCATGGTGATCGACGCTCCCAATCTGTCCGCACATGCCGCGCACGGCGACACGTCGAACCAGTCGATGAATGACACTCTTCGCGCAATACCCTGCATGCCCGAGGGCATTTTCCGTGCCGTGGCGCAAAGTCCGGCTATGGCGCATCGGGAAGGCTGCTACCCCGTTTTCAGGTTGATAGGGGTGGATATGAGCGCGCGGCAGCGAAGTCAGCCGATGCCGCGCCGGTGCCGGAATGTGGAATATCTCTCATTGACGCGGAGAACCCCGCAGCCAGGATTCGCCGCCGGTGTCGCGGGCTATTGGTCGTATGCAGCCTGAAATGCCCGGAAGTCGTGGAGATCGACATCGCCGTCAACGTCGAAGTCAAACGCGGCACAATCGCTCAGCGGCGCATAGTTGCCGGGACCCGTCAGGCAGTCCACGTCTTCGTTCAGGTCGGCTGCATCGACGTCGCCGTCACCGTCGTAGTCACCCAGACGGTGATAAACCGTGAGCACCGAATCGCCACCCGGTATGCCGTCGCCCGATGGCAGCAACTGCGTGTCGTACCACGCGCTGTCGTCGATCTCACCATCGAGGTCCTTGCTGTTTGCGCTGATTCCCGATGCGATGAGCGTCAACGTGTAGCCATCAAAGGGTAAGTTGCTGAATGTGACTGTGGCTGAACGCAGCCCGCTGTTGTACGCGACCGCCGACGGCGCCTGCACTCCGAAGCTGTCGCCGACCATCGCGACATCACCAGCCGACAGACTTCCGATATCCTCGCTGAATTGGAGCACGACAACGCTGTCCGTGCCGGTATTCGCAAACGGCGACCAATCCGCGCTGATGAGCACCGGCGGGGGGCTGACCGTGCCGGTCTGCGTCGCCGACTGCCAAAGGATCCAGTTGTAGTTGGATACCCCGCTATCCTCGTCGAACTCGACCAGCGTCGGCGCGCCGTCGATCGGAATGACGAAGTACTCGCTCCAAGCATCGTTCCAAACGCGATGCACCGTCGTACCCGATCCGGTGGTGACGCGAATGTCGATCGGCATGATGAAGAGTCCGTACCCCTGCGAATTCTGCGTCTGCTGAACCATCAGCTTGAGGTAGTTCTGACCGTCGATGACAGCGCTTGCATAGTTCCATTGATAGCGCGGGCTGCCCGGATTCATCACCCATTCGTCGGTGAACCACGATAGGTCGTTTCCAAAACTCGCCGAGATGGTCGCCGCGAACTCAGCTGTGGTGGCGGATCCGCCGGTGTACGCCGCGCGATAGTCCGCCAGTGCCGTGAAGAACGCCTCGTCGCCCATCACGTGGCGCAGCATGTGCAGCACCCACGAGCCCTTGTTGTACACATCGTTGCCGCTGAAGATCGCGCCCACCGACGAGATACTCGTGCGATACACCTGATTATTCGGTTGCGAAGGACGACGTGAGATCATTCGGCTCCAATACGAACTGATTCCGCCGCTTGGCTTGAGTTCGCGATAGATCGCTTCGGAATAGGTCGCAAACCCTTCGTTGAGCCAGATGTCGTACCACGTGCCGCAGGTGACGTTGTCGCCCCACCAGTGGTGCGCGAGTTCGTGCGCCATCGTGTCGCTGTAATTGTTGATGTAATACATGCTGCTGATCGTCTGGTGCTCCATGTTCGCGCCCACACCACCTCCGCCGATTTCCGCCACGCCGTACTTCTCAGCAATGAACGGATACCGTCCGTAGGCGTCTCCGAGATAATGGAGCATGTCGAGCAATTCATCGCAGCCCGCTTTCCACGACTCGTATGGCTCGTCGAGGATGTTGTTCCAATGATCGGGGTAAAGGTAGCACAACACCGGCATCGTCTGCGGACCGTTGCTGTCCACATAGTCGAAGTCGATGTCGTAGCGCTTGTAATTGGTGATCGCGAGCGACGCGAGATAGGGCATCATGGGATACGTTTCGTGCCACATGAACTTCGTGCGCCCGCCACCGACCGACACACTCCCCTCGTCGATGCCGTTCGACGCAACCACCAACCCGTCCGGAACGGTCACGTGCATCTGCATGGTGGCTTTGTCGCCCAGCGAATCCTTGCAAGGCCACCAGGTGCGCGCGTAGTACGGCTCCGACAGCGTGCCCACCACCAGATTGCTGTTCCGCGTCCACCACTCGAATGCGCCAAAACCAGCTGAGTCGGGATAGCCCGAGTAGCTGATCGCGACCTCAAAAACCTCGCCGGCATCGTACGCATGGTCGAGCGTGATGACGACCGTCGCGCCCACGCGCGACCAGCTCGCCAGGTCGCCCGTTACAGTGCTCACCGTCAGTGCGGTGTGCAGGTCCACCGTAAACTCGGTCAGACCGTCGCTCGTCGGCGTCGCGTCAATTGTGGAAACCCCTTCGACGCGGACTGCCGTGAACGTCGGACCGCTCGTCTCCGGGATGATCTCAATATCCAGGAAGTAGTGCAGCACATCGGTATCGGCGTCCGCTTCCAGCGCCGCGCGCGAGCGCACCGGCAAGTCGGCTTCGAAGCGTTCGCGCAGCAGTTCCGCCCGCTCGTGCGAACACAGGTCGAGCGCCTTGCCTTCGCCGGACGCGCGATCGAGCGCCGGGACAGCCGCTTGCAGTTGGCTCCCGACAATCGCGAGCGTAAGGCAAAAAGCAACCGCGGAACGCAACGTGCGCAGTCTCAAATCGACAGCCGTCATCATGATGTGCATCTCCATAGGTTGTGCGACGCGCAATGGGCGTGGGCGATAAACGCCAGCCCCTGAACCGGCGATGGCCCCTACGCTCATTATAGAGAGATTGTCGGTTGCAAACGGGATTGTGTTCAGAGTTTGTCCGAACGCCGGCCAGGCACGCGGTTTGATGGGCGTGCCGCGCGATTCCCAGCAGCCAGTTACTGACTGCGCAGGTGGCGGGCCCGTTCCCGGTAGAGTCGCTGAGCCGTCGGGTCGTCGGCGCTCTGGTCCGCGAGCACTTCAAACATGGTCGCAGCCAATTGCGGATCGCCGCAGCGCGCCGTCACCTCCGCGAGATTGACGCGCAGTTGCCAGTTCGCGGGCGCAAGTTCCACCGCGCGGTTCGCGTGCGCGAGCGCGGCGTCCGCGTCGTACAGCGCTGGGTTCGCGCGGTCCATCAGCAGAAGCGCCAGATTCGTATGCGCGTTCCAGTTGTCCGGCCAGTGTTTCAGGAGACTGCGATAGGTCTCTGCCGATGCGACGGCATTACCAGCCGCATATTCCGCGAGCGCCAACCCCGACCAGTGCGCGACGTTGTCCGGTGCAACCGATGTAAGCTGGCGGTAGGCTTCAACCGCATCCTGTGGCGCGACTGTCTCCGCCAGCCGGGCCCACCGCGTGAGCGCGCCCAGATCATGGGAATGCGCCTCCGCTTCCGCGCGGGCAGCCGCGTACTCCGCCTGCGGATCATGACCTGCCGCCGCCAGCTTAGCCTGCTCCAGCAACGCGATCGACTCGCGCCGACTCGGGTCGATCTTCACCGCGTCGCGTAGCGCGACGATCGCTTCCATGGGATTTCCCATGGCCAGCAATGCCCGTCCGAGCGCCCGGTGGTACCGCGCTTCATCGGGATAGATCGTGATGGCTTCGCGCAGCAGCGTGGCTGCGTCTTCCGGCAATCCGTCAGCCAGCAGGTCTTCCGCATGAAATAAGCACAAGCGAGCGCTGCGGTGGGGCGGCTGCATCTCCGCCAAGTCGCGCGCAATGATCGTGCGCGTGTCCCGCCAGTCCGGATTGCGCACCATCGTCCGCGCCGCCAGCGCAACCAACGCGACAGCCCCCAACCCGCTCAGCATCTTCCGGTGCTCCGCGTAGCGCTCAATGACCACGTCCAGCCCGAGCGCCAGCGCAATGCAAAGCCACAGCGATGGCCCGTACCACAACCGCTCGGCAAAGATCGTATCAATCAGCATCAGCGCGTTGCTCACCGGCAGGTAGCTTGCGCAAAACCCAACGAACAGGAGAACGTATGCCGGTTGCTGACGCCCGAATCGCGCGACCAGTGCAGCACAACCCGCAAGAAACACAATCCCCAGCCAAAGCATCGCGTCCGCCAGATCGGTCACCGGGGGCAGGACGTTGAGCGAGTAGTCGCACAGCAAACGATGCGGCGAAATCGACAGCGCGACATAGCGTCCCAGTAACGCGGGCGGCGTCAGCCAACGGGCAATCTCCGGCGCGTCGTCGAGTGGGTTCGCGACCGCCACGCGCTGCCCGGTCACCGACAACCGCGCGCCGCAAACCTCGTAACGTACCAGCAAATAGCCCGCGAAGATCACCAGCGCGGGAACCAATGCACGGACCAATCGTCGGCCAACATGCGATGCGTTCTGCGCACCTGCCGGTTTACGCACTGCGATCAATGCAACCACGACCAGCCCCGCTATTCCATTCTCTTTCGACAGCAGCGCAAGACTCGCCGCCACCCATGCCGCGCACCACAGCCCCGCCCGCGCACGCGTCGAAGCCCGTTCGCGCCCAATCAGCGCAAGCCCCACCGCCAATAGCGTCCCGCCCGCAGCCAGCAGGTCGCCGCGACCGACGACATTCGCCACGGCTTCCGTGTGCAGCGGATGCACCGCGAAAACCAATCCCGCGAACAACGCGACACCGGCGGACGCCCCAAACCGGCGCGCCAACCACCACCCCCCGGCACTGATGGCCGCGTGCAACAACACGTTGAACAAGTGAAAGGGCAGCGGATTGAGACCGGACAACTGATACTGCCAGCGAAACGTCTGGATCGTCACTGGCCGATACGCCACCACCTCGTACGCGCTCTGACCCAGCGCCGGCCAATACGGGTGCGTCCACGCCGACCACCAATGCGCATCCGCGACCAGCGGATTCTCGCGCACCACTGCGACATCGTCGTAAGCAAAACGGTTGGGCGCCGAATTGGCATAAACCAGGAGTGCCGCCAGCGCCACGAGCACTCCGCCGCGCAATCCGGGCGGGCTTTGTGGTGTTGTGGGTGGCGTTGTTTCCCGGCGTGGTCTACGCATCGCGTCCCGACATTGTGGATTGTCCAAGAACATCGCGGGTCATGCGGTTGACTGTTCCACGGACGCGGCCACAGCAAGCGACTTCACCCTGACCGTGGAGCGCGCGACGAAACCGCGCGCCGCAAAAAACATCTGCGCATCCTTGTTACCGACGGCGCACTCCGCGTGCAAATGCACGAGCCCTTCCCGGAGGGCCTGTTCCTCGATCCATTCAAGAATCCGCGACCCGACGCCACCATGTCGTGCGTAGTGCGCGACCACCAGGTCTTCGACGATCGCGTATGGTATCCGTGCTTCCGCGTGGTACGCGACGATCGCAATACCGATGAGATGTCCGTCTTTCCTGGCCACCACCGTCCGGTTTGGCCCCAAACTGTGCGCGTCGTCGCTCCGTTGCGCTCGTATCTCTTGTTCAATCACTTCAGCCAGATCTGGCGCCCACGAACCATCGGGATCCGTTCTGCCGCAGCGCAACTCGCCGGCGGAGATGTAACTGCCGTCCACATTGTCCGTGAACAACCACGCCAGCTCTGGTATCTCACTTTCATCGCGGCGCCACGCAACGGCGATATCGGAATCGCTGTCCGATGGGCGCGTTCCATTCGCAGTTTTCTCCTGACAATCCGCCGGTTTGCACAATGTCGCGAGATCCTTGCACTTGAATCGCTCGCACAGAAACGCCTTGAATTCCTCCTCGGCGGCCGCCAAGTCGTCCGGGTTTTCGCTAACCAACCTGACGCCTTCGTTGAGAATCGTTCGCAATTCCAGAATATAGTTGTCGCGGGCGTTCACCCAAATCGAGGCAAAACCGGGCGCCGAGCAGACGTCAAAAAACCATTGCACCCAACTTGCAAATACGGGCGGCGGCATGATTCCCTCGACGCGGAATCGCACGGCCATCTCGAATAGATTCAGAATCTGGCAAACATAGTCCATGTACACGATGTGCTCAGCCGTACCCTTGGGCGGAGCGGTCCGCCCGGTCTCCCAGAGCGGACGAATCGTCTCGATATTCGACGCGCCAAACCGAAAGAAATCGATCGACGCCAGTTCCAACCGCTGGTAAACCTCGCGGTTGGCCGCGACGCGGGCGCGCCGAGATTCCAGGTACAACGCAGCGCCGGCGACGAGAAGTAATCCCGCGTTCAGCAAATCCCCGACAGCAACGTCACCAGTGAATTCCGCGAGCATCGGCGAATCTCCTCGGTTGTCGATCGGAAGCTTAACCAGCGCTACGGTTGAGTTGATCTCCACGTCGACCAACGCTCGGTCTGAAAGCGTGTCATGCTACAAGCGCGAAATTGGCGCGTCCATAGCGACACCGCGCGTGATGGGTCGTGCATTGAACGCCGGTACGATCGGGCCCGGCGAGCATGCGCATTGGCGCGAGCGCGAACTCCGCTGGAACGCCCGGGAATGGCCCCCGCACCAATCGCGGAGTCGGTGCTTCAAACGAAATGTTCGCGTGGGAACTGACGGTCGCGACTTTGTGGAGTTGACCGTGTCGTGCGAGGTCGCCATGCCGCGCGGTCCGCGGGGCGCCAACACGGGACTCCGGCTACTCCTCGCGCTAGCGCGCCACGATCTGTGCGAATTGGGGAATCTCGTGACTCCCGTCGGTCTTGGCTGCTCGAATGCGATCGAATTCATCCGCAACTTCGAGGAATGCCGTCACGATGTCCGGATCGAAGTGCTTGCCCGACTCGTTTCGGATGATGTCCACCGTCTTGCCGTGCGGGACCGCCGCCTTGTAGCAGCGCTGACTGGTGATCGCGTCGTATGCGTCCACCAGTCCGATGATCCTCGCAGCCACCGGAATGTCCGTGCCACTGAGACCACGCGGATAACCGCGCCCATCCCAGCGCTCGTGGTGGCAATACGCGATGTCCAGACACATCTGAAGCAGCGGCACCGACCCGGTCTCCTCGAGCGCCAGACTCAGCGTATGGCGGCCGATGGTCGTGTGCGTCTTCATGATCTGGAATTCTTCGTCCGTCAGCTTGCCCGGTTTGTTCAGGATTTCGTCCGGGATCGCCACCTTGCCGAGGTCGTGCAGCGGAGCGGCTTGGTGCAGGTCCTCGATGAATTCCGGCGTGACGACGTCCGCGTATTTCGGATTGGTTGCAAGCTGTCGCGCGAGCACCCGCGCGTAGTCGCGCACGCGTTCGACGTGCAGCCCGGTCTCTTCGTCGCGGTACTCGCTCAGGCGACCCACCGTGAGCAGCAGCGCACGAATCGAGTGTTTCAGGCTCACCCGTTGTTCCGCGTTGTGCAGCGCGATGGCTGCGGACACCGCAATCGAACTCAGCACCTCGATCTCGTCCGGCGTGAACGGCGAGCCGTCCGGTTTATCCGTGACGTTCAGCACACCGAGGCGTTGCTCATTGCTGTTGAGGTAGGTGGAGACGAGCGGCGTACTCAAGAAGGAATCCGAATCGTAGCGCTTGTTGCCGTTCTTGTCGCTGCTCATTGCGCGGGCAACGACGGTGTTTCCGGTCTTGAACACCTGCCCGGCGATGCCCGAAGCCGGGTCGACGCTCAACTGCTCTGCGATCTTCGGATCAATCCCGACGGCGCGCACACAAACGAGGCGATCAGCCTGCGCGTCGTGGCGCATGATCGATATGCGTTTGCAGCCCGTCGCGCCCTGCACCGTGCGCACAACAAGATCGTAGATGGTTTCCGCGTCGCGCGCGTCGTTGAGCTCTCTACCAAAGCGGTAGAGCATTTCCAGACGCGACGATTTGTGCGTGACTTCGTTTGCCAGGGTCGAGTTCTTTGATTCCATGGCGCGCTGCGCCACGCGAAGGCGATACATCGCGTGTACTCGCGCCGTAATCTCCGTCAGGTCGCACGGTTTGCGGACGTAGTCCTGCGCACCGGCGCCGAGACCGAGAATCACGTCATTGTGTTCGCCATGTCCGGTGAGCATGAAGAGCGGAAGCGGCGCCTGCTGTTCGGTGCCATGAACTCGACGTACGATTTCGATTCCGCCCATGTCGGGAAGGTCCGCATCGAGAATTGCAACGTCGGGCTTACGTTCAAGTATGTATTGATGGCAATCGTTCCCGGATTCGCAAACGTTTACCGAGAAGCCCGAATTCGCAAGATGGGCGCGCAGCATCGACGTGAGCTGTGGATCGGTGTCAGCAATCAGAATGTGGCCGGTATTCGGGTTCATACGTACACACCACGGCGACACGACGCTGCTACGACGTCGTACTCCCGATTTCATCGGTACTTATAGCGCAACCTTAGAACATTCCGCAGGACGAATCGGACGTTGGCGCATTGCATTTCGGACGTAGCCGAATTGTCCGGCGCACGTCGCGGGCCCGGTAACGTAGTGCAACTGTTTCGAGGTTGGGTTACCGGGCGCGCGGGTGTCGTTCTATCGGACCTGAGAGGAACTTGGCAGGCACGGCTTATCGGCGGTTGGGTTCGGATTCGCCCAAGATTTTTGTTCTTAGTTTACGCAATTCACGAAAGGCGCGGAGGATCACCCTGAGGTTTCCGCCCGATGACTCACCGGCTGGGCGGGGCAGATGCTTTACGCCGACCTGCCCGATACGATACCCCAAACGCGTGGCCCGGGCGAGCATTTCCGCGTCGATCAGCGCCCCCTCGCTGCACAGCGTCACGCGCTCGATGAACCGGCGGGGATAGATCTTGAACGCACAGTCGATGTCGCGCAAACGCATCCCGAACGCGCGATTCACCAACCAGCTCCAGCACTTGCCGTTCATTCGCCGCACGAACGAATCCTGCCGGTTTGTGCGATAAGCGCTGGCAATGTCGTATTCGCCAAGCAGCGCGATGAGCTTGTCGATCTCCTCCACGTCGAACTGCATGTCGCCATCGGTGTAGAAGATCCAGTCCTTGCGCGCCTCGCCAAATCCGCGCTGGAGCGCGCCGCCGTACCCGCGATTCGGATTGTTGTGTACCGCTCGCACTTCGTTGGGATACTTCGCAGCCAGTTCGTCCGCGAGCCTCCCCGTCGCGTCCGCGCTGCCGTCATCGACGATGATGATCTCGAAGTCGTCCGCGACGCGCCGCGCCATCGCCCGGCACACCTCCGTCATGCGCACAACGTTCTCCTCCTCGTTGTGACAAGGAAAGAACACGGTCAGACTGGAAAGGCGCGATGTCGCGTCGCTTACGGTCACGAATACCCTCGAACGCATGTGTCGCCCCAGCTTGCGCGATCGCGCAGCGCCGCTTCATCCTGAGACGCGACACAAGGTTTTCCAGTATGCCGTGTTCGAGCGTTGGTGAGAAGCACTACTTCTTCGTTGTGCTCTGCGGCGTGCGAGGGCGGCGCGTGCTGATCGACTTGACCGCCGACGTTTTCTCCGTCGTCGCGGGCTTGGCGGCTGGCTTGGACGTGCCTTCCGATTTCGCAGCCGTTTTCGTCTTGGCTGCGGTTGAGGTTTTGCTCGCGGTTTTCCGCGTCGTCACCGGCTTGACCTCGGCCTTTGTGGTGCTCGTTGACTTGGCCGCTGTCTCCGGCTGCTTTTCCGGAATCGATGCCGCTGCCGCCGCGCGCGTCCTGCTCAACGGCTTGGTGTCGTCCTCATCCTGCTTGGTGATCACGCCCGCGGACTTCACGTTCGTGTCGACGGGTTCCGGCTTGATCACGCAGTACGCCTCAAGGCGGGCACCATCGATCACCGTGATCGACGGCGCGGCGATCTTCCCCGTCACCGTCCCGGTGGCTGCGATCTCCACCCGCCCGCGTACGCGCACTTCGCCGTTCACGGTGCCTTTGACGGTCAGGTTGGCGGCGTTGATGGGGGCAGCCACGCGTCCCTGCTTGTGGACGATTACATCGCCACAGGTCGCATAGCCCGCCACGGCTTGGTAGCACTTGACGTTGTAGTCTTCGAGGATCAGGCGCTTCTTGCAATGGGCGCAGAAGACCGACATCGCGCGCTGGGCGACTTCATTTCGCCCGCCGCAATGCGTACACACCACTTCCCTGGTCTTGGCCGTCCGTAGCCCACGCAAGGGAGTCGCCTCGTCACTGCGGCAGCCATGCCGCTACAACCTCGCCATATCCACTTGCCGACGAAGTCGAGGAAAACCGCACGAGCGGCGACGCTTTCGCGTGCTGCGCCGCCCACGCGGGACTCGCCGAACCGACACCGCCGACTGCGGCACCGGACGACGTTGTACGGGCAGGCTGCCTGATGTCGCGCGATCCCGGCAAATGGCGGTGTTTGCCCGCCAAGCAATGCCGAGCGTCGCGTTCCGAAATGGCTAGCGCTTGCCCGCTGCCACGGCTTGATTCTGGGATCCACCCTTGGGCTTGTCCGCCGGTGCCGAACCGCTCGAAGACCCGCCGCCCGATGTCGCCTTACCGTTGTTCGGGCCCACCGAGCACTTGCCGATGAACGTGGCGCCGTCCGCGACTTCCAGACGTGCGGTACGCAGATCGCCTTCGAGCTTGGCGGATGCCGCCAGTTTCACCTTGCCGGTGGCTTCGAGGTTGCCGCTCATTTGTCCGTCAATTTGGACGCTGCCGGCTTTGACCTCGCCGGAGAGCACGGCGCCATCTGCCACGACGAGGTTACCCTTCGTGGTGATTTCGCCGTCGAACTTCCCGAGCAGGCGTACGCCTTTCTCGAAGGAAAGCTCGCCCTTGATCACGGCATCGGCGCCGATGATCGTCGGGAATTCCCCATTGATGCTTTGACTATCCGCCATGATGACCTCCTTGTCAGAGTGTGGTTTCCGGTATGATTGCCGCGCCGCTTGGACCGCAATTCCCCTGGCGTGCAATAGCACTATTTATAGTCATAACAAAGTGCTTGCGTCAATCAGATTCGCCCAGTTTCGCAGGTTATTTGTAGCGCGGACCTGTTACGGAAATGTGATATTCCGTTAATCAACAGCGTGGGCGCGGATGTGAGTTTTTGGATCGGGCCGGTTTGCGTGCCACCGCTTGCAAGCAGTGCTGTCCATCGTCGGGTTCGCAGGCACGTTATTCCGGCGTTTCCGGCGGCGCGCCGAGCCCGGGCATGAAGTCTTCCGGCCCGCCCGTCGGTGACGGTCCACCGTCACCACCGCCCGTCGGTCGCGGTTTCGCCTGCATCAAACGCAGTCGGGCTTCACGCAGCAACGCGCCGTCACTCAGCAACTGCACCCGGTATTCACCCGGTGCCACAAACGTCAGCCCGTGGAATTGCAGCGCCAGATTCGCGATCGCCAGCGGCGTACCGAAGGTCACCTTGCCGTGCCCCTCGACCAGTGGCCGGCGCGTTTCGTTCGCGTCGATGACGCGAATCGTCAGCCCCACTTCACCGTGCCCGCCCGAAAGCGACGCGAACACCGCGAGCTGCGGATGCGTCACCGGGAACTTGAACGCGTGGATCACGCTGAACATGCCGATCAGCGACTGCTTGCCCGTGATGCGATCGGTGATGATCTGGTCGCAGACGAGCAGCGACAGCACTTCAGGATTAGGCCGGTTTCCAGTCATGCGGGCAGTCTATCACCGCTGCACAGCCCGGCAAATCGGTACGCCTCCCGCGACCGGTTGCCAAAAAACGCGCACCGCTCCAGAATGCCCTGTCCGTCGCCAGCACCAACCGGCGGCGGAACCGATGCGTTATCCGAACGGGCTGCCCGCGTGGCTGCTCCGCTTCTTCACCACGAAAGCAGGATTGCCATGAAAGTCCACGAGTATCAAGCCCGTCAGCTCCTGGTCGATGCCGGTGTCCCCGTACCCCGTTCGTCCGTCGTGCAATCACCAGCCGACGCCGTCAAAGCCTTCAGCGAAATCGGCGGGCAGGTGGTCATCAAAGCCCAGGTGTTCGCGGGCGGGCGTGGCAAAGCCGGTTTCGTCAAACTCGCCTCCGATGCGAAGGCCGTCGAAGAGGCTGCCACCTTCATGCTCGGCAACCGCATGGTCTCCAAGCAGACCGGCCCCGAGGGCATCGAGGTGAAGAAGCTCCTCGTCGCGGACGCCGTCGACATCGACAGCGAGTACTACGTCGCGGTCGTTCTCGATCGCGCCAAACGCACCCCGGTTGTTATGGTCTCGCGCGAAGGCGGCGTGGAGATCGAAGAGGTCGCAGCCCGTAACCCCGACGCCATCGTCAAGCAGTGGCTGCACCCGCACCTCGGGCTCCAGGGCTTCCAGGTGGCTGCGCTGATCAAAGCCCTCGGCTTGACAGACAAGCAGCAGGTCAAGGACGCAGCCAAGGTCATCCGCGGTCTGGTGAAGGTCTTCCTCGAAAACGACTGTAGCCTCGCGGAGATCAACCCGCTGGTGCGCACCAAGTCGGGCGAGGTGATGGCCATCGACGCGAAGATGAACTTCGACGACAGCGCCATCTTCCGTCATCCCAAGCTCAAGGAGATGTTCGACCCGACTGAGGAAAACCCCATGGAGCTGCGTGCGAAGGAGCACGACCTCACGTACATCGCGCTCGATGGGAACATTGGCTGCCTGGTGAACGGCGCGGGCCTGGCGATGGCCACGATGGACATCATCAAGCTGCACGGTGGCGAGCCCGCCAACTTCCTCGACGTCGGCGGCAGCGTGACGAAGGAGGGCGCGATCGAAGCCTTCCGCATCATCCTCAGCGACGAGAAGGTGAAGGGCGTGCTGGTGAACATTTTCGGCGGCATCGCCAAGTGTGACACGATTGCGGAAGCCCTCATCGCCGCCGCCCAGGACATCGGCTTCAAGGTCCCGGTGGTCGTCCGCCTGGAAGGCACCAACGTGGAACGCGCCCGCGAACTCCTGGAAGCCGCCAAGATCGACGTCCTAATCCCAGCCGAAGACCTGACCGACGCCGCCAAAAAAGTCTGCGCAAAGGTGGCGTAGAGCGACTTCAAATGGACGGGCTATTCGAGCGGGTACGAGAATGCGCGCGGTTGGAAGGCTGTGCGTACTCGCCGATCGATAGTGCCAAGTTGCACGAGGCCGAGCAACAACTCGGGTTTTCGCTGCCGGAATCCTTGAAGTCCCTCTACTCCAAAGTCGCCAACGGTGGATTTGGTCCCGGTTATGGCATCTTCGGTTTGCTCGGTGGAGCACCGCTCGATACCGGGGACTCAGTTGTTTCGCTCTATCAACAGTTCCGCATGCCAGATCCGGACGATCCCACTTGGTGTTGGCCTGAACGTGTGTTGCCGATTTGCCACTGGGGATGCGCGATTTACTCCTGCGCCGATTGTTCGACCGCCGAATGCAAGATGATCTCATTTGACCCGAATGGTTGCGGCCCAGGTGCCTGGGACAAAGCCTGGAATTTCGAGGCGGCCTCTTTGGCGAAATGGCTAATCGCGTGGCTTAATGGGGATTTGCCGCTCCCGATGCATGGATAGCTGGTAGGGTGGGCACTGCCCACCAAGCGATGCGGACAACCGCGAGATCGAAGTGACCAAACCGGCATGCACTTCGATCGTAGACAATCGATACGCGATAGCGCCGCCGCAAGAACATTGTGGTGCAGGCATCTTGCCTGCATCGCGATCCCTGATTGCGCAAATCCAAAGTGGATGCAGGCTGGAAGCCTGCACCACAAATACTGGTGGGGTGGCCCAGACCTGTTGGGCTTCGAGTAATCCCACATTGGGAAACACAACATGCTGATCCGCCTCGCCAACGAAACCGACGCAGCCGCGTGCCAGCGCATCTACGCCCCCATCGTGCGCGATACCGCCATCTCGTTTGAAGAAGCGATCCCGACCGATGACGAAATGGCCCGACGCATCGGCACTACGCTCGCGTTCTTTCCCTGGCTGGTGTGCTGTGACGGCGACGCAAAGGGGCCGGTCGTCGCCTACGCCTATGCCGGTCCGCACCGCACGCGGGCAGCCTATCGCTGGACGGTCGAGAGCGCGATCTACATCGCTACCGAGCACAGAGGCCGGGGTATCGGCAGACGACTCTACGAAACGCTCTTCGAAATCCTTCGCCGCCAGGGCTATCGCATGGTCGTCGCCGGCGCAACGCTGCCCAACCCCGCAAGCGTCGCGCTCCACGAACGCCTCGGCTTCAAAACGGTGGGCGTCTTTCAGAACATCGGCTTCAAGTTCAACCAGTGGTACGATACCCGCTGGTTCGAGTACGACCTGAAGACCAAGCATGCGCCCAGGGAACCCATCCCGCTGCCCGATCTGCTGAAAACAGGCAAGTTAGACGACCTTCTCAACCCGGCGCGGTAACGCGCTACGTCTCAAGCCAAGACTTTTTCCAGGTCGCCCAAGCCAATCCGTTATAACATCGCCAACGACGAACCGTGCCGCATCGAATCCGCGGTGCAAATGCACGCTCCGTCCCAGGAAGTCGAAACCACCGACCCGAGGCAATCGTTATGGCCAAACCGTCCCACTTCGACGCGGTCCACGTCACCCCCGCATTGCACGAACGGCGCGAGCGCGTCTTTCTCGTGTTCACCGGCATCTTTCTCGGTGCGATGACCATGCTCAACATCCTGGGCATCACCAAGTTTATCCACCTCGGCCCGCTCGCGCTTGCCGTCGGCGTGCTGCCGTATCCGCTGACGTTCCTCTGCACCGATTTTATCAGCGAGTTCTATGGCCGGCGGCGCGCGAACTTCGTCGTGTGGGTGGGGTTGATGCTCAACGCGCTGGTGTTCTTGTTCATGTACCTCGGCGACGCGATCCCTCCGGTGTCGCCGCAGTTTCAACCGCCCTGGCAAATCCTCGCGCTCGACGGCAGCGTCATGCTCAACACCGGCGAGACCGTTTCCGGAAACGTCGAGATGTTCCACATCCTCTACACCTGCATGCGCGGTGCGGTTCTCGCGTCGATGTGTGCCTACATCGCCGCCCAGTTCTGCGACGTGTTCCTCTTCCACTTCTGGAAGAAGCTGACGAAGGGCAAGCACCTCTGGCTGCGGAACAACGGCTCGACGATGATCAGCCAGCTCGTCGATTCCGTCGCGGTAATCCTCATCACCTTCTGGCACAGCCTCGCGAACGGCGACATGACTGTCCGCACGGTGCTCGCATTGATCGGCAGCAGCTATATGTTCAAGCTGGTCATAGCAGCCGCTGACACCATCCCGTTTTATCTCGGCGTGCACTACCTGGGCAACTACCTCCAGATCGACCCCACTCGAGAACACGACGCGGATAAGGAAGGAGTCCCGTCGCAGTAAATCCGAGCCGCGCCCGTAAGGAAGCAGGGTGCCAAATCCGAGCCGCGACTGTAAGGGAGCGGGGAAAAAGGCAGGGGAAAAAGGCAGAAGTCAGAACGCAGAAGGCAGAACAAGAAACGAATACGCGTCGCGCCAGAAAAGGACTTCGCGACATCGCTCGCATTTATCCTAGTGGTTGTGTTCTTCTCGATACATCGCCACCGCCACCTCGCGTTGCAGCACCTCCAGTTCAGCCCGCGTCCGTCGGTACAGTTTGCGGATCGACCACACGCAGACAAGCCACATGATCCCGAGCGTCGTCAGCGTGACCAGCCCGTTCATCGGGCGGAAAATCGTCCCGAACGGACCCAATGCGGGGATCAGAATCGTCCCGAAGACCGTCACCAGGCCGATGATGAAAATGACGGCTGCGTAAGCCTGAAACCGCAGCAACGTCGAGCGCCACCCAGGCCGATGCAGGCACGACGCGGCGAACCGCACGGTACCAAGCACGCAACAGATCAGCCCAAGAAGCGCAGGCACCGATGCCGATACAATTGCCGCCTCCAGATTCCGTACGCGCGACAGCGGGCTTTCGGAAAACAGAACCAAACCGCCGAATCCGATGAGGAGCAATCCTGCGAACGTCAGTGTCGGAGCGCCCTCCAGAAAGCGCAATTGCCGCGCGATGCGCGCCGCGGGGAACAGCAACACTTCAAGCGAGTTGTCCTTGCCGCACTCCGGACAGCGCTTCGGATCGCCCGCAAGTCCGCGCAAGTTGTACCCACATTGCATGCAATAGAGTTCAACGTCGGTGGACGCGTCGGCGTGCTTCGTCTTGATGGCGTCGGGTGCGTTCATCGACTCTCGCTGCGCTCCTCGCGCCGATACATCGCCACCGCGACTTCGCGCTGAAGCGGAATGAGCACCCCGCGGGCCACGCGATAGAGCTTTCGGACACCGATTCCCGCGAGCACCCACAAGACCGGTACGACCAACAGAAAGATCGCGGTCGCCGCACTCTTCCCTCCGCCGGTGACTGCGCTGAGTATCGAAACTGGTACGAAACACGTACCGAGCAGCGCCCCGAACGCGAGCACGAAGATCGCGGCACCGAGCAGGACATACTTGAACAGCGCGAGGTCGCATGCGGGCTGGTTGAGACATGACGCGGCGAAGCGCCTGCGTCCAACCGGCCAGGCGATTGCCGCGAAGACGATTGCGGGAGCCCAGATCGTTGCGGTCGCCTTGAAGAACCCGGGGTCGTCGAAGGAAATGACGATGAAGAACAGTGCGGTGAGTGCAGCCAGGATTGCTGCGAAGCAGTAGGTCGGCGCGCTCTCGAGTTTGCGGAGTTGCTTGGCGATGTGGTCCGAACTGACCACCATGTCCTCGACGCGGTTGCTGATTCCGCATTCGGGACAGCGCTTGGGATCACCGGCTTGTCCACGCAAATTGTAGCCGCAGCGCAGACAGTACAAGTCCCAATCACCATAGTCGGCAAGGGTGACTTCGAAGTCGGCCATACGCCGGATTATACCTGCGAATTCGCCTCTTTTCGGGGGATATGGGATTTCACACAATTGGCCGATTTAGGCCGCTATCTGTGCAGCAGGGTCATCACTTCGCTGCGGGTGCGCGCGTCGCTGCGGCAGGTCCCGCGAATGGCCGACGTGACCATGACACTGCCCGCCTTGCGGACGCCACGGCAGGTCATGCACGCATGCGTTGCCTCCATGACGACCGCCACACCCTTGGCTGCGACGCACTCCATCATACTGTCCGCGATCTGCATGGTGAGGCGTTCCTGCACCTGCGGACGGTGGGCAAATTCGTCCACGACCCGCGCCATTTTGGACAGTCCGACAACTTTTCCGTCGGGTAGATAGGCAACGTGCGCCTTGCCTTCGAAGGGCATCAAATGGTGCTCGCACATCGAGTTGAAGGGGATGTCGCGGAGCACCACCATCTCGTCGTAGCGCTCGGTGAAGAAGGTGCGCAGGTGGCGACATGGGTCGAGTTGCAGACCGCTAAATAGCTCCGCATACATGCGTGCGACGCGTTTTGGCGTCTCGCGCAGCCCCTCACGATTCGGATCCTCACCGACCGCAGCCAGTATTTCGCGAACCGCGGATTCAATCCTTGGAAGGTCGACTTTCGACATCTTGGTACTCCCTTCGCGAGCATTCATGCGCGGTTCAGCAGGTGTCGAACCACACGAAATCATCAATTCATGGCGCTTTAGATTAAACGATATCGTTATCGCGAACCGATGGAAAGGCAAACCGATACCGCTTACCAGGTTGTTGAAGCGGTGTCGGACACGGTTTTGCGCTGTCGGTCATCGGGTGTTCGCGAAAGAATTTCGCGATGCGCAAAAGCGTTAAACGAGGCCGTTCGCGCGCCGCGCACGAATGAAAATTCACTGGATGCGCGGCGCAATTGAGAGACGGCAACTGCGAAAACATCGCGCGCCGATGCAAGCAAGAAACGTTGAAATTTTGAAAAAAACTTTTGACACCCCTTAGGACGGGGGTACCATTTCCGATCGAGAAAGGAGGTCATGCACATGGCCAAGAAACGCAAAGCTGCAAAGAAAGCAACAACGAAGAAGGCCGCAAAGAAGCGGAAAAAGGCTACGAAGAAGGCCAAGAAGACCGCTGCAAAGAAGACGGCCAAGAAGAAAGTCAAACGTAAAAAAGCCAAGAAGGCCGCTGGTGCGGCAAAGAAGACAACGAAGCGCCGGAAGAAACGCAAAGCCAAGAAGTAGGTGATGCGTCCGGTCATCGGGCACGCGGGCGACGAGCGGACCATGCGCCACGGCTTCTGGTCGATCGCCCCGCGCCCGTTTCAGTTGTCGCAAGACATTCGACCGCTATCACGCGGTCGACCCGAAAGGAAGGTGCTCCTCGCCACGGCGGCACCTTCCTTTCTCTATTTTTACATTCGCTGGTCTGTCAGACTTGCAACTGGGACGGATGTGGGCGCCGATGCCAGCCAATACCCCAGATTACTCGTATCGCGCCGCGATCGGCATTCGTCTACCCGAACCAAACGCGCGAGAAGTGACCTTCAGACCCGTCGCAGCCTGCTTTCGCTTGTACTCATTGCGATCCACAAGCCGGGCCACGCGTGCCACCGTCGTGGCATCGAACCCCTTGCGCGTCAGTTCCTCGACCGACGCCTCGCCCTCCACGTACTCCGCCAGAATCGCGTCCAGCACGTCGTACGGCGGCAGTGAGTCCTGATCCGTCTGGTTCTCACGCAGCTCTGCCGATGGCGCCTTGCTCAGTGTCGACTCCGGAATGACCGCGCGACCCGCAGCCGCATTCATCCGCCGTGCCAACGCATACACCATCGTCTTGGGCACGTCGCTGATCACCGCCAGCCCCCCGCTCATGTCGCCGTACAACGTGCAGTAGCCCACCGCCATCTCACTCTTGTTCCCGGTCGTCAGCAGCAGCCAGCCAAACTTGTTCGACAGCGCCATCAGCAGGTTGCCCCGCGTCCGCGCCTGAATGTTTTCCTCGGCGACGTCCGCGGGTCGATCGCCAAAGTGCGGCGCCAACACCTTCTCAAACGCGGTATGGCAATCCTCAATCGCAATCACGCGATAATCGATCCCCAGGTTTTTCGCCAACTGCTCCGCGTCCGCGAGACTGTGCGCGCTGCTGAAGCGCGAAGGCATCGCCACCCCGTGTACCCGTTCCGCGCCGAGCGCTTGCGTCGCAATGGCTGCGGTGACTGCCGAGTCGATGCCGCCGCTCAAACCGACCACCACGTCCTTGAACCCGCACTTGCGCACATAGTCGCGCGTGCCCAACACCAGCGCCTGACGCACGCTCGCAAGATCATCGGGAAGCGTTTCGCGACGGGCGTCGGACAGCGCATGCGTATCGCAGACCAGCAGATCACTCGCGAAGTATTTTGCCTGCGCCTGCACCACACCGTCAGCCGAGAAGTACGCGCTGCCGCCGTCGAAGATCAGGTCATCGTTTCCACCCACCTGATTCACGTACACCAACGGCAACCCCAGGCGCAGCACCTGCTCCTTGAAAATGTCCCGTCGCCGCCCAGGCTTGCCCACGGAGAACGGCGATGCCGAAAGATTCACGAGCAGTTCCGCGCCCTGTTTCGCAAGCGCCCCCAGCGGGTCAGCCGAGTACCGCCGATGCCCCCCGATCAACTCGTGGCTCCACAGGTCCTCGCAGATGCTGAACCCCACGCGCACCGCGCGCCCGCCGAGCGTGAGCGTTTCGACCGTGGAATTCTCTCCAGGTGCGAAGTAGCGCGTTTCATCGAACACGTCGTATGTCGGCAGCAACTTCTTGGCGTGGGTGTGCAGTACCCGTCCATTGGCACAGACCGCGGCTGCGTTGTGCATGCGCCGCATGTCGCCATCGACGACGGGCTGGGCGAATCCAATGATTGCGACAACTTCCTGGCACTGTGTCGCAAGTTGCTCGACCGCCGCCACATTGCGTCGCACAAAATCAGGCTTGAGCAGCAAGTCCTTTGGCGGGTAGCCCGTGATGGCAAGCTCGGGAAACACCACCAGGTCCGCGCCCTGCGCCGTCGCGCGATCCAACTCGCGAACGATCAGTTCGCAGTTCCCGGCAATGTCCCCAACAATCGGATTGATCTGCGCCAGAGCAATTCGCATGGTGCGCACCCATATCGCAGGTCGCGCCAAGCGGACCCGACTAGGACTTTCAACGTTTGACCTTGGACTTTGGACCTTCGACCTTGGACTCAATTAACCAATAAAGTCGATCGCTCCGATCGGCTTTACGATGCCCGCCTCCGCGCCGCGCTCCAGCAGCGTTTCCACCGCGCGCCTGCCGACGCTGCCATAGTCGATCGTCCAATCATTGACGTACATGCCGACGAAGCGGTCCGCGAGGTCTGCGCCCATGTCGCGGGCATACTTCAACGCGTGTTGCACGGCTTCTTCGCGATGGTCGAGGCTGAACTGAATGCTCTTCTTGAGGATGGCGGTGACCTCGCGCATCGCGTCGGGCCCGAGATCGCGACGGATGCAGTTGCCCCCGAGCGGCAGGGGAAGCTGCGTTTCGTTTTTCCACCACGCGCCGAGATCGACGATGCACTGCAAGCCGTGATTGCCGTAGGTCAACTGACCCTCGTGAATGATCAGGCCCGCGTCGGCATTGCCCTTTTCGACGTACGACAGAATCTCGTCGAAGGGGATCACCACCGGCGTGAACGCGTCCTTGCCCAAGAGCAGCTTGAGCGCGAGGATGGCGGTCGTCGTCAGACCGGGTACCGCGATCGTCTTGCCCCGCAGCCCCTCCACGCTCACTTTCTCGCGCGCCACCACCATCGGCCCGTACCCGTCGCCCATGCTCGAACCACATGCGGTCAGCGCATACTTGTCCGCGACGTACGGATACGCGTGAATGCTGACTGCCGTGATGTGCAGTTCGCCGCGCGTCGCGCGATCGTTGAGCGTTTGAATGTCCTGAAGCACGTGCTCGAAGTGCCAACCGCGCGCATCGACACGATCGGTCGCCAAGCCATAAAACATAAACGCGTCATCCGGGTCGGGGCTGTGGCCCAGCAGCAGGGTTCGATCGCTCATCGTGCTCCTCGTTGCAGCGGTGCTGTTGGTCGCTCGCGTCGCGCCAACTACTAAAAGAACCAATCTATTCGTATTACGATTTTCACGGCAGGTTGGATCGTTTTTTCATCCCGACTTGCTTCGCCAATCGCCACTTTTCTTCGGCGGGCAAGTCGCTACTTTCGATCGATTGTAGCGCTTGGTATACTCGATTGCGAACAATGGGTCGAGACACAGGCCCTCGGCGAACCAGCGTCGCCGCGCACGATCAGGCGGGCCAAGTATGCACATCGTCATCCATGATGACACGAGGAATGTACGCACCGCCGACATCGACGATGCCGTCGAGGTCGTCTCCATCGGTTCCGATCCCGACTGCCACGTTTACCTGCCCGACATCCGCGTCGCCGAGGAACATTTTCGCCTCTGCCGCCGCGAGGATCATTCCTGGTGTGTCGCGTTTTGCCCGGTGCCCGAAGGCTCGTCCGCGTCTTTCACGCGCATCTACCTCAACGCCCTGGAAGCCGCCGAAGGCGCCGCCATCGCCCACAACGACGAGATCCAGCTGGCTCGCTTTCGACTCCGTGTGTTCACCGACGATGCCGACGCGAACGCGCCGCGCTCCGCGATCCTCGAAGACGCAGCCCGTATCCGGGCGCACCCGCTGCCGCCCGGGTCCGTCATTCGCCCGCACGCCGACAACGACGTCACACTGCCTGCTGGTTTTCCCCAGACAGCCACCGCGTTCGCATTTTCCATGCACGAGTGCATCGACCTCGCGGGCCTGATGGCTGCGACCATCACCGCGCTGTTTAAACATTTCAAACCGCACCAGGTCTGGATGGGCGCGCGTCGTCACGGCTATGGCCGGATGGAGTTCGCCGAATCGCGCCTCGCCGATGGCAGAGCCGGTGGCGATCCTCCGCGACTCAACACCTACCTCTTCCGCTGCTGCGAACGCGGCCAGTTCGTCTGCTGCCCGGACGACGATCAACCGGGTATCGGTTCCGTGATGGCGATTCCCCTGCGCGGGGGCAAAGCCATCCTCGGCATGCTCTACATGGATCGCAGTGCCAACGATGCGCCCTTCGGCGAGGAACATCTCGACCTTTTCACCGTGCTCGGCTTTGCCGTCGCGCGCCAACTCGAACTCGTCGTCCGCGAGCAGCTCAAATTGCAGGAAGCGATCGTCGCCGGCGAGCTGTCGTTCATGCGCGAACTGCAATCCGTGATGGACCCGACCGACGTCCCGCAGTGGGATGCTTTGCAACTCGCCATCTACTGCAAGCCCGGACTCGATTCCGCCGGTGACATCTACGACGTCATGCGCATGCCCAACGGGCTCGCCGCCTTCCTCTGCGGCCACGTGTCCGGTTCACCGACCACTGCCGCGCTCGCGATGGCTGAGGTGCGTTCCGCGTTCCGCTTCGCCGGTCTGCACGCCGATCCGCCGCACGTGCTGCACCGCGCACTGAACTGGTTGCTCTTCGACCCCAAGCATCCCGCGACGCTGCGCGGCATCGGACTGGTGATGAATCCCAACACCGGTGCGATGCAGTTCGCCTCCGCGGGAAAGTTCGGCGCCCTCGCCGTCGGCCAGCGCGGCCAACTTCGGTCGCTGGTGACTGCCGGGACGCCGGAGGTGGGCGCGGTGAAGGACCATGTTTACGAGTCCGCAGCCGGTAGGCTCAACGAAGGCGATTCACTGGTCCTCTATTCCCCTGGCTGCCTTACTGTCAGCGATGCGTCCGGCAAAACGCTCGACGAGGAGCAATTCACCGAAGCCCTCGCCGATGGTTATGGGCAGTCCGCGTCGACCGCGTTGGCGGACCTGCTGAGCGACCTGCGAGGCTTCTTCAAGGATGGAAGGCAGCCTGACGATATCACTATCATGGTTCTGCGCCGCGAGTGATTTCGTAACTGCGGCGTTGCGCTGACGTTACGTCGCGGCCTCGGGAACCGCGTTGTTCCGCCACCTACAATCCCGTAGACTTATCTGTCTGGCAGGGGTGCCTTGCTTTTATTGAATTCACGGGACGCTGATGCGGCGTCCATCCTTTGGCTGATCGGGTGATCGCGATGACCAAGTTTGTAGGTACAGCACTGCTCGTCGCACTGGCGGCAGGTTGCACCTCGACGGCGACCCCATCGGCGGATGATGCCGACGCGAAATACACCTGCCGCACCCTCGACAACGAATCGACCCTGATCGAAGAGGTCTTGGCGAAAGTCAACGAAGTCCGCGCCGCCAACAAGCTCGAACCGCTGGTGATCGATCCACTGCTCTCCGCCGTGGCTGACGATTTCGCCTGCGAGATGATCACCGACAGGTTCCTCGCGCACACCAACCCGACCGACGAAGTCTCTCCGGGTGAGCGCCTCACCACGGCGGGCTACATCTACTATGCCATGGGTGAAAATCTCGCTGCCGGTCAGGCGTCGGCTGATGAGGTCGTCGCCGATTGGCTCGCCAGCGACGCCCACCGCGCCAACATCCTCTCGCCCGAATGGCGTGAGGTCGGCATCGCCGTCCGCGAGGGCGGAGAGCACGGCTGGTACTGGGTCCAGGAATTCGCCGACCCCGTCGAATTCGCCGGCCGATAGCACAACCCCATTGCCAACCATCTGACACCGCCGCAACAGCCCGGATATCCGCGACTCTGCGCCCCGTTCCGGCGACCCGAATCTGATCCCACCGGTTAACTTGTCCCGGAAGGCGAATCCCTGTTAGAATCGCGCCATGGCATCAACAAATCCAAACCAGGACAATCTCTTCGGCCGGCAGCAACGCAGTGGCGTTCGCGTCGTGCTGACCGGGCAGGTGGGCCTCGACAAGAAGGCCTTCGTGGACAAGGTGGTGGCCCTCGCGTCCAAGCAGGGCGTCGAAATCACCCCCTTTCACGTCGGCGACAAGATGTACGCCGAGGCTCCGGACGTAAAAGCCGGTCGCATCCTCGACCTGCCCAAACCGCGGCTCGACTCGCTTCGCCGCAGCGTCTTCAAGGACCTGCTGGTGATGGCGGAGCAGAAGCAGAACATCATTGTGAACACCCACGCGACCTTCCGCTGGAAGCACGGGCTGTTCCACGCCTACGACTTCGACCAGATGAAGGCCTTTGATGCCGACCTCTACGTCACCTTCGTGGACAACGTTGATGCCGTACACGAACGGCTTGCCCGCGACCACGACGTCCGGCACACGCTCAAGGACATCCTGGTGTGGCGCGAGGAGGAAATGGTCGTCACCGAGAGCATGGCGGAAGCCATCCGCGGCTATGGTCACGCGCTGATCCTCGCGCGGGCCAATGAGGAGGACGCAGCCCGCACGCTCTACCGCCTGATGTTCGAGAACCACCGCAAGAAGGTGTACCCCTCGTTCCCCATGACGCACGTGATGGACATGCCCGACGTGCTCGCGGAAATCGATACTTTCCGCGAAGCCCTCGCGGAGCACTTCATCACCTTCGATCCCGGCGACCTCGACGAAAAGCGTTTGCTCTTTGAAGCCGGTGAAGCGACCAAAAAGGGCGAGCGCACCATCACCATCGAAGCCAATGGCCGCGACATCGAACTCGACGTCGCCGACGTCACCAACGTCGCCGGTGACATCGACGGGCAGATTTACGCCCGCGATTTCAAGCTCATCGATCAGTCGGACATGATCGTCAGCTTCGTGCCCGAACTGCCCGGTGGCAAGCCCGGCCTGTCCAGCGGCGTGGAACGCGAACTCCAGCACGCTTGGGAAAACACAAAAGAAGTGTACGTCGTCTGGAAGCCAGCGTGCGAGCCTTCGCCGTTCATCACCGAGACCGCGACGGAAGTGTTCGTCAGCGTCGAGGAGGCGTTGAGCTACTTTCAGAAAAAGAACTACATCGGCGATTTCCAACTCGATCTTCTGCAAGCCAAGCGTGTCCCGCGCGAGCGAGGCCGCTTCGGCTAGTGAGGTCGCGGCATGCGCGACACCCGCATCTTCTGTGAACGTACCCGCGACCTCGACGCGCTCCTGTCCGCTGTCGACGCGCGCATGCTGCGCGCCGCGTTCGCCGAACTCACCGAACGCGCGCTGCCGCAAATGACCGAAGCCCATCTCGATCTCGACGACGTGCTGCTCGAACACGTCGCGGGCTTCTGCGACACCTCGGATGGCACCGCCCGAACGTTCGAAATCATGCTCGCGACGCTGTCGGATCAGCACCAGTGGCTGCACGCGTTCGACGAAGCCCGCGAGCAGGCGGGATTGCCCAGGGCGAACCCCGCCACCACGCGGATGCAAACCCTGCGCCTCCGCGTACACCAGGAAGTAACCATCCCGCTACCAGACTTCCGCGTCCCCTAGGGCCGGGAGAAGATGGCAAGGTCGCGGGCAAAACACTGTGGTGATGCCTTCCAGCCCGGAAGACCAATCCGAGCCGCGACTGTCAGGGAGCGGGGGAAAAAGGCAGAAGCAAGAACGCAGAAGGCAGAACAAAGAAGTATCGGGCGTCCTGCCCAAACCGAGTCAGGAAACCAAGCTCGTCAGAAGGCGAGGAAGCCCCTGCGGTCGAAGGCTCGACACCTGCCAGGCGGGCAGGATGCCTGCACCACAATCGACCCGCCCGAACCGCCATCGGCAGGGGGGTGAAATATCCCGGCCCGGTAGCCGAATACTGGGATAGCCCGGTGCTGGCGGCAGGCCGGTGCCGAATCGACCGCGTCGGAGGTGTTACACCATGTTGCAGCTTTGCATATTCGGCGGCTATGAGGGCCCATTCGGAGCCGAAAAGAAGGCCTGCTTTACGGTCTTTGGCAGCTGCTCGCTCCACCGCCCGACCCTCGCGCGTCAGATCATCACCGCTCAGAAGGTGAGTCGCGGCTTGGTTGCCCCGCCGAAGCTCATCTTCATCACCGTCTTCGGCGCCACCGAGATCAAGTGCCCCACGCTCGCGGAAGAGTTCCTCGACCTCCGCGAAGCCATCCGCTCCGGCACGCTCCACGACAGCGACTGGGACCGCTACCTCGCGGAACTCGACCGCTACCAGAGCAGTTCGCTGATGTCGCTCACGCTCTTCGGTTCGTTCTCCGAATCGGAACTGCCCAGCGAGGACGAAGAGGTCGAGGGCATCGCGCTCCAGCGCCACTTCGGCAACATCACTGCCGATAGCGGCAAGGTCCTCGAAATGGGCGTGGGCCAATCCGGCTCGCAACGCCACGCCCTAATCCGCCAAGCCGTCTCCATGGCATAGCCACCGGTCTGTCGTTAACGCAGAACGTTGTACGTTGCTTGCGTGCAATCGCCACGCTGTTGAACCACCAAGGCACCAAGACGCCAAGAACAACAACAGCGTTTTGATATTGGTAGCGGAGGTTGACCGTGTTATGCACCAGGAATGCTGTCGGAACAAGACCAACAATTCGTAATTGGTAATTCGTAATTGCCGTTCTTCGCGCCTTGGCGTCTTGGCGGTTCAAATCAGTTCAGACAGCGCACCGTTGTGTAAAACGCTTCGCGCGGGCGACGAACGCGTCGAGGTCTTTCACGTCCCAGGCTTCGCGCGACAGGGGTGCGTCGTGCTCGTCGTACATCGGACAGTTGCACTGGTCGACGAGGTGCCGCGCGGCGAAGCGATCGCAAAGCGCTTCCTTCTGTCGTTCGTTGCGGCCCGCGCGGTGGATCAGCCAGTGGTAGCACTCGTGCAGGAAGACGAAGACTACGAGTTGATAAGGGTCAGCCAGTTCCAGCACCCACCCCGGCCTGCGCCAGGTTCTGCCCTTGGACTTGCCCGGGGCGACGTTGGTGATCATGCGATAGGGGAATTGCAACGTCGGTGAGATGTTGACGTAGATGCGGCCCTCCTTGGGATAGCACGTGCCTGAGAAATCGGCTCCGCGCCCGCTGCGCACCCAGATGCGCAAACCATCAACCGGCCAATCCATCATCCCGGCAGCGCATTCACGCAGCAGCCGCAACGTGTCGAGCCGAGTCGTGTTGCGCAGCGCCATGCCCCGTCGGTGATGGACGAAACCGTCGTGCATGCCGTCGGTCACTGCCTGGGATGATATTTCTGGTGAACCGATTTGAGGCGTTCGTTGTCGACGTGCGTGTAGATCTGCGTGGTCGCGACGTCCACGTGCCCGAGCAGTTCCTGCACCACGCGCAGGTCTGCTCCGCCTTGCAGCAGGTGCGTCGCGAAGCAGTGTCGCAGCGTGTGCGGGGACACCTGCTTGCGAATTCCCGCATCGGTCGCGTACTTGCGCACGATCCGCCAGATGGCGGAGCGGTCCAGCGGCCTGCCCGTGCGCGAAAGGAACACGCGATCGCCCGAGTGGAACCCGACCAATTGAGGCCGAAGCGATTGCACGTACTCAGAAAGCGCAGCCAGCGCCACGGAACCGACCGGAATGATGCGTTCCTTGCGGCCTTTGCCGATCACGCGCACGTAGCCGACCAGCATGTTGATGCGTTCATGCGTGAGGTCGACGAGTTCGCTGACGCGCATCCCGGTGGCGTAGAGCAACTCGAGCAACGCCTTGTCACGCAGGTAGAGTTCGCCGGTTTCGTCGGGCGTGTTGAGCAAACGCTCGACATCCTTCTGATGCAGCGTGTCGGGCAGCGTCTTCCACTTCTTCGGCGAGTCGATCAGCGACGCCACGTCGCGGCGCAGCAACTTCTCGGAGAAGAGGAAGCGCAGGAACATCTTGATGGCTGCGAGATGCCGCGCGATCGACGCGACGTTCAGCCCGGCTTCACGCAGTTCGGTGAGGTGCTGGCGAACCACGTCGATGTCGATGTCCTCGCGATCGACCCCCAACGCCTCGACCGTGTCCCAGAACCGCACGAGATCGCTTTGGTACGCGACGATCGTCGCGCCCGCGAGCCCGCACTCGACGAACAAATAGTCGAGGAAGCGCTTCACCGCGGGCGGCGGAAGCGCTTGGGACTTTCTTGCCGAGTTGCGTTCTTTAACGATCATTCGTTCGCGCATCCGCGGTAGCGTCCTTGCACTGGGTTGGGTTTTTGCGAACCGGCGATTCGCAGCTGGATGCGCCCGCGGCAGTCGTACGCACCAAAAGACGAAACATTAGCGAATGTGCATTGTAAATGACCGCGCGCTCAGGTCAACAGGATAACTCCGCGCGCACTTGCATCGCGCGCTACGACCGAGAAAAACCCGACGCAATGCGCTGAGCAACGGATGCGCAATCTTCCACTTCTTGAACATTGAGGTAAACTCCCGATGCCTTAGCGCCCTTGCCCAAATGATGACAAACCAGCGCGGTCGTTTCCGCGCGATACGCCGCGTCAATATGCCGATCTTTATCGGACGAGCGCAAACGTTCACGCCATGCGGGCACGTGTGCAGCCACCTCGCCAAGCGCCACTTCATCGCCTGCGTCGAGCGCGCCACCCGTGCAGAAAAAGGGGCGAATTAGCGAGCGCCGCGCGCCGCGCTGCACGATCAAGTAGCGCAACTCGTCCGGCGTAGTCGCAAGTCTGCCCTTGCGCTCCAGCGCTTTCTCCGCACGGTCAGCCGATTCCTTCAGACGTTGCGCGCGCTCGAACGCCAGTGCTGTTGCCGCGTCCGCCATTTCTGTTTTGATGCGCGCGGCGAACGCGCTCCCATCACCGGTCGCGAAACGCACGCTGTCCGCGAGCGTGTTGTGGTAGACGTCGAGTCCGATGGTTCCATCGCAGGGCGCGGGGCACTTGCCCATGTCGTAGTACGCGCAGCGTTCACCCTGCGGCGCGCGCACGAGCACGTCGTGGTAACGGCACAAATCAAAAAGATCCTCAAGGTCAGCTACAAATTGCCCGGCGCGCTTGCGCGTCATGAAAGGCCCCGCGTAGGTCGCGTCTTCCGCGTCGCGTCGATGCGTCACCGTCCAACGTGGAAAGCGTTCGTCCACGTCGATTCGCGCGTACCACACCGGCGCGAAAGCGAGCGCATCGCGATACGCCGATCCAAGAAGTTGCCGCGCCGCCCGCAGATACAACCAATCGTTCTCGAATGTGGAATAACCCAACTGCCACCAGACCTGCCGCACCACCCCGTGCAGCGCAGGTGCCGTCGAGCGCGTGTCCAAGGCCGGTGCAAGCCGGCGACCGACCGCCCGGCGGATCGATGCCGCGCAAAGCAGTTGAACGAGTCGCCCACCGTCCGCCACCAGCGCAAACACGCCACCCCGCGACGGCAGCCGGTCCGCGTCGAAATCGGCTCCATCCGCCGGCAGATCGACGTGCTCCGCGAAGACCCGCCCGAGCACACCCTCCCCGAGCCCGGGTCGGCGGGTATCGGATGTCGGCAGTTCGGGCACGCTAGGCTCCTCGGGCTCGCCGATCCCCCGGCATTGGCGGCAGGACGCGTTGACGCAATCGGCGATGCACGGTCTAATAGCCTACCCAGACCCAACACGGGGGCCATAGCTCAGTTGGGAGAGCGCTTGCATGGCATGCAAGAGGTCGCGAGTTCGAGTCTCGCTGGCTCCAGTCATAACCCAAGCATCTCAAAGGCTTTACGAAGCCGCCTACTCTGTCCGAGAATGTGCGACTCTATAACTTCCCGCCAAACTCTGTAAGTACCTCTCGCAAACTGGCTTCGATTACGCCTTCCGATTCGTTCGCGCGCAACCGCTCAAACTGGCAATCGACCGCCGATTTGGGGTATAACCAGCATTCGCCTCACCGCAGTTGACCGAACCGCTGTTGGCCACGACGAGGAGTCCTACACCGTGCGCATCGGGCAGCACAGTCCAAATCCAATTGTGGGATGTACCTTCGGGTTGCTTGCGCTCAGCGCATGCCTCGCACCTGCATTCGGCGCCGACATGGTGCTCATACCCGCCGGTGAGTTCCTCATGGGTGACGCCTTCAACGAAGGCGATCCTGGCGAGTTGCCGCGTCACGCGGTCTACATCAGCGCGTTCCATGTTGGTATGTACGAAGTCACCAACCAGGAATACCTCGCCGCACTCAACTGGGCGCAGACGCAGGGCGACCTCATCGCGGTTGTCGACGGACAGGTCGTTCAGCCAGTGAGCAAAACGCTCCTCTCCGAAACAAGTGCAGGCCGGTGGTCGCCAACGCCCATCGTGTGGGATGGCGAGTCGTTCTCCGTCGTCACCGGATTCGGGAACCGCCCGGTGTCCTCTGTCACCTGGTACGGAGCGGCTGCCTATTGCAACTGGCTCAGCGCAATGGAAGGACGCACGCCCAGCTATGACACCGCCACATGGGTCTGCGACTACGACACCGACGGATATCGCCTGCCCACGGAGGCGGAGTGGGAGAAGGCGGCTCGCGGTGGCCTGACCGGCGCGCGTTATCCCTGGGGCGACACCATTTCCGGTATCGATGCGAACTACTGGGAGTCCGGTGACGACTACGAGACGCTCGGACACCCGCAGACCACGCCCGTGGGATTGTACTTTCCCAATGAATTCGGCCTGTACGACACTGCCGGGAATGTATGGGAATGGTGCAACGGTTACCTGTACAGCTACGAACAGAGTCCCTACCTGAATCCGCGCGGAACCGACCTGGTCGACTTCCGTTTCATCCGTGGTGGCTCATGGTTCCACGAGGCCGACAACCTGCGCACAGCCTTTCGCATTGGGCTGGAAGCCGATGTTGGCAACGGCATCCCCATCGGTTCGGGATTGCGTTTGGTCCTCGACAGCGCGTTGGTCGACGGTGATCTCGATGACGACGGCGATGCCGATGCTGCCGATCTCGCCATCCTCGCGGGCTGCATGTCGGGCCCGCAGTCCGCGCCCTCGCCTGAGTGCGTCGGTGCCGACATCAACCGTGACGGCGCCTGCGATCTCCACGACTACGCCATCCTCCAATTGGTTGCCCAGTAGCATTGCTGCTCCCGTAGGGACCTCGCAGTCCGGCCCGTGAGCCAACGGTCAGCGGCAGTCCAATTTGCGAGGGGTCGCCAACCCCGTCGCACTCAATTCACAGGCCCAGGAAGGCCCAACAACCCGCCTTCAGCCGCACTTTTTCGTGGTATTCCAGGGCCCGTTTCTCTATCCTCAGGGTAATATCGGGCGAAGCCCTTCCTCTAATATCCCATAGGGCTATGCTGGCGCACCAAAAGAGGGGATTTCGGCGAAGCGCCAAGTTGGGGAAAAGGAGAATTTCGACATGCCATTTCGATTCTGCCCGCCCATCGTCTGGGTGGTGGGCGTCTGTCTACTCATACCGCAGGTCCGCGCGCAGGCCGCGATCCGCTACGTCAACGACGATGCCGGCGGAAGCAACAACGGCCTCTCCTGGGCCAATGCCTACAATTCGCTTCAAACTGCGCTGCTCGATCCCGGCGCGACCGAGATCTGGGTAGCAGCCGGTACGTACACGCCTGGCGCGAGTCGCTTTGATGCGTTCATCCTCAAAAACGGTGTGGCTATTCACGGCGGGTTCGCGGGCACGGAGACCAAACTGTCCGATCGCGACGGATCGGCTGGTCCGTCCATCCTCAGCGGCGACATCGGTGTCGCGGGCAACAACGCCGACAACAGCTACCACGTGGTCTTCGCGAGTGGCGTGAACGCGACCGCGGTCCTCGAAGGCTTCACCATCACCGGTGGGTCGGCAGAGATTACGTCGCTCGCGCGTCACGGCGGCGGCATGCGCATCGAAGGCCCAAACACCAGCCCGCAGATTCTCAATTGCGTTTTCCGAGACAACTCGGCGCGCGACGCGGGCGGCGGCATGTACTCCTATCTGGCGACACCGACCGTGGTCAACTGCGTCTTCCGCGACAACAGCACAACGCTCGGCGACGGCGGCGGACTCTTCACCGATCGCGGCCAGGCAAAGATCGTCAACTGCACGTTCATTCAAAACACCGCTGCCGACGAAGGCGGTGGCGTTTTCACCTATCAGTACGGCGGCGTCTCGTGCCCCGACAACGCGAACTTCTACAACTGCATCTTCCATGGCAACACAGACATCGACGGCAACGTCGAGTCCGCGCAGATATCAGCCGAGGAAATCATCTGCCCGCCCGAGTTCAACCGCGCCGTGCTGAATCGCGCACTGCCCAACCCCTTCATCCTCACGCACAGTTGCATTGAGAACTGGCAAGGCACCCTCGGCGGTGCGACCAATTTCGGCGACGATCCGCAATTCGCCGACGCTGCCGGTAGAATCCTGACGAGTTCGCCCTGCGTCGATGCGGGTACCAACGCAGCGTTACCAGCCGATACCCTCGACCTCGACGACGATTTCGACACCGCGGAAACGATCCCCACGGACATCGGTTTCCTCGCCCGCACGATTCACGCGTCCGTAGACGTTGGCGCGTTTGAAGCCCAGTTCGACTGCAACAGCAACGGCGTGCTCGATTCGATTGACATCGGCGTCACCAGCACGGACTGCAATGCCAACGGCATTCCCGACGAGTGCGACGTGCTTGAACTCGACTGCAACGCCAACGGCTATCCCGACGATTGCGACATCGCCGCCGCCAGCAGCACCGACTGCAACCTGAACGCGGTTCCCGACGATTGCGATATCGCGGGCAGCACCAGCAGCGATTGCAACAACGACGGTTTCCCGGACGATTGCGAAATCGCCTTCCACCTGTTCATCCTCGACAACGGCAGCGTCGGCACCGCGTCGAAGGTTCACGCGTTCAACGTGCCCACCGGCGGCACGACGGCTCCGATCATCACGTCGCTGCCGCCTGCGGGCAACGATCGCGGCATGACCATTCTGCCGGGCAGCGGCAGACTGCTGATCAACGATGTGGCAAATGCCAAGCTGCTCGACGTCGACGTGTTCTTCAAGAAGATCAACGCGACGATCAACAATGATCGCCCGCTTCTCGAAATCGCTTACGATTGGGACGCGAACCAGCTCTACGCGACCACCGACGGCGGGGCGCTCTACCGCGTCGACATGACCTTCGGGTTCACCACGTTCATCCGCGTGCTGCCCGGCGATTCGCCGGCAGATTGGGTGTGCCTGGCGTACGATTCACGAACGAAGCGTCTGCTCGGCGCCAGTCAAACCGAGCAGCGCATGTACGCGATCGATCCGACGACCGGCGATGCCGTTGCCTTCCCGTCCGCGTTTGGCGTCGGACTCGGCGACATCGCGGTCGACCCAGCCGATGGAACGATCTACGGCATTGGTGACGGTGGCGCGCTCTACGCGATCAACCGCGCTACGGGAGAAGCCGGTAGCGCATTGATCAACGTCGCCAACATCGCGAACACTGCCGCGGGCATCGCCGTCTCCTTCGCGTCCGAGTGCAACGGCAACGGCATCCTCGACAGTTGCGATATCGCGGGCGGCTTCGCGACCGACTGCAACAACAACACCGTGCCCGACTCCTGCGAAGCCGATTGCAACCAAAATGGCATCGCCGACGAGTGCGACGTATTGGCGGGTGGTGATTTCGACGGCGACGGCGACGTCGACCTTGCAGACGCAGCCGCCATGGTCGACTGCCTGAGCGGTCCCAACACCCCGCCCGCACCAGCCGTCGACGCGTGCGTGCCCACCTGCTTGCAGGCGTTCGATATGGACCAGGACGGTGACGTTGATCTACAGGACTACGCCGGGTTCCTGCTGGCGTTTACGGGCTAAGCCGTCGCAGCCGGCGAACGCGTTTCCGATGTAATCGCGACGCGCGATCTGGTATGATCGTGCATCGCGGACATCGGCGGTGCGTTGTCGCGTCGCAAGGGCGTCCGCGCGGGCAAGAGGCAATCACGTCAAACCATGTTGGAAGGGGCCACTGCGATGTATCGCACCGTGGGGGGGTACTGCACCTTTTTCGTCCTGACAATTCTCGCATGCGCGTTGCCGGTACGCGGCGACGTGCGTTACGTCGATCAATCCGCGACCAGCGGCGCGAACAACGGAACGAGTTGGGCGAACGCCTATCTCGAGTTGCGCGACGCATTGTCCGCTGCTTCGGGCGCGCCGACGATCACCGAACTGTGGGTGGCGGAAGGCGTGTACAAACCGACCGCGGGCTCAGATCAGGAAGTGAGCTTCGTTCTGCGTAATGGCTTGAAGGTTCGCGGCGGGTTCGCGGGCGGTGAGACGAGCATCACGCAGCGCAGCGCAGCCGATCACATCACCGTGCTCAGCGGCGACATCAATACGCCCGGCGTCGCCAGTGACAACTCGCGCCACGTGTTGCGATTTGCCAATCAGGGCGCGACCACGATTCTCGAAACCTGCGTGATCACGGGAGGTCGGGCGCTGGGCGGATCGGCTGTTCCCAAGGGCGGCGGCGCGCTGATCACCGGATCTTCAACAGCTCCCAGGTTCATCAACTGTCGCTTCGTCGGCAACGCAAGCTCGGGCGACGGTGGGGCGGTCAACGTCGAAGACGCATCGCCAACCTTTGTGAACTGCACGTTCGTCGGCAACACTTCGTCGTCGAACGGGGGAGCCGTGTACAGCGTGCGCGGCGCGGTCGTCTACACGAACTGCACGTTCGCGAGCAACTCAGCCAGTGGCAGCGGCGGGGCGTACTACACCGTGCAGTACGAGGGCGAGAACTGCTTCACCAATCCGGTGTTCAACAACTGCATCTTCCGCAACAACAGCGACAGCGGCCCGCAGGACCAATCCGCGCAGATTGACTTTGACACCTTTTTCTGTCCGCCGGAGCGACCCGCCCGCGTCAGCGCGCTCGTGCCCACGGCGCCGATTGCGGTCAACTATTCGTTCCTTCAGGGTTGGAACGGCGTGTTCGGTGGCGCGACGAATTCATCGGCTGACCCGCTGCTCGCGGACATCGACGGCGCCGACAACACGCTCGGGACGGTGGATGACAACGTGCAGCTCACGTCGAATTCGCCCGCGATCGACTTCGCGAACACGCTCGCGCTGCCTGCCGACGTGGCGGATCTTGATGCCGATGCGAATACGACCGAGGCGATTCCGTTCGACGTGGTGCTCCGTCGCCGCGTGAACAACGCGAGCGTGGATGCCGGTGCGTTCGAATTCCCCGACGACTGCAACAACAACAGCGTGCCCGACACCGACGACATCAGCGGCGGCACGAGCCTGGATTGCAACGACAACATGGTGCCCGACGAGTGCGATGGCGGTGACGATTGCAACGCCAACGCCCTCCTCGACGAGTGCGAGTTGCTCGCGGGCAGTGCGACGGACTGCAACGAGAACGGCACGCTCGATGAGTGCGACATTTTCGACGAGGTGTCGGAAGACTGCGACGGCAACGGCATTCCCGACGAATGCGAACTCGCGGGCAACGATTGCAATGCGAACAACGTGCTCGACGCGTGCGACATCGCCGCCGGTACGAGCATCGACTGCGATCTCAACGGCACGCCCGATGAATGTCAGCCCGGCGGTAGCGATTGCAACTTCAACGGTATCGACGATGGTTGCGATGTCGCCGGCGGCACCAGCGAAGATTGCAACGAGAACAACATTCCGGACGAGTGCGAACTGGCGGAAAACGACTGCAACGCAAACGGCATCCCCGACGAGTGCGATCGCGATTGCGACAACAGCGGCACGCCCGACGTGTGCGAGGACTACGCCGACTGCAACAACAACGGCGAGTCCGACGCCTGCGACATTCAGTACGGCGGCAGGCCCGACCTGAATCACAACGGCGTGCCCGATGATTGCGACCCCGATTGCAACAATAACGGTTTTCCTGATTTCATCGATCTCGCGTTCCACATCAGTCCGGACTGCAACCACAGTGGCGTACCCGACGAATGCGAACTCGCGGGCAATGACTGCAACGGCAATAACATTCCCGATGAGTGTGACGGCTTGGTGCCCGGTGATGTGGATGGCAGCGGCACGTTCAACACCGCCGACAACGCAGCCTGGGTAGCCTGCCTAACCGGCCCGCAGTGCGACGCAGTAGCATGTCCAACCCCAGTCTATGCACCAGGCTGCTGCCCCGCCGATTTCGACGGCGACAACGACGTAGACCTGAAAGACTTCGCACAATACGAGCAATTGGCCCCATAGGGAAAATCAGAACGCCCTGCGCCAAGCAGGGGGCAAATCCGAGCCGCGACTGTCAGGGAGCGGAGACAAAGGCAGAAGTCAGAACGCAGAAGGCAGAACAAGAAAGGAAGACGCGTCTATCCAATCCGAACCGCGCCAATCAGGGCGAGGAACCAAACGTCGCACGCACCGCGGGCATTCCGACTAAACCGGCACCGGCACGCCGTCGCGCATCCGCAATAACCGCCACATGCGTTCCGGCGTGACCGGTAGCGTATCAGGTGCGACCCCCGTTGCGTCGTAGATCGCGGAGAGAATCGCGGGCACCGCGCCGATCAACGGCGGCTCACCGACGCCGTGCGCGCCGAACGGTCCGCCGGGATCGTCGTGCTCGATGATGATCGCCTCGACGGGCGGTAAGTCCTTGATCGTGGGAATGATGTAATCGGTGAATCCGGCGTTGAGGATGCGGCCCTTCTTGTAGACCACCTCTTCCATCAGCGCCATTCCCAGCCCCTGCGCCACCCCGCCGACAATCTGCCCCTCGACCGATTGCGGGTTAATGGCTTTCCCAACATCGTGGGCTGCGATGTGCCGCTCGACCTTCACCTCGCCGGTCTCAATATCCACGAGCACCTGCGACACGTGCGCCCCGAAGAGATAGGTGATGAATGCGCGCGGACTCTGCCCGGTCCCGTGAACCTCGGGCACCGTTCGCGGTTTGAATAATCCGGTGGCTTTGAAGCTGTATCCGCGGGCGAGACCTTCGTCATATAACCGGGCCATGCTCACGCGATTGGCGTCGTTCGCCGTTTCAAACGCCCAGCCCTGTTGCAACGTCACCTCGTGCGGATGCACGTTGAGCCACTTGCCCGCGACGTCGAGAATCTGCTCGCGCAACTCGCTCGCGGCGATGCGCACCGCGTTGCCCGTGAAGTATGTCTGCCGCGTCGCGCTCGACGAGCCCGACTCGTCGGTCAGCTCGGTGTCAGCCGCGACAACGTGCATCTTCTCAAATGGCAGCCCGAGCTCCTCACCGGCGATCTGCATCATGGTGTTGAGCAAACCCTGGCCGACTTCGACGCCACCAGTGTACACCGTCGCGCCACCGTCCGGGTTGATCTCGACGCGGGCCCGGCTGCAATCGGGAAAACCGTCGCCATAACCCAGCCCGAAGCAGATCGCACTCATCCCCCAGCCACGGCGCAGGTGCGGCGGCAGCCCGTCGTTACCCGGGTACGGTCGCTCGTTGAACTTCGCCAGCGCGGCATCGAGGCATTCGTGTACGCTCGCGTTGTCGATTCGCTGGCCCGTCGTCACCGGATCGCCGGGCACGATCATATTGCGTTTTCGCAATGCGACCCGGTCCATTTCCAGCGCGTCCGCCAAACGATCCATCATCCCTTCGTACGCGATCGCCATCTGGCACGCGCCGAATCCGCGCATCGCGCCCGTCGGATTGTTGTTCGTGTGTACCCCGTACACGTCGACCTCGATCGCCGGCACGCGATACGGCCCCGTCGCGTGGCTCGCGGCTTTCCGCATCACCGCGATGCCCGTCGACGCGTAAGCGCCCTCGTCGGAATGCACGGTGATCCGAGCCGCCGTCAGCGTTCCTTCGCGATCGGCTGCCAGCGTGTATTCGATTTTGAGCGCGTGTCGTTTGTGCCGCGCCCGCATCGACTCTGCCCGATCGTAGCGCAGTCCGATCGTCTTGCCCGGGTGCTTCAGCGCCGCAAGCCCAAGGTAAATCTGAATGCTGATGTCCTCGCGTCCGCCGAACGCGCCACCGGTCACGGGTTGAATGATGCGTACTTGCTCAACGGGAATACCCAACGCCAGCGCGATCAGCCGGCGTTCCTCGTGTACCCACTGGCCCGGCGCGTTGAGTGTCAGCGTGTGCCCGTCCCAGATGCCGGTGCCGGCTTCCACGTCGAGGAACGCGTGATCCACGGTCTGCGTGTGAAACGTGTCGGTCACCACGCAATGGGCTGCGGCCAGGGCGGCGTCGACATCCCCACGGCGAATCCGCTTGTCCCCCATGATGTTGCCTTCGGGGTACAATCGCGGGGCGCCATCGGAGAGCGCCTCCTCCATCGTCGCAACCACCGGCAATGGGGAATATTCAACATGCACGCGATCGCGCGCCGCCTCGGCGGATCGCTCCGATTCCGCGACCACCACCGCAATGGCATCACCGCGATAGCGCACGCGTTTCTCCGCGAGCGCGGGGTGATCGCGGCGGATCAATCCGTGAATGTTCGTCCCGCCCACGTCCGCGTGCGTGTAGACGCCCAGCACCCCGCCCACCGCAAGAGCAGCCGATGTGTCGATCTTCACAATATCCGCGTGGGCTTCCTCGCTGCGCACGACTTTCGCGAACAGGTCGGCAGCCTGCGGGAACAGGTCCGCGCCGTACATCGCGAGCCCGGTCACCTTCTCACGCCCGTCGACGCGTTTGCAGTTTTTCCCAACGAGGTGGTCCGCCGGCGGAATTGTAACTTCGGGCGTACGCGGCGCGTCGGTCTTTGTTGATTGCGGAGTCATGACTTCAACTCCCGGTGCGCGCGGCGCACAGCCTCCACGATCGACGCGTATCCGGTGCAGCGGCAGATGTTGCCCTCGAGCGCCGTGAGCAGTTCGCTTTCGCTGATGCTGGGATTGTCGTTGAGCAGCGCCCGAGCCGACATGATCAAACCCGGCGTGCAGTATCCGCACTGTGCAGCACCGGTTTCGACGAATTTCTCCTGAATCACATCGAGCGCGTCTCCGTCGGCCAGCCCTTCAACGGTGGTGATCGTTCGTCCGTTCACCTGACCCGCGAGCATCAGGCAGCTCGTCACCGGCTTGCCGTCGATGAGCACGGTGCAGCTTCCGCATTCGCCTTCGAGGCACGCGCCTTTGGTGCCGGTCAGCCCGACGATGTCGCGCAGAAACGTGAGCAGTGTGCAGTCCACCGGCGCGTCAGCGACGACCTGTTCGCCGTTGATCGTGCAGGTGATCCGCGTAAGCGGAATGTCGTCAGGCAGCGGCGCCAGCGCTGAAGGCATCGGCATCTCCTTGGTCGCCGTTTTTCGCGATGTCGGCGAGCAAACGCGTGGTCAGCGTCCGGCACATCGCCCGGCGATAGTCCGCCGATCCGCGATGATCGTCGATCGGCGCAACCTCGGACTCGACGACGTCTGCCGCTTCCGCGATGAGCGCGTCGGTCAACGGCCCGCGCGCGAGCACGCGCTCCGCCTTCGGCGCAAACAGCGGAATCGGCCCGACGCAACCATACGCCAGCCCGAACGATCCGTCCGTTCGCCTGGCAACCGCGGCGCACACCAGGCTGATGTTCACCGCGCCGCGCTTGCCGATCTTGTACCAACGCGTAACCGGATTGTACGGAACCCGCACGCGCGTGACCAGTTCGTCACCCGCCAGTTCCGTCTTGCGATAGCCCAGAAAAAACGCTCGCACATCCACCCAACGCGACCCGCGCGCCGCGCTCGCCAGTTCAACATCGCCCCCCATCGCCAAAAGTGCCACGCATCCGTCACCCGCGGGCGATGCCGTGACGAGATTCCCGCCAATCGTCCCCTGGTTGCGAATGGCTGGGCCCGCGACGGAAAGCGCAGCCTCCCGCAGTGCCTTCAGGTGGCACTTGCCAAGTTGCGCGAATGTCGCGCCCGCGCCGATCAGCAGATTGTCGCCGTCATGTTCGATCGTCTTCAGCGAGGCGATCCGCGAAAGGTCGATCACCTCGCGCGGATGCAGCATGCCGTGATTCCGCGCCACCGACACGTCGGTGCAACCGTTGACCACGGTCGCGTCCGGTCGCTCGCCGCGCAAGCGCAATGCCGTCTCAATGTCCACAGGCTGATGAAACATGGTACTACTCTTCGACGGGAGGTTTCTCGGTGTTGGCAATTTCCGGGATGACCGCCGTGGGTGTCGGCGTCGCCCGCATGTTCTGCTCGTGTTTCTTCGCCGTCGCATCGGCGCGCAGTTTCACGACCAGCAGCAGCGCCAAAATCGCGAAAACCACGATCGCAACGATGATCGGCGCCATCGGCAAGCGCCGCTGCGTGTTCGCCCGCGAAGCCGCAGCCCCAAGTGCGCTGCGAATCCGTTCAATGTCCGAAGCGTCCGGTGGTTGCGCCGCAGGGGCAGCCGGTGCGACCGGCGTGCTTGCCGCGACCGGTGTCGGCGCAACCGGAGGCGGCGGTGCTATTACGGGTTGAATGTGCGCCTCGACCGCCGTTGCATCCTTGGTCGGTGGCGGGGCGTCTTCGCCCGCGGGATTGTCCAGTTCGATCATGCACGATCGGCAATGCGTATCCGTCGCCGCCACCTTCGATTGGCAATTCCAGCATAAGCCCAGATGCTTCGAGAGCGCCGGCGTCTCAGCCGCAAAACGCCACTGGTGATAGGTCGTCGGCCCGCGCACGATCGTCGTCGCCGTCAACACGCCGCGCTGAATCTGTCGAATCAGTCGATCAAGCGTCACGCCGGGAAAGGGCCGGACGTGCTCGTGCACGTACCACGGGCCCGCGTGCGCCTGCATCTTGACGATCATCTTGAGCGAGAGATCCTGCCCGCAGTTCTCGCAAACCAGCGTGGTGCGGCGCACCAATTCCCCGCATGAAACACAGGGGTAGGATTCGCCGTGCCAGACTTTGAGACCGAGCGGGCTCAGCGGCCCGATACCGCGTTCCGCCGCGACCTCCACCGCGCTCAACCCGCCGTGTGGCAGCTTGCGTTGCGGGCTCGTCGGCGATGAACCGGATGTCGGAGCGCTCGGATCCTGCACGTGATGTGCTCCTGGAAGATCAGTCTATCCGCAAAGGATTCTACCGGCTTGGGTCCGTCGATCAAACTGCAAGTGTGCGGAGGCATCACCATTGGTGGGGTGGCACGGTCTAGCGCAGCCAGGCCGTGGAGCATCGCATCTATCATGGCCTGACTGCGTCAGACCATGCCACCCGATCGCGTACCGTGCCGCGACGCGACACCCGCACCGCTACTCCGGCAGTTGCAGGAATTCCTTCAGGTGGTCGTCGTAAATCTGCTGAGCGCGCGGGTCCGCGAGTTGCAGGCCCATCTCGTTGATCACCTTCGTCCCGACCCCGATCCACTCGCGCCAGCACACCTGGCACACATTCGCCCAGACCAACTCGCCGAGCGCACCCTTGAAAGGCCGCTCCGCCATCTTCGCCGAAGGCCGCCCGCACCGGCTACAGTTGAAGTCCGTGCCCTCCGCGAGCGTCGCCTGCGCCGTTCCGCCATGTTTCGATGCCGGCGGCGTGCCGCCAAGCTCGCTAATGGTTTTCGCCATCGCGTCGCGCGGCATGCGGTCGCCGCGCTCGTCAGCCACTTCAAAACCCTTCGTCAACGTCGCGAGGGCTGCGTCCTTGTTGCCTGCCTTCGCCTGCGCATCACCGAGCAACTGGTACGCCTTCGAGTACGTCGGGTTGAGTTCGAGCGTGCGCGTCAGCGACGCGATCGCGTTGTCGAACTGCCCGTCGTCGAAATAGGCTTTGCCCAGGCTGAAGTGACCCATCTCGTTTTGCGGGTCTGCCTCCGCCATCTTCTTGAACTGTTCAATGCGTTCCTGCATGATTCACCTTAGGTTTGCGTGAGTCGTGTTTTCCCGCAGCGTTCCACAACCGCGCCGCGTGCGTGTGTGCAATTTGTGTCGAAATCTGAACTGAAGGGATCATAGCAGCCCGCTACCGACACGCCAACCTGCACCACCCGAGACCGCAATCGCCAGTTCGCACGCACATCGCCGTAGTATCGCCAAACCCGTCCTGCTACAATCGCGCTCATCGATGCGGATTCAAGTGATCAAATCCGAGCCGCGCCCACATCGTGTCCGACGCCGACCGAACAGGGAGGAGAGAGGAGGACACGGTGGAAGCGGAGACAAAGGCAGAAGTCAGAACGCAGAAGGCAGAACAATAAAGCCCAGGGCGTCTCGCTGTCTCAGTGCAGCGCCACCACGTCCGAAGCGGCAACGCTGCACGGTAACCAAAACCGAGCCGCGACTGTAAGGGAGCGGACAATACCGCATGGCCCGCAATGGCTGGCGATCAAACAACCTGCGAGCCCGTTAATTCGTCGGCCATGAGTTCTGCTCAAGCACTAACAACGCAATATACGCCACCAAAGGAGACACGCAGCCCATGCCACGCCCGACGCGCCGCATCCTGACACTCGCAACCGTTCTGTGCTTCCTTGCCGCCGCAACCGTCCGCGGCGAAGAACGCGTGGACTATACCAACCACAAACTCGTGCGCGTCGTCACCCAGTCGCCCGCCGATCTCGACCGCATCCGAGCCGCAGGTGGCGAAGTGCTCGATTGCATGCCCGGCCCCGGCCCCGTCGACGTGCGTTTCGCACCCGGCGACGTCGGCAACCTCGCGAAGCTCGGCCTCGACTACAAAATCGTGGTGAGCGACCTCGGCCCCGCCACTACGCGTCACCTCGCGCGTGCCGCTGGTCTCGGCCCGTTCGACGATTACATGCCGCTCGCCGACATCGAAAGCTACATCGAAGGCCTCGCCGCGCAGCGTCCCGATCTTTGCGAAGTGTTCTCAATTGGCAATTCCCTGGAAGGGCGCCCGATCAAAGTGCTGCACATCACCGGCCCGACCGGCGGCGACAAGCCGGGCGTGTTCTACCACGGCTTGCAGCACGCGCGCGAGTGGATCACCGGCCCGGTCGTCATGTACATCGCGAACCACCTGGTGAGCAACTACGACACCGATCCTTGCGTACACAGCCTCGTCGATCGCGGGCACGTCTACCTCGCGCCCTGCGTAAACCCCGATGGCTACACCTACACCTGGACGAACAACCGCCTCTGGCGCAAGAACCGCCGCAACAACGGCGGCGGCGTTTACGGCGTCGATCTCAATCGCAACTGGGGCTTCGGGTGGGGCGGTGAGGGCGCGAGCAGCAGCCCCAGCGAGGAAACCTATCGCGGCACGGGTCCCTTCAGCGAACCGGAAACCACCGTGCTCAGCAACTTCATGGCCGCCCACACCGAGATCCGCGCGTACATGGACTACCACAGCTACTCGCAGCTGCTCCTCTGGCCATTTGGGTATACCAGCACGCAGGCGCCGCAGCCCGATCGTACGACCTTCTACAACCTCGGTATCGAGATGCAGGCGCTGATCGACTCCGTCCACGGCCAATACTATGAAGCCGGTCCCATCTACACCACGATCTATCCCGCGAGTGGCGGCTCCGTTGATTGGGCGTACGGCGATCAGGGCATCTTCGCGTTTACCATTGAGCTGCGCCCGCAAGATTTCTTCCCCGGTTTTGAATTGCCGGCTGAGGAGATCATCCCAACCTGCGAAGAGAATCTCGCCGCGATCATGGCGCTCACCGAATGGGCGTTCAACGATCTCGACCTTGCGGAATCACCCGGACAACTTTCCGAGACGCCCCCGGGCACCGACTTGCCGTTCAGCGTCGACGTCACCGCGAAGTACGGGTCGATCGTGCCCGGCTCGGTCAAGCTGCACTACCGTTACGATTCCACCTCGCCGTTCGCAGAGGTCGTGATGTCGAACGTCATCGACGACACCTACGGCGCCTACATGCCCGCGACGAACTGCGAAGCCAAACCGGAATACTACTTCAGCGCCATGAGCAGCACCGGGCAGGTCGTCAATGAGCCATGCGGCGCGCCCAACGACGTCCACACCTGGGTCGTGTCGTCGTCGCAGACCGCGTTCTATACCGAGACGTTCGATACCGATCCGGGCTGGACCACGCAGGGCGACTGGGCGTACGGTGCGCCCACCGGCGGGGGAGGGGAGCACGGTTTCACCGATCCCGGCCACGCGTACACCGGCACGAATATCTACGGCTACAACCTGAATGGGGATTACACCAACAACCTTTCGCAGCGCCACCTGATCAGCACGCCGATCGACTGCACAGGCCGCGAAGGCGTCGCGCTCGATTACTATCGCTGGCTCGGCGTCGAGCAGGCGCAGTACGACCACGCCAAAATCAGCGTGAGCACCGACGGGAACAACTGGACCACCATCTGGCAGAACACCGGCGAGGTCACCGACTCGTCGTGGTTCCATCACGTGATCGATATCTCCGCGATCGCCGACGGCGAGCCGACGGTCTACCTGCGTTGGACGATGGGCACGACCGACACCGGCTGGCGCTATTGCGGCTGGAACATCGACGACGTGAAACTCACCGCGATCAACTGCACGACCGCGAAGGGCGATTGGAACGGCGACGCACAAATCGATGCCACCGACTTGCGCGCCTTCCCGCCGTGTGTGCACGGCCCCGAAACCCTGGTCGATGGCGGCTGCGGTGTCTTCGATTTCGACGACAACGCAACGGTTGATCTGCAAGACTACGCCGCGTTCCAACAGGCAATCGCAAACTAGACTGAAATCAGAACCCCCCGCGCCAAGCGGGGGGCCAAATTGCGATGACTGTCCAATACCGTGACCCATCGCTGCATCAACCAACGCGCCGGAAATTCACAGGCAGCCGGTTGTTTATCCGCCCCAGGCTTGGCGCCTGGGGTTCTGATTTCCTTGCTCGCCGCGCGAACGCAAGTAACCCGACAACACCCTTCACGCCGCTCCCCCGGACAGTTACACTGTCGTAAGCTACTACAATGTCGTGGACTCCGCCGATGATGCTCGCAATGACCACGCAAGAGGGGAAACTCAAGGATGAGTGAAGAACTGAAAGGGGCTGTTTGCGTCGCGCTGTTTGGCTTTGCGATCGCCGCAATCGCGTGGCTGCTCCCGCTTGGCCCGGGCGAAGGCAGCGCCTTAACCGCCCGCCAGCAATATCAGCCGCAAGTGACAGCGCTCCTCGATGCATCGCGAGCAGATCCGCCGCAAGTGTTGGCACTCACCGGCCCGATCGATGAGGTGGAAGCGCCGATATCGCCCACGATGCCAGCACCGCGCGAGTCCGCGCCGCGCGAATCCAACACCGGCGGACTGCGCTGCACCTACGAAACCAAGTCGAGTGCTCCGGGCGCAAACAAGATCATTTTCAGCATCCGCAATAACACTGCGACGACCTGCGACGGCATGACGCTTCATTGGGTCGCGGGCATTCAGGACCTCGCTACCGATGCACTACCGGCTGGTTGCGAACAACGCGACACCGGCGGACCCGCCATCGCCTGCACGCTACCCGATCTCACTGCTGGCGAAACGATCACCGTCGCCTTTCCGCTACGTAAGGAAACCCCGGCCGAACCAGCCATCCGCGCCGACCTTTTCGCCTGGGTCAATGGGAACGCCATCGTCCTTCATGCCGTTAAGTTGGCTGCAAACCCCTGACGTACATTCCTCACCGGAATAGCGCTGTTCCCTATGCGGATTGCGCGCAGGCTTTCGCCGAAACAACCGCACGCCACAGCCGTACAAAGAACAGGTAGGAGACAACGTCGAGCGCGAGGATCGGAAAAACTGTGAGACGTCCAAGCCACATCGAAACGGTCGCGACAGCCATGCCGGACTGAAACCAGTAGTCGATCACGATCGGTACGCAAAACCTGATTACGTTGATACACACAATCCAGATCAGAAATGCCCAGCCCAGGAAACGTGCTCTGCAAACGAGTGCGTCATTGGGAATCCTCTCCGCCAGCCGGCCCAGATAACAGTACAGCGCGAATACCCCCGCCACGTAACAAGCCGTACTCACGACCACAAGACCTGTCGTCATCGCGAAAATGAGTCCCATGCCGGTCGGCATTGGTAGTTGCTCAATAAGCAAGTCAACCAGCCACGCGAGCGGGATGAGAATCCGCGCGACGCGACGCGCACCCAATCGCACGCTTCCGCCGCCCGTCGCATCGGGCATGGTGATCAGGAATACCGCAAACAATTGCGCGATAGCGTTGCCAACGTTTATCGCGTGAAGCACACTGTCGTACGTCAGCTTCAATACCAAGTACAGACATGCGCCGATTGCGATGGTCCAATAGTACAAGCGCAGACCCGTCGCGATCTTCGCCAGCCAGTCGGGGGCGGCGCTGCTCAGTAAGTTTGGCCTCAACGAGTTGCTCACCAGAATCCCACATTCCGGACAGCGATCGTTGCGCCGCAGCCCGCGAAGGTTGTACCCACATCGCGCGCATGCCCGATCGACGTCGAGCAGGTCGGCAGTGCTTTCCGTGTCCCGAACCTCGTCCACCATCCCGACCCCGTGACAGCCTCCCGCACGCCGTTCATGGGCGCGCGAGCACAACCATCAGCCCGCAGCAAGCAACTGTCAATGATAGGCCGGCTCGGGAAGTGCGAAAGTCTGATCGTGGGTACCGCTAACTTCCGCTTAGCCAGTCGAAGAGGTCAACGTTTCAAGCGCAGCGAGCGCGTTCCATGCGACCGAACGCACAATTCCCGCCATGCATAAACTCGCACCTCGCGCCAGTCGATACGCGTACCGGACACCGTAGTCACCAGCGTAGGATGCAAGATATCATGACGAGCACAGCCATCGCGTCCGATAAGTGGGTGGTCTTCCAAATTGCCGGTCAACTCTTCGCCATCGAAGTCAACCACGTGCGCGAAATGACCACCATGCGCGAACGGCGCATCGTTGTGTTGCCGCGGTGCAGCAATGGCGCGGTCGGTGTGCTCAAGCTGCGCGAGCAGGTCGTCCCCGTCGTCGACGTGCGCACGTTGCTTGGCATGCCCTCGATGGCGCAGGAGACGGAGGAGTACGTCCAGCTTCTCCATGACCGCGAGCAGGACCACGTCAATTGGCTCCACGAACTCGAGAAGTGCGTGATTGATGGCCGTGAATTCAAGCTGACCACCGACCCGCACAAGTGCAAGTTCGGAAAGTGGTTTGACGGGTTGATGGCCGAACCCAACGCGATCCTGCGCATCGCCAACGGCGACCGCATGCTCGAACGCCTCCTGCGCGAATCGCTGCGCAAGCTCGACCATCCGCATCAGGTCATTCATTCAATCGGTAGCACCGTCGGCAAGTTGCTGGCGGAAGGCAAGTCCTCCGAGGCGAACGAGGTCATCGAGCAGACCCGGTCCAACGAACTTGCCCAGATGGTGCAGTTGTTCGGCGAGGTCCGCAAGATGATCCTCGAACTGCGCCACCCCGTCGTGATGATCCTCGACGTCGCCGGAAACTCGTACGGTGCGCTCGTGGACTGCCTGGATGTGGTGCGGGAAATCCCGGACGCTGAAATCGACCGCGGCCAGAAGGACAATTTCCCGCACGGCTTGGTCGTTGGCTTCGCGCGCGGAAACGACGAATCGTCCGACCAGATCACCACGCTCCTCGACATCGAAGCGCTGATGGCCCGCGTCCGCGGCTCCCAGCTCGTCGAGCAAGCCCAGCAAATGGCCGAAACCATGCAGTAGCGACCCAATCCGAGCCGCGACTGTCAGGGAGCGGAGAAGAAGACAGAAGTCAGGACGCAGAACAAATACGCAGGGCGCGTCTTGCCTGAACGGAATCGCGAATCCGCGCCCACTACATTCAAGCAACACGGCACACAAATCCGAGCCGCGACTGTCAGGGAGCGGAGAACACCGGCGCCGTCACATTAATCGAACTGACGTTCGCCACACCATAACCGTGCGATCCCGGCGAAGCGTTACCGTCACCGTGCAATACTCGCCGCGCGATCAACCAACCCGACAAACTCGCTGCGGTAAGCGTCGCGGTCCACGTCACCGGTCTCCGCCAACTCGAACACGTCGTCGAACGTGAAGTCCCCAACATACTGCGAACCGCGCAGCAGCATCCCGAAAGATGCCACTGCCGCCGCAAAGTGAAAGTCCGCCGACGCCTCATCCAACGCCTGCTCTTCGTCCACCACGGGAACCTCCATCAGCGTGCTCGTGTCGCCGTCGTGCGGCTTGTAGCGCAGCTTCACGGTCATCAATTCCTCGCTGGCGCCCGTGGTCACCGCCTGCGCCTGATACTTCAGCGGATCGACCGCCGGCAATTCCACCACCGCGCCCGTCTCCTCGCCTGCCGCGACGATCTCATACAACGCGGTCACCGTATGCCCCGCGCCGATCTCGCCCGCGTCCTTCGTGTCGTCATTGAAATCCTCCGCCGCCAGCACGCGATTCTCATAACCGATAAGCCGGTACGCGCCCACAACGGCTGGGTTGAACTCGATCTGAATCTTCACGTCCTTCGCGATTGTGATCAGCGTCCCGCTCAACTGCTCGACGAGCACCTTGTGCGCCTCCGCCGGTGTGTCGATGTACGCGTAGTTGCCGTTGCCCTTGTCCGCAAGCTGCTCCAGCGTCGCGTCCTTGAGATTTCCCATCCCATACCCCAGCACGCTGAGGAACACCCCGCTCTTCGCCTTCTCGGCGATCATCTGTTCGAGCGATCCGCGGTCCGTCACGCCCACGTTGAAGTCGCCGTCCGTCGCGAGGATCACGCGATTCACCCCGTCCGTGATGAAGTTCTCCTGCGCCACGCGGTACGCCAGTTCGATGCCCGCTCCGCCGTTCGTCGATCCGCCCGCCCGCAGGTTATCCACGGCATTCAGCAGCGTGTCGCGTTCGTCACACGGCGTCGAGTCCAGCACCAGCCCCGACGCGCCGGCATACACCACCAGCGCCACGCGATCGAACCCGTCGAGTTCCGCGAGCAGTTCGCGCAAGCTCTCTTGCACCAGCGGCAGCTTGTTGGCTGGGCTCATCGAGCCCGAAACGTCGATGAGAAAAACCAGGTTGCTCGGCGGCCGCTCGTCCTGCGGAATCTCGTAACCCTTCAATCCGATCTTCGCCAGCCGGTGACCCGCGTTCCACGGACAGTCCGCCACTTCGACGCTCACGCTGAACGGGTGGTCCGCGTCCGGCTGGGGATAGTCATAGTCAAAGTAGTTGACGAGTTCCTCGATCCGCACCGAATCCGGCGGCGGAAGCTGACCAGCCGTCAAGAACCGCCGCATGTTCGAATACGAAGCGGTATCCACGTCGATCGAAAAGGTAGACAACGGATTCTGCAACACGGGAAGGAATGGGTTCTCAACGATCCGGTCGTAGGCTTCAGCATTGAAACCCGCGAATCTTGCCCCAGACATTCCCTCACCATCCAATGGCTGGTCTTTCACAAACCGGCGACGAAACTTGATGCGTTCCTGCAACTCCGGTGCATCAGTGGTCGTCGCACCACGCTTGCCGCGTCGCTCTGGCACACTCCGCGATTTCGAGGCCAAATCATTGGTCGAACCGCCTACGTAGGCCAGGCTAGCCACGGGGGGCGTAGTCGCACGCGGGACTGTAGCCACATCGAATTCAGAGTATCGCACCGATGGATTCTTCAAGTGGCCGCGTTGCGCGCCTCCATCGTCCAGTGCTGTGATTTTGTCGGTTTCCTCTTTGCGCTTGGTCGAAGGAGCCCCCACATATCCGAGTGATTGAAGTCGAATTAGTTCGTCCGAGCTTATGTTCGGCTGCGGAAGTGTCCTTGGACCTTCCGCAACCGTCCGCGGCGCAATCTCTCGTGACTTCTTCAAATCAGGCACCAGCAATTGCCACGCACCCACAAGCAGAGCAATCGATGCCGCAAACTTCGCTGGGAGGTGATACCGCTGCCACCACTTACGCCGCGCCGACGCACCTGCCGCTTGCGCCGCCACGCGTTCGCGCTGTTCCGCAGTCAACTCAGCCGCACCCGCCTCGCTCGCAAATGCAGCTTCCAGCGTCCCGCCCAGCCCGCGAATCTCGTCGACGAACCGCTGCGCCTCCGGATCGTCCGCGACGCGCGACGCCATCGCAGCCGCTTCCACATCGTCCAGCTCACCCAGCGCATACGCCGTCAGCTTTGGATCATTCAGGTCCATACGCATCACTTGCTCCCCCGTTGCGGTGTTGGGCTTTCCTCAACGTCCGTCATCCGGGCCCGCAGCCTCGTCATCGCGTGATGCAGCAGCACGCCGGCATTGCTCGTCGTCGTCGCCAGCACCTCCGCGATCTCGCGATAGCTCAGCCCCGCGTGAAAGCGAAGCCGGACCGCCTCTTGCTGCCGCTCAGGCAATTCCCCAACGAGTGCGAGCACCCGCGCTGACTCATCCGCACGCTCCAACACGGCGTGCGGTGACGCATCAGCCGATCGCTGCCCGTCCGCAATGTTCATGGTCAAAGGTTGCACGCGTTTCTCCTTGCGCCGCACGCTGATCGCCCGGTTGCGACACACCGCGAAAAGCCATGCCGCAACCCGCGCCGGATCGCGCGGCGCCCCGTCCGAAACGAACTTGAGCAGCGTCTCCTGCACCACGTCACGAGCGACGTCGGCATCACCCGTAATCCGCGCGGCGTAAGCGACCAGAGGCTTTTCGTAGCGGGCAAGCACCGCGCGCACGCCGTCCGCACCGTGCAGATCGCCCATGCTGGTCAAACCAACTGGGCCCGGTTCCGTCCGCGGTTGATCCATGCCAACGCTCGCCGCCACTACCTGGTTGCCGCCACAAGTCGCGTCAGAAGAGAAGACGCGTGAACCCGATGAATATTAAACCCCAAGCCTGAATACGCTCAGAAACGAAAGAAGATGCAATGAATTGGTGCAAACACGCGATCAGCAGCGCCATGAACCCCCCTCCCTTCGTGATGGCAAATCAGAACCCCCCGCGCCAAGCGGGGGGCAGACAGCACGTTGTCTGAACGACGAACCTGCCCGCGAAAGAAGAGTCGGCACAATGTGAACCACAGCCGAGACGAGCCAGAGAAGTTGGAAGCGACCCACACGTCTTCAGCCCCAGGCTTGGCGCCTGGGGTTCTGACTCAATGGCCGCCGCCCTCCGCCCAGGTGCGCCATGCGTTTGTGGTTTCCCAATCGATCGCGTCCGCCCCTACGCGTTGGAGCTGGGCTTCGAGATTGCCCGCAAGGTGTTGCCGGTAATATAACAAATCCCAAATCCGCAACGTGCAGTCCAGACCCGCCGACATCAGCCGGTGCCCATCCCGCGAGAAGCGCAGCGACATCACCGCGCCCTCGTGCCCGTCGAGCGTCGTCAGCAGCCGTTCGTTCGCCGCGTCCCACAGGCGAATCGTCCCGCCCGTGTCCCCGCTCGCGATCATCGTCCCGTCCGCACTCACCGTGACCGCGTAGATTTCCTGATTGTGCCCCGCCAAACGCCCGATTTCGCGATGTGACGTTGTGTCCAGAATCGTAATCACGCGGTCCGCCCCGGCAATCAGCAATCGCGCGCCATCCGGGAAGTACCGCACCGCACGCAGCGGAATCGTTGTTGGTTTAACCCAAACCGCCTCCGACCCGTCGCGCACATCCCACACGTGCAGCGAACCATCGCGAACCACCGCCGCCAGATGTTCGCCCGTCGCGTCAAACGTAACCTGCGGGACCCGGGCAGCCGTCGCAAACGTGTGTACGAGCGTTCCATCATCAGATCGCCACACGCGCACATGGTTGTCGTCGCACGCCGTCGCCAGCAACGCGCCGTCCGGGCTGAAGCAGATGCTGCTCAAGCGGTTGGGATGCGCGATCCGCCGCGGTTTGGCTGCCCCGTCCGCACTATCCCACACGTACAACGCGTTGCCATACGTTCCCGCTGCCACCCGCGACCCGTCCGGCGACGTCGCGATACACGACACCGTGCGGTCATTGCCAAATTCCCAACGCGTCCGCGCCAGCGTCGTGGGATCAACGCGATACACCACGCCCAACCCGCCGCCCGCCGAAAGCACTGCGCCGTCCGGGCTCAGATCCACCGTGTGCAGCCCGTCGCCTTCAAACCGCAGCACATCGACCGCGCCATCGGCCTGCACTTCCCACAAGCGCAGGCCGTCATCCGCGCAGCTCCACAATCGACGCCCGTCACGCGTGAACGCGACGTTGCGAACCCTGCCCGGATGCGCCACGAATTGCGAAAGCTTGGCGCCGCTGTGCGCGTCAAACACGTACACCGCGCCGATGAGGTCGCCCACCGCCAGCAGCGCGCCATCGGGGCTCAGCGCGATCGTCCGCCGATCGCCCGTCATCTCGGAGAGCATCACCGCGCGCGGCGGGCTGGTCGTGAGATCCCACACCCGCCCGGGAATCTCCGCCCAAGCGTCGGCGAGCAGCTTGCCATCCCGCGAAAAGAGCATTTCGCCGTGTCCGTGCAGGTTCTCCGGTGGGGGGACGGCTCCGCGCATCTTCGCCACCAGCCGGCCGCTTGCGATGTCCCATAGATACACCACGCCCAATTCGTCGCGCGCCGCAAGATACTGATCGTCGTACGAGATCGCGCACGACGCGAACGCAACCTGTGGTACCGCGAAGTGCGCCACCGGCTCGGGCGCGTCCACACCCCACACCGCGATGCCGTCATCCAGAAATCCAACCACGAACTTTCCGCTCGCCGAGAGCTGTGATGCGCCGCCCAATGGGTTCCGTTGTACGGGTAGGCGAAGCACCTCGTGCTCCCCAGCCGCGCGCTTCCAAACGAAGACTTCCTCCGGCCCGCTGCGAATCACACACTGTCCGCGCGCCCCCACGAACAGCATGCCCAGCCCGCCCGGCGGGCGCACGTTGAACGCGTCGCGCACGTGCCCGCGCGCATCGATCAACTGCACTTTGCCGCGATCGTCAATCGTCCAGATGCTCGCGCCATCGGCTGCCAGCGTCGCGGTGTGCAGCAGCGATGCATCACGCGGCACCGTCAGCAGGCACGGAAATCGCCGGTACAACTGCCACAAACTCCAGTACGCCTCCGGCGGACCGGGCGGTGCGTTCAGTCGCAGCGGCGCACCGCCGCCGGTTTGCCGGTGCGTGAGCAATTCGTTCCACAGCAACTGCTCCGCCTGCTCCATGTTCCCGAGCACGACAGCCATGCGACCCTGCTCGACGTTGCTCTGCGCGAGCAAATCCGTCAGCGAGTTGGCTGATGCCGTCGCTTCATGTTCCAGCTGCACGGACTCGCGGTAGAGCAACGCCATCACCACGCCGAACACCCCGAGCAGCACCACGAACGCCGTAGCCGCCGCCACCCGCAAGCGATAGCGGTGCAGCGTTTTCCGCAGTACGTAGATGGCGCTGTCGCGCTTGGCTTCGATGGCTTCGCCCGCGAGGTAGCGCCGCAGGTCGCGCGCCACTTCACCCGCAGTCTGGTACCGCCGCTCGCGATCCTTCGACAAACACTTGCACACGATGGTGTCGAGTTCATCATCGATCCGTGGCCCGTCGTTCTCCGCTGCCACCACCGCGGGCCGCGGCGCCTCGCGATACAGAATGTTCTCCACCGCGTCGCGCAGATTGGTGTCCACGTCGAACGGCAACGCTCCGGTGAGCAGTTGAAACAGCATCGTCCCCAGCGAGTACACGTCGGTCCGCAAATCGATCTTCGCCGACCCGCCCTCGACTTGCTCCGGCGCCGCCCACGGCAGCGATCCGACAAATTGCCCCGTCCGCGTGATCGTCTCGTCGCGCTCAGACAATGTGGATTTCGCCAATCCGAAATCGAGCACGTGCGGCTCACCGTCCGCGTCCACGCGGATGTTGCTCGGTTTCAGATCGCGATGAATGATCCCGCGCAGGTGGGCTGCGTGTACCGCATCGCAAACCTTGATGAACAGCGCAACGGCTGCTTCCACCCGCTGCCGGTCCGCGTTCTCGGAGTGTGCGCGCTCGGCGATGCGCGCGCCCAATCCCGGCAGCGCTTCGTCGAGCGCGTGTCCGTCGAAGTAGTCCATCACGAAGTACTGGTAGCCCGCAACGGTTCCGGCATCGTGTACCGTGACGATGTTCGGATGGTTGAGCCGGCCCAGCGTTTCAATCTCGCGATCGAATCGCGCGCGATCCGCCAGCGTCGCGAACGGCCCCTGCTTCATCAGCTTGATCGCGACCCGCCGCTTGGTCGCAAGCTGCACCGCGAGCCACACCACGCCCTGACCGCCGTGCTGAATCTCACGAACAAGTTCGTATCCGGGAATGTCGATCTCACCGGGCTGGGCGATGTGCGCGGTGCGCGACGCGCCGGCGGAGAATCCGCGCTCACCGACGAACCCCATCAGGAATTGATTGTCCGCCCGCAGCTTCTCGACGCGTTCGCGACAGGCGGCGCACGCAGCCACATGCGCGAGCAAAGCCGACGTCTCGCCCTGACCCAGGGCCAAACCCTCAAGCACCTCGCCGCCCGGGCATGACGTTGGGGTTTCCGCCATCGCCTAATCGCCGAGGAAGTTCATTTCGTATTGCTGCACGATATCCCGAAGCCGTTCTACGACGCGGTTCTTCGCGTTGTAGATCTCCTGCGGCGATAGGCCCATCTCCCGCGACACGATGTCAACGGCTTCATGCTTGATTGCGATGCGCTCAAACGCCTCCAACGTCCGCTCGTTGAAACGCGTGTTCTGCCGCAAGTCGCCGACCGCCAGCTCGAGGATGAATTGCTTTTGCTCCGCCTCCCAGATCGCGTCCGTCTCGGCATCGTCCGGCAGGTTGCCCATCGCCGAGTCACCGCGCAGTTCCTTCCGCCGCCCGCGTCGCCGCTGCTCATCCGCCAACCGGCAACGCGCAATCCCGATGAGCCACGACCGCAACCGCCCCTGCGCCCGATCGTATCGCCGTTGGCGATAGTCCTTCACGAAGCACGCCAACGTCTCCTGCGCCACGTCGGCAGCGTCGGTCGAGTCGAGCCCCATGCGCCGCAGGAAGCCCATCAAGATAGGCCGGTACCTCCGGTCGAACTCCTCCCACGCCGCCTGATTGCCCCGATCGTGCAAACCGTCGAGCAGCTCGGTTGTGGTTGTCATGTGCGCAGGAAGATTCATCAATGGCCCCACTCCTCGACAGCAAACTCATTATACGCAAACGGTTACGCGCATCCAAGGCATTAGCCGCGTGCTCCCCAACCCCGTTTTCCGGCCCACGGACGCGGGCGCGTCACTGTGGCGCTTCATATTCTCGGAACTTGGAGTTTCTGACCGACCGCACGGAATCAGATTGAGCAAACCGGTGGCTGGAGAGCAACGCCACTTCTCTCTGCTCCCCCTGATGTGCGCGCGGGGATTGCGCGCCGCATAACGACTCTCTCTCACTGGAGGTACACCCATGAACACGTCAATCAAACGGTGCATCGTCAGCGCCGCGTTAGCGCTTACGCTCACCTGCTCGACCGCATCAGCCGCCAACTACACAATCGACTGGATGCAGCTTGCGCCCACGCCGTTCGGCAACGCGCCGCCGTTCGCGAGCAACTACAGCCTGCCGGGCATCGGCACGGTGCAGATGAGTTACACCGCTGACCCGGACTTCGCCGAGGCGCGGCTCCAGGTGCCACAGCTTGCCACCGGTAACGTGTCCTACGCGGGTGACAACTACGCGTGGACCAACCAGGAAACGCTCGCCCGAACCAACTGGGGGTTTTCGGGAATTATCAATACCGCGTGGACCGTGACCTACACCTTCCCGGGCACCATCCCCGCCGGCAAGATCATGCTCGGCGTGCAGGGTCTGGGCCGGCGCGATCCGCTGCCCGGTGAATCCGCGTTCGACGCCATGACCACCGCGACCGTACTTCAGAACGGCACGCTGCTCGGCGAGTGGACCGGCGCACTCAACACCGGCCCGACGCAGTTCACGCCGGGCGTCGGAATATTCTCGATGATCAACTCGCTGACCGGTCCCGGCGGAGCGGACCCCTGGTGGAACACGCCGCTCGCCGTTGTCCGCATCGACGACGCGATCAGTTCGCTGACCGTACACCTCGATCACACCAGCGGTGACGGTGTCGGCGTGAACATCGGCGTGCTCACGCCCGAACCCGGCACGTTGGCGCTGCTGGCTGCCGGCGGTCTCACCATGCTGCGGCGTCGCGCCCGCTAGGGTCGGACCCGATCGAAACAGGGGGCGAGCCCGTGGAAACGCGGGCCTCGCCCCGCTTTTTGCGCCCACCCGCCAACTTTTTCCCGCACAACTTGGAGATTCGTCAATTCCGAACGGACGCAGGGTAGGGATAGGGGTCCGGGCCGAAGCGAACGTACCCCCAAATCGCGAATCCAGAACGTCCGGGAGCGGTTCCGCGCCCGGTGGTCACGTTTTACGGGAGAACAGGTATGTTTCGCTCACAGTTAGACCGATCCCGGCGCACGCGCACCGTCGCGCTCGCCGCGTTCAGCGCCGTTTTGGGATGGATGTCGGTCACATCGACATACGCCCAGCTCAGCACCTGCGAGGTCTCTCCGGACCGGTTGTCCTGCTCCGGCCAATGCGCGGACGGCGGGCAGTTCTGCCATCCCAAGGAGATCCTCGCCGATGCGGACGGCAATTTCCTGCAAGTCTCCTGCTGTTCGTGCGATTACGAAGGCTGCAACCTCCAGCTCAATCCCGCGACGCTTGAGTTTTCCTGTACGCAGAATCCAGGCTGCCCCGTTCCGCCCGGTGGCGATTGCCGCCTCATCGGACACGGCAACCTCGACGGCACAATTACGTACTCGTGCGATTGCATCGATGGTGAAAACCCAGCCGAGTGCGTCTACGTTGAAGAGTGCAACGCGGACTGCCCCGGCACCTGTGTGAAACGCTGCAACGGCGAGTGCGCCAATCCCGACGAATCGTGCTTGCCGACGATCCTCGCAGAATCGTTCCCCGGCGCGCGTGACTTCCACGCCGTCGAGTGCAGTTGCGAATTGCCCAACACCGACGTGTGCCGTCCGATCGCGACGCCCGACGGCGTCGTGTGCGACGGCCTGTGTCCCAACGGCGTCGATCCCTGCGAACTCGTCGTCGAACTCGGCGAGGACGGCGTGAGCCAGGAGTACCGTTGCGATCCGTGTACCGGGACGAACGACGAACTCGGCGCCTGCTGCTACCTTACCGACCTCGGCAGCACCGGCTGCATCGAAACCACCATCGACGACTGCCTCTCCTCGCCCGCGAACACCTGGCTTGGCGTGGGCACGACCTGCGCCATTCACGGCGAACAGTGCGACAACATCTACCCGCAGGGCGGTGCATGCTGCTACATCGATCCGCCCACGGGCCTGCAAGTTTGCACCATCACCACGCAGACCGATTGCGAAATGAACCTGATGGGCACGTATCAGGGCAACAACTCAGCCTGCGATCCCGATCCGTGCCCGCAGACCACCGGCGCGTGCTGCTATACCGACGCTGCTGGGAATCCCCAATGCACCGAAACCGATGGCACCACCTGCGAGTTGGAGTACGGAGGTATCTACACCGGCGACGGTATGGACTGCGATTCCAACGCCTGCCCGGTCGAACTCACCTGCCAATGCCCAGGCCGGTGCGACGATCGCACGCCCACCTACTCCGACCAGGCCTACGCGTCGTTGTTCACCGATGAGGTCGCGGTCGCCACGGAAAACTCGCAGATCATCACCGACCCCGTCGTCGTGATGATCGACATCAAGAACCGCAACCTCGCGCCGATCAACACGAACTGGACCCCGCGCACCAACACGCGCTACAGCCACCCGTCGTGGACCCGCGCCAATCTCGGCAGCGTCTTCGGCGTCGCGCTCGACGTCCGCGGCCACGCGTATGTCACCGCGAGCACGTGCTACGCGTTCGATACGCTCGGCTCGGTGGGCGGCGCGACTTGGGGCTCGGTCTACAAGCTTGACGCATCAACCGGAGCGATAAGTGTTTTTGCCAATCTGCCCAACACCGGCCCCGCGCTCGGCAACATCTGCTACCACGGGCCCTACGACCAGTTCTTCGTGAGCAACATGGAGGATGGTCGCATCTACCGGCTCGACAGCACCGGTGCGTGCCTCGGCACCTTCGACCACGCCACCGGCACGATCTCCGCATCGTGCGCCGCCGAGGGCGGCGATGTGCCCGGCTTCGTTCCGCTCGGCGAACGCGTCTGGGGTTTGCAGGTCTACAACAACCGCCTCTACTACGGCGTGTGGGCGGAGGACTTCAGCAACGTCTCCGCGAGCGTGACCAACACCATCTGGTCGATCGCGCTCGTCGGCGGTTCGTTCTCCGGGACTGCCGTCCAGGAAATCGCGCTGCCGCCCATGCCCGGTGGTTTCAGCATTCCCATGTCCAGCCCGCCCGCGGACATCGCGTTCAGTCAGACGGGCTGCATGCTCATCGCCGAACGCGGCATGTCCTTCGACACCTGGCCCGCCGCCCACTACGCGCAGGTGCTCGAATATCGCCAGACCACCAGCGGCGTGTGGGTGCCCAGCGCCTTCAGCTTCAAACTTGGCGACACCGGCCCGGACGGCACCAACTCCGCCGGTGGCGTTGACTACGACCGCGACGGAAACGTCTGGGCCACGGGCGACGCGCTGCAATTCTGGCCGCTCGCGGTTTATGGTTTGCAAAGTCTCCCCTGCACCGGTGGCGACGTGACCAACAGCGTGATCGTCGACCTCAACGGCGTGTATTCGACCAGCGACAAAACCGAAATCGGCGACGTCGAGGTCGGCTGCTCCGAGAAGTGCCTCGCGCCGCCGCGCGGAATGACCGCGTGGTACCCGCTCGATGAAGCCGCCGCTGCCACGAAGGCGGAGGAAATCGTCTGGGACCGCGACGGCAACTTCAACGGCACCACCACGACTGCCGGTATGGTGCTCGCAGCCCGCCATTTCAACGGCGCCGGTGATTCCATCCGCGTGCCCAGCGCCGCGCAGCACAATTTCGGCACCGGCGACTTCAGCGCCGACCTCTGGGTGCGTTCGCTCGCGACCAGCGGCATCCACGTGATGCTCGACAAACGCAGCACCACCGGCGGGTCGCGCGGTTTCTCCATGTTCCTCGGCACCGGTACGCTTGGTTTCCAGCTTGGCGACGGTGCGGGATTTACCAATTACCCGCGCACCGGACTCGTCGCTGACGGCCAGTGGCACCACCTCGCGGTCACCGTCGATCGCGATTCGCCAACCGGCCTCGTCATGTACGTCGACGGTGTGGGCGTCACCAAAGACCCGACGCCGCACCAGGGCACGCTTTCGTCAAGTTCCGACCTCTGGATCGGCGCGCGCGATCCCGCGTTCGGTCAGACCTTCTTCGCCGGCGACCTCGACGAAATCGAACTCTTCAACCGCGCTCTGTCCCAAGGCGAAGTGCAAGCGCTCTACCAAGCCGGTAAGCAGGGCAAGTGCAAGGACCGCTGCCACATCCCGTGGGACGCGCAGCTTTGTCAGAATCGCAACACGGTTACGGTCAATCTCACCATCTGCAACGACAGCCCGGTGACGCACAGCTACGTCTACAGCTACAGCGGCAACAACAACTGTTCGTGGCCTGGCCCGACCGTGTTCAGCCCGCCCGCGGGTTCCGTGACGATTCCCGCGAACACCTGCGTGCAAATCCCGGTGACGATCACCAAACCGGTCGGCATGACCGCGGGCAACGTTGCCTGCTACAACGTGAACATCACCAACCTCGACACCGGCCACCAGTTTGGCTGCGAGGGTTCGATCTGGGTGCGCAACGTCTGGTGCATTCGCATCATCGACGTGGGCGTGCTCGATCCCACACCGATCGACATCGGTGTCGGCGTGCCGACGCAACTTCGGCTGGCGATCGACAATGACGGTGACCCCGATTTTGATTTCAACTACAGCCTCGTCGTGATGCCGTCCGACATGGACCCAGCCGCTCCGGTCGCCGTCAGTCTTGATGGGTTACCGCCGGGTGAACCCGTCATTGGTACACTCGCCGTCGCGCAAGGAACGACAACGGAACTGCCCGTGACGATCAGCGCTGAGTTCCACGATCCGTTCCGCTTCTACGATCTGCTGCTGATGACCGATGCCGGCGGATCTCCCGGGGTGTCCGTGCCCGCAGTTTCGATCGGCCTGCGCACCGTGCTGCCCTGCGGCGACTTCAACGGCGACGGCACCATTGACGCTGGCGACACTGACCTCTTCGATCAGTGCGTGGGTGGCCCGGACCGCACGCCCGATGCGGCCTGCCCGGTCACGGTCGATGCCGACTGCGACGACGATGATGACGTCGACCTGAAGGATTTCTCAATGATCCAAAGGCTGAGCGGAACAGTAGTTTTCCCGCAGCAGCCATAAGCAAGCAAGAGAGCGAAACCGCTCTGGAAGAAAAGGGCCGGTAGCAAGCAGACCAAAGGCCGGCGCGACCCCCAAATCGCGCCGGCCTGGGTCATCTTTGGAAATTGAGTCCGCACAACGCGCATCGCGCTCAATAACGTCGCGCACAAGCCAAGCACCAAACGCAATCGAGCACCAAACCCCTCCCCCCAAGGGGGAGGGCAGGGTGGGGGCAGAGCAAGGAGCAGCCCCTCTCAAACCGAGCATCAAGACAGCACCCCGCCACGAACCCCACCTTCCCCCCTTCTCACTTTCACACTTTCACACCTTCACACTTTCACACCTTCACACTTTCTCACTTTCTCACTTTCTCACTTTCTCACCTTCTCACCTTCCCACGTCCGCGTTCCGCATTCATTGTTCCTCGTTCCCAGTTCTGCCTTCCGCATTCATCCTTCCGCCTTCCCAGATCTTTCCCACTTCCGTGTCCATCCATCGGTGGACGCAGCCACCGCCGACTCGGCATAATCCTTCACATGATCAGCCGGCGACCATCCCAACGCGAAATGGCCCGCGCCCGCCGCGCCCGCGACGCCTCCTACGACGGCGTCTTCTGGGTCTGCGTCAAAACCACCGGCATCTTCTGCAAACCATCGTGCCGCGCCCGCACCCCGCACGAACGCAACGTCGACTACGCCTTCGCCGTGCGCGACGCGCTCGCCCGCGGGTACCGACCCTGCAAACGCTGCAAACCGACGGAAACCACCGGCGGACATCCCGCGTGGGTGCGCACCGCGATCGCACTCTCCGGCGCGAACCGCGATCGCCGCATCACCGACGCCGAACTGCGCGATGCCGGCATCGATCCCACGCGCGCCCGGCGCTACTTCCGTACGGCCTTCGGCATGACGTTTCACGCGTACCACCGCGCCGTCCGACTGGGGGCTGCGCTCGACGATCTCAAAGACGGCGCCGATCCGCTCTCTGCAGCCATGAACCGCGGATACGACTCGGACAGCGGTTTTCGCACCGCCTTCGGCGCGCAGTTTCGCACCACCCCCGGAAGGAGCGCACAAGTGCAACGCATCACCATCAGCGGAATGGAAAGCCCCATAGGCCGGTTCGAAATCGGCGCAACCGATCGCGGCGTATGCCTCGTCGAGTTCGCCGATCGCCGCGCCCTGCCCACCGAACTCGCCCGCATTGAGAAATCCCTGGGCGCGCCCGTCGTCCCAGGCCGGTGCGAATTGATCGACCGCATGGAGGATGAATTGAACCGCTATTTCGCGGGCGAATTGTCCGAGTTCACGACGCCGCTGGAGATCGTCGGCACCCCGTTCCAACGCATGGTCTGGGACGAGTTGCAGCGCATCCCGTACGGTGAAACGATTTCGTACGGCACGCTCGCGAACCGCGTGAAGCGCCCCGGCGCACAACGTGCGGTCGGCCAAGCCAACGGCGCCAACCACATCGCGATCGTCATTCCGTGTCACCGCGTCGTGCAAAGCAACGGCCAACTTCGCGGCTACGGTGGCGGCCTGTGGCGCAAGCAGTTCCTTATTGACCTGGAATCAACAGGCAAAACACCGACCAACAAACTCGCGCGCGAGGCCTACGCCAGTGTCTAGCGCACAAGCGCCCTGTGATTCGCTCGTCGACGGTCGCGCAGTGCGCGGCGGCCCCGCTCTGGCCAGTATGGTGGCTGCTTTCGCCGTCATCTACGTCGTCTGGGGTTCCACCTATCTGGCGATACGCATCGGCAGGCGGAAAAAGGGGGTCAGGCTTACTTATGCAAAAAGTAAGCCTGACCCCCTTTCTGCCGCTGCCCCCCTTTCTGCCGCCGAGGCGTAGGCCAATGTCGAGCGCATGCCCGATCATCGTCGGGTAGCGAGCCGCGGACTTCAGCCCGCGCTGCCTCTAGAAATGCACCCGCAAAAGCGCCCTCAAGAAAGCGAACCAGCAAAGAACCTCCAGAAAGACGTCACCGGCCCGACTGACATAGACAGCCACAAGGCAACAAAAAAGCCCCGCAAAGGCGCGAATAGCGCACCGTTGCGGAGCCAATTTCCAACCAAGACGAACGCTGACGATTTCGTCATTCGTCACCAGTCATTCGTCATTCGCGAAGCGCCGTCATTCGTTTGTCACATCCACCGGCGTCGGCTCCTCCGTCCGCTTCGCCACCGCGATGCCATGCTGCCCATCCAGCAGATGCATGCGCATCACCAGCAAAGCCGTCTCAAGCTGCGGATCACGGTTAGGCCGGTCGTTGGGATCGGGCTTTTCCTCTTCTTCCTTTTCCGCGTCAGCTGGCTTCTCTTCTTCGTCGTCGCTCGGCTTGAATACTTCTTTGAGTTCGTCCTCGGACTTCGTCTTCACCGCGCCGATCACGTCGGCATCGCGACGCATGAAGATGATCTTGCTCTCTTCCTTCGGTACCAGCGGCACATCGATGTCCGGCGACACGCCCCAGATCTTCGCGCCTTCCTCGCGGTGCAATGAACGACCGCTCGGCAGGTAGTACCGCGCCGTCGTCAGCTTCAGGTGCGCTTCGCTGTGTACCAACCGAATCAGGTTCTGCACGCTGAACTTACCGAACGAGCGATCGCCGATGATCAATCCGCGATGCAAGTCCTGAATCGCGCCTGAAACGATCTCCGACGCACTGGCTGAGCCTTCATTGATCAGCACGATCAACGGCAGATCGGCATACGGGCCGGTGCCCTCGGAATCCACGGGCCATTCCTTGCTCCGCAGGCCCTTGGTGCTCACGATCCGCGCGCCGTTCGGCACGAACAACTCAACCATCTCGACAGCCGATTTGAGCAACCCGCCCGGGTTGTACCGCAGGTCGAGAATCAGCCCGCGCATCCCGCGTTCGGTTGCGTCGCGCAGCGCCTCGTCGAGCTGGCTGACCGTGTTCTCCTGGAACGAGTTGATGCGGATATACCCAATGCCCAAGTCGGGATCGACGATGAAGTCCCAGTGCTCTTCATCCTTGTCCTTGCGCACCATGCTCTTGACCGACTGGATCCGCACCACGTCACGCCGCAGGTTGAACTCGATTTCCTTCTCGGTTCCGTCTTCCATCGTGCGGCGGATGGTCAGCGCCACCGTCGTGTGCATCGGCCCGGTGATCTTCGACACCGCCCGCGTCACGGGCACACCCACCAGCGACTCGTCGTTGACCTTGGTGATGATGTCATCGGCTTGGATGCCCGCGCGATATGCCGGCGTATCCTCCAGCGGCGAGACCACCACGATCTCGGTCTCCTTGATCTCCGGGTTGTACTTGTTGCGAATCTGAATGCCCACGCCGATAAAGTCACCGCGCGTGTGCTTCTCGAACTCGCGATACTCGTGCGGCCAGATCAGCGACGTGAACTCGTCAAGCCGTTCCAACGCCGCATTCGTGTATTCCCGAACAACCAGCGCCTCGGGCACCTGCGCGGTCTGACGGTTGATCTCCAACGCCCGGCGGAAGTACTGCAACGCCTCGCGATATGTCAGCGTTTCCTGCGCCTGCACCTGCGTGAGCTTGCGATCGATCCGCGAAGCAAACTCTTCGCCGCGCTGCCCGGTCAGCCCCTCGAACTGCTCCTTGAGCGTGGGCGACTCGGCGATGAGCTTCAACTCTTCGAAACCAGCTTCCGTCAGCGCCTTGAAGTTCGCTTCTTCGACGTACTTGCGATCAATGCGATAGAACGCCTCTTCAACCATCCGCTGATGGATGCCTTCGAGGTCTTCCTCCCAGTCGCGATCCTTCTTGTAGATCTCGTCGAGACGCGCGTGTTCGAGACATTCCTTGCGCTTCTTGTCGATCGACTTGTCGTCTTCGAAGATCAGGCTCAGCGAGTAGTACAACGCGTGCGCGTCGCGCCAGTTGTGCTCGCCGCGCAGCTTGTCCGCCTCCGCCAGCGCCTTGTCGCGCAACTGCGTCACCCAGTCGAGCTGACGGAACGCGTCCTTCTCGAATGTGTTGAGCATCGCCCAATAGGTCCACTTGAGCGCGCGGGTGTAGTCATCCTTGCCCGCCCACTTCTGCGCACGCTGGATGTAGTCGTCATAGTCCTGCTCGGTCATCTGGCGGCGTTCAAGCTCCGCCTTCAACCACTCATCCACCCACGCTTGCGCACGCGCGGGATCGGCGCTCTGCTCCGCCAGTTCGTCGAGCAGTTTGCGCGCCGCCTCTTCGCGACCTTCGTGTACGTACTCCGCGCCCTTGATCCACTTGTCGGCGAAGCTGAAGGTCGTGGCGTGTTGCTGCTCTTCGGTGACGGGCGACGCCGCCTTCGCCGCTTGCGGCGAGATTGCGACACACGGCGTCAGAACCAGCGCGAGGGTAAGAGCGGGAATCCGATGCTTGAGCGAAACGCGCATAGCCTCTCCTGTTTGTCGAAATGTCGATGTCATGCAGCCACAGCTAACGTACGAAAGACCGCGACATCGGCGCCCCCATAACCCGCAAATTGCGCGAATTGGCGACGCGCCTGAAACATATCAGTATATGATTGGCAAAATAGGACGTCCAACGCTTTCCGCGCCGGTGGACCGCCGTCTACACTTTCCGACATGCCGACCGGCACAAGCCCGCGGAACATTCCAAATCGCGATTTCATCGCCGCGGGAGCGACCACGCACACCGCAGGCACGCGGGTGATTCTGTAACGTCTCCGCAACGCCCGACCGCCACGCCGCCCGGCGCGCCCGACCAGTCCTTTATACCCGCAACCTCCGCTTCGGTTATATCGAACTTGGGATTGAGGTCGCTTGCGTGTCTTTCGGGTGATCGCGGGCGTCTCGTTCATTCTCGGACGGCAGATTCTGCGCATGCCCGCACCGGGCAGCCACCACGCGTTGCGAACGCGCCGCGCCGGCGGTATCGTGAACGGAATTGGGTTACCGCGATTTCGCACTTTGTCGCGTCGAACGGTACCCCAAAACAGAGCCGCGACTGTAAGGGAGCGGAGCAGAAGTGCAGAGCGCAGAATGCAGAGTGCAAAACCAACGAAAGAGATGAGCGCAGATTAGCAATGTAGGGTGGGCATTGCCCACCAAACCGGAAGGACAGGCCGCGAACCGAAACGAATCCTCGCCAAATCCGAGCCGCGCCCGTAAGGAAGCGGAGAACAAGCAACACCGCGCGACATCAGGCATCCGCGCAAACAACAATACGCCGCGAGAACCGATCACGAAAAAGCGCACGCGAACTGAGTCAACATGAAAACCCCTTCCGCAAAGTCGATCCAGGTACGCGGCGCACGCCAGCACAACCTGCGCAACATCAGCGTCGACATCCCGCGCGACCAGCTCACCGTCATCACCGGTTTGAGCGGCAGCGGCAAGAGCAGCCTCGCATTCGACACCATCTTCGCCGAGGGCCAGCGTCGCTACGTCGAATCGCTTTCCGTGCACGCGCGGCAATTGCTCGATCAACTCCCCAAACCCGACGTTGATCGCATCGACGGCCTGTGCCCAACCATCGCCATCGAACAGCGCCGTACCGTCGGCGGTCCGCGCAGCACGGTGGCCACGACGACCGAAGTCTACGATTTTCTCCGTTTGCTCTTCGCCCGCGTCGGCACGCCGACGTGTCCCACCTGTGGCCGGGAGATCAAACGGCACGCAACTGCCGCTATTGTCGACGAACTGCTCGCGCTGCCCGCGCGCACGCGTATCCACGTCCTCGCGCCCTTGGTGAAAAGCCAGCGCGGCGGACATGCCGACCTGCTCGACCGTTTGCGCCGCGAAGGCTTCGTCCGCGCCCGCATCGACGGCGAGATGACGCACCTCGAAGACGCGCAAGATCTCGCGCCGCGCCGCGCGCACACCATCGATGCCGTCATCGACCGAATCGCCCTCCGCGAGGGCATGGCCACGCGTCTTGCGGACAGCATCGAACTCGCGCTGCGCACCGGTGGGGGGCATGTGGCTGTGCTCGTCGAAGTCCCCGAGCGCGAACCGGAGGAACGCCGCTACAGCAGCCACTTCGCCTGCGCCGAGCATCCGGAATTCTCGATCGACGAACTCACCCCGCGTTTCTTCAGCTTCAACTCGCCGCACGGCGCCTGCCGCGCGTGCCACGGCTTGGGAACCGTGCTCGAATTCGATCCCGACCTGCTCGTGCCCGAACCGCGCAAGTCGCTCGCTGCCGGCGCCATCGACGCCCTAAGCCCCGGTCAGAAACGCAACGCGAAACTCCCGACCCTGCTCCGCGAATTCTGCGACGCCTTCGACGTCTCCCCGGAAGTCCCGTACCGCAACCTCCCCGAAGAACTCCGCGAAATCCTCCTGCACGGAACGCAGCACCAGACCCCCGCGCACAAAGCGGAGGGCAATCCGAGCCGCGACTGTCAGGGAGCGGACGACAAAGCATCGCCCGGCAAAAAGCCAAAATCCGCACCCGACTTCATCGGAGTCATCCCGCACCTCAAAGAACGTTGGGAAAAAACAGACTCCACCTCCGTCAAGGAACGCCTGCACGCGTATCTCTCGGAAGCGCCCTGCCGCACGTGCAACGGAGGCCGCCTCTGCCCCGAAGCGCTCGCCGTTCGCATCACAGGCCGCAACATCGCCGAACTCTGCGCCCTCTCCATCGAGCATGCCGGCGAGTTCTTCGACCAGTTGAAATTCCCCAAGGATGACGCAACCATTGCCGAACCCATCCTGCGTGAAGTCCGCGCCCGCCTCAGATTCATGCGTGACGTCGGCGTCGAATACCTCACGCTCGACCGCGCCAGCGCCACGCTCTCCGGCGGCGAAGCCCAACGCATCCGCCTCGCCACGCAAATCGGCAGCGGACTGGTCGGCGTGTGCTACGTCCTCGACGAACCGACCATCGGCCTGCATCAGCGCGACAGCCAGCGACTCGTCGCCACGCTTCGCCGGCTCACCGACGCGGGCAACACCGTCCTTGTCGTTGAACACGACGAAGAGATGATCGCTGCCGCTGATCGCGTCATCGACATCGGCCCCGGTGCCGGTGAGCACGGCGGAACCGTCGTCGCGGAGGGTACTTTGCGGGAAGTGCTCGCGAACCACGCGTCCGCAACCGCCCGCTACCTCACCGGCACGGATGTTATCGAGTTGCCCGAGTCGCGCCGCCCGCGCCAGCCGCGACGCGAAATCACCGTCCACGAAGCCACCGCGAACAACCTCAAGGGTGTCACCGTCGCGTTCCCGCTGGGCTGTTTCGTGTGCGTCACCGGCGTGAGCGGATCGGGAAAATCTACATTGGTCAACGACGTGCTGCTCCGCACGCTTTGGCGCGTGATCAACGGGGGCGGCCCCAAACCCGGTGAATACAAACGCATCGCCGGTACCGCCCAGGTCGACCGCGTCGTTGAAATCGACCAGTCGCCCATAGGCCGCAGCCCGCGCAGCAACCCCGCGACCTACGTCGGCGCCTTCGACCTCATCCGTCAGCTCTTCGCCAAAACGCGCGAAGCCAAGATTCGCGGCTACGCGCCGAGTCGCTTCAGCTTCAACGTCAAAGGTGGGCGCTGCGAGGACTGCCAGGGGCAGGGCACGCGGCGCATCGAAATGCACTTTCTGCCTGACGTCTTCGTCGAGTGCGGCACCTGCGGCGGCACGCGTTACAACCGCGAGACGCTCGAGGTGCGCTACCGCGGCAAGAATATCGCCGACGTGTTGAACATGCGTATCGAGGAGGCAACCAGCTTCTTCTCGAACTTCGCGAAGATTCGCCAGGTCCTGCGCGCGCTGCTCGATGTCGGCTTGGGTTATGTGACGCTCGGCCAGAGTGCGACGACGCTCTCCGGCGGCGAAGCCCAACGCGTCAAGCTGGCGGCGGAACTTGGCAAAACGCCAATCGGCCACACCATGTACCTGCTCGATGAGCCGACCACCGGCCTGCATCTCGCCGACGTACACAACCTCGTCCGCGTGCTCAACCGCCTCGTCGACCTCGGCCACAGCATGGTCGTCATCGAGCACAACCTCGACGTCATCAAGATGGCGGACTACGTCATCGACCTGGGCCCGGAAGGCGGCGACGCGGGCGGCTACCTCGTCGCCACCGGCACCCCGGAAGAAATCGCCGCCAACCCCAAGAGCCACACCGGCGAGTTCCTGCAACCCCGCCTGAACCACGAACCGATCATCACTGCGTGAAAACGCAACCGGTAGCAAAACAGAGCCGCGCCCGTAAGGAAGCGGAGATAAAGGCAGAAGTAAGAATGCAGAAGGCAGAACAAAACAGCAAAGCGCCGACAGCGATGTGATCAAGGCGAAACGCATGCAATCAACGACTGTGAACCCCCCTCCCTCCGGGAGGGGCAAGGGGAGGGCATAGGCAGCAAGCCGCGCTACCAACTAAGCGCTTCCGAAAGCGCTACGACCCCGCAGCCTTCTCCGCCGCAGCCTTCCCCGCCTGCAAGAACCGCAGGAAATCATCGGCAGGCAAGTATCCGTCCGCCACCAGCACCGGCGTACCATCCGAACGCAGCACGAAGTAGGTCGGCAGCCCGTCAACGCCGTAGCGCATCGCGGTGGCTTCATCCTTCCAGGCGTCCACCTTCACCGGCACGAAGTCCGCGACCGCAGCCAGCACCGCATCCTGGGGAAATACCTCAGCCTCCATCCGCTTGCAGTAAATGCAGCCCGATGAGGAAAACGCGAGCAGCACCGGGCGGTCTTCCGTCTTCGCCTCAGTCAATGCTGCCGGTAAGTCAGCGCCCCACGCCACCGCGCTGGGCCCCTCCGACTGGCTCCGCAGAATGAACAACGCCCCGAGCCCGATCACCGCGAGGTAAATGAACCCGCGCATCGACGATCGCGGCTTGTTTGGCGATTGTATTTGCGTTTCCGTAACCTGTTCCGTACTCATGCTCCGCGCACTCCCGCATTAGGTCCTCGTCCGAGGATTCTATACGCGCACCGCCAGGATTCATTGCAAATCAGAGATGTCTTAAACTGTCGTGCCCACCTGCAACGCATCGACATATCGGCCCAGGGTGTCGACGATCGCGTCCGCGGACGCTGATTCCTCGATGCATTTCGTGATCCGCCGCACGATCGCACTGCCCACGATCGCCCCGTCCGCGCTGCGGCACACCTCGCGTACGTGCTCGGGCGTGTTGATCCCGAAGCCCACGATCAGCGGCACATCCGTCAGCGAGCGCATCGCCTGCACGTGGGCCGCCAGATCACCGGAAACATCCTGCCGTTCACCGGTGATCCCGCGCGACGCGATCACGTAGAGGAAACCGCGCGACTTCGACGCGATCCACTTGCGCCGCGCCTGCGACGACGTCGGCGCTTCCATCAGCACATTGCAAAGGCCCGCCGATTCCGCTGCCGGGGTCACCGCATCGGCTTCATCGACCGGCACGTCGGGCACGATCATCGCGTCAAAACCAGCCGATGCGACGTCGCGGGCAAACCGCTCCACCCCGCGCTTCGCCACCAGCGACATCGACACCATCGCCACCAATGCCGTCGAGACCCGGCTTCGTAGATTCCCAATCGCCTCCAGCAGCGCGTCCACGCGAAACCCGTTGTCGAGCGCGTGGTAAAACGACTCCTGAATCACCGGCCCGTCCGCGATCGAATCCGAAAACGGAAACCCCACCTCGATCGCGGGGCAACCAGCCGAGTCGAACCGCTCGATCAAACGCACCGTCGTATCCAGGTCCGGGAATCCCGCCGTCAAATACGGCATCAGGCACTTGCCGCCCGACGCGATCTTCGATTGCAAGTTTTTTTCCAGGCGATTCTGTGACATTTTAAGATTCCGTAAGCTCGCGGCAGGAAGCGATTGCAACGTCGCCACGCACGCAACAAGCGACCAACCGCACCTGGAATGCTTTCAACAATCTTCATCAATGCGCCTAACACGCACAGTTACATGACGTTAACGGATTGCTCGCCGCTTGCAAAGCGATTGCGGCATTGCGAACAGCCCCGCGGGCGCGTTTTCGGCACGCGATTTGCATATCGTACACGCGTGCAGTCAGGCTGATTCTCGCGACAAAACAGTTTCACTCATCGATTGTTTGGCGCCTTGCCGATTGCTATAGTTGGATGAGTCCAACGGTTTGACTGCGATGCCCGACAGGGGGTCTCTAGTTTGCCGAACCGTTAAGCGAACCCTAGGGGGTTACGCCTTTAAGGCTTGAGGGCAAGCCCGCTTCTGACGGGAAGTCCAGGCCCGGGCGGACCACCCACCGTAAGGATTAGGGTTCGTCAAACTGCCAATCCATCGGCATAGGTGGTTACCGGTTGGACGCATTTGCACAAGCCCGCCGCAAAGTCGGCGGGCTTTGCTTTTGCGCGGAGGGTCGAAAGTCCAAGGTCGAAGGTCGAAGGTCAAAAGTCGAAAGTCGACCGGTCGCCAAGGTCAGACGCAGATCAAACGCTCCACCTCCACCAAGCAAGCCGAAGTTCACCGAGCAAACGACCCGAACCTCAACCCGCTCAGCAAGTCATCATTCATCATTCATCATTCATCGTTCCGCGTTCGGCGTTCAAGATCGTTCAGTTCTGCCTTCTGCACTCTGCCTTCTGCACTCTCCCACCCCCTTTCTCACCTTCTCACTTTCACACTTTCTCACGCGTTCGCTATACTGCCCGCCATGTCCACGCTGATCCTTTTCGAAGACCGCGGATTCACCGGCTTCTTGCCGCTGACGTACTGGCGTTCGGTCATGAGCCTGCGTTGCGGGCGAAAGTCGCTGATCGACAACGCCTCGTTCGCCCTGCGCGAACACATCAGCGGCATCTGGACGCGCGCCGAACTCTCCCAGGTCAGCGCCATCCGCTGCCAGATACCCGCGAACCAACCGGTGCAGCCCGGTGCCATCCTCATCAATGGCCGGTGGGTGCTCGAACACGCCGTCGAATTCCACCCCGCACCCTACGTCGCGCGCTGCGGCGACAGCATCGCCTACATCGCCTGCGACGAGAAACTCGCCAAACTGCTCACGCCCGATCTGCTGCTCGCCATCGACGCGACGGATCGCTTAAAGGATTTCCCAACGGGCGACGTCGACGCGAAACTCGTCGAATTCCCCTGGGACCTCATCGAGCGCAACGCTGCCGATCTCTCGCGCCACTGGACTGGCGACGATCGCGGCAGCACGGGCAACGTCAGCAGTTCCGCGTTTCTGCTCAACCCCGATCACATTCACATCGGCGATCGCACCCGCGTGCGGCCGACCGCGGTCATCGATGCCGGCAACGGCCCGGTGTTCATCAGCAACGACGTGCGCATCGACGTACACACGTACATCGAGGGCCCCGTGTACATCGGCCCCGGGTCGGTTGTGAAACCGCATTCGTCGATCCGCGCGGGCAGTTCGCTCGGTTCGCTGTGCAAGGTCGCGGGCGAAATCAGCCAGACCATCATGTCCGGCTACGTGAACAAACAGCACGAAGGCTTCCTCGGCGACGCGTACGTTGGGAGTTGGGTGAACATGGGCGCGGGCACGACGAACTCGAACCTCAAGAACACCTACGGTGAGGTGAAGGTGCGCATGGGCAATCGGGAAATCCCTACCGGCAGACAGTTTGTCGGCAGCGTGATCGGCGATTTCGCCCGCACGGGCATTGGGCAGTTGCTGCCCACGGGCGCGGTGATCGGATTCGGTGCGATGGTCGCAACCGGCGGACTCGCGCCGCAGTGCGTACCGTCGTTCGCATGGCAGACTGCCGGTGAGTGCGCACGCACAAACTTGGCCAAACTTCGCGAGGTCGCGGACCGTGTCATGCAACGCCGCAAAATAGAAATGACCGCCGAAGAGCAAGCCCTCTTCGAATCCATGCCCGGAATCGTAGAGCAGTACGGCGTGTAATCCCGAACCGAAGAGAGGCGACCAATTCCGCCCGCGAGTGTTAGCGAGCGGAACAAATCCGAGCCGCGACTGTCAGGGAGCGGAGAAAAAGGCAGAAGCCAAAAATACAGAGGGCTGAACAAGAAAGCAGTGCGCAGTAACCGGAGTAGCACAGGCAGACCCCGCAACATGATCACCGTGACCAGTGCGGATAAGCAGCCCGAATCAGAACCCCCTGCGCCAAGCAGGGGGCGGAAGTGTCATCCCCAACCCTCATAGCAATAACCGCGCAAGCAGGAGACGCGAACCCCCCGTTCGCCGGGAGGGGCAGGCGAAGGGCAAGAAGCGACAACCCATCCTCAGCAAGACGAGTTTCCCGAATGACAAACGCGCGAAAAGGCCGTCAGGCAAACATGCACCCAACCATTCCGCCCACCGAACGACACATCGATCTGCTCTTCATCGGCGACTCGATCACCGAAGGCTGGCAAGTCGAAGGATCTGCCGTGTGGGAGAAGTACTACGGCAAGCGAACCACGCTTAACCTCGGCGTCAGCGGCGACCAAACCCAACACGTTCTTTGGCGCCTCATCCATGGCCAGCTCGACGGCGTGTTCCCCAAGGTGGCGATCCTCCTGATCGGCACGAACAACGCCAACGGCAATGATTTCACTGCCGAGGAGATTGCTGCCGGTGTACACGAAATCCTCAGCCTGCTTCGCCACCGCCTGCCACGCACAAGGATTCTCCTGCTGGGTATCTTCCCGCGCTGCGAAAAACCTAACGCGCAACGCGACAAAATCGCATCCGTCAACGCGCTGATCGCCAAGCTCGCCGACAACAAGACCATCCACTACCTCGACATCAGCAAACACTTCCTGAACCCAGACAAAACCATCAGCCCCGCCATCATGCCCGACTACCTCCACCTGAGCGAAGAAGGCTACGAAACCTGGGCCGCAGCCATGGAACCCAAACTGCAAGCGTTATTGTCAAATCCCAATCACACGCCGGCCCGCTAGTCTGGTAGCCACGTAACCACGTAGAGCGGGCTACTTCCCGCAGGCAAACCAGAATGCCAGCCACAGTGGTCGAGCACGGCGAAGCGCACGCTACATCCACCGAAATCAACCAAGCGCAAGGCCGCCCCTTGACCCGCAAGATGCCCAACGGTATATTTGTTGAACGATCAACCAATATGATTGGTTGGCCAATCAACGGGATTGGCGGCTGGTGGGGGTTGCAGGAATCGAACGGTCGGGCGCGATGTTCTCGGGAATCGGCCCGGGTTCGCGCGGGTGATCGCGAGGCTTGAGGCTTGAGGCTTGAGGCTTGAGGCTTGAGGCTTGAGGCGTGAGGCGTGAGGCGTGAGGAGCGGCGCGCGATTGACCTGTGATCTTCGATCTTCGATCTTCGATCTTTGATCTTTGATCTTTGATCTTTGATCTTTGTTCTTCGATGCGGCGCAGCGACAGCGATAATTCGGCAGCACCGGCTGATGCGGCTTCTACGCGTGAGAAGCTGCTGGAAGCCGCGGCTCGGTTGTTTCTTGAACGCGGGTATGCCGCGACCGGGGTATCGGCTGTCCTGGCGGAAGCCGGTGTGCGCAGCGGCAGTATGTACTACTTCTTCAAGTCCAAGGACGACCTGCTCGTCGGCGTGCTCGATCGCTATCTCGAATTGCTCCGCCCCGTGCTCATCGAACCCGTGGAAGCCGCAACCGCAGACCCCATCGATCGCGTCTTCACGCTGCTTGCGTTCTACCGTCACTTCCTCGTGTCCACGAACTGTCGATTGGGATGTCCCATAGGCAACCTTGCGCTTGAAATCAGCGACACGCACGAGGAGGCGCGGCAGAAGGTGGTGCAAAACTTCGAAAACTGGTGCGCGGTGGTCGCGGGTTGGCTCGTGGACGCGGGCGAACGGTTGCCGGCGAGTTGTGACCGCGGGGCGCTGTCGCGTTACGTACTTACGGTGATGGAGGGCGGGCAGATGCAAGCCAAAGCGCAGAAGCGCATCGAACCCTACGATGCCTCGATCGCGGGGTTGCGCGATCATTTCAATCGACTCGAAGCCGAGGCGCGCGCGGAAAAAGAAAGGAACGGATGATGAGGCAATTACGAATTACGAATTGCGAATTACGAATTGGATTTACGGAGCGATTCACGGCATCGGTGCTTGCCGTGCTTTTGTGCGCTTTGGTGGTTTCGCCAGTGGCGGCTGATGACGCCGGCGTTGGTGAACGCGTGCTGCACAAGGAGGTGGTTGTGCCCGCGTCGCGCGCGGATGTTTGGCGGGCTTGGACGACATCCGAGGGGCTTGCGGAGTGGTGGGTGAAGGAATCCAAGATCGAGTGCAAGGTGCTCGGACCTTACGAGATGTACCTGGTGCCCGACGCGGAGGAAGGCAAACGCGGCGGCGAAAGTGCCCGCGTGCTCAGCTACATCCCGCTCGAAATGTTCAGCTTCGAGTGGACCTTTCCGCCGAAGATTCCCGCGCTGCGCGATGCCGGCGCCAAGACACACGTCGTCCTGCGCTTTGACGAACTCGACGACGGCAACACCCGCGTGCGTTTCGATCAGCTTGGCTGGGGCGTAGGTGAAGACTGGGACGCGGGCTACGCTTATTTCGACAAGGCGTGGAGCTACGTGCTCGACCTGCTCAAATCGCATTTCGAAGCGAAATCCGAGCACAGTGACAGTTGGATCGATGGTGCGGTCAACGTTACCGCCAAGTACGGCGCGCACAAGGAGCAGGTGTTCGAAGTCGAGTTGCCGACGGATATCGCGACGGCGTGGAACACACTTACTACGGACGAAGGTGTGCGCAGTTTCCTCTCGCCGAATCCGCACATCGAAATGTTCGCGGGCGGTGCGTACGCGCTCTTCGGTGAGTCGACCGCGAAGGTGCTCGGGTTCGTGCCGCAGCGGCAGATCGTGGTCACGGGCAGCGCGCCGTTGGAATTTCCCAACGTGCGCATGGGCGGGACCTGGGCGGTGATCGACCTGGAAGTCGATGGCGACGACGCGACGCACGTCACCATGACGTGTCTCGGTTGGCAAAGTGGGGAAGAGTGGGAGGCTGCCTTCGACTACTTCTTGCAGAATAACCCTGTCTTCCTGAACCTGCTGCGCAAACGTTTCACGGAAGGGCCGCTGGAGTGGTCCGATCCCGGTCCCGGCGGAACGCCGACGTTTACGCGCACCGAGTTGAAGTGATGCTTGTCGGTCCGCGCCGCGTGCAGCGATCGCGGCGCGGTTGCTTTGCAAAGTCAATTGTTGTTATGCTGCCGGTCGGTCGGAGCTTGCCGGGCAGGGCACTACCAGAGACTTCCACAACGACGCGCCGGAGCGTCGTTTGGCTGTGAAGTCCGCGCGGACCACGTGTTCGCGTAGGGCTGCGACCAATCCCACAAGAGTCAAACGCGCGGTCGTGTTTACTAAGTCGTTGAAAGGAGAATCGGAGGATGTCTGGGAAACTCAAGACAGGCATGGCTGCGCTGGCGCTTCTGCTTGCGCTGGGGCTGGCTGCACAGCGCGCGCAATCGGACGACGTCGCCAAGGAGATGCGCGAGCCGACGCAGGACGAACAGATGGCGATGATGCAGGAGTGGGTCAAGCTCATGGAACCGAGCCAAGGCCACAAGCGTCTCGAACCACTGGTCGGCGAGTGGGTCAGCGAGTCGAAGATGTGGTGGGGCGGGCCGGGTTCGGAACCCATGGTCACCAAGGGCACGTGCAAACGCGAGTGGATTCTCGGTGGGCGCTACCTCATGGAGAACGTGAAGACCGAGATGATGATGCCCGATATGGCCACGGGGAAAATGACCAGCGTGCCGTTCGAAGGCATGGGCATCAGCGGGTACGACAACTTCCGCAACATGTATTTCGGTACGTGGGTGGACAGCATGGGCACGCAGTTGCTCAACTTCAAGGGCTCGTGCGATCAGTCGGGCAAGGTGTTCACCTATTACGGCGAGATGGACGAACCCACGCTGAAGATCGTCGGCCGGTTGGTGAAGTACGTGATGCGCATCGTCGACAACGACAAGCACGTCTTCGCGATGTACGACCTGCACGTTGGCGACGATTACAAGGTGATGGAAATCACGTACACGCGGAAGAAGTGAGTGCGAAAGTGCGAAAGTGCGAAAGTGAGAAAGTGAGAAAGTGAGAAAGTGAGAAAGTGGGAAGGTGGGAAAGTGAGAAAGTGCGAAGCGGCAAAGGCACTAACTCACCAAGGCACTAAGGCACCTAGGCACCTAGGCACTAAGGCACTTCGGCACTAAGTTTGTTTATTGAGGACGTTAATCTGAGCCTTGCGCGGTTTCTTGCATTGGCTCGTTTGATACTTAGGAGTTCTTATCATGGCTGTTAATCCGATTCCGGAAGGATTTCGTACGGTTTCGCCGCACCTGATGATCAAGGGCGCGAGCGATGCGATTGCGTTTTACAAGAAGGCGTTTGGGGCTGAGGAGATCATGCGGATGTCCGGGCCCGACGGCAAGTCGGTGATGCACGCCGAGCTGAACATCGGCGATTCGCGGCTTATGGTGTGCGATGAATTTCCCAATTGCGGATCGGCTGCGCCCAGCGCGAACCACCTGACCACCGTGTCGATTCATCTCTACGTTCCCGATGTTGACGCGGTCTTCAATCGTGCAGTGCAGGCCGGTGCCACACCGCTCATGCCGCCGATGGATGCGTTCTGGGGCGATCGTTACGGTAAGCTGACCGATCCGTTCGGTCACGTCTGGGGCATCGCGACGCACATCGAAGACGTCTCGCCCGAAGAGTGCGGCAGGCGTGCAGAGGCGTTCGCGAAACAGATGGGCGATCAGTGCCAGTAGCCGCACCTTTCGCAGTACACCAATGAACGAGCCCCGGTCCGCAGTGGACCGGGGCTTTCTTTTTAGGCTTGAGGCCTGGGGCTTGAGGCTTGGGGTTCGACGCTTGGCTTTGACCTCAAGCCTCAGGTCTCACGCCTCAAGCCCTTCCTCTACTTGTCCGCGTCCTTGGTTTCTGGTTTCGGTTCTGCCAGGGCTTTTGCCAATTCTGCAACCAGCTTTTCGTCATTGGGGCTGGTGCGTGGGTCGAACTTGGCGATGACGTTGCCTTCGCGGTCCACGAGGTACTTTTGGAAATTCCACAGCACGTCGCCGGCGATTTCCTTGTCCGGGTGGTGCGTGAGGTAATCGTAGAGCGGGCAGATGTCGTCGCCCTTGACGCTCACCTTGTCGAAGAGATCGAACGTAACGTTGTACTTGTTCGTGCAGAACTTCTTGATCTCATCGTTCGTGCCCGGTTCCTGGGCGCCGAAGTTGTTCGCGGGGAACGCGAGGACGCGAAAACCCTGGTCGTGGTACTTCTTGTAGAGCGGTTCGAGGGCTTTGTAGTTGCCATCAGTCAAGCCGCACTGCGACGCGACGTTCACGATGAGGCAGACGTCGCCGCGGTACTTATCGAGTTTGACGGTCTCGCCGTCGATTGTCTTCACCTCGAAGTCGAGCACGGACTTGACCTCCTTTGCGCTGGATTTTGCCGATGCGGACTCGTCGGCGCGGGCGGCGACACAGAATCCGCAGATGGCGATGATCGCGAGGGTATGCTTCATTTGATTGGGCTCCTGGTTATTGGATCGAAGATTCAAGATCGAAGATCAAAGATCACTTGTTGACGGTCGAAAGTCCAAGGTCGAAAGTCCAAAGTCGCAGGTCTCAGGTCACTTGTGTTTACTCCAAGCCTCAAGCCTCAGGCCTCAGGTCTCAAGCCTCAGGCCTCAAGCCTTCTTCTCTTTCGCTGCCCCTGGCTTGGCGCCTGGGGTTCTGATTCTCTATGCGCTTGCTTGGGCGGTCTATTGCTCTGTTACGTTACGGTTGCAGGGCTTCGTTGAAGATCTCCGCGAGTTTCTGCTGGCGGTGGTGGAAGATTCTTTTGACGTCGGGGCCGACCAGCAACGCGTGTACGATGGCGCCTCCGGGCACTTGGTATTGTACCTCGTCGCGGGCGAGAGTCCCGCCGTCGTGCGGTTCGAACGCGTGGGTGTGGTGCCAGCGGCGATAAGGGCCGCGACGCATCTCATCGACGAAGCGGTGCGGCGGTTCCCACGTTGTGATCTCGCTTTGCCAGCGAATCGGTAGCCCGCGAATTCTCAGCCGGTAGTCGATGCGCGTGCCGGGTGTCATCGCGATCTCGCCGGGCGTGACCACGGTGAAGCTGAGCCACGGCGGGGTGATGACCTGAAGGTTGCGGGCGTCGGCGAAGAACGCGAAGACCGCGTCGATGGGTTGGGGAATCCATTGCACCGCCCGCAGGCGGTAATTCGGTCCCTCGCGGGTGACGTCCACGGTGGCAGGAGTCATGGGGGCGGCTCTCGTTCGCATTAGTTATTCGTAAAGAAGCGTCGCGAGAGGATAGCGGGCGGGTCCACGGGCGGCCACGGGGATTCGGAGATGGCCGCAAATGCGGTTTACGGCGCGACTTATGCGCGGTCGCGGGTTGGGTTCACGCGATACGCGGTGCGGGTCGATAACCAGGTATTCCGTTGACGCGGCAGGGGTTGCCGAGTTAACATTATCGGCGGGAGTAGAGAGAGTGTAGGGCATATCCTTACCTCTCCATGAGATATCACCAGGTTTGGCGAAGCAGCGGGGCGTGTCCGCGCGTTGGGAGCGTGCGGGCGGTTTCGAGCTTGTACGTTGTCGGAACATTCCGGCGAACGTGCGGCGCGGTGCACGGCAGCACCGGTTTGGGAGCGAGGAGAGAGACCCATGCGCAACATCAAGCGATTGGCTGGCGGTGTTTTTCTGCTGGCGACTGTTTTCGGAGCCAGCGCGACATCGTTCGGGGCGACGCTGATCATCGATACCTTCGATGATGCGGTTGCAAGCTGGCCGCAGACGAGCGCGACGATCGGCAGCGGGATCGTCGAGAATGTCGCGGTGCTCGGCGGAGTGCGCGACACGTTGATCACCCAAGCCGTGCTCGACGAATCATTCGACTCGGTGCAGGTTGGCGTTTTCCCAGTCGCGGGTCTGTTCGACTACGCGAGTTCCGTGGGCGCGGACGGGCGCACGGTGCTGGCGTATGACGGCGACGGTTCGATGAGCGCGGATCTGATCGACACGCCGGTCATTGCGGTCGAACTCCAACTCTTCGATTACGCGAACAACCTGCCGCTCGACGTCGATGTGACGCTGCGCAGCGGTGACGATGTTGAGACGTTGAGTGCAGCCGTGAACGCACCGGTGACCGGTTCGCCGGCGACGCTGGTGTTCAACTTCTCACCGTTCGCCGGGACGCTTGACTTCGGGAACATCAACGAGATCGTCGTGGATTTCGATCCGGGACGCGGCGGGGATTTTCGCGTGCAGGAGATTCGCGCGATCCCCGAGCCGGTGACGAGCGTGCTGCTGATTATCGGTGGGGCGTTTGTGTTGCGCCGTCGGCCTGAGTAGCGCGTTGTGCGTTGCCCTTTGCGGGCGGTCGGCCTGCGCTTTTGTTGGTGCGCTCTCTTTTGGGGTGGTGGGCAGTGCCCACCCTACATTGCTCGTTCGCGTTCATCTCTTTGTTCAGTTCTGCGCTCTGCATTCTGCGCTTTGCACTTCTGTCCGCTCCCACCGTGTCCTCCTTACTCCTCCCTATTCGGTCGGCGTCGGACACGATGTAGTCGCGGCTCGGATTTGGGCTACTTCTGCTTCAGCGCTGCCATGAGTACGGGCGCCAGCTTTTCATTCCAGAGTTTGTAGCCTTCGTCATTCAGGTGCAGGCGATCCTTGAGGAAGAGGTCGTCGCGCGGCTTTCCGTCTTCGCCGAGCAGGATTGTTGCGAGGTCGACGTAGGTTTGCTTGGGGTCTTTCTCGATGTCGGCGCGGATGCGTTTGTTGGCTTCGTCCATCGCGGGCCAGTGGTTCCATCTGCTTCCGCTGGGTTTGATCGGCAGGTAGACAATGGCGGTGTCCGGGTATTTCTCGTACACGCGTTTGATGAAGGCGCGGTAGTCGGCGTGGACGCGTTCGGGCGTCTTGCCGGCAGCGATGTCGTTGTCGCCGCAGTAGAAGACGATGACGCGCGGGTTGTAGGGCGCGACCACCTGATCGAAGAAGTGCAGCACGTCCGAGATGTGCGCGCCACCAAAGCCGCGATTGATCACCGGCAGATCGGGGAACCCGTTATGGGTTTTCCACATGCGGATGCTGGAGCTGCCCACGAACAGGATCGGGTCCGCGGGCCAGGCGTTCTTGGCGTCGAAGCGCTCGAAGATCGCGATGCCATCGGCAAAGCGCGCCGGGTCGGGGTCCGCCACGGGTTTGGCGTCGTCGGCGATGGCGACCAGGGGTATGGCGAACAGCAGGGCAAGCGCGCTGCACGTGATCGAAAATAGAGGGCGTTGCCCACCGTTTGATGTTCGCTTGTTCTTCATGGGTAAGTTTCCGGATTCTGGTGGTGCGGTCCAACACGCGCTCCCCTGCGGGTCGCGGCTAAATTGACTTTCGTCACTCGTTATTCAGCATTCAGCATTCTTCGTTCAGGCCTTTTCTTCGCCCCACGCTTTCGCGATTTCCACGAGCAGCTTCTGTGCCGTTTGCATTTCTTCAAGGCACGCCCATTCGAGCGGGCTGTGGAAGTTGTGCATGCCGGTGGAGAGGTTGGGCGTGGGCAGGCCCATTTCGGTGAGTCGTGAGCCGTCGGTTCCGCCGCGGATGCTGCTCATGTTCGGCTCGAGGCCTATTGCTTTATAGGCCTTCTTCGCGAGTTCGACGGCGCGCGGTTCCTTGTTCAGCCAATCCGCCATGTTGCGGTACTGCTCGGTGACAACCACCTTGACGCTCGCCGTTGGGAATTCCTTATTGAGCCCCGCAGCCACTTTATCGAGCATGGCGCGTTTGTCCGCGAGCTTGGCAGTGACGAAGTCGCGGAGCAGGATCTTGATCTTCACCTCGGGCACGCCGCCTTCAATGACGTAGGGATGGAGGAAGCCTTCTCGGCCTGAGGTGGTCTCAGGCGACAGGCCCTGCGTGGGCATGCGTTCGAGGAACTTGGCGGCGATGTGCAGCGCGTTGGTCATTTTCCCCTTGGCGTAACCGGGGTGGATGTTCACGCCGGTAACGGTGACGGTCGCGAGGTCGGCAGAGAAGGTTTCGTTTTCGAGATAGCCTTCGCCTTCGCCGTCGAGCGTGTATGCCGCGATGGCGCCGAGTTTCTTGATGTCGACGTGGTCGACACCGTGGCCGATCTCCTCGTCGCAGGTGAAGCAGATGCGAATGGGCCCGTGCTTGATCTCGGGATGCGCGAGCAGATAGGCGACGGTCTCCATGATGACGGTGACACCGGCTTTATCGTCCGCGCCGAGGAGTGTGGTGCCGTCGGTGGTGATGAGGGTTTTACCTTTGCAAGTCGCGAGTTCGTCGCACTCGGAGACCTTGATGACCTTGGTCGGGTCGCCGGGGAGGACAATGTCCTTGCCGTCGTAGTTTTCGTGGACGATTGGTTTGACGTTCTTACCGGTGTACTCCGGTGAGGTGTCGACATGCGCGAGCCACGCGATGGTCGGCGCGCCTTCGGTCGTCGCGGGCAGCGTGCCCATGACCACACCAGTGTCAGCCATCTCGGCATCGGCGATGCCCAGTTCCTTGAGTTCCTTGGTGAGAAGGCGGGTCATGTCGAACTGCCCGTCGCTGCTGGGGTACCGGCCTGCATCTTCAACGGCGGTGCTTTCGATTTTCACGTAGCGACAGAAGCGATCGAGCATGGTGGACATGGCGTCAAGCCTCCTGATTGTGGGATGAATGCAGCGGGTGGTGCCCGCGTTTCGAGCGTACACCGTAGGACAATCCGCGCGGGGGTTCAACACCCGTGGACAGGTTGTGACACGTGCGCGGGGTGCGGTACAGTTGGAGCCATGGAGCGATACGACGCGATCGTGCTGGGGCTTGGCGGGATGGGGAGTGCCGCATTGTACCACCTTGCGCGCCGGGGGCTGCGGGTCTGCGGGATCGAGCAGTTTACGGCAGCACACGATCGGGGCAGTTCGCACGGGCACACGCGGATCATCCGGCGATCGTACTTCGAGCATCCCGCGTATGTGCCGCTGGTGGACGCGTCGTGGGCGCTGTGGGAGGAACTGGCTGCGGAAACGGGGACGCAGCTTTTTTCTCGGGTGGGGTTGATGCTGGCGGGGCCGGGCGATGGGGCGATCGTTGCGGGCGTGCGGCGGGCTGCGGCAGAGCATGACCTGGCGATCGAGGCGTTGTCGCCGAGTGACGCGGTGGCGCGTTGGCTCGGGTTTGCGTTCGATGACGCGATGGATGTGCTGTTCGAGCCGGATGCGGGATACCTGCGGGTGGAGGCGTGTGTTCGCGCGCATCTTCAGGCGGCGGAGTTGGCTGGTGCGGTGACGCGCTTCGGCGAGGCGGTGACGGGATGGTGTGCGGAAGGCGACGCAGTGCGTGTCACGACATCGGCGGGTAGGTTGGCGGCTGATCGGTTGGTGATTTGTACCGGGGGGTGGTCGGGGCTGGTGGTGCCGGAGATTGCTCGGCAACTGCGGGTGATTAGGAAGTCGGTGTGCTGGTTCGCGAACCACGGTGACATGATGGAAGAAGCCGGTGGGTGTCCGGTGTTCGGGTTCGATACGTCGGATGGCTTTTGCTATGGGTTTCCCGCAATTGCGGGCAGAGGTGTCAAAGTGGGTAACCATACCGGTGGGATGGAGATGGTTGATCCGGACTGCGGGTTGCATGACCCGGCCGATGATGAGCTGGCGTCGATCGATCGATTTCGAAAACGGCACCTGCCCGGCGTGGGGGCTGGGGTTGGTGAACGGTCGGTGTGCAGCTACACGATGACTGCCGACGAGCACTTCGTGATCGACCGGCATCCGGAGTACGCGAACGTGGTGTTGGCATGCGGATTCAGCGGGCACGGGTTCAAGTTTGCACCGATTGTGGGGGCGATTCTTGCCGACCTTGCGATCGACGGGACGACTGCGCATCCGGTGGGTTTGTTCTCGGCGAGACGTCCAGGTCTTGGGGCAGCGCAGGGTTGACACCCCTTGCAGTGTGGCTATACTCCCACCGACGCTGGCGCTAGTGTTCTAAAGGTTTGCCAGCAAAAAGGTAACGAGCTGCGGCGGGTGCGTTAAATGCACGGTTTTCCTCGGTAAACGGGGGCTGTGCAGCAGCGTTGCAGCATCAGAAAAGAAAGCGAGATCGGTAGGCGCCAAGAATTCTCACGTGACAGTGGGATCCTGGAGATTCGAATCGCCGGTCGAAGAGCGCGGTTGGGCCAAGACGCGCTCCTTGCGAAGCCCTGGACAAGATACGAGGCCGAGATCAGTTGACCAAGCCCAGTAGCATGTTCGTCGCGGTGTTGCGTATGCCCGACATGGACCTTGCCAAGCGGGATGTTCGCTTGGGACGCCGTGAAGGCAGCAGCTTCCGTGCTTTGCGGGATTGTCAGCGGTGCGGGCGGTATGTCGCATCGATGGGCAACGACCAGCCAGAATAGCCTGGGGAAAAGCACTCACCAGGTTCCCTCCCCGCCAGACCGCAGCCTGCGGTTTGCGCGATCACGTCGAAAAAAACCGCGAGTGATTTGGGGTTTGCGCCTACTCGGCGATGCCTGAATTCCGCGGACGCTCTTGGATTCGTCAGCGCCTTCCGCAGTGCCCTGATCGGCAGACTGGACGGCGAATCGATGGATCCAGCCTCTTGGATACTTTTAGCGCAGGCGATAAGCCCGACGGGCATCGCAATTGGCGCCGTAATCGGCGCGGTTGTGGCGGTCGTCGTGGTGGTAGTGCGTGCGCGGATGGTCGGTGCGACACTTGCCCGCCGCACCGAGGAGACGCTCGCTCAAGCCCAGCAGGAGGCTGATGCGATCGTCAAAGCCGCGCAGGTCGACGCGAAAGCGGCGATGCTCGCGAGCAAGGAGCAGTTCGAGAAGGAGGCCGCGGCTGTCCGGGCGGAGCATAAGGATATCGAGAAGCGTCTCTCCAAACGCGAGGACGTGATCGACCAGAAGCTCGACACGCTGGAGACGAAGGAGCGGAAGGTCGACGCGGCTGAGAAGGCTATAGCGGAGCGCGAAGAGCAGATCACCGCGCAGGAGGCGGAGATCGACGCGCTGGTCGAGCAGCATCGCAAGGAGCTGGTGCGCATCAGCGGGATGAGCGCGGACGAGGGCAAGCGACAACTCCTCGAACACCTCAAGCACGACATTGAGAACGACGCAGCCCGGCTTATCGATCGCACGCTGGCGGAGGCTCGCGAGCAGGCGGAAGAGCGGTCGCGCGAGATCACGATCACGGCCATTCAGCGCTACGCGGCAGAGCATACCTCAGCCAGTACGGTTTCCACCGTCGATATTCCCTCGGATGAGATGAAGGGTCGCGTCATTGGCCGCGAGGGGCGCAACATTCGTGCGTTCGAGAAGGCGACTGGCGTCGACGTGATCGTTGACGATACGCCGGGTGTGGTGGTGGTGAGCGCGTTTGATCCGGTGCGGCGTGAGGTGGCGCGGCGCAGTCTTGAGCGGTTGATTCAGGACGGGCGCATCCATCCCGGGCGCATCGAGGAGATCGTTGAAGAAATCACCAAGGATGTCGACAAGGACATCATGGAGGCGGGTAAAGCTGCCGCTGTCGAAGCCAACATCGGCGGGTTGCAAAAGAAGCAGCTTGAGTTGCTCGGGCGGTTGTCGTATCGCACGAGCTACGGGCAGAACGTTCTGCGCCACAGCATTGAGGTCGCGTTCCTCTGTCAGACGATGGCGGACGAACTCGGATTGGACAGCCGGTTGGCGCGGCGGTGCGGTTTGCTGCACGACATCGGCAAAGCCATGGACCACGAGTTGGAAGGTGGTCACCCGCAGATCGGTCACGACTTCTGCAAGCGATTCAACGAGCCGCCGGAAGTGCTCAATGCCGTGCTCGGGCACCATGGCGACGTGCCGGCGACGAGCGTGTATACGCCGCTGGTGGCTGCGGCTGACGCGATCAGTGCTGCCCGTCCGGGTGGACGTCGCGAATCGCTGGAGCGTTACGTCAAACGACTCGAGCAACTTGAGTCGATCGCCAACGAGCAGGACGGTGTGAAGCAGAGTTTCGCGATCCAAGCCGGTCGCGAAGTTCGCGTCATCGTCGACGCGCGGAAGGTCGACGATGCCCGCGCGACGCAGATTGCGCACACGATTGCCAAGCGCATCGAGGAAGAGATGACCTACCCCGGCGAAGTGCGCGTGACCGTGCTTCGCGAGGTGCGCGCGGTGGGCATTGCACGCTAGGCTTGAGTGAATTGTTCTGCTGTGGGGACGGTACCGTTCGTCTTGACCGGCAGGAAAGCCGGTCCCACAACCGTTCGTCTTGACCGGCTGGAAAGCCGGTCCCACAACCGTTCGTCTTGACCGGCTGGAAAGCCGGCCCCACAGTGAATTGGGAATTCGCAAGCATACTGCCGAGCTCACGATCGGAACGACATGCGGATCAAAGTGCTGTGTATCGGTGATGTCGTTGGCTCACCCGGAAGGCGAGCACTCGCGCAGGAACTGTCGAAGATCGTGGCGGAGCATGAGATCGCGTGCGCGATCGTCAACGGGGAAAACATCGCGTCCGGTTCGGGCATCACGCCCGCGCTGTTTGAAAAGCTGATCAAGAGCGGCGCCAACCTGGTTACGCTCGGCGATCACATCTATCGCCGCAAGGAAATCATTCCTATTCTGGAGACCTCCGAGCGCGTTGTGCGTCCCGCCAACCTTGCGCATGGCGCGCCCGGTAAGGAATTCGCAATCTACCAAACGCATGCCGGGCCGAAGGTCGCGGTGATCTCGTTGCTCGGGCGGTTGTACATGAAGCTGCCGAGCGACTGCCCGTTTCGAGCGGCTGAGCGCGTGTTGGGCAAGCTGCCCGACGACGTGCGCATCGTGATTGTGGACCTGCACGCGGAAGCCACGAGCGAGAAGATCGCGATGGGCTGGCATCTCGACGGCCGCGTGAGCCTGATCTTCGGGACGCACACGCACGTGCAGACAGCCGATGAGCGGGTGCTGCCCGGTGGGACGGGTTACATCAGCGACTTGGGAATGACCGGTCCGTACGATTCAGTGCTGGGCCGGGATAAGGGGGCGGTGCTGCAATCGATGGTGACGGCTGTCCCTGCCAGGTTCGAGGTCGCGACCGACGACGTACGCATTTCCGGGGTTATCGCCGAGATCAACGCCGACAACGGCCACTGCACGGGCATAGAACGCCTCCACGTGCGGGTCGAAGGCGTCTCAGGCGATTAATTCACCCAGATTTAACACGCTATGTCAAAATACGAAAGCTGGGTAACATTACCTATATCCACAAGTTTGCCTTCTTTGTAGTTTGCCCACGCCCCCGGAGGATGGGGACCGCAATGACGCTGTCGCGGGGTTCGGCGTCGACTTGTCAGGAGGGCGAAACAAGCCATGGGTACAGGTCACTACGCGCGGAAGAATGTCTCGGGCACTTGGCGACGGTATCTGCAAGAACGCCGGGTCGAGGATCGCAACGAACTGGTCACGCACTATGTGCCGCTGGCGGACTCACACGCAGCCCGGATGGTTCGGCGGTTGTCACCGCGGGTGTCGTACGACGAAATTCGCAGTGCCGCCTTCGACGGGTTGATGCACGCGGTGGAGAGCTACGACCCGCATCGCCAGACGCAATTCGAGTCGTACTGCCGGCGGCGATTGACGGGGGCGGTGCTCGACTGGCTGCGAAGCGTGGACACGGAAAGCCGGGCTGTTCGCAGTTTCGAGAAGAACCGATCGCAGACGATCGAGCGGTTGCGACATCGGTTTGCCCACCGGCCCAGCGACGCGGAGGTGGCGGCGCACATGCGATTGTCGTCGGCGCGGTTCGCGCGCTTGTCACGTCGTTCGCGGTTGGGAAACGCGGTATTGTTCAGTCATCTTGAACAGCAATCGTCGATACGTTCGGGATCGGCAGGTCGGCGTTGGGATGCGCCGGATGAGCGGGCAATTGATCCGGCGAAACCGGTGGCGCAGAAATTGCTCGCGGCCATGCTGACGCGGGGGTTTACCCGCGATGAGCGCATGGTGTTGCTGCTGTACTACTTCGAGCAGTTGACGATGGCGGAAGTTGGAAGCTTCCTGAAGCTTTCCGAGTCGCGCGTGAGCCAGATTCACAAGGATGTGCTGGGGCGGTTGCGGCAGCGTTTTGGCCCGCGGCTGCGCGAAGAGCTTTCGGAATAGCGCGAATCACTATCGACAATCTTGCCTTGCAACGGCGCAGATCGCGGGAATTTCCCGCTGCGCACGTCACTTTCCGGCCGGGTTTCGCGCGGGTTGCTGCGCGCGGGTTTACCTATCGGACCTTGCGTCGTTGTCCAGCTTGGACAATGTCGGTCAGTCTCAGTCGACATAGTCAACACCGGCGCGAATTCACACGACAAATAGAGGTGTCGAAGCGTATTGAAGCGACACAGCATTTGACCGCCAACGTGGGCGGTCCGCGTACACAGGATGCGCGGAACGTACGGCGATGGCGGTCGGCACCGGCCAGGCCGCATCGAATTTCGCGAGGTAGCGATGACTGACAACAAGTCGACGGAACAGTCTGAATCGATCCGCAATCTCGCCAAGGCGGCAGAGCAGCTTGCGGCGGATGATCTGACAACGCTGGCACAGATGCACGGGTGGGCGAGCACGCTTGGCGACGCGGATGCGGAGTCGAAGGCGCAGCTCGTTGAGCTATCGGGCGCGCTGGAAGGTTTGATCATCGGTACGGTCGAAGATACGCAGCAGGCGCTGGATCGTGTGGTGGCGATCATCGGTGAGCTGGCCGGCGATGTGGATGGTGTCGTTGGCCGTGACGCGGGTGCGCAGAGCGCAATGGAAGAAAGCGCCGATGGCGATGCGATGGAACTGCTCGGCGCGGTTACCGAGTCGGATGCATCGGACGCAGCGTGCGCCGAGGACGTTGAGGACGTGATGCAGGCCCCCGACGCAGAGGCGTCGGTCGATGCGGAGCCGGTAGAGGCAGCGGTGGAGATCGAATCCACGCCCGATGTCGAGGTGAGCACGCCTCAGCTGGACGCGCGTACCGCGGACGACGACGCGGAGCCCGTGGCAGAGGTTGATGATGTTGCGGTGGATGAGTCGGCAGCGGAGGCTCCAGTACTGATGAGCACGTACGTCGATCCGCGCGTTGAGCGGTTGATGGACGCAGCCAAGCGCGTCGACGCGACGGATATGACGCTGCTGGCCGCGATGCACACCGACCTCGAGGTGTTCAGCGAGGAATCGGACGGTGACACGCGCGGATCGCAGCTCGCGGAATTGGTCGAGTCGATCATCATGGCGACGGTCGATGATCCGGACGCAGCCATCGAGCAGTTGCGCGCGGGCATCGCCGCATTGAATGAGCCGCCGGGTGAAGCGCCGCTCGACCTTGGCAGCAGTACGGCGAGCGCGACGAACGATGCCGAATCCGTCTCCGACGGCGACATTGAATCGCAACTCGACAAGGTGTTCGGCGACGATGACTCACCGGAACCGGAAGCGGTGGCGGAAGCTCCGAAGGCGAAACCGGCAGCACCGGCACCCGTGGCGGCGAGTAGCGACGCACCGGTGCAGGCGTCGTATGTTCCCGAGCCGCTGCTGATCGACACGAAGGAAATCGAATTCGTCGTGGCGTTCATCGAGGAAGCGGCTGAGCACATCGAAAACATCGAAGCCGCACTGCTCGAAGTCGAACAGTCGCCGGACGATTCCGAGAAGATCAACGAACTCTTCCGCCCATTCCATACCATCAAGGGCATGGCGGGTTTCCTCAATCTGCGCGACGTCAACTGTCTGACGCACGAGGTGGAGACGCTGCTCGATCAGGGTCGGCGCGGCGAGCGCACGATCACGTCGGGCATCACCGACCTGGTTTTTGAAGTCATCGATATCCTCAAGGCGCAAATTGGATCGATCAGCGCGTATGCGAGCGCACCGACGGGTGGCGCGATTCCGCAGCCGCCGGTGGCGGAGATGATCGACCGCCTTCGCGGTGTGGTCGCGGGCCGCATCAATCCGGATGCGGCGGAAAACAAGAGTCAGCGGCGTGGCGGGAAAGCGTCGGCGGAGCAACCCGCACAGCCGGCTGCGCAGGCTAGTTCCGATGCGTCGTCGGCGCCGGCTGCGCCGCAACCGGCGAAATCCGGAACGAGTGCGCCACAGCCTCCGAAGGCAGTGGCTGCTGTTGAGCAGTCGGTGCGCATCGACACCGAGAAGCTGGATGCGCTGGTGGACATGGTCGGCGAGTTGGTCATTGCGCAAACGCTGATCACGAGCAGTTCGGCGATTTCGGGCGATCCGCTGCTGAGCAAGAACGCGGCGCAGGTGAGCAAGATCGTTCGCGACGTCCAGGAAGCGGCGATGGCGATGCGGATGATCCCGGTGAAGTCGACGTTCCAGAAGATGGCGCGGTTGGTGCGCGACCTTTCGCGGAAGGCCGGCAAGCAGGTTGAGCTCGCGATTTCCGGTGAAGAGACCGAACTGGACAAGAACGTGATTCAGCAGATCGGCGACCCGCTGGTCCACATGGTGCGCAACGCGGTCGATCACGGTCTGGAACCACCGGACGAGCGCACCGCGGCGGGTAAGAGCCCGACGGGCCACATTCAGCTCAACGCGTTCCATCACAGTGGCAACATTGTGATCGAGATCCGCGATGACGGTCGCGGGCTTGATCCGGAGAAGCTCAAGCGCAAGGCGTTGGAAAAGGGTTTGATCCAGCCGGACGACGAACTGACGGATGAGCAGGCGTACCAGTTGATCTTCGCGCCGGGCTTTTCGACGGCTGCGCAGATTACGGACATCTCCGGCCGGGGTGTGGGCATGGACGTGGTGCGCCGGAACATCGAGCAACTTCGCGGACGGGTGGAAATCACTTCGGAAAAGGGTCGCGGCAGCCGGTTCTCGATCCAGTTGCCGCTGACGCTTGCGATCATCGACGGCATGCTCGTGCGGGTCGGGACCGAGCGATTCATCATTCCGACGACGATGATCGAGCAGGCGCTGCGTCCGAAACCGGAGCAGTTGTCCACGGTGCAGAAGCGCGGCGAATTGCTGAACGTGCGCGGCAAACTTGTGCCGCTGATTCAGTTGGGCCAGTTGTTCAACTTCACCGGTCGGGTGCGTCCGAGCGACGCGATGGTTGTGACGGCGCATACGGACGACGGCGACATCGGGTTGGTGGTCGACGAACTGGTCGGTCAGCAGCAGGTGGTGATCAAGTCGTTGGGCGAGCGTTTCCAGGGCCTGCGCGGATTGGCGGGTGCAGCGATTCTTGGGGATGGGCGCGTCGGACTGATCCTCGATCCTTCGGGCGTGCGCACGGCGCACGGGCAATGGGAAGGCGCGGGGATTCAATGCGAAGCGTCGCGCCACGCGTCGGATGGCGCAACAGACGAAACGGAGTGGAGCGGTACCGCGGACATGTCAATGAGATCGGCTGAGTCGGGGGCGACCGCGACGGTCGAAGCGTAAGCCGGCTGATCTACGGGAGGACGCGACAGTGCAAATGGGAAACGACGACAGAGCGGTCGCAATAGCCGAAGCGCCGCAGATGGAACTCGGCGGGAAGTACCTCACGTTCGAGCTGGGTGGGGAGGTGTACGGCGTGCCGATTCTGCAAGTGCGCGAGATCATTCGGGTGATGGACATCACGCGCGTTCCGCACACGTTGCCCTATCTGCGTGGCGTGTTCAACCTCCGCGGGAAAGTGATACCGGTAATCGATCTTCGACTGCGCTTTGGTATGTCCAATTCGGGTGACAGTGAGCTCACGTGCGTCATTGTCGTGGACGTGGGGGCGCAGATTGGCGTCGTCGTTGATGAAGTTCGCGAGGTACACGACATCCGCGCGGACAACATTTCACCGCCACCGGAATTCGGCGCTTCGGTGGATACGGAATGCCTGCTGGGTATGGGCAAGGTGGACGGCGAGATCAAGATTCTTCTCGATATCGACCGCGTCCTGGGTAAGGAGCCGTTCATCAACGCGAGGGAGGCGGAAGCAACGGCGTGATCGGAGCAACGGATACGCAATCTGAGGTTTCGACCGCGTCCGCGCGCGCCGGGGGAGGCGCGAGTGCGAAGTCCGCGCAGATTACCGTGGACATCGCGGACCTCGCGGTCACGAACAAGCCGTCCAAGATCATCACGCATTCGCTGGGCAGTTGCATCGGCGTGACGATCTGGGATCCGGAAGTGCGCGTTGGGGGCATGATTCATTACATGCTGCCCGATGGCGCGTTGTCTCCGGAAAAGGCGAAAGCCAAACCGGCGATGTTCGCGACGACGGGCGTTCCAGCGCTGTTTCGTGCAGCGTTTGCGATGGGGGCGGTGAAGAAACGTTTGATTGTGAAGGTCGCGGGCGGCTCGACGCTGCTGGATGACAACGGGACATTCAACATTGGGAAACGCAACTACGTCATGCTGCGCAAGCTGCTGTGGAAGAATGAAATCCTGATCAAGTCGGAGGATGTTGGGGGAGCAATCAGTCGCACGTTGGTTCTGGACGTCGCAACTGGTCGGGTGGTAATTCGCAACCGCAATGGCGAGAGGGAATTATGACCAACATCGACCACATTCTGGATCAGATCGACACGCTTCCGGCTTTGCCGACGACCAGCGTGAAGATCGTCTCGATCATTGGCAATCCCAACGCGTCGGTCGGGGAGATCGTCGAGGCGATCAAGTACGACCAGGCGCTGACGGGCGAGGTGCTGCGATTGTGCAACTCGGCGTACTTCGGGTTGAGCCGGCAGATCACGTCGCTGAACGACGCGATGGTGTGCCTGGGGACACTGAAGCTCCTGCAATTGGTGATGGCGGTACACACCAATGGAATTCTCAACCAGCCGCAAGCGGGATACGGTCTGGAAGGCGGGATGCTGTGGCGCCAGTCGGTGGCGACGGCGATTGCGGCTGCGGAATTCGCAAAGGCTGCGCGCTACCCGAACGTGAACCTCGCGTTTACGGCGGGGTTGTTGCAGGGGATCGGCAAGCTGGTGTTGAGCAGCTACGTCGCGAAGAGCGCGAATGAGATTCTGCGGTTGGTCGACGAGGAGCACAAATCCTTCGACGACGCGGAGAAGGCGGTGCTGGGTAGCACGCACAGCGAGATCGGCGCGTTGGTTGCGGAGCGCTGGAAGCTGCCTGAAGTGATTGTGCGGAGCATTCGCCACCAGCACGATCCGAGCGCACTGTCCCCGCCGGATACACTGGTTGACATCGTACACCTGGCGTTGTGTACGGTGCTCTTGATGGGGATTTCGCTGGGCACGGACGGGCTTTGCTATCGCGCGGATGAATCGGTGATGGCACGGCACGGATTGACGCACGCGGACCTCGAAGTGGTTGGTATGAACATGTGCACCGAGTTGCAACGACTTGCCGCGTTGCAGGAATCACCGTCGGTCGCGGTTGGGGCGAGTTCGTAAAGGAGCCTCTGGATGGCAGGCAACGTACTCATTGTGGATGACTCGGCGACGATTCGGCGCATGGTGCGCCGGACGATGGACATGGCCGGTCTCGATTATGCCGAAATCTACGAGGCCGGTAACGGCATCGAGGCGCTGGCGCAACTTGCGAAGCACGAGGTCGCGGTGATGGTCGTCGACATCAACATGCCGACGATGAACGGTGTGCAGCTGCTGCAACGCATGAAGGCGAATCGGGACTTGAAACATCTGCCGATCGTTATCGCCTCGACGGAGGGGAGTCAGACGCGTATTGATCAGTTGGTCGAGTACGGCGCATGCGCGTACGTTCGGAAACCGTTCCAGCCGGAACAGTTGCGCGACGCATTGATGCCACTACTGGGAGTGAGAGAAAATGTCACAGCAAACGGCGGCAACTCTGGCGACGATTTTTTCTGACGTGCTCGCCGATTTGGCGTTCATGTTCACCGACGAAGAGCACAACGATCCCAATCCGGAAGAGGTCTGGGTTGAGACCGCCATCGGCTACCGCGGTTCGAGCAGTGGAGACCTGCGCTTCCGGTGTCCCCGGCCTTTCACTGCGCTGCTCGCCGCGAATCTGCTCGGTGCGAGTGAAGATGATCCGGACGCGGAAAACTCAGCGGATGATGCCGCGAAGGAGTTCATGAACATCGTTTGCGGGCAACTTGTGACCGCGTTGCACGGTACGCAGGATGTGTTCAACCTGACCATACCGGAACTGCAGGTCCTCGATGAAGCGCCCGATCTAACGCTCGATGACGGTGAGAACTGTTCGACAATTTCCGTCGAGGGCCATCGGATTCAACTGGCGTACACGCCACAGTAAGGCGACGCAACGTTCAGCACCGGAGTGTGAAATACATGCCATCGGAAGTTGCCGACATTGCAGATCTGACGCGCGAGGAATATGAGATCGTACGCCGCCTCGTTTACCAAACGTGCGGGATCAATCTCGGCGACAAGAAGATGCAGCTGGTGCGGTCGCGCTTGGGGAAGCTCGTACGCAAGGGAGGTTTCACTTCATATCGCGGGTACATTGAGCACGTGCGCAGCGACAAGTCGGGGCGCGAGCTGGGCACACTGCTTGACGCGATCTCGACGAACACGACGCACCTGTTTCGCGAGAAGAATCACTTCGATTTCCTGACGAAGCTGCTCACGGGCTGGGTGGCGGACAAGAAGTGGCGCGCAGCGAATCAGGAACTGCGTATCTGGTGCGCGGCGTCGTCGAGCGGTGAGGAGCCGTTCAGCATCGCGATGACCACGGACGACGTGCTGCGCAACACAGGTCTGCGTTGGCGCATCCTGGCGACGGACATTTCGACGCGGATGCTCGCGAAGGCGCAGGCGGCGACGTTCAGCAAAGAGAGCATCAATACGGTACCGGCTGCGTTTCGCCAAAAATACTTGACGGCGTCGCCGACCGATCGTCACTCGGTGGTGGTGGTGCCCGAGCTGCGCAGTGCGGTGAAGTTCGTGCGTTTCAACCTGATGAGCGAGACATTCCCGTTTCGCAAGGGGTTTCAGGTGGTTTTCTGCCGCAACGTGATGATCTACTTCGACCGGGAGACGCAACAAACCCTGGTCAATAAGTTCGCGAAACACATGCTTCCCGGAGGGCATTTGCTGGTCGGGCATTCGGAAAGCCTCAACAACATCGTGCATCCACTCAAGTACGTGATGCCGACGATTTACTGCAAGTAGGCGACGCACCCCGGAGTGGTGCAAGGGAGCGCCCGATTCCACGGGCTGGCAAGGACGAACTGTGATGGCGAGAGCAAACGAAGCGGTCAAGGTACTGTTGGTTGACGATTCACCGATGGTGCGATCGATCTTTCAACGCGTGCTCAGCACGTATCCGGATATCCAGGTCGTCGGCGAGGCCAAAGACCCGTACGAGGCGCGCGAGCTGATCATCAAGCATCGCCCGAACGTGATCATCCTCGACATTGAAATGCCGCGCATGGATGGTCTGACGTTCCTCAAGAAGCTGCACGCGCACTATCCCGTTCCGGTGATCATGTGCAGCGGGTTGACGCGCGAGAACAGCCGGTTGGCGCTGGAAGCGATGGCGGCGGGCGCGGTCGACGTGGTCGCGAAGCCGAACAGCGGCGGCAGCGCGGCGCTCAAGTTGCTCGGCGAGGACCTTGCGGAAAAGATTCACGCGGCGGCGGTTGCCAGTTCGCCGGCTCCGGTGGTTCCAGGTTCCGCGGCTGCTCCGACGGGCGGTCCGAAGTCGTTTCGCGATGCCGGCATCAACCCGGCACGCTATCTGGTCATGATCGGCGCGTCGACGGGCGGGACGGAGGCGGTCAACCTGTTGTTGCAGAATACGCCCGCGGACTTCCCGCCGGTGGCGATTGTGCAGCACATGCCTGAGGGATTTACCAAGTCGTTCGCGGAGCGTTTGAACAGCCACAGCCAGATGACGGTAAGCGAAGCCGTGGACGGCGATGAGCTGGTCGTCGGGCGCGCGTTCGTCGCGCGTGGCGGTATTCAGATGAGCATGGTGTCGCGGGCGGGCAAGTACATTCTGCGGTACGGAACGAGCGAGCCGGTGAATCGTCACTGTCCGGCGGTGGATGTGCTGTTCGACTCGGTCGCCAAGACCGCGGCCCGGCGCACGGTGGGCATCATCCTCACCGGGATGGGCGCGGATGGTGCGCGGGGTCTGTTGAACCTGCGCGAGGCCGGCGCCATCACGACGATCGCACAGACGGAGAAGTCGTGCGTGGTGTATGGTATGCCGAAGGTCGCGGTTGAGCTTGGCGGGGCGGTGCAGCAAGGGGCGCCGGCGGAGATTCCCGGTATGGTGCTGGCGGCGTTGAAGAAGCACAGCTCGGCATCTCGGGCAGGCGCGGCAGTCTAGGCGGAACGTGTTCGCCGCATTGGCGAATCCCAAGATTGTATCCGCATCGTGTCCGGGTGTAGTGTCCAGCTTTTCCCCATTCTCCCCAGTTTTCATTCCGAAGTGGGCAACGCGTTGCGTGGTGGGCAATCGCATTGGGTAACATTGCCCAGTCGCATTGCGCCATTGCCCAATGCGCATGCTGGCACGGCAATTGCTAGTTGATTTTCCGAGAGGGCGTGCTCGCGGTTGTGCGGCGCGTCGGGCGAATCAAATCAGAGGTGGATGGCAGTTGCGGGATACGGTCATGCGTCAGCTACTTTCAACGACAATGTGCGCTCGTCTGCAGCGCGATGTGGCGGAGGCGCGGCAGCGTCTGGATTTCCTCTACACCATGGAACAGTTCGCGCAGGTGGTGGTGGAAGCGGAGCGTTGCCGGGCGGCGATTCATCTCTGCGAGGAGTTCGCCGAGCGCGACGAGGATCGCGTGGATCGCAAGAACGCAGCCGGGGTTGTGGTCGTGCAGGCGCGGGCGGCGGTTGCGCTGGCGCTCAATCAGTGCGATTTCGTGCAGGCGCTCTTCCACGTCGATCAGGGGTTGCAGGAGTTGCTGGCGCTCTTCATCGAGAGTGGATCGATCCGCGCGTATGATCGGGCGCAGGAGGTGCGAACGCTCGAACGCTGCCGCCGGGACATTCTCGACAAGATCTTCCCCGGCCCGCGCGCGGAAATGCGCAGCGCGTTGAGTGATGCCATCCGCGAGGAACGGTACGAAGAGGCGGCGCGTCTGCGCGACCGGCTGAAGCGGAGAGGGTAGACCGGTTGGAAAACCGGTCCCACAGCGCACTGCGGCTAGACCGGTTAGAAAACCGGTCCCACAGCGCGCTGCGGCGAGACCGGTTCAACAACCGGTCCCACAGCGCCCACTCGAAACGACTTGTCTGTCGCCGCTATTTCACCTGCGCGGCGTAGTATTCGATGGTTCGCTTCAGGCCGTCTTCGAACGAGACGACCGGGGAATAACCCAGGAGCTTCTTCGCGGCGGAGATGTCGGCCATGGAGTTGCGGACGTCACCTGCACGCGGGGCTTCGAAGTTGGGGCGGATGTTCTTACCCAGGATGCTGTTGAGCGCGTCGACGATGTCGAGCAGGCTGATCTGGTAGCCGCAGGCGACGTTGACCGTCTGGCCGCAAGTCTTGGGCACGTCGATCGCCAGCATGTACGCGTGTACGATGTTCTCAACGAAGGTGAAGTCGCGGGTCTGCTTGCCGTCGCCGTAGATCGTCGGCGCATTGTCGTCGAGCATTGCGGTGATGAACGCGGGGATGACGGCTGCGTATTGGCTTTTCGGATCCTGCCGCGGGCCGAAGACGTTGAAGTAACGCGTGGTGAGCGTATCCAACCCGTAGCACTTATAGAAGACGCTCATGTAGTGCTCGCCGGCGAGTTTTTGTGCTGCGTAGGGGCTGACGGGCGCGGGGCAGATCGTCTCGACTTTTGGCGAGATTTCAGTCTCGCCGTAGCAACTGCTGCTGCCGGAGTAGATGACGCGACGACACTTGTTGTCACGGGCGGCCATCAGGATGTTGAGCGTGCCGGTGATGTTGGCGTTGTGTGTGTCCAGGGGGCGATCGACCGAGACAGGGACGCTGGGCAGCGCGCCGACGTGGAAGACGGTGTCGATGTCGTTGCAGGCGCGCATACACTCTTCCTCATGACAGAGGTCGCCCTGCACGAATTCGATTTTGCCTGCGAGATGCGCGAGGTTTTCACGCTTGCCGGTCGCGAGACTGTCGAACACGCGCACCGAATGGCCCAACTCGCAGAACCGCGTGGCCAGGTGTGAACCGATGAACCCGGCACCGCCGGTGACGAGGATGTTGCGTCGAGTCATATCCGCCTTCCCGATATTCGTAAAAACCCGCTGATTTCGCGTCAAACGGTGGTGATGCTAGGTGCATGCGCGCGGACGGTCAAGCCGACGCCACGCCCCTTAACATGCGGTTAATCCAGGTACGTCAGAACAGCTCGAAGAGTTCGGCTTCTCCCGGTGCGAGCGCGATGGATGCGGTCATTTTACCCGCGAGAACGTTGTGTACCGGACGTACCATATTGTTTTCGGCAGTTGGCACGGAGACGGCGCGTTCAAAAAGACGTTCGGCGATGGCTGTTTGGATGACGGCATCACCGCGCGCGTAGCGCGTGGTGGAGGGGTTGATGAGCAGCAGGCATTGGCGATGGTCGTCGGCGAGGATCACGGCGCGAACATCGGTGCCGCCCACGCGCAGCGTTTCCTGATGGCGCACCGCGAGATGTTCGATGCGTTCGCGCCAGATGCGCGTGCGATCGACGATGCGACGGATGAGCGTGGCGCGTTCGGGCGGAAGTGGTTCGGACGAATCGACGATGCCTCGGCCAGTGCGGGGCAGCGCGCGGTAGAGGTCGAACACGACGCCATCGGTCCAGCCGCGAGCGAGCCCGGCATGGAAGTCGGCGAGCCAGGCGCGAAGGGCGGCGCCGTCGTCATCCGTGTCACCGGTGCGACATTCGATGACCTGCGCGCCACCGGCAGCACTTTGCGATTCGGTTCCCGGTTGGTTGTGCCAGAGCACGTAGGTGAACGCGTCGGGCGAGACACGATCCGCCAGCGACGCGTCGATTTCGACGGCGAGGCGCAGCGGAGGATTTGCGCCGTTCGCAATCTTGGCGAGTTGCTCCGCGCGTTCGAGCGTTTCCGCATCGACGGCGCGGCCGACGTAACGGGCTGCGACGACCGGCAGATGTGGGACGACGACGGGCGGTGCGAACCAGCCCTTGCCGCGCCATCCGGTGCGCACGTAACGCAGCGCGACGGGATCGCTGACGATGAGGTGGAGCTGGTGGCGCGCGGCGGCGTCGACCACGGTGCGGATATCGCGCGGATCGAAGTGCTCGACGAGGATGGTGTCGAGACCCATGCGCGCAACGTTGGCGAAGTCGCGTTCCAGGGTTTCGTCGAGACCGGCGGGCGATTCCGCAGCCAGCTCGACCGAGTACCACACACCGGTGGGTGCGTTAACCTGCTGCGGTGGCTGGTACGCGGGTTTGGTCTGGCAGCCGGCGACCTGTGAAATAAGCAGGGCGCATGCGGCGATCACGAGGCGTGGCGCAATGCGACGCGCGCCGTGTACGCGTTCGACAAACCATTTGACATGGCTGCGGCGCGGCGAATACACTCCGCCTGCTTGCCGTAAACGTATTGGCGATCCGGTCACAATAGTCCTATCAAGCTGGGTGATGATGCACATTCTCCGCGTTACGACCGCAACGGTTTTCACGGGTCTTGTCATCGCAGCCGTCGGTGTCGGCGGATGCGAGAAGCGTACGGACATCACGGGGGACGACGCCCGCGGGATGGTCGAGCTTCTTATGCCACAGCGCGTTGAGCTTGTCGAGGCTTTTACGCAGTTCAAGAGCTTTGACGGCGACAATGTGCCTGATGGAATTGAGGTGCTGCTGCACGCGCTGGATTCGTTCGGCGACCCGGTGAAGATCGCCGGGACGGTGCGCCTGGAGTTGTACACCTACAACCAGGCGGCGGGCGAGCGCGCCGGTGAACGCATCTGCGAGCCGTGGAACGTGACGCTGGCCACCCGCAGCGATCAGAAGAAGTACTGGAACATCGTCACCGGGATGTACGAAGTGCCGCTGGAGTTCCCGGCAGGACTGCCGCTGGAGAAGTTCGGGAAACCCGGCAGCAAGTTCGTCCTCGAAGCCACCTACACCACGCCGCTGGGCACGCACATGACGGACGAGTGCGTGTTGGAAGCGCCCCGCGTGTAGAGCGACTTCCCCCGCCGCTCCTGCGGGCGTTCGCTCTTGGCGATTGATCCATGCAGGAAGATCAGAATCTATTCGCTGATATCATCAACGCGCTGCAATCGGAAGGCTATTGGATCCAACGCACCAATATCTTTCTGGGTGGCAATATGCGCTTCAAACTCTCATCTCCTGGCGGATTGATTCGCGGGGAGCCGATCGTGTTTGTTGATCGTGAAAAGAAGTTGTTGGTGATGTACCTTCAAAAGCTCTTCAGCAAGCGGGCTATCACGTCAATTCCTTTAGCCGACTATGCGACGGGGCGCGCAGCTGCGTCGGCGATGCTGGATGTGCTTGCTCAGTGGCCAAGGCCTGTTCGTCGCTCGAAACGTTCGAATTGATACCGCGACGTTCCTGCTGATGCAGGCTGGAAGCCTGCACCACAATAGCTTTTCCCAGACTCAGATTGGGGATTTCTATAGGAAGCGGAAGCGGAAGATGGCCCAGAGGGCGGCGATGCCGTCTTTCCAGGTGATTTTTTTGCCTTCGGCGTAGTCGCGGCCTGCGTAGCTGATGCCGACTTCGAAAACGCGCCAGCGGCCTCGGGCTACGCGGGCGGTGATTTCCGGTTCGAAGGTGAAGCGGTTGCTGATCAGCGTCATCGAGTCGAGCACCTCTTTGCGGAAGACCTTGTAGCAGGTTTCCATGTCAGTGAGGTTCAGGTTGGTCATCATGTTGGACAGCAGCGTGAGGAAGCGGTTGCCCAACATGTGCCAGAAGAGATGCACGCGGTGCGCCTCGGAACCGACGAACCGCGAGCCGTAGACCACATCGGCTTTACCGTTGACGATCGGTTTGATGAGCTGCGGGTAATCGGTGGGGTCGTATTCGAGGTCGGCGTCCTGGATGAGCACGATGTCGCCGGTGGCGAGTTCGAAGCCGGTGCGGACGGCGGCGCCTTTGCCCATGTTCTTGGGCTGGAGCTTGCAGATGATCTTTTCATTGGGCCAGCGGGCTTGGATGTCGTCGTAGAGGTCGCGGGTGCCGTCGGTGCTGCCGTCGTCGATGAGGATGATCTCGCGATTGAGGCCGGTGTCGACCGCGATGACACGGCCGATAATCTCGGCGAGCGTGTCCTTCTCATTGAAGACCGGGATTACAATCGACAGGGTTTCCATACCGCTCTATCGGTCCGTCCTTGGGTTGGGTTTGCTGTTCCGTTTGTAGCTACGTCGTTTGGATCTTGAACCACCAAGACACCAAGGCACGAAGAACGGCGTTTGGGTTTTGGGGTCCGGCGTTTGGGCTCGTTGGGCGGTTCTTCTGCCTCGTTGCCCCTCGTCTAGTTTCCGCTCCCTTACAGTCGCGGCTCGGATTCGGTTCTTGTGCTACATCTCTTTTATTGAACCGCCAAGGCGCTAAAACGCCAAGGATGGAGTTGTTTGATGAGTTGGGAGACCGTTGTATTCGCTTACCTTCTCACTTTCACACTTTTATAGGTCGTCGAAACTGCTGAAGCCGTGGGCTACGAGGTCCTGGATGTCGATCAGGCCGGTCAGGCGATGTTCGGCATCGACGGCGGGCAGTTCGTCGATTTTGTATTGCTGCATGGTTCGCAGGGCGTCGGCGACCAGGGCGTCGTCGCGGGCGAACTTCGGGTTCTTGGTCATCACTTCGCCCATCGCGATGTTGAGCGGTTTGCCCTCGCGATGGAGGCGGCGCAGGTCGCCGTCGGTGAAAAAGCCGACGAGTTTGCCGTCGGCGTCGATGATGGCGGCTGCTCCTGCTCGACGCGGCGCGTTGGCGCAGACGTCGTAGTAGCGGTCGAGCGGGTCGGTCGGTGCGAGTCGCGGGCAGTCCTCGCCGGTGCGCATGACTGCGGCGACACGCATGAGGCTGCGGCCGAGTGCACCGCCGGGATGGAACGCGGCATACTGCTCGGGCGAGACGTTACGCAGCTTCATCACGGTGAGCGCGAGCGCGTCGCCGACGGCGAGCATCGCGGTCGTTGATGAACTGGGGGCGAGGCCGAGCGGGCAGGCTTCGGCGCCGTAGCCGATGTCGATCACGACGTCGGCGAGCTGGCCGCAGCGCGAACGCGGTTTGCCGGTCATCATGATCAGCTTGCAGCCCAGCTTGCGAAAGACCGGCAGCAGGCGGACGAGTTCTTCAGACTCGCCGCTGTTGGACAGGCCGATGATGAGGTCGTCCTTTTGGATCATGCCGAGATCGCCGTGGATGGCTTCCGCGGGATGTAGCGCGTAGGACGGGGTCGCGGTGCTCGCGAGGGTGGCCTGGATCTTGCGGCCGACGATTCCGGCTTTTCCCATTCCGGTGACGGCGACGCGACCTTTGCACGCGAGGATGAGGCGGACGGCTTCCGAGAATCCGCCGTCGAGTTTTTCGCGGGCGCGGGCGATGGCTGCGCCTTCGCTGTCGAGCACCTCTCTGCCGAGGTTGACGATGGTCTGGTTTTCGGCAGAAGCGGGGCTCGCGGACGCGGTGTGGGATGCGGTGGCCTTCATCACCGAGGTATTATCGGGGAGGGCTGGGCAACTGCAAGCGCCGGACGCGGCAACGGGGTTTCGTGAACGACAGCGATGCTGGGGTTGGCTGGATTCATTGCGATTCTGACCAGGACTGGAATTGATGTCCTCGCCGCGATATTACGTCGCCATGCAACACGCCCGTTCCGCACAGCCCATGCGTCCGAGTGAGGTGCAGCTACGCGAGGTTCGACCGGTGGATCTGCCCAGGTTGTACGCGTATGAGAGCGATCCTGCTTGGTGCGCGATGGCGATGGTCAAGCCGCGCAGCCCCGAAGCGTTCGACGCGGTGTGGGAGAAGATCTTCGCGGGCTCGGCGATGGGGGAGACGGACGTGTTGCAGCGCGTCATTCTTGCGGACGGCGAGGTTTGCGGCTTGATCGGATGCCGCGCCGTGGGCGACCGATGCGAAGTAGGCTACGGACTGGGGCGAGCGTTCTGGGGTCGCGGAATCACGTCCCGCGCACTTGCGACCTTGCTCGCTGAGGTGCCGAAGCGTCCGCTGTACGCGACGGCTGCTGCAACGAACACTGCATCGATTCGTGTGCTGACGAAACACGGCTTCGTGGTTGAGGAAAGACGAACCGTATTGGAAACGGAACGACATCTGGCACGGGAAGAGGTGAGCCTCGTGCTCTGGTAAACGTTGCATTGTGCGCAGCGCGCGTCGTTGGTCTCAAGACAACCATCAGCGCCGTTCCGTGCCAACAATCCGGGCGAGTGTTCACGCGCTTGGCAGTTGTACAATCTCAACAGGATATCCGATCAACGAGCTAGGTTCGCGGAGGCGCGGTGCGTGAGACCGCTGATTTGCCATCATATCCCAGGCGTGTTTGCCGCCAACGTCAATCGAATCACCGCATCGCCCGCGCAGTATTGCAACGTACGAGGCGATTGTCCCAGCGACAGTTATGGTTCGAAGTAGCAACGACCGCTGCATGGGAGTGGCGGACAGGTAAAATCGGGGCGACTGGATTCGAACCAGCGACCTCGTGGTCCCAAACCACGCGCTCTAACCAGACTGAGCTACGCCCCGGGTTGTTTGGCAAAATCTATCAGGTCCTATCCCTGTCCACAAGCCGGCGCCAGTTGCACTCGTCGGCGTCCTTACGCTGCGCGCTTGGGCGAACCGACATTGTCGATTGGCTGAAACAAGTGCAGCATGCGTCTCATGTGCTCGGGCGTGGCGGGTCGACTTCGTGCCCTATTGTTGGTCATCCAGCCTTGGTTTGCGGCGGTTTTCCTTTACTTTCGCGCGGTGGGCTTTGTCTTGGCGGCGCTTGCGTATGACGGACTGCGGCGTGCGCGTGGGGATGCGGACCTCCCTTGGCTGCAGTGCTTCTTGCAGCAGTTCGCGGAAGCGTTCGATCGCCGCATCGCGATTCGCGCCCTGGGTGCGAAAACGCGATGACACCACGCGTAGCACGCCCTCGCGATTGATCCGCGTCGCCAGATCAGCCGAGATGCGCTGCTTCTGCATTGGCGTCAGTGACGGCGAATTCACCACGTCGAAGCGCAGCGATGCGCGCGTCGCCACCTTGTTGACGTTCTGCCCGCCCGGGCCGCTGCTGCGATCACAGGTGATTTGGATTTCCTCAAGGGGAATTGACAGGCGGCCATTGATGGCGATGAACTTGTCGTCGCCGGCGTTCATCGCGACGCAGCCCGATACGCCTCGTCGACCTGCGGAAGCGAGACCCGCGGGAACGCCACTGGAATGCGCACGCCATTGATCCAGTGGTTCATCCAGTTGTACACCGAGCCCGCGCCCGTCGGCGGTTGCGGTGCGGGTACCTTGTCCTGTTTGCGCACCTCTTCGGGTGCCTCGCCGCCCTGATTGCTTTCGCCCTGCGATTCCGACGCCACGCGTTCCATCTCGTCAAGGTTCAGAGCCGCGGTATACCACTTTGCGAGCAAACGCGTTGCCCCAGAAATGTCGTAGGCCATCTTGTAGTCCGCGACGGCCTGCTGGTAGTTCTTGAGTCGCTCGTTGCACGTGGCGCGCAGCTCGTAAGCTTCTGCATTGCGCGGCTCAATCTGGACTATCTTGCTCAGGTCGAGCACGGCAATGTCCGCCTCGCCGGCATCCATGTTCAGTTCCGCGCGACGCAGCAAAGCCAATACGTTCTTGTCATTCTGCAAGAGCGCGTTGCTGAACTCCGCGATCGCACTGTCCGTCTGCCCGGTCTTGGCCAGCGCCAAACCGGTGAGCGTGCGAATACGATAGTCGCGGTCCTTCCCCGCCGCGGCTTTGAAATCCTCAAGCGCTTGCGGAAACTGTCCAAGCATCAAATTCGCGGCTCCGCGAACCATGATCGCGTCCGTATCGGCTGGGTCGGCAGCCAGCAGCGTCTCCGCATCCGCCAGCATCTCCGTCGGTTGCTCCAGCAGGCAGTTGACCCAGGCACGCAGCAAACGCGCTTCGCGATAGTCGGGTTTCAATTCGAGGCATTTCCCAAGATCGGCGACGGCTTGATTCGCCGGTTCGCCCTTTAGCACGCTAAGGTACAGGAACTCCACGGAATCAGGGTCAACCCGTCCGGCATCGAACGCGGCGAGTTTTTCTGCAGCCGCATCCTTGAATTCAAAGACGAACAGAGCACTGATGCGCTCCGCCGCGGTGGACGGTTTGTAACCTTCCGAATCGCCGGTCGAGAACAACGCGGACAGGGCCGACGCTCCGCCAACCATCTTCGCCATCTGCTCGCCGAATTGCACTTTGGTTTCGATCGAATCGCTCTCCGACGTTGCAACCTCCGGTGCGGGCGTCGCCAAAGTCGGCGGCGTCGGCTGAGTTGGCGTCGTATCCACGCGCACCGTGTTGTCACGTTCGCGCGACGCGTGCCGTTCCTGAACCAGCATCACCGAAAGCACCGCCACGATCACCGTGGACAGCGCTATCACAGCCGCCGTGCGTCGCCGCGCCAGCAATTTGCCCATCGTCGCGAACACGCCCGCGCGCTGGGCTTTGATCTTCGACCGGTTGAGAAAACGCGTGAGGTCGTCGCGCATCTCAGCCGCTGATTTGTAACGTCGCGATTGGTCCTTCTCGAGTGCCTTGGTGCAGATTGTCTCCAGGTCAACCGGCACGCGACGGTTTCGCGACCGCGGCGGAAGCGAATCGCTGGTGATCACTTGGGAAATCACCTGTTCGCGCGTCGCACCGGGAAACGGTGGACTCAGCGTAAGCCATTCGTAGAGCGTCGCACCCAGCGAATAGATATCAGCAGCTACGCCCACCGGCCCACCACGCCCGGTGATTTGCTCGGGCGACATGTACAGCGGCGAGCCGACGAATTCGCCCGTCTGCGTCATGCCCGGCTGCTCCAGCATTCGCGCAAGACCGAAATCCGTCAGGCACAGCCTGCCGCCATGCCCTTCGAGCAGGTTGTGGGGTTTGATGTCGCGGTGAATCACGCCCTGGCGGTGCGCGTAGTCGAGCGCATCGGCCACGTCGCGAATCTGCCGCGCGATCATGTCGAAGTAGCCTTCGTCATACTTGGCGAAACGCGGGTCTTCCACGCCGCCGCCGGAGCTGCGCCACGAACCCGAGCGCGTCGGCGCGCTCGGCGTGTTCGTGATCGTGGATTTCCCCAGCCCCGATCCGCCGGGCAGCAACTCCGTCTCCGCGAGCGCAAAATCCGTGGCCACGGACGACCCGCCGATGCCGTACGACTTGGCTTTGCGGATGTCGCCGTCGGGCTCGCCGTCGCCGCGCAGCTCCTTGATCATGTCGTAAAGACTTCTGCCGCCGACGAGTTCCATCGCGTAGTAATAGGTTTCGTCCTGCTGGCCCTGGGCATAGATCGGGACGATGTTGGGGTGGTGCAGCTTCGCGGTCGCCTGCGCTTCACGGCGGAAGCGGGCCACGGCTTGGTCGGTGAGCCCGAGCGTTTGCGAAAGAATCTTGAACGCGACGAACCGGTCGAGCGAGACCTGCCGCGCCTTGAATACAACGCCCATACCCCCCCGGCCGATCTCTTCGAGAATCTCGAAATCGCCGATGGTCTTGCCCTTCAGGCCGTTGGCCGTCTTGGCGGTCCCCCGGGTTGGCTGGTGGTCAGGCGTCATGGATCGTACCGCCGGCCCTCAATTCACAGGCCAGCTTATCGTGTAACCTTATTCGTCGCAATGAGATGCGCACCAACTTGGCACCGCCCGCCCGCACTCTGGGCAAAGCAGTCAGTATTAATGTGCATCGCGACGACTAAACGGTCAATGTGAAGATTCCCGCGTCTTTATAACCGGACCGCGCCAAGCCTCCAAAGTTGGAGTTTCCGCGGATTTCGCCGCTTACAGCATGGCTTATGTTCGGCGGATCACGCCGGGTATTACGTACTATCGCGGGACCACGTTCGGAAAAGCGCCACTGCCGTGAAGCGCCCCCATGTCAATGTACGACGCGACGATCCGTGCCAACTCCGCGCGGTCCGCATCGGTCATGTCGCGCAGGTGCTTCGCGGGCACCCCGGCATACAGCGTCCCATCGGGGATCTTCGTTCGCGGCGGAACCACCGCACCAGCCGCCACGATGCATCCCGACCCCACCTCCGCGTCGTCGAGCACGATTGCCCCGATACCGATCAGGCTGTTCGCGCCGACGCGCCGGCAGTGCACCACCGCGCGGTGGCCGATCACCACTTCCTCCGCGATTTCCAGCGGAACGTTCACCCGGGTGTGCAGCACGGCACCGTCCTGCACGTTCGACCGCGCCCCGATCCGGATTGGGGCAATGTCGCCGCGAACGGTGACGTGGTGCATGATCGTGCAGTGATCCCCAAGCACGACGTCGCCACCCACGTACGAGGTCGGCGCGATGTACACGTTCTCACCCAATTGAACACTCGCGACTTTTGCTGACATGCGTATGATTGTACTTCTCGCACGCGCCAGCCGGTAGGCGCGGCTCCGTTTTGATACTTCCCCGGATCGCCTGACCCCGTCGAGGAGCGGCCCGCGAATGATCGGTTGGCGAATGCGCATCAACGCCCTGCTCGGCCGGCTCGGTCTCGGCGGTGAGCGTACGCTCCTGCTGCTGTCCATCGCGGTCGGCGCCGCCACCGGACTCGGCGCACACCTCTTCTACGAACTGCTCGAATTCGGGTTTCATCACACCTTCGCGCCCGATGGATTGTTCCACGTTGGCAAGGTGATGCTGGTGATCGTCCCGATGATTGGCGGACTCGCGTGCGGAATCATCACCACCTATTTCGCTGCCGAAGCGCGCGGACACGGTGTGCCCGAAGTGATGGACGCGACCTATCGCAAGGGCGGTAGCATTCGTCCGCGTGTCGCGCTTGCAAAGGCCGTCGCCAGCGCCATGACCATCGGTTCAGGTGGGTCGGCTGGTACTGAAGGACCGATCGTACAAATCGGCGCAGCCATCGGCAGCAGCTTCGGCCAGGTCATGGGCGTTAAGCGCCATCACATGAATACGCTCGTCGCGTGCGGTGTCGCGGGCGGAATCGCCGCGATCTTTAACGCGCCCATCGCCGGCGTGCTCTTCGCGCTCGAAATCTTCATGCGCGACTTCTCGTTCAAAACCTTCAGCCCCATCGTTTTCGCCAGCGTCATCAGCACGTCGATCACGCACGCGCTGCGACCCGCGGACGGCGGCATCTTCGAAGTCGCGAGCCCCGAACTCTACATCTTCAACGGTTCAGAATTACCCAATTACCTGCTGCTCGGGGTGATGTGTGCGCTTGGCGCGCTTGCCTTCAGCCGGGTGCTCTACGCGGCAGAGGACGTTGCGCAGCGCATTAAGCTTGTCGACTGGGTCAAACCGGTGATCGGTGCGGGGCTCATGGGTGTGATGGGTTTGATCACAGTGCTCGCGACGCACTCCGATTCCACGCCGGCGTTCTATGGCAACGGCTACCCGCTGATTCGTGCAGCCATCAGCCCGGCGGTGTTTGAATTGGGGCTCGGTCTCCTGGTGTTGCTCGCGGTCCTGAAAATCCTCGCGACGACCTTCATATTGGGCAGCGGGGGATCGGGTGGCGTTTTCGCGCCATCATTGTTCGTCGGCGCGTGCCTTGGCGGGGCATTTGGTATCGCGCTGCACAAGGTTGGGTGGATTCCGGCGGAAAGCGTGACCGCCTACGCCATCGTCGGCATGGCAGCGGTGCTCGCGGGCGCAACCCACGCGCCGCTCACTGCGATCGTCATGCTCTACGAACTCACCCGCGAACCGCGCGTGATCCTGCCGATCATGTTCGCCGCCATCGTCGCGACGGGACTCGCCCGCTTCCTCTACCGCGACAGCATCTACACGCTCAAGCTCACCCGTCGCGGTGTGCGCGTCGGACGCGTGGCTGACCTCACCATCCTCAAACGCATGCAAGCCGATCAGGTGCGCATCGTCACCGCGCCCATCGTCCACGCCGACGACCCGCTGCAAAAGCTGATCGACCTCGCGGGCCAGGTCGAAGCCAACGACTTCGTCGTGGTCGATGACGAGGACGGCGAGTATGTCGGCATGGTTGTCGCCGAGGACATTAAAGCCGCACTGCTCCAGCCGGAGGCGGTCCCGCTGCTGCTCGTCGATGAACTCACCCGGCACGCGGTCCCCTGCGTCGCCCCCAACGAAACGCTCGACTCGGTCCTCGACAAGTTCTCGCGGGCGCACGTCAACGCGCTCCCGCTCATCGCCAGCCCCGAAGATCGCCACGTCCAGGGCCTCATCACCCGCCGCTCGGTGATGGACGGCTACTACGAGGAATTGGACCGCCTGAGCTGATTCAGCGGGTCATTACCGGCCCAAACCGCAAATTCAGAAAAATCTTTTCCTGCCGCGAACCCGATCCCAACGCCCGGCGTAGTACCCTCGCAAGTGAGAGATCAAAAGACCTGAACTTCCTCCTCCTTCCAGAGAGTGCCTGATACAGCGGGGCGATCCGAAAACGGATCGCCCCTTTGTTTGCGCGCACAGTCGTCCTTGAGTCTTCCGGGCTGGGTGGCACGGTCTCGCGCAGCGAGGCCGTGGTGCATGTCGTGATGCTTCCAACGCTCCACGGCCTGACTACGTCAGACCATGCCACCCCGCCGAGGTGATGCCGTGGTACAGGCCGACCGTTTCGCTAGAATCGCGGAATGAGCAGTCCCACCGATAACCCACCCATCGTTGCGGTCGAGACCTCCGGCAGTTGCGGGAGCGTCGCGGTCGGAATGGGCGACGAGATTCTCGGCAGCGAACGCTTCGACGCGCGCAACAACCATGGTGTGGAACTGCTGCCGACGGTCGATCGACTGACGCGCCGCCACGGTATTGCGCCGGCGGAGATTGCCCAGGTTTACGTGTCGGGTGGGCCGGGCAGTTTCACCGGGCTGCGGATCGGTGTGACCTTCGCCAAAGCGCTGGCCCATGCAAGTGGTGCCAAGGTCGTCCGCGTGCCAACGCTCACGGTCATCGCGCAAAACGCGCTCGACCTTCCACAGCCACCGGCCCGCGTCGCCGCCATCCTCGACGCCAAACGCAAGAACGTCTTCGCCGCAAGCTTTGCGCTGCAAGATCAAGCGTATGTGCCCATGGACGAACCCGACGAACGCGACCCAGCCGACTACCTCGCGTCGCTGGGCGAAGTGGCGGTACTGGGCGAGGGGGTAGCGCGCCACGCCGAGGTGCTGAAGCGTTTGCCGAACGTCACGGTGCTCGCGGACGAACTACACGAAGCCCGCGCCGCCATCGTCTACCAACTCGGCCGCGAGCAGGCCGCCCGCGGCGACTTCATCGCCCAAAACGAACTCGCCCCCAGCTACATCCGCCGCCCAGAAGCCGAAGAGCGCTGGGAAGAACGCCAAGGCGCGTAGCGCTTCATTCCGTACGGATTCGCGACCTTCTTGTGCGGCAATTCTCACGTCCCGGTAACAACCGCAGAATCATGTTGACACAATATCTGTTGTAACACATATTTGCGGCATGGGAAGAACGACGGCGCGACATGCTGGGGTGCGGTACCGCAACGTGGCGGAGGAGATCGGTAAGCGGAAACCCTTTGATCACTCCGAGATTGAGGCGTTCGTGAACGTCATGCGGACACACGAGTATCTTATGGCAAAGACGGCGCGTTTCTTCAAAGACCACGAGATTACCGCACCGCAGTACAACGCGCTGCGGATACTTCGCGGCCATGGCGAGCGCATGCGCACGCACCAGGTTGCCGACGAACTCGTCACGCGGGAGCCGGACATCACCCGACTGATCGATCGGCTTGCTGATCGCGGTTTCGTTGTGCGCGATCGCTGCGAAAGCGATCGCCGCGTGGTCTGGGTGGAGCTTACCGCGAAAGGTGCAGCCGTGCTCAAGAAGCTCGACAAACCGCTTGAGGAACTGCATCTGGCGCAGCTCAGGCATCTGGGGCCGCGCAAACTCAAACAACTCAACCAGCTGCTTTTCGAAGCCCGGCACCCGGAATACTGACGGTTATGCCGCGATCGCTTGAAATCTCCGTGAACTCGCAATGAACTCTGGATGGAGTGGATAGCCATGACTCAAAGTGAATCGATGACGCTGGCAGCGCCCAGTGCGACAGCGTCAAACCCGGTCGCCGGTGACGTGGTGGCTGCACAGCTGCGCTGGCGCTACGCGACCAAGGTGTTCGACCCGAACCGCAAGGTGTCGGCGGGCGATTGGAAGGTTTTGGAAGAGGCGCTGCTGCTTTCGCCGTCCTCGTTCGGACTCCAGCCGTGGAAGTTCGTCGTTGTTACGAAGCAGGACGTCAAAGAGCAGTTGGTCGCGGCATCGTGGAATCAGCGGCAACTCGCGGACGCTTCGCACGTTGTGGCGTTTGCTGTGCGGCGCGACCTGGGACTCGGCGATATTGATCGGCACATTCATCGCGTGTCGGCGGTTCGCGGCATCGCTGTCGAAACGCTCGCGGCGTACCGTGACATGATGAGCGGTGCGTTGCTCACGCGGCGGCCCGGTTTTGATGTCAACGATTGGGCGGCGCGGCAGGTGTACATTGCATTGGGCAACTTCATGACGTGTGCCGCGATGATGGGCATCGATACCTGTCCGTTGGAAGGCATTGTGCCCGAGAAGTACGACGAAATCCTGGGCATCGATACCCGCGCATACCGGACGTGCGTAGCAGCCGTTGCCGGCTATCGCGCTGCGGATGATAAGTACGCAACGCTGGCGAAGGTGCGGTACGCGTCGAACGAAGTGATTGAACACATCGCGTAAGTGCGATTGGGAATTTGAGGAGAACGTGGCGATGGAATACAGGCAGCTCGGTGGGTCGGGGTTCAAGGTTCCAGTGCTCAGTTTCGGAACGGGGACGTTCGGCGGCAAGGGCGCCCTGTTTCAGGCGTGGGGCAGCACGGACGTTGCGGAAGCGTCGAAGCTCGTGGACATCTGCCTGGAAGCCGGGCTGACGATGTTCGACACGGCTGACATCTACTCGGCGGGAGCGGCTGAGGAGATTCTCGGTCAGGCGATCAAGGGACGGCGCGACCAGGTACTGATTTCCACGAAGGGTACGTTCCGCTCCGGGCCGGGTCCCAACGATGTCGGCTCGTCGCGTCACTATCTGACGCGCGCCGTGGAAGGGAGTTTGCGACGACTTGGTGTTGACTACATCGACCTCTACCAGCTTCACGGTTTCGACGCGGTGACGCCTGCGGAGGAAGTGCTCGGAACGCTCGACGATCTCGTTCGCGCGGGGAAAATCCGCTACATCGGCTGCTCGAATTTCTCGGGTTGGCATCTCATGAAGTCGCTTGCGGTTTCGGAGAAGTACGGGCTGGCGCGGTACGTCGCGCACCAGGCGTATTACTCGCTCGTGGGTCGCGACTATGAATGGGAATTGATGCCGCTGGCGATCGATCAAAAGGTCGGCGCGGTGGTGTGGAGTCCGCTGGGGTGGGGACGTTTGACCGGCAAGATTCGCCGCGGTCAGCCGCTGCCCGAGACCAGCCGCCTCAACAGCAAGGAATCAAGCGACAACGGTCCGCAGGTTTCGGAGGAGTATCTGTACGACGTCGTTGACGCGATCGATGAGGTCGCGAAGGAGACGGGCAAGACGGTTCCGCAGGTCGCGCTGAACTGGCTGCTGCAAAGACCGACGGTTTCTTCGGTGATCATCGGAGCGCGCAACGAGGAACAACTCAAGCAGAACCTGGATGCAGTTGGCTGGAACCTGACGCCGGACCAAGTCGCGAAACTCGACGCCGCCAGCGCCACCGCGAAGGCCTACCCGTATTGGCACCAGGCGGGCTTCAAGGAACGCAATCCGTTCCCGGTCTGATTACGGGGCGTATTTGTGGGAGATTCCGTAGTCTTGCGTGCCGAACCAGTTGTCCGGCGTCTCAGTTGTAACTATTGATTTCCAGTAAGGTTACGAGATCTTTGAAGCAATTCTTGGCGGTTCGATTTGACTACTAGACGACTGGTCGTATACTGTACTGTGATGACTTCGACGACTGCCAACACGAAAGATCGCATCATCGATGCCGGGTCGGCGGCGATCGCAGCCAAGAGTTTCAATGGCTGCGGGTTGAAGGAGATTCTCGACACGGCTGGTGTGCCCAAGGGCTCGTTCTATCACTACTTCAAGTGCAAAGAGGATCTGGGCGTTGCGGTTATCGAGGAGTCAGCGGCTGCCCATAGCGAGTTCATCCGCGAACTGCTGAGCAATCGGCAGTTGAGCCCGCTGAAGCGGGTGCAGCACATGTTCAGCGCGATGCGCGACCACTACATCGAGAGCGGACCTTTGCGGGAATGCGTGATTGCGAAGCTGGCGCTGGAGGTTGCGCAGTTGAGCGAGCCGATGCGTTTGGCCATCAAGTTCGCGTACACGAACTGGTCGGCTCAGATTGCGCGGGCGCTGACCGAAGCGAAAGCGGCTGGCGAAATCAGCGAATCCCAGGATCCCCAGGAGCTGGCTGACTTCCTCGTCAACGCCTGGGAAGGTTGCACGCTGCGAATGCAGATTGACCAAAACACCGTAGCGCTCGATCAGTTCATGGAGCGCATCACCAAGACCCTTCCGAAGGTCTGACGGCCTCCTTTTTATTTAGAAACTATGTAGACGACCGGTCTATTTGACAGAGGGATGAAAACGATGCGCGCAAACAAGACCCCCCGACACACGGAACGAGACCTGACACGAATGACCCGCAGGGCGGCAACGCGCGGCACGACATTATCGGCACAATTGGGTTTTGCCGTAGTGCTGATGATCGCAACGCGCGTTTATGCCCAAGCGCCCACGCCGGTGCGGACCGAAGCCGTCACGGCAGAACGCGTGCAGGAACATCGCCGCGTCACCGGAAGCCTGCAAGCCGTCGCGCGGTCATCCGTCGCGTCGCAGGAGGCGGGCCAGGTGATCAACATTTTGACCGACGAGGGTCGACGCGTCGCGGAAGGCGAGGTCATTGCCCAACTCGACGCCCGCCGACTCGAGGCGCAGCTTGCTGAAACACTATCGCGCGTGGAACGCGCCGAGAGTGAATTGGCGGAACGTCAGTCGGCGCTCGCGTTCGCTGAATTTGAAAACCGTCGCTTAGAGAATCTGCGCGAAGGTCACGAAGCCAGTGAGCGCGAGTCGATGGTTGCGACGTCGGAACTCGGCGCCGCCCGGGCGCGCGTGCAGGCTGCTCAGCGGGCGATCAGCGAGGGCCAGCACCAAGCCGAGCTGCTGCGGATTCGCCTCGATGACATGACGGTGCGTGCGCCGTTCGATGCGCGCGTGGTCAGCCGGCATGTTGATCCCGGCGAGTGGATCGAGCCCGGTGAGCCGATCGTCACGCTGGTGTCCACCGGAGACATCGAAGCACGCCTGGAAGTTCCGGAACGTTTCTCCGAATCCGTCGCGCACTACGCCGACCGGATTTACGCTGACGTCGTCGGCGCGGGGCAGACAATTCCGTCGACCGACGTGCGGATTATCCCGGACGTCGATCCCAAGGCGCGCAGCTTCAGTGTCATCCTGACGCTGGACAATCCGGACGACACGTTGACACCGGGCATGTCGGTGGTCGCGTGGATTCCCACAACCGATGAAGCCGAGCAACTCACGGTTCCCAAAGCTGCGGTGACGCGCAACGGCAAGGATGCGTTCGTCTATCGCACGATGCAGGACGAGAACGGCGCGACGACGGCGACGAAGACGCCGGTGACGGTGCTGTTTGACTGGCAGGATCGCGTGGTGGTCGCGGCGGACAGCCTGCAAGCGGGCGACAACGTCATCGTGGAAGGAAACGAACGGTTGATGCCGGGCGCCACGCTGGCGCTGGCAAATTCTGAATAGTGACATGCATTGACACAGGCCGGAGAGGACGTGAACGATGAATCGCCTGATCGAACAAGCCGTCAAGCAACCGATTACCGTCACGGTGGGCGTGATTCTCGCCGTGCTCGCGGGGTTGCTCGCGGGTTCGCATGTTCCGATTCAGATGACCCCGACGGTGGATTCCGTCGTTGTTGCGGTGTCGACGTTTTGGGAAAACGCGTCGCCATCGGAGATCGAATCCGACGTCATCGAAGAGCAGGAAGAACGTCTGAGCGAACTTACTGGGCTGGTTTCAATGACCAGCGTGAGCCAGGCGGGCACCGGTAGCATTCGCCTGGAGTTTCGCACCGGCACCGACATTCGCGATGCCGTTGCGGAGGTTGATCAAAAGCTCAGCGAGGTGCCCGGGTATCCGGTGGGTGTCGACGAGCCGGTGATCGAGGACGTCGATCCGGAGTCGATCGACTACATCGCGTGGATTGGTTTGAGTTCGTCCGATCCCGACTTCGATGCGACGACGTTGTACGACTTCATGAACCGGCGGGTCAAGCCGCGGTTCGAACGCATCCCCGGCGTGTCGGAAGTGGGAATTCGCGGGGCGCGCGAAGCGGAAGTGCAGATTCGTGTTGATCCCGCAGCGCTGGCGCAGCGCGGTATAACGTACGCTGCGCTTGTCGAAGCGATTCAGGTGACGAATGAGAACTTCTCCGGTGGTTTGCTGCCGGAGGGCAAGAGCGACATTCGCGTGCGCGCCGTCGGGCGGTTCCACGATCCCGAGCGCGTCGGCGAGATGGTGATTCGCCGCGACGCGGCTGGCCCGGTGTATCTGCGCGACGTCGCGGAAATCGTGCCCACCTTCAAGGAGATGACGGAATGGGTGCGGGCACGCGGCGTGCTCATGCCGTTCTTCAACTTCCAGCTCGCGCACGGTGCGAACCTGCTCGAGACCATGACGGACATTCAGACCGAAGTGGCTGCGTTGAATGCGTCGGGCGGGCTGCTGGATCAGGAAGCGAAACGGCAAGGCATCAACGGCAAGCTGGAACTGGTGCAGACGTATGACGCGTCGTCGTACGTGAACGATGCGATCGCGCTGGTGCGCAGCAACATCTACGTCGGTGGCACGCTGGCGGTGATCACGCTGCTGCTGTTCCTGCGTTCGCTGCGGACGATTGGCATTATTGCAATCGCCATTCCGATTTCCGTAATCGCGTCGCTGGCGATCCTGGTCGGATTGGGACGCTCGCTGAACATCATTTCACTGGCGGGTATCGCGTTCGCGACAGGCATGGTGGTGGATAATGCGATCGTGGTTATCGAGAACATTTTCCGCCACCTGGAGATGGGCAAGAGCGTGCGCGCCGCGAGCGTTGATGCGACGCGAGAAGTTGCGGGCGCGGTCGTGGCTTCGACCGCGACGACGCTTGTTGTGTTCCTGCCGATCCTGCTGATCGAGGAAACCGCGGGGCAATTGTTCCGCGACATCGCCTTGGCGATCATGGCCGCCGTCGGGTTGAGCATGATCGTGTCGATCACGGTGATTCCGTCAGCAGCTGCTCTGATTCTGCGTCGTCCCGTGCCAACTTCCGATTCCGATTACGCCGTCGATCCGAGCATGTCGCGCTTGCGTCGCGTCTGGTTGGGATTGCGCAACGCACTGCACAAAGCCGGTGACGTGCCCGCGCACGTCGGCAACCTGATCAACTGGCTCACGAGCACCTGGACGCGACGATTGGCCACCATCGCGATTTTCACGGTGGGTACGATCGCGGGCATCGCTTTGCTCATGCCGCCGATGGATTACCTGCCGCGCGGCAATCGCAACATCGTCTTCGGCGTGCTGATTCCTCCGCCGGGTTACAACGTCGATCAACTCTCCGAGATCGGCGACCGGCTTGAGGAGAAGATTCGGCCCGCTTGGGAAGTCACCAAGACGAAGTTCCAAGCCGAGAAGGCGAGCGCGTTGGCTTCGGTCGACGGGAAGGATCGGCGTGAGCCGATCACGCTGCCCGACGGCGAGAAGATATTGCCGCCGGGGCTGGAGCAGTACTTCCTGGTTGCGTGGAATGGTGCGGTCTTTCACGCGGGCATCGCGGAAGATGCCTCGCGCATTGTCGATACCGTGCGTTTGTTCGACGAAGCGATCGCGGGCCAAACGGCACCCGACGTGCTTGGTTTGACGTTTCAGTTGCCGCTGTTTCGCAACGGCGGGCAATCGGGATCAGCAATCAAGATCGATTTGATCGGCGACGAATTGGAGCAGGTGAACGCATCAGCAGCTTCGTTGATGTTTGCACTGGTCGGCGAGTTCGGACCCGGTACGGTGCGTCCGGAACCAGCCAACTTCATGCTGCCGACGCCAGAGCTGCGCGTGACGCCGAACGATGAACGGCTCCGCGATCTGGGCATGGCGCGGCGCGACGTGGGTTATGCCGTGGCGGTGAGCGGTGACGGATTGATTTTGCCGCGCCAGTTCCAGTGGGGCAGCGAGCTGAAGGACCTCAAGATCATTACGCCCGACGCGCTGAAGCCGAACCCGATCGAGGCGATGTTGAACGCGCCGTTGGCGACACCGGACGGGAATATCGTCGATCTGGAATCGCTGGCGGACGTGAAGCACATACGCGAGCCGGCGCGCGTCAAGCACGTGGCGCGGCAGCGCGCCGTCACGCTTCAGTTTACGCCACCGGCGGAATTGCCGCTGCAAACCGCGGTCGATCGCGTCGACGCACTGGTCAGTCAGCTTCGCCAGCAGGAACGTATTTCGCCCGCCGTTGTTGTGAACCAGGCGGGAACGGCTGGTAATTTGGCGGCGATTCGCACGGCGCTATTGGGCGATGGCTCGGTGATTGGCGTGCTGACCAGTTCGCTTTTTCTCGCGTTGTTGGTGGTGTACCTGCTGATGGTGGTGCTTTTCCAAAGCTGGATGTACCCGCTGGTTATTCTGGCATCGGTGCCGCTGGCGACGTTTGGTGGGTTTCTGGGTTTGTCGCTGGTACACCACTGGTCGCTCGCCGACCGTTACGTGCCGGTGCAGAACATGGACGTGCTGACGATTCTGGGTTTCGTGATTCTGGCTGGAGTCGTGGTGAACAACGCGATTCTGATCGTACACCAAACGCTGAACCTGCTGAATGGCGAGCTTGAACCGTCGGGAGAGCGGTTGTCACCGCGCGACGCGATCACCGAGGCGGTGCGAAGCCGGGTGCGTCCGATTCTGATGAGTACGCTGACGAGTGTCGGCGGTATGTTGCCGCTGGTGCTGATGCCGGGATCGGGTAGCGAACTGTATCGCGGTTTGGGCGCCGTGGTAGTGGGCGGTCTGGCGATTTCGACCGTGTTCACGCTGTTGCTCGTGCCGGTGGTGCTGAGCGTGGTGTTCGAGATCAGCACGTTCGCGCGCGAGCGTGCGGGACTGACCGGCGGCCCGTTGGGCGAAGATGCGATATCCCAATCGGCAAGCATTGGCGACGTGGCAGTTTAGGTGTGGGGTGCGCGCGGCCAACGTCCATTGCGACGTTGGCCGGCGCATTGAGCCGCACAGGATCGCTACGACGGATCAAGGGCGTCGAGCGCCGGTAAAAACGCGTCGAAGCGGAAGTAGTACGTTAGTGCTTGCAGCAAGTGCTCGAAGCTGTCGGCCTTGAGATCGCGGCGTGCTGCGTTAAGGATGTCTTCAAGGATTGGCCCTTCGACCACTTCTGTTAACCCACGACGTTCCATTTCTTCTTCGTGCTCGTCGTCGTCATCAATCTCGTCGAAGTAGTCGTCGTCGAGGATGTACGCGGGCGTTTGTTCGCTCCAGGTCGTGTAATCCTCCGGCAGGTACAACCACCCGCTGGGCGGACCTTCCGCGAGCGTGTTCTGGAAAAGCTGTATCAGCGGTACGGGCTTGGGCAAATCGGGCATCGGCTGCTCCTTCGGTTGGGCGCCTGACCATTCATGCAAGCTTAGCGCCGTCAGACGCGATTTGATGGTAGCATATCGCGGCCTGGGATGATGCGGAAATTCCCGCCCGCAAGACAAATGTAGGCAAAACCATTAACATGGCGCACATGAACAAGCTTACCCCCAGGCGGCTTTATGCGGTGCTGCGTCCCCTGTTCGCGGGGCTGCTCGAACCGCGCGGATTCGCGTCGATCGGCGGCAGCGGGTGCGAGTTCCACCGGAAGGTGTCTGAAGACGTGGTTCACGTCGTGAGCGTGCACAAGCACTCGCGCGATCCGTCCCGTGTCCAGGTGCGTGTGCTTCCGACCAGCCCGCTCGTCGACGAGGCACTACGCGAGGGCAAACCGTTTTCCATCCTGTTGACCAGGAACCATTCGCTCGACCGCGACGCGCCGAACAAATGGTCGGACAGTCCGTCGCAGTATCGCGTCACGTCCGAGACGGACGCAGCCGAGAAGTTCGAGCACTACATCAAGCCGACGCTTGAGCAGCACGTCCTGCCGGTATTGGATCAGGTGCGGACAGTCGAACAACTCATCCCGTTATTGATCCCGTACGCAAACGAAATTTGCCGGGGCCAGTTGCTCGCCCGCATTGGCAAAACACAAGAGGCGGAGGCAGCCGTCATGCCGCTGATCGAGCGCTGGGAAGATTCGTGGCCGGGAGGTCGCAGCGAAAACGATGCGATCAAGACCCTGGACATGCTACGAAGCATCTCGCCGCGACTGGCGGAGCGGCTAGAGCGGGCAAACGACGCAACGTAGTAAACCGGAATCGCGACAGCCAGCACAAGAGCATTGGCGTTTGGACAGGTCCTTCCATTGCGCACCGTTGTCGAGGATTCCAGAGACATCCTGGACGGCTTTGCATTTGTTTGCTGGCGGTCGCCGGCGCTTGAGGCTAGGCGTGCCACCGTCGAACCGTTCTGCCACCAGTCCAACTGTTCGTCCCTGTGCTCAAGCATGACCGCTGATTGCACGGCCAGTGTGTACGACCAACCAATGGGATAGGTTCCACACCAATAAGTGAGCCGCTCCCAAAGTGGGAGCGGCTCACTTGAATATGGATCACCGAGTATCATTGATCATTGGTCATGCGCTACTCCCCGGTGAAGCTCAGTTGGAACGTGGCAAAGTCCAGCATGTCCACATCACCGTCGCCGTCCAGGTCGGAGCACGCACAGTTCGGCGCAAGTCCGCCAGCGGGGCCGTTCAGGCAATCCGCGAAGCGGGCATAGTCGTCGAGGTCCACGTCGCCGTCGGCATCGGTGTCGCCGCCGACACCGCAGGTGATCTCGCACTCGTCGGGTACGCCGTTCTCGTTTCTGTCGATCGATTGCGAGAACCGGGTCCACAGGATGTCCGTGTCTGTTCCGATGGTTCCCCCAAGTTCATCACGGGACATCCATGCTGCGATCCAGGTGCCCGCACCGTCAGTCTTCAATTGGGGTTGATAGTCATCTCTTGCATCGGTATCCGCGTTTGCATTGAACGGCGCTGGCGCACTCCAAGTGGCGCCGTTGTCGGCGCTCTGAGCATAGAGAAGGTCCCGATCATTTCCGATCGTGCTACCAATGTTGGATTTTGAGCTCCAGACGGCAGTCCAATGCCCTGCGCCGTCCGTCGCCAAGCGGGCGCCGTCGTCCGAACTGGAGTCCGTTGCCGCATTGGCATTCAGCGGTGCCAGATCGCTCCAGGTGTTGCCACCATCGGTGCTTCGCGAATAGAAGATGTCGTTGTCGTCACCAATCGTCCCTCCGAGTGCGTCACCCGAATACCAAACCGCGATCCAGTTGCCCGCGCCGTCGGTCGTCAATTGCGGGGCGAGCTCATCTTCGCTGTCGATGGCGGCATTGGAGTTCAACGTTGTCGGGTCAGACCAACTTGCGCCCGCGTCGGTGCTGCGCGAGTAGAGAATGTCGTCGTCGCCATCAATTCCTCCGACGGTCTCATTGGATAGCCAAACCGCGATCCAGGTACCCGCACCGTCGGTTGTCAATTCTTGGGCGTACTCATGTTCACCGTCGGTTGCGGCGTCGGTGTTCAACGGCGCGGGGGCCGACCACGTCGCGCCTTCGTCCGTACTTCGCGCATAGAGGATATCCGAATCGTCGCCAATCGCGCCGCCGAGCGTTTCCGACGACTCCCAGAGCGCGATCCAGGTGCCCGCACCATCCGTGGTCAATTTCGGATGTGAATCGCTCCCGGTGTCGGTGGCTGCATTGCTGTTCAGAGGCGCGGCGGGACTCCAACTCGCGCCGTTATCCGTGCTTCGCGAAAAGAGGATGTCGGAGTCGGCGCCAATTGTTCCCCCGAAATCGTGCGAGGATGACCACACCGCAATCCAGTTGCCCGCGCCATCGGTCGTCACCTGGGGACTGATGTCGTACGTGTCGGACGGGTCGTCCGTCGCGGCATTCGAATTCAGCGGCGCGACTGCGCTCCAGGTCGTGCCGTTATCCGCGCTTCGCGCAAATAGGATGTCGGAGTCGAGTCCGATGGTCCCACCGAGGTCGTCCCTGGTTTCCCAGACCGCGACCCAATTGCCCGCGCCATCGCATGTCAATTGCGGATCGTAGTCGTCTCGCGTATCGGTTGCCGCGTTGCTGTTCAGCTGCGCGGGGACCGGCGAGTTCGCCACGGTGCCAAACGTGACGTCGCAATAATCGGGCACACCGTTCGTGTTGCAGTCCTCCGACGTGCCCGAGGCGATGTCACAGTCATCCGGAATTCCGTTTGCATTGCAGTCGTTGCCAACAAGTTCGCAATCATCCGGCACCATGTCGCCGTTGCAGTCCGCGCTTGTGCCTTCCGCGATGTCGTCCGCGTCGTTCACCCCGTTTGAATTGCAGTCGATGATTGTGGTTCCCTGGAACTCGAACGCGCCCATATCGAGATGGGTCACTGCACCGCTTCCGGTGTCGTCCGTTCCGGTGTCGTCGTGCGTTCGCGGATCGTCGTTGAGATCGGTTGCGCCGCCATCAGCCGCCAGGTACGTGTCGTGGTCTGCAGCGTCGATGCCCAGCGAGCCAGCCACCAGGCGGAAGTCGCCGTTCGTCGCGTCGACAAACGTCGGCTCACCTTCGAGGTTGTCGCCGGTCGCGCCGGGATAGAGGCAGCGGACGATGCCTTGGGATACGGCGCTTCCCGCGTCGATGGTGCCGGCGCTTCCGTCGAATACGGAATTGATTGCGAACAGCGTTGTGCCGCTGCTTCGCGCACGGATGAAGTGCGAACCATCGAAGTCAGCGAACGTGCAGTTGAGCAGCGTTGCGCGTGCCGTCGGAAGAAGGCCTGGATCGACACGGACATTCAGGACGTGCCTCGGCGAGCGCTCGCTATGGAATAGACAGTTACGGAAATACACCTCGCCGGACTCTGCTAGCACTGACGATGCGCTGTTGCCCGTGTCGCTGGATCCATTTTCGCGGAATACGCAGCGTTCGAAGTCCGCGCGGCCGGTCCCGACGTACACGGCGCCGGTTTGCGTGGTGCCATCGCCGTTATTCTCAAAGATACAATTGCGGAATGTCACGTTGCCGAGTTGCGTCTTGGCTGCGCCACCGTCATTGGCCATGCCGTTGCGCAGCGTCAGATTCTCAATGGTCAAATTGGGATTGAACAGATCCAGAATGCGGTTCGCCTGCCCGCCGTCCAGGATCGTCAGGTCCGGACCCTGCCCGCGAATCGTGAAGGTCGCAGGCGTGTTTTGAACGACGGTTTCGTGGAATGTACAAGGGCCAAGTTCGATCACATCGTTGTCTTCCGCCGATGCAATAGCGAGCGCGATGGTAGGATGGTAGGTTTTCTGCGTTGCGTTCCAGACGTTTCGTTCACCGGGGCACGTGTCGCAGGCATCCGGAAGCGAATCGCCGTCCGTATCCGGACCGTTGTCATCGTTTCCGGGACAGATATCGTTCCAATTGCACACGCCGTCACCGTCGTCATCCGATACGCTGTCGTCCGCGTCGGGACAGATGTCATCCGAATCGCACACGCCGTCGCCGTCGCTGTCGTCGAATTCATCGTATGGGCATGGATCGCAACGATCCGCGACGCCGTCCTGGTCGAAATCCTCATTGTCGTCGTTTTCCGGACACTGGTCCTCGAAGTTCGGGACGCCGTCGCCATCGTCGTCTTCGCACGTGTTGGGTGTGCCGTCATGATCGCTGTCCGACTGGCAATTGTCGGGTACTTCATTCAGATCACAGTCGTTGTGGCCGGCAACCCGGAAGTACACATTGTCGACGCGATGGTTGTTGGTCGCCGCGCCGGTGCGGGCGCCGAATCCGTACTGCGCGCGAATCGGCGTGAAGCCCGGAACGTCGACCGCGTCGAACACGGTTGTCGTGTTGAAGAAACCATCATCCAGGATGAGCGTCAGCGCTCCATCCTCGAAAATCACGTGGGCATGTTGCCACTGGTTGTTGTCGAGCCGATGCGGTACTTGCACGCGGTCGATGGATTCGCCGTAGCTGAGGATTTCGGCGTGATTCCCGCCGGCAGCGTCTCCCTGGTATGTGTCCAGCGAAACGACGAGGGGGTGATCGCCGCCCTTCTCGTTGAAAAGGAGCGTGTTGTCGGAGGCGTCCGCGTCGATCAGCGCGAAACTCATGCCGTCCGCGCCGTTGCCGCCGCCCATCAGGTAATCAAATTCGACGGTAAACGCGTCAATCAATTCGGAGGTGACCGGTTCGAAGATCGCCGATCCTTTTAGAAAGGGGATGGCCGACGTCAGCCGCACCGAGTCGTTGTTGATGACCGCAGTGCCATAGAGGGTCGGCGGTATCGCGGCGCCCTCGAAATCATTCAGTCGCCCGAAGCTGTGGAGGTCGCAATCGTCGGGGACGCCGTTGGCGTCGCAGTCGTTCGCGCTGAAGCAGGAATCGCCGGCATACGTGCAAAGGTAGAGCACCTCGCCGTCCGAGCGTCCGTTGTTGCCCGTGCTTTTCGTACTCGCAATCGCACCGACGGGAACGAAGCTGCCGCCGCCCCCGCCTTCGCGATTGATCCTGCCACCGCCACCGCCCGAGTAGCCGCCACCGCCACCTGCTCCAGGTTGCGCAATCCCGCCAATGCGCCCCGCGCCACCGCCACCGAATCCCCAACCGCCGTCAGCGCCGAAAGTCGTACCGCTCCCGGCAAATCCGCCGTCGGGACAGCCCTTTTCCGATCCCTCGGAGTTTTCATATGCGCCGGCTCCACCCTGACCGTACCCGCTGCCACCGCTCTCACCAGCTTGTCCGTTGCATCCGCCGGCGCCGCCGTTGCTGCCGCCGCCGTTGCCGCCACAGGTGCTTGTGCGTGCGTTCCCCCCGGGATGTTTGGCCTTACAAAAACCAAGGTACGTGGATTGATATGCTCCGCCACCACCGCCGGCTGCTGCGATGACCGCCCAGCCGTCACCGCAATCGCTCGAAGTAGCGCCTGGCGGGCGATACAGAACGCCGGAACCGCCTCCGCCTCCGCCTGCCGCAACGGTTGTACCGTTAAGTTGATACCTATCGCCACCTTTTTGGCCGACGACAAACCGAATGGTGCCGCCGGGCTCGAGCGCTTCGGGTGCGGTCCCGATCCGAAAGACCGCCTTTACCGTCGCGCCGCTTCCACCGTCCGCGCGGCACTGGCTGTCTCCGCCCGCGACGGCATCGCCACCATCCGCGCCGTAAACAGTGAAGCGAATGAAATCGGGCGGGTTGGTGACTGGAATATCGAAGTCCTGGTAGTCGCCGGTGAATGACACGCTCTGTTCCGAGCCCACCACCAGATCGGCTGCGGTTGCCGGCATGATGCCGATCGTGAGCAACAGGCTCGCCAGGACGATGTTGAATGTGCATTTGAAAGGCATCATTGGAATCTCCTTGATTCGTGGCTTCTCGATCCGGTCCGCCTCGCGGGCTTTACATCCGGTCCTCACCCCAAACACGAAAGCGGGCGGCAATCGGGGACAAAGATTTCTCTGAGACGCGAGGGAACCGCGGTGGCGGTGCCGAGAACAGCGATTTTGCGGCTGCCTAAGAGTAGTTGGGCAGGACTTTGAAGCCGGCGCATGCGACGAGCCGCCGCGCGAGTGCGCGGCGGCTCGATCAAGGAGAAAACTATGTGGGTGATCGGCGGTGGCTAGTTCGACCCGGTAAAGCTCACTTGGAACTTGGAATAATCCACCATGTCCACATCGCCGTCGTTGTCCTGGTCGAAGCAGGCACAGTTCGGCGCGAGTCCGCCCGACGGACCACTCAGGCAGCTTGCAAATCGGGCGTAGTCCGCGAGGTCCACGTCGCCGTCGTTGCCAATATCACCACCAACGCCGCATTCAGTCATGCCCTGGAATTCGAATGCACCCATGTCGAGGTAGGTTACGGCGCCGCTGCCGGTGTCGGCGTATCCCGTATCGTCGTGTGCGCGTGGATCGCCGTTCAAATCGGTCGCATCACCATTGACTGCGATGTACGCATGGTAGTCAGCAGCGTCGACACCCAGCGAGCCGGGTGCCAATCGAAAGTCACCATTCGCATCGTCAACGAATGTCGGCACGCCATCGATATTGTCACCGGTCGCGCCGTGATAGAGGCATCGTTCAGCCGCGATGTCCGCATCGGGCACCGAGGTCAAGTCATGCACGCAGTTCTTGATCGTAATAACTCCGCCCGAACCTGTCCTCAAGACGCGATCGTCCAACGTATCGGCGAATGTACAATTGGCAAAGGTCATGGATCCTTCTTTGCATCGGATCGTTTGTGCGACATTACCACCGTTGCCCGCGAATAACGTGTTTACAAAGCTGGCGGTGGTTTGCGAGTCAAGGAGAAATACCGCGGATTCACCGACATTTGATTTATTCCCATGGAACGCGCATTCTTGGAACGTGCTCGTGGAGCCGCCATTCAGTCGTATCGCACCTCCTGCGCCCTCACGCGCCTCGTTATTCTCAAAGCGACATCGCCGAATCGTCGCCACGGAACTATTGCGAACGGTGAGCGCCGCGCCTCCAACGGAACCGATTCTCAGCCCATTGCGAAATGTGATGTCCTCTATCACGTTGTTTCCACCATTGATAATATCCAAGATTCTCCCCGCGACACCGTTCCCGTCGATGATCGTCGATTCGGCATCTTGGCCGCGAAGTGTGATGCTCTTGTTGTCCAGTTTGAGGTCGCGTTCGACGAACACGCAGGCGCCGAGTTCTATCACGTCGCCACTAGACGACGCGTCGATCGCATTCTGAATCGTTGCGTGGTAAGTGTTCCGCGTCACACTCCAGACATTCGGCGAGAGCGGGCATGTGTCGCAGAGGTCATAAATGCCGTCACCATCACTATCGACGTTGCCGCCCGCTTCGCAGGTATCGGGAATTCCATTCGTGTTGCAGTCATTGGTCGTGGAAGTCACCAAGAACAGAACATTGTCCACGCGGTGTTCGTTGGTAACGCCTCCGGTGCGGGCGCCGAAACCGTAGCGAGCGCGGATTGGCGCGAACCCCGGTACCGCCACATCGGAGAAGATGGTGGCCGCGTTGCCTTCGCTATCGTAGAGCACCAGTGTCGCGGCACCGTTTTCAAAGGCGAACCACGCATGTTGCCATTGAGCGTTATCCAGTTGGTGATCCACGAGCACGTCCGCGAGCGTTTGCCCATAGCTGATGAGCAGGGCATGGTTACCACCGGCGGGGCCGCCGCGGTACGTATCCAAGCTGACCACCAGCGGCTGGTTGTCGCCGCTTTCGCCGAAGAGCACATTCATCCCGGTCGAATCCGCGTCGATTAACGCGAAAGCCATGCCGTCGGCGCCATTACCGCCGCCCATCCAGTAGTCGAATTCGACGGTGAAATCCGCGATCGGTTCCGCGAGTACCGGTTCAAAGATCACCGAACCCTTCTGACCTTGTAGCACTTCGGTTAGTCGGACTGATCCGTTTTCGACGACGACCGACGTGTTGGCATTCTGATTCAAAGTATAGTGTGCGCCATTGGTCGAACTGAAGTTGTCGAATCGACCACGATGATCGAGATCGCAACCGTCGGGAATTCCATTGCTATCGCAATCGAAAGCGTCGTCGTACCCTTCGCACATATCGCAACCGTCGGGAACACCGTCGCCATCCGCGTCGTTGAAGTCATCAAACCCGAGGCAAATATCGGATGAGTCGCACACCCCGTCACCGTCGGAATCAGCCACGCAGGGAACTTGCAGGATTTCACTGATGACGTAGATCGGATTAAGGCCCGATTGATGGGCCTCCTCGTATCCCCAACAGGCCCCGCCTTTGTAATAGGGATATCCACGAGTCGATTCGCTGCCCGTCGCACCCATCGGGACCTGTTGCACACCGGTTCGATGCGTACCGGTCCAGACGCGAACCGCCGCTCCATTGAGCCCGGAAGTAATCGACGGCGAGACGGGGTAGGGACCACTCTGATTCCAGAGGTGTGCATAGTCATTCGCCAAACGCGTGCCGTCGACGAGATAGATCGGTACTCCGTTCGTCACATTGAAATTGGTGTCGGTGTTGTCGCGCGCGTCGATCGTCGACGTCGAGACCAGCGCTTTCCATTCGGTGCCGAGCGCGTTCAGCCTGGGGACATTGGCGGCGTCGGCGGCGGCGAGTGCGTTGTAGTAGGCAATGTCATTCGACGTCGCCTTCGTGCGCGCATCGGTCACGAAGAGCAACCGGTAGCGGTCGCTTTCGTTTAGGTCCAGCGGTCTCGTGACCACTTGCGGATCAGCACACATGTCGGCTTGGGTTGCGTCGTCATATCCGGGGCAAATGTCGCAGCCGTCGGGGACACCGTCGCCGTCAACGTCAACGCGGTTGTCGAAGATGGGGCAGGTGTCGCAATCATCGAGCGTGCCGTCACCGTCAGAGTCCATGTCGCTTTCATTCGCGAATTCGGGACACGGGTCGCAATGGTCGGGAGCACCGTCACCGTCGGCATCCTCGAAATCGTCATAGCCGGGGCACGCGTCGCATTGATCGGGAACGCCATCGGTGTCGGCGTCGATGGAATCGTTATAGCCCGGGCACCTGTCGTCCGCGTCGCCAACGCCATCGTTGTCGCTGTCGGTGAGTCCCTGAAACTCGTACGCCCCCATGTCCAGGTACTCGAAGAATCCATAGCCGGTGTTGACCGTGCCCGCGTCGTCGACGTAGCGCGGGTCGCCCGCCAAGTCGTAGTTGACTCCCGTTCCAATGATGGGAATTTCATTCGCGGCGTCGATTCCGAGCGATCCGGGCGCCAGGTGATAATCGCCGCCGGCTTCATCCACGAAGGTCGGCCGACCGTCGATATTGTTTCCCGTCGCGCCGTTAAAGATGTTCGAATCGGCATTCAACGTACCCGACACATTCATTTGGTGGAGAATGATCGAGTTGTACATGTCCAGTTGAGCGCCGGACCGGACCTGAATGGCACCGGAACTTCCGCCCGCGAGCGTACAATTGATCACCCGGCACGTCACGGGATCGTCAATCACCAGGTCGTAAGTAACTTCATTGTTTGCGAACAAACACTGGTAGAACGTGGGCATTGCTTCCGACTCGTGAGCAACGTACACCGTCTGATAGTTCGATGTCGCGCCGGTGAAAATGCAGCGATCGACCCGCGAACCACCGCGCAGATCGAGCGCGTTTCCACCCGTGACATCTTGAAATCTGACCAGTCGGATCGTGGGGTCGGTATTGTTCGTGCGAATCGCCGTGGCGCCCGAGTTGGTGATGGTCATATTGGAGATTAGTGTTGCGCTGGTCTGATTCGTGTTTTGAATGCCAAGCACGAAATCGGAATCGTCGTCGCCACCGTGCAGAAAAGTTTGATCCATCCCCGCACCGCGAACGGTGACGTTGAGTCCATTGGGGAAGGTGATGTTGTCTTCATAGAAATCGCAGGGCCCCAGCACGATTTTGTCGCCGTTGAATGCGGCATCGATCGCGGACTGAATCGTGGGATGCGCGGTGCCCTGCGTGATGTTCTCGATGTTGATGCCGGAGTACGTGTCGCAGGCGTCGCCAAATCCGTCGCTGTCTGCGTCGGTCTGCAGGCCGTTGGTGGCGTCAGGGCAGTTGTCACAAACGTCGCCGAAGAAATCGTCGTCGTTGTTCGCTTGATCGCTGTTGGCGATCAACGGGCAGTTGTCGCACGCATCGCCGAAACCATCGCCGTCGCCATCGGCCTGATCGGGGTTCGCATTGAGCGGGCACATGTCGCATGGGTTGCCCACGCCATCGTAGTCGTCGTCTTCCTGTTCGGGGTTGTAAATGTCGGGGCAGTTGTCCTGGTTGTCGAAGTATCCGTCTCCGTCCGTGTCGTGAACAAACCGGATGGTCCATCCCCCCGAGATCTGACCGGCGTCTCCGAACAGATACCCCTGGTAGCCCCAGTTCATGACGTAGAGGCGCCACGTGCCGTTCACATTGTTGATGTTCATGTTGTAAATCGCCGAGAAATCTGTCGCATACGGCGGATTCGGGAATGGAGCGGGATCAAGGAATTCGGGCCGGGTACCGACCATCGTGGGTCGGTAGGTCCCAGTGACGACCGGCGAAGAAAGCGACGGTGCCCCGTCCGCGAACGTCAACGTGGCATTCACGGCATCGTTGCTCGCCTGAATATCGTGCATCAGTACCACGGACCGATTGGGGTACTCGGGCGGCGGCACGAGGAGGATGTCCGTCTTGATCGGATTGGTGTGGGAGTAGCCATGGATCGTCACTTCCAGCGCGAACGGTTCGGTAACACCGGATACGACGATCTCGCTCGGATAGGGGTTGGCGATGTTTTTCGTAAAGCCATTTCCCGGGTAGGGCGGGTAGGGGCTCTGCTCAACCGGTGGAATGTTGATAAACGCCGGGTTTGAGAATTCCTGTCCCATCGCCTGTGTCAGGCACGCCATGACCACCAAGCCGGCAAGGAAGGCATTGCGTATCGGTCTCAGATTCATCCTCTGATTCTCCTTGTGTGCAGTTGTTCGGGTCCGCCACATGGTCGGCGGTGGGTTGTCTGGTCCTCACCCCGAACACGAAAACGCGTCGCAGATGGGGACAGAGTTTTTTCACAAACCTGGAAATCCGTATTGGCGGTCCCAAAATCGGCGATTTCGAAGGCTACCTGGCGGTGTTGGGGCGAGATTGCGATACCAGCGCATGAGACGAGCCGCCGCGCAAGCGCGCGACGGCTCGATCAAGGAGACTGACCGGAACTCACCGGATAACTTGGGCTAGTTCGGGCCGGAGAAGCTTCCTTGGAAGTAGGCGACGTCGCGCAGGTCCACGTCGCCATCACTGTCCAGATCGAAGCAAGCACAGACACCGTCAGCCGATTCCGCGGGCCCTCCCAGGCATGCGGCAAAACTCAAGTAGTCGGTCAGGTCCACGTCACCGTCGTCGTCGAAATCGCCGCCGACACCGCAGGCCGCTTCGCATTCGTCGGGGACGCCGTTGTGGTTGCCGTCCAAACTCGTGTGCGTGAGCGAGAACCGCGTCCACAGGATGTCCGAATCGGTTCCGATCGTTCCGCCGAGATCGTCGTAGGATTCCCAGACCGCGAGCCAGTTGCCGGCGCCGTCGGTGGCCACTTGGGGACCGTAGTCTCCCCCAGAATCCGTCATGGCCTCGGCGTTCAGCGGGGCGGGAAAGGACCAAGTGGCGCCGCGGTTGCTGCTCCGTGAGTAGAGGAGGTCCGGGTCCGCACCGATTGTCCCGTCGGGATTGCCGCTCGAGGACCAGACCGCAATCCAATCCCCCGTGCCGCCAATCGTCACCTGGCAATCGACATCGAAACCAGAATCGGAGGCTGCGTTGGCATTCAGTGGCGCAGCGGTGCTCCATGTCGCGGCACCGTCGGTGCTGCGCGAGTAGAGAACATCGACATCGGTTCCAATCGTCACACCGAGGTCGTCGTCGGAAGCCCAGACGGCAATCCAGTTGCCTGCGCCGTCGGTCGTCAATTGGGGCCTGAAATCGTCTCCGATATCGGTATCCGCATTGGAATTCAGCGGCGCTGGGGATGACCAGGTGGCGCCGCCATCGGTACTTCGCGAATAGACGATGTCGTCGTCGGTTCCGAGCGTTCCTCCGAGATTGTCTCTGTACGACCAGACCACCACCCAGTTACCCGCGCCGTCGGTCGACACCTGGGGATCACCATCATGTGCAGAGTCGGTGGCCGCATCCACATGCAGTGGCGCTGGAGCACTCCAGGTTACTCCGTCGTCCGTGCTTTGCGCATAAACGATGTCGTTGTCGGTTCCGATGGTCCCGCCAAGGTCATCGGACGTGGCCCAGACCGCAATCCAATTGCCGCCACCGTCTGTCGTCAGTTGGGGCCTGGTGTCGTATCCGGAATCGGTCGCTGCATTGGTGTTCAACGGCGAAGGGGCGGACCAAGTGGCGCCGTTGTCCATGCTTCGCGCGTAGAGGATGTCCGATTCGGTCCCGATTGTTCCCCCGAGGTCGCCGAAGGCTTCCCAGACGGCGATCCAAAGACCTGCGCCATCGGTTGCCACCTGGGAATTCCCATCGTCTGAATTGTCGGTGGCCGCGTAGGAATTCAAATACGCCGGGGCGCTCCACGTTGCGCCATCGTCGGCGCTGCGCGAATAGTGGACATCGTAATCGGTTCCGATCGCCCCGCCGAGATGATTGGGCGAGTGCCAGGTCGCGATCCAGTGGCCGGCCCCGTCCGTCGCCAGACGCGGAGAAGAATCCGCGCCGGTGTCGCTGAACGCATTGCTGTTGAGTGGCGCCGGTGCCGAGGCAACCAACGGAGCCTTTGGTGCGGTATCGCAAACGTCGGGCACACCGTTCGTGTTGCAATCGGCCGACGTGCCGCCGGCGATGTCACACTCGTCGGGCGTACCGTTGGCATCGCAGTCGTTGGGGCGATCGATCCTGAACCGCACGTTGTCAACGCGATGAACGTTCGTTACGGATCCGGTGCGGCCACCGAAACCGAAGCCCGCACGTATCGGCGTAAAGCTCGGGACGGCGACATCGCTGAATGCGGTAAAGTCGTTCAGCGCGGCGTCGGTGAGAACGACCGTGACCGCGCCATCGCTGAACTCGATCGCAGCGTGCTGCCAAGCGTCGTCGTCCAGGGTGTGCGGCACCTCGACGCTGGCGAGTTCGATTCCGTAACTGCGCAGGATGGCGTGGTTTCCACCGGCTGCGTTTCCCATGTAGGTATCGAGCGAAAGCGACAGCGGCTGGTTCCCTCCGCCCTCGCCGGGCAGGAGATCGTTGCCGGTAAGGTCCGCATCGATGAGGACAAAGCTTATTCCGTCAGCGCCATTGCCCCCGCCCATCTTGAAGTCGAACTCCGCGAAGAATTCGTCGATCGGATCGGAGGTGACCGGATCGAAGATGACCGATCCGTTCTGACCCTCAACCGCCTGGGTAAGGCGAACGTTGAAGTTATTGAGCGTCGCGCTGCCGTTCAGGACGAAATCGTCACCGTGGATGGGCGAAAACTTTTCCAAGCGGCCGATGCTGTCGAGATCGCAGTCGTCGGGCACGCCGTTACCGTTGCAGTCGTCATTGCTCGTGCAGGTTTCAGCCGCCGCAATGCTGAACGCATCCGGGCCGTCGGCGGTTGCGGGCAAGATGCTGATCGCGAGCACCAGGCTCGCCAGGACGATGTTGAATGTGCATTTGAAAGGCATCATTGGAATCTCCTTGATTCGTGGCTTCTCGATCCGGTCCGCCTCGCGGGCTTTCATCCGGTCCTCACCCCGAACACGAAAACAGGTCCCGAGCGGGGACAAAGATTTCTCTGAGATGGCGGGAAACCGCGTTGGCGGCCCTAGGAGTGCGGATATCGAGATTGCATGAGGGCGGCCGGATGGTAGCGCGTCTGAGGCGCATGCGACGAGCCGCCGCGCGGTTGCGCGACGGCTCGATCAAGGAGAACGACCGGAACTCGCCGGGTATGCTCGGCTAGTTCGGGCCGGAGAAGCTTTGCTGGAACTGGGCGACGTCGCGCAGGTCCACGTCACCGTCGACGTCCAGATCGAAGCAACTGCAATGGCCCGCAGCCGACTCAATCGGTCCGGCAAAGCATGCGGCGAATCCCAAATAGTCGCTCAGGTCTACGTCGCCGTCATCGTCGAAGTCACCGCCAGGCCCGCAGGTGACTTCGCATTCGTCCGGGACGCCGTTGAGGTCCACGTCGAGGCTGGTGGTCGAGAGCGTGAATCGCGAGAACAGAATGTCACGATCCGTTCCGATCGTCCCAGCGAGGTCATCGGTGGATTCCCAAACCAGAATCCAATGGCCCGCGCCGTCGGTTGTCAATTGGGGCTCGTCGTCGTACGCGATATCGTTCGCCGCGTTGGAATTGAGCGGGGCGGCCGCAGTCCAGGTTGCGCCGTTGTCAGCACTTAGCGAATAGAGAATGTCCAAATCGGTTCCGATTGTTCCCGAAACGCTGTATTCGCTGCGCCAGACGGTAACCCAGTTCCCCATGCGGTCCGTCGTTAGCTGGGGATCGACATCGTCCTCGCTGTCAGTCGCAGCAAACGAGTTCAACGGAGCGGGAGCCGTCCAGGTAACCCCATTGTCGGGACTGCGCGCGAAGAGGATATCCGAGTCGTTTCCAATCGTCCCCCCGAGGTTGTCATGGGAATACCAAACCGCGACCCAGTTTCCCGCGCCATCCGTGGTCAACTGCTGATCATAGTCTGAACTGGAGTCAGTCGTTGCGTTGCTATTGAAGGGAGCAGGAGCCGTCCAGGTTGAACCGTTGTCCGTGCTTCGCGAAAAGAGGATGTCTCCCTCGGTCCCGATGGTACCCCCAAGGTCGTCATCGGTGTTCCAAAGCGCGATCCAATTCCCTGCGCCATCCGTCGTCAGTTGCGGGAATTCATCGCCTCCACTGTCGGTTGCCGCATTGGTGTTCAGCGGCGCCACGGTGGACCAAGTCGCGCCGTTGTCGGTGCTTCGCGCATAGAGAATGTCGCGGTCGTTCCCGATTGTTCCGCCAAGGTCGTCGTAAGAGTCCCAGACCGCGATCCAATTGCCCGCGCCATCGGTCGTGAGTTGAGGTTCGTCATCATATCCATTGTCGGTAGCCGCGTTGGAATTCAGGGCCGCAGGCGCCGTCCAGGTTGCGCCGTTGTCCGCGCTGCGCGAGTAGAATATGTCATTGTCGAGTCCACCCGCCCCCCGAACCAATCCACCAGAAGACCATACCGCGATCCAGTTGCCGTTACGGTCCGTCGTCAGTTGTGGATTGAATTCGCTCGTGGCGTCAGTATCCGCATCCGTATTCAGCGGCGCCGCGGCGGTCCATGTCACGCCGTTATCCGTGCTTCGCGTATAGAGAACGTCTCCCTCGGTTCCTATCGTACCGCCGAGGTTGTAGCCGGAAGTCCAGACCGCGATCCAGTTGCCCGCGCTGTCCGTCGTTAATTGGGGATCAAAATCTGAACCATCGTCGGCGGCAGCATAGCTGTTGAGCGGAGCCGCGGCAGAGATATCGGCCAAGCGCAGCACCGTGACATCGCACGTATCGGGCACCCCGTTGTTGTTGCAATCCGCTGTCGAACCCGCCGCGATTTCCAAAACGTCCGGGACGCCATTGGTGTTACAGTCGACTTCGCAAGCGTCCGGTACGGTGTCGCCATCCGAGTCGAGGCGGTCATCGAAACCCGGACACGCGTCATCGGGGTCGCACACGCCGTCGTGATCGCTGTCGCCGCCCAGTCCGTCGCACGGGGATTGCGTCACGCGGATGATCAATTCCCCCGATGTCGTGATGTCCTGCTCGAGGGCGAAGCCGGCAGGCGCGATCAACGATCCGAATGATCCGGTGATTTCGCTTGAGTCGGTGATGACGGTCCAACTGTCGTTGAGCGACGGTGAGTACACTGACGTATCGAGTTCCAAAGTGCTGCCGTTGGAGTCGATGAATACCCCCCTCTGATTGCAGCCCATCGCTGTGAGGCCGAACGCATCGTTTGTCGTTGGAGTAATCTCCAGCGTACCGTCCGCACCGATGTTGACGCTGTGGGAAAAGCCGTCGTTATCCGAAAGCGCCAGCGTTGCGCTACCACCTACAATCTTCAGTCGCCCTATAGATCCAACGGCTCCAATCCTTAAATTGAAAGCGACGTCGAGATCTCCACCTGAAATGGTCAATTGACCCGGTCCGCCAAGACCGATCGCGAGCGAATCACAACTTACCGTCCCACCGCTGAGGTCCACGGTGCCTGAATTGCCATCTGTTCCCACGCTCAAGGAACTGTCGAGGTTCAAGTCACCCGACAACATGGTCAGCGATCCGCTGCCCTCCGCCCACCCGACTCTCAAAACGTTTGAGTTCTGGCCAGCGCCGTTGGCGGTCACGTTGTGCGCGATCTGCGCTTGGTCGCCCAGGAAGGCATCCGGGATGCGAAGATCCCAGGTATTCGGGTCATTCCAACTCCCATCCTGGACTGAATTGATAAACGTTCCTCCAGCCAGCGCAGTTTGCCCACCCGCCGCCACAACCAGGGCGGCCGATAAGACCGCGCGTGCGAGCCCGAGCCCGCTACGCCTGCGCAGTACGCGATTTCCCACAATCTCCAAACCATCCCACCTCAATCCAACTCCACTTCTACCTGCCATGGTCTTTCTCCTTCGATTTGCAAACTTTGTATGCCGCGAAGTGCATCTACCGACCCCGGCTCCGAGGCCCATCCGTCACCCCGTACACGCGAGAGCCGCTTCCAGGGGGACAAGAAACCGCGAAAATCGTGGATTTCGGCCCTGCCGGTTCGCAAATCGGGTTTCTGGTATACTGCGGGTGATGTCAGAGCGGGCCGACAACGAGGATCATGCCGGGTCCGGACCGGATGTGACCGTACTTCTTGCGCGCGTAGCGGCTGGTGATTCTGCCGTCGCGGACGAGTTGTTGCCCATCGTCTATCAGGACTTGCGTGCGGTGGCTGGTGGGCAGTTTCGCGGACAGCGCAGCGATCATACGCTGCAACCGACAGCGTTGGTACACGAGGCATACATGCGTTTGGTTCGCGCGCCGGGCGAGGGGTTCAAGAATCGCGCGCATTTCATGGCGGTCGCGGCGACGGCGATGCGACAGATTCTCAGGGACCATGCCCGCGCCAAATCAGCGGCGAAGCGCGACTCGGGCGGCGCGCGGGTTGACCTTGATCAGGTGGTTACGCCGTCCGGTGAGCAGGTGCTCGATGCCGTCGAACTGAACGAAGCGCTCACCCGGCTTGAGGAAGCCGACCCGCGCATGGCGCGCATCGTCGATCTGTGGTTCTTCGGTGGACTCACCACCGAGGAGATCGCCGAATTGCAGGGCATGTCTTCCCGAACAGTCAAACGGCTGTGGCGGCAGGCGCGCGCGTGGCTCAATTCTGAACTCTCCAACACTTAAGAAAAACCATGAACCAGGCGAACGACATTCGCAAGGCGATGGCGGTATTCGATGAGGTCTGCGACCTGCCCCCGGAGGAGCGGGCCGCGGCGCTCGACGCACATTGCCAAGGCGACGCTGAATTGCGCAAACGTGTCGAGCAGATGCTCGTCTCGGAAGATGACGAGCACGCACTGCTCGCGGAATCCAAACATGGTGCCGGCGCGAGAATCGTATCGGAGCATTTGAGCGCGGCGTCGTACGAACAACAGCGGCCCGAACGCATTGATCGCTACAAGATTCTGCGCGAGATTGGCCGCGGCGGCATGGGTGTCGTCTTCGAAGCCGAGCAGGATTCGCCCAGGCGGCGCGTCGCGCTGAAGCTGATCCACGCAACCGCCATGTCGCCCAGCCTCATCAAACGATTCGAACGCGAGGCATTTGCACTGGGGAAATTACAGCATCCCGGGATTGCCCATATCTATGAATCCGGGACCACCGAGTTGAATGGCCGCCGCCAACCGTTCCTAGCGATGGAATTGATCGACGGTGAGCGGATCACAGAATACGTCAAGAATCATGCTCTTGGTATCCGATCGCGACTGGAGCTTATCGCTCAGGTCTGTGATGCGGTCCAACATGCTCACCAAAAGGGGGTAATCCATCGCGATCTCAAGCCGGCAAACATATTGGTCACCGAGCAAAGCACACAAGGTGGAACCGGTGGCGCTACCGCGGGCGGCGGCATCGCGATTGGCGTAACGGGTCAGCCGAAGATCCTGGATTTTGGCGTCGCGCGGTTGACCGATATCGATGCGCATGCCGTCACGCTCCAGACTGATCCCGGACAAATCGTCGGAACGCTTGCATTCATGAGCCCAGAGCAGGTTGTGGGCGACCCCAAGAACGTGGATGCGCGTTGTGATGTTTATGCGCTGGGAGTTGTACTTTTCCAAGTGCTCACCGATCGCCTGCCGTTGGACCTAACCGGCAAGACTGTGGCAGAAGCCGCGCGAATCATTCGAGACGAAGAACCTGCTTCAGTCGTTTCAATTGATCGAACGTTGCGCGGCGATGTCGAGACGATTGTGGCCAAGGCGTTGGAGAAGGACCCCGGGCGGCGTTATTCGTCGGCTGCGGAGTTGGCCGCTGACATTCGTCGCTTCCTTCGCGACGAGCCCATTACCGCGCGACCGGCGAGCGCGGTGTACAACATGCGCAAGTTCGCCCGTCGCAACAAGGGGCTGGTCGGCGGCCTGATCACCGCGTTTGTCGTCTTGCTGCTGGGGGCGGCGGGAACGACGGTCGGCCTGGTTTCCGCATTGCGCGCCAACCGGGAACTGGAAGAGACGAATGTGACGCTGGCGGACACCAATCGCGAGTTGGAAGACACCAATCGTGCGCTCGAGCAATCCAATACCGATCTGAAGAACGTCAGCGAATTTCAGTCTGCGCAGCTTACCGGAATCGACGTGCCCGCGATGGGGTTGCACATCCGGTCAGACATACTTATGACCCTTCCCGAAGACGAGCGACCGTCCGCCGAAACTCAGCTCGCGGCCGTGAACTACACCGACGTTGCCCGATCGGCGTTGAGCGCGTACATCTTCGATCGTGCGCTCAGTTCCATAGATGAGGAATTCGACGATCGGCCTGTCCTGCAAGCGCGTCTGCTGCAAGATGTCGCGACCGTCCTGCGCCAACTGGGAATGCTGGAGCAAGCAGTCGAGCCGCAGCGTCATGCTTTGGCGATCCGGCGGGCGGAACTCGGCGACGACAGTCCGGACACGGTGATGTCGCTGAAGGAATCGGGCCTGCTGAATCAGGATTTGGGAAATCTCGACGTCGCGGAAGCGCAGTATCTGGAGGCTTGGGAAACAAACCGCCGACTGCGCGGCGAACACGATCCAGCGACAATCGATAGTCACTCCAACATTGCAGCCATCCAGCAGGCCAAGGGGGATTGGGACGCGGCTGAGGCGTCCGTGCGAGCGGTGCTTGCGGATTTGACCGGCCTCGAACATTCCGATGAAGCGAGCACGCTGGATGCCATGTCGGTTCTCGCGGGGATTCTATTCTCCAAGAGTGAATACAAAGAAGCTGAACAGCTCATGCGCGACACGCTTCGCGGCCGCCGCGCGCTGTTTGGCGACGAGCATCCCTCAACCCTCAAGTCGATGACGAACCTCGGCGGTTTGCTCGAAGCGATCGGCAAATACGACGAAGCCAAGACCTTGTGCGAGCAAGCGCTCGCCGTCAAACGTCGCCTGTTCGGCGACGATCATCCGCAGACCATCTGGTCGAACACGCAGTTGGCGAATGTTCTGTTTGCGCAGGGCAAACTCGCGGAAGCCGAGCAGATCCGACGCGACGCGCTCAGCAAGCAAAGACAACTGTTGGGCAACAACCATACGGACACGCTGATCTCTGCCAACAATCTGGCGATGGTGTTGGATGAGATGGGACGGTTCACCGAAGCCGAGACCTACTATCGCGAAGCCCTGACCGGTTTCCGGAAGGTCTTTGGCGAGGAGCATCCCAATACGCTCCAGACGCTTGGAAACGTTGGGTTCGTGCTCAACCGACAGGGAAAACCCGAGGAAGCCGAACCGTACTACCGGGAGGCGCTGGCTGGATTTCGCAAGGCGTTCGGTACGGACAACCAGCTGACGCTGACGGCGACCGGCAACCTCGCGGCATTGCTCTCGGATTTGGGCAAAACGGACGAAGCTGAACCGCTCTATTACGAATCGCTGGAAGGTCGCCGCCGTCACCTGGGTGAGGACCATCCATCGACGCTCAACGCGACATACAACATGGGCTATTTCCTCCGCAGCAAGGGCAAACTCGCAGAAGCTGAACCGCTCTGCGTCGCGGCTCTTGAAGGGTATCAACGCATTGGCGGCGACAATCATATCGGGACGCTGTATTCACTCGTGCAAATGGGCGAATTGCGCATGCAGCAGGAGCGAGCTGCCGATGCCGAATCCTATTTTCAAATCGCGGTCGATCGCAGGCGGGAGATCAACGGCGACGACCATCCCGCGACGTTGGACGCGGTCCATGGCCTGGCAAACGCGATCGAGGCGCAGAACCATTGGTCGGACGCCGAGCGGTGGCGACGCTTTCTGTACGATGCCGCGCAGCGGTCCGAACCCGCCGACATTGTCGACATCGCCAATCGACAAGCCGACCTGGGCAAAAACCTATTGCAGCAGGCGAAGCTGTCGGAAGCGGAGGCTGTGCTTCGCGAGAGTGTATCACGATATGAACAATCGACGATTCCAACCGACTGCCAACGCTGGCGCGCACAAAGCCTGCTCGGTGAGGTGATTGCCAACGATGCCGAGCGTCGCGTTGAGGCGGAAGGTCTACTGCTTGAGGCCGCTCAACAATGCACAGCGCCGCGAGACGAGGACGAAATCGCGGGGGAACAGGTCACGATGATTCGCAATCGCCTGGTGAACTTTTACGAATCGACCAGCCAATCGGAGAAGGCAGCCGAGTGGCGCGAACACCCAACCGAGGAAACATCCCAATAAAGGCGTATTTGCACGCCGGATAGGGCATGCCAAGGTGTGAGTTGGTCTAGGCGTCCGATCTTGATTTGCCGGGAGCACGGCTCGCAAGCCGAAAAGCGCCCACGCCCAACCAAGGCGCAACGCGCGACATCAATTGAATCGGGGCGACAGGATTTGAACCTGCGACCTCTGCGTCCCGAACGCAGCGCTCTACCAGACTGAGCCACGCCCCGTTGAGTCAGCCGGTGGTTGGGCCTGGCTCCCGGTGGCCGGGACGCTCGAATAAAGCCCGCCTGATGGCTGATCGGTGATGCTACGCGGCTTATTTCTATGTGTCAACGCGTCTTGCGAGCCGGCAGATCATCGCACGCCATACGGGACGGTCGCGCTTGGCAACGAACGCCGCCGCCGCCGTTTCCCGGGGGGAACGGGACGGACCGCTTGCGCGAACCACTTCGCAAACGCACATTCAATCGCGCTATCCGAGCGTGGTGCCGTCGACGGTGGGGCACTCCCGTCGCACCGCGCAACCTGGTCAGCAACGTCTTACGTGCGTGGCACGGTTCCGCCAATGTCCGGTAACGTCCTCGTGTTGGGTGCGGTGGCGCGGCTGGCTTGGGCGGCACGAAGCGGGCTGGGTGGAAAAGGCAGATCGAAAAAAAGTCATCATGCGGGTTGGCTTGCGACTTCCGAGTACGTCGTGACGGCCGCCATGATCGAATGGGCCGTTCCGCGCGTCAGCGCCATTCCAGCCGGGCTTTTTCGGGCCTGGGGGCTGGTGTCCCTGCTTGTAACACCTTTCCAGGCTTGCTAGTATGATGTCTCGTCGGGTAAATGGGCAAAAACCGCCATTCACATCGTGTGGCCCCAAACTCTCGGTCGTCACAAGCAGGTGAGGGTACAGGGCGATGGTGTCGAATGCGGCATGGGGATAAGGCCGGCAGAGGGGAAGACACATGTTCAGGTCAGGGGCCAGGGCGATCGCCTTCAGATATCTCGTTGCGACTGCGTGCATTGCGTGCCTTACCGGTGTCGCGCGCGGCCAGTCCGCCGATTGCTCGGAACCGGGGTGGAACTCGGTTGACGTTGCGATCACGCTGACCGGAAACCAGCCGACGTATTGGTCGGCAGCGACGGGCAGCCCCGCGAGTGTTGCGCCGTTTCCGATTCTCGATCCCGGTCCGCCTCCCGGCAGGCCTTCGATGGATGGGCGCGATGAGCGCGTGCTTCGCGGCTTCATTGTCGCGTGGGCGGTGAACGCGAACGGCGAGGAGATTCGCTGGAACCATCTGCTGGGCAACGCGGTCGTCGTGAATTACGCGCGGGGCACCGCGTGGGAATACAACGCGAACAGTTTTCAAGTCGTGAACGCAGCGATTGCGAACGGCATGCCCACGGGTACGCCGGGCCAGCTCTTCTTGAACGGGGCGGAATACGCCAACGGATACGATGTGCTGCTGCTTGATTTCTACGCGCCGCTGAATATCGCGCTTCCGAACAACACACTGGCGACGTTCGACAGCGAACTCACGCTGATGCCGCTCAAGATTGACCTGCGTCAGGAAACGACCGGCCCGGTAACCACCAAGGCCAGTTTCACCATTTGGAACCAGAACGAAGTCAAGCTGACCGGTCTGGATCGCTGTGTGACATGCTGGGACGACACGCCGTTGTCCTGGTATGGAATTCCCAACCACTTCCTGCTTGAGAACCTGCAAACCGCGAAGGGCAAGGCCCGGATCGACGGACTCGCCAGCCAGCTTTGCGACGTTGATTTTGATCCCGGTGACACTTGCACGCAGGTGAACGGTGGGCCGGCGCCCGCGTGCGACCCGCGTGATGTGCTCAGTGAGGCGTCGTCGCTGATCGGTGTCGTGGCGAAGCAGATTGCGTTTACCACGAACGGTCCGTTCGACGCGGCGGGTATGAACCTGATCGGTATGGGCGAGCAGTCGGGCTCACTTCAGGTCGATTTCGCGGGCAGCCCGCCTGATGAACGTCCGGGCCAGCTCGAAGCGCCCGGCAGAACGCCGGTCAATGCCCCGCAGCCGATGATCAGCAGCGCGCTCGTCGGCGAGCAGCGCACAAGCGCCAGCGAGAAGGGCAGTTTGCTGATTTTCCCGCTGGTTGAGCTGCGCTGGGACGCACTCGGTACCAACCTCGTTCAGGACACCTTTATCAGTCTGACGAATGATTATCCGGATGACGTGAAGGTGCAGATGTACTTTGTGCAGGGAGATCCCGCATTCACGCCGGGCCCGGCAGACCTGAATACGAACGGCGTGCCCGACGATTGCGAAGATCGCCTGCGTTGGAGCTGCCACGTGCGCCGGGCTGGTCCGGGTACGCAGGCCAACGGTTGTCGTCTGAACCCGAACGGCCCGTTCGCATCGCTGGCGGATTGCGTGCTGAATTGCGATCCCGAGCCCACGCGTTACACGTGCGATGGCGAGAGCAAGGGGCCCGAGGGGCCGACGTTTGGAGAATGCGTACCGGATCCGGAAGGCGAATTCGAAACGCTTGCGGAGTGCGAGGAGAACTGCATTCGCGAGATGTATTACTGCAATCCGTACACCCAAGGTTGTGATTTTGTCTATCGGCCGGCGTCGTACCTGAATATGGAAGGGTACTACGCGGACGAAGTCGAGTGTTTTGAGAATTGCAGCCGGTACAGTTGCAACCACGTCATCGGCAGAGGCGTAGACGGTCAAATCGGTTGCTATCCCGATCCGTGCGGCGAGTACGCGAATCTGAATGACTGCCTGAACTCGTGCGGCGTCCGTACGTACGACTGCAATTCGACCGATGAATTCGGCCTGCCGAATGCGAACTGCAAGCCCGCAGGCACGACCGGGGAATACCTGGTGCTCGACGATTGCAACAGCGCCTGCGAGACGCAGCGGTACAGTTGCTCAAGTGAGATCACCGCCTTTGGTACCTGCTTCCCGGACGACGAAGGCCCGTACCGTTCGCTCGAAGAGTGTACGAATTGTTGTGGCGCGCCGCAGTATCAATGCGGTGCCATCCGCAACCCGTTGGGCGGGGTCGGGCCCGCGTGCATTCCCGTTGAAGAGGGACAGTATGAAAGCTTCGGCGAGTGTGCCGACGATTGTCCGTTTGTCGCGTATCGCTGCACCGTCGAGGGCTGCGTGAGCGAGGTCGGCACGATCGGCATTCTGCAAGAGCCGAACGTCTACCTCACGATGGGCGAGTGCGAGGAGAAGTGCTCGCGACACACCTGCACGAACGCGGGCATGCGCGGTATCGAGGGGATTGGTTTTGGATGTATCCCCGATCCCTGCGGCGAGTACGCGACCTACAACGACTGCATCAATTCGTGCGGTGTGCGCCACTATTCATGTACGGGTGAACTTCGCGCGGGCTTCGAGCCTGATTGCGTCGTCGATGAAAACGGACTGTACAGTACACTGAGTGATTGCCACGAGACTTGCCCGAGTGCGCAGCGGTATTCGTGCGCTCCCGCGCGGGCAGCCGGTGAGGGCGGCATTTGCGTGCCCAACAATGAAGGCGAGTTCTACAGTCTTGAAGACTGCTTGCACTGCTGCGGTGCGCCGCGCTATTCGTGCAGCATTGCGGAACGCGGCACGGACAGTGGGTGTACGATCGATCCCAACGGAGCATACGCAACACTCGAAGACTGCGAAGCCGAGTGTGTGATCGAAGAAACCTACACTTGCGTGGTTGTTTCCAAGGATGGACCGGCCTGTGTGCCTCAACCGTCGGGCGAGTTCGCGACCTTCGAGGATTGTGAAGCCAGTTGCGGGAGCGATCTCTGGGATTGCCACACGCCGATGAACCGCGGCGCAGTTGACGGCACGGAGTGCGTGGTTACGCCTGGCGGTGGGTATCAGACCAAGTCCGAATGCGAATTCGGCTGTATTGAGCGCTACTCGTGCCAGTTCGATACGAACGGTGGATTCTGCGTTCTGGATCCCAGCGGGCCGCTCACCGAAGCCGATTGCCTCGCCAATGTATGCAGCGCACCGGCATTGCGCGAGGCGTCAGAGACGAAGACCAAGTCAAAGTCGAAGTAGTTACGCTCGAAGATCACCAAACGTGAGCATGCAACCCCCCTCCCTCTGGGAGGGGTAGGGGGAGGGTGTACGCGGACGGTGCCACTGTCCTGATTCCGCGCACGATAGGCGAAGCATGCCTGCGGGTTTGCGATCCAGGTCGGCGTAGCAAGCAGACCTCACCTCACGCATCGTCGCTACTTGCTGCCGGTTTTCCAAACCGGGTCGTGGTGCGACTCGGCGGCTGAGGCAAACCAGCGCGTCATCGTCATCTTCTGCCGCGTGTAGAACTGGAAGCTCTCGGCGCCCTGGATGTGCAGGTCGCCGAAGAACGAGCGGTTCCAGCCGGTAAACGGGAACCACGCCATGGGGGCTGGCACGCCCACGTTGATCCCGATCATGCCCGCGTTGAAATGGTGTTTGAACTGGCGCGCAGCCCAGCCGCTGCGCGTGAAGATCGACGCGCCGTTGCCGTACTCGCAGCCCTTGCCGATTTCCAAAGCTTCGTCGATGTCGCCGGCGCGCACGACCGAGAGCACCGGTCCGAAGACTTCTTCCTTGGCGAGTCGCATGTTCGGCGCGACACGATCGACCACGCTGGGGCCGACGAGGAATCCGTCGCCCGTGCACTTGGCTTTGCGGCCATCAACCGCGAGCGTCGCGCCTTCCGACTCGGCCACGTCGAGGTAGCCCACGACGCGATCAAGATGTTCGCGGGTGATCAGCGGGCCCATGTCGACATCGGCACCACTGTCCGTCGCGCCGACGCGCATCGCGCCCGCTTTCGCCTGCAAACGTTCGACGAGTGCGTCCGCGACGTCGCCCACCGGGAGCGCGACGCTACCGGCCATGCAGCGTTCACCGGCGCATCCGAACGCGGACGCGACAAGGGCAGCCGTCGCTTGGTCGAGATCGGCATCGGGCATGATGATGAGGTGGTTTTTGGCGCCACCGGCGGCTTGCACGCGTTTGCCGTTTCGCGTGCCGGTTTCGTAGACGTACTGCGCGATCTTGGTCGACCCGACGAAGGAAATCGCCTGCACCAGCGGGTGCGTGAGCAGCGCGTCCACCGCTTCTTTGTCGCCGTGGACGATGTTGAAGACGCCGTCGGGGCAACCGGCTTCGGTGAGCAGTTCGCCGAGTCGCACAGCCGACTGCGGTACTTTCTCCGACGGTTTGAGCACAAAGGTATTTCCGCAGGCCAGCGCCACGGGATACATCCACAGCGGGACCATCGCGGGGAAGTTGAATGGGGTAATCCCAGCGCAGACACCGACGGGGTGGCGGATCGTTTCGCAGTCGACGTTGCGCGCGATGTTCTGGATACACTGGCCCATGAGCAGGCTCGGACCACCGCAGGCAAACTCAACCATCTCGACGCCGCGCTGTACCGATGCGCGGGCTTCGGGCATCGTCTTGCCGTGTTCGCGGGTGACGATCTCGGCGAGTTCCTCGGTGTGCTTCACGAGCAGTTCGCGGTAGCGGAAGAGCACCTGCGCACGTTCGACAGCCGGTGTCTCCGACCAAGCGGGCAGGGCGGCGGCAGCGGTTTCGACAACTGACCCGACTTCATCAGCGGTGCAGTAGGGCACCGTGCCGATTTTCTTGCCCGTAGACGGGTTAAACAGCTTGCCGCTGCGACCGGAAGTGCTGTCCTTCCATTGCCCGCCATGCAGCATCTTCACTCGAACGTCAGTTTGGGAATTGCTTATCATTGTGGAATCTCCAATCGTCCACGCGAGCAATGTGCATTGCTCCGGGCGGTCGTGTTTTGTCAGCGGCAAACATACGAGTATACGAACCTGCAACCCCGCGGCAACCGGAGTGCCAGATACCTGACGGTCACGGGTGCAGGAAACTCATGTGCAATTCCGCGTGCCGGAGGTTGAGCGCGATACGGTCCGCATGGCTCAATTTGCCGAACGCGGCATGCTTGTAGGGGGCTGCCTCGTCTGACTGAAGTCGAACAAGGGCCCGTCGCAGCGACTCGGCAGCCTCGTCAGTTGGCACCGGTTCCGTTGCGGTTGTGCCGGCGGACAGGCCGGGCATCCAGATTCCCGGGGTCATTGCATTGTGGATCACCTGCGACCTTTTCAACCGCACCATGAGTCGGATCAGCCAGGGGAGTTTGATGGGGTACCCTTCATAGGCGTAGTTGATCCAGGCGGCGAGGTGGTTGAATACCTGGCCCGCGCTCCAATTGCCTGCGCAGCGGAGTGTGCCCGCGTTGTCGGCTGCTACGATGCGATCGATTTCGGCCCGCAGTTCGTCGACGGACGCAAAGCGAAGCTCGCGGCGATCGGTTGTCTCACCGGTATTGATCATTGGGGCAGCGCACTTGTAGTCCGAACGGGTCGCGACCTTGCCACACGTGCTTGCGTGTCGCCGTCAGAATAACGGATTGCCCGGTTGCTCCGCAATCTTGCGTACCTGCGACCCGTACTCTGCCGCAGAAGCCTGTGGGAGATGGCGATACGTGGGGATCGGTTACGTGGAATGGGTTTTGGCGCGAGGGTAGCAATGCCTTATGCTGACACCGCTTCAGGTTGGACATGTTGGTTGCGACATCAGCGATTGAGCCCAAGTGCCGTTGGTGCCCAATGAGTGCCACATGATGTCACTCGGTCTGTCGCGGTTGAGATTCTGGAGGTTGAGCTATGCCACGTATTGTACGAGGTGGATTGATTCAGGCCACGCTCTGTGAGCCGGTGACGGCGGGCGTCGAGAAGATCAAAAAAGGGATGATCGACAAGCACGTCGACCTCATCGCCCAAGCCGCGGACAAGGGCGCGCAAGTCGTGTGCCTTCAGGAACTCTTCTACGGTCCGTACTTCTGCGCCGAGCAGGACGCCAAGTGGTACGAACTCACCGAACGCGTACCCGACGGCCCGACGACCAAGCTCATGTGCGAGTTGGCCAAGAAGCACGACATGGTGCTCGTCGTGCCGATGTACGAAGAGGACATTACCGGGGTCTATTACAACACGGCTGCTGTGATCGATGCCGGTGGCAAATACCTCGGCAAGTTCCGGAAAATCCACATTCCGCACTGCGCGCCGGGCTTTTGGGAGAAGTTCTATTTCAAACCGGGCAACCTCGGTTATCCCGTGTTCGAGACGCGTATTGGCCGGGTTGGCGTGTACATCTGCTACGATCGCCATTTCCCCGATGGCGCGCGTTGCCTCGGTCTGGGTGGCGCGGAGATCATCTTCAACCCGTCAGCCACGGTCGCGGGCCTTTCGGAATATCTCTGGAAGCTGGAGCAGCCGGCGCACGCGGTCGCGAATCAGTACTTCGTCGGCGCGATCAACCGTCCGGGTTTTGAAGAGCCTTGGCGCATCGGCGAGTTCTACGGCCAGAGCTACTTCTGCGATCCGCGCGGGCAGTTCATGGCAGAGGGCAGCCGCGACACCGACGACATCGTCATCGCCGACATGGACTTCGACCTCATCCGCGAGGTGCGCAACACGTGGCAGTTCTTCCGCGATCGCCGACCTGAGACGTATGGCCAGATTGTGGAACTCTAGCGACGCGGGTTGCGCCCGAGGATGTGGAGTGGCATGGTCTGTAGGGTGGGATGATCTGACGCAGTCAGGCCACGGGGTATTCTGAATCCCCCACGGCCTCGCTGCGCGAGACCGTGCCACCCGGACGAAACACTTGCCAACTCACGGGATAAGATTGCGCCCTAGTGCTCCGCGGGCATGTCCGCGAGCTTGAGCAGTGATATCGGTTCGACGTTTTTGAGCGATGCGATTTGCTTGAGGGTTCGTTCCGACGGTTCGTAGAGCGCGACGATTTTGTCCGTCACGTCGAGGACTTCGACGCCGTCGGCGCTGAAGTCGCAATCCATCACGATGGCTGACAGGTTGTTTGCGCTGGCAACGCCCGCGAGTTGGTCCGCGACGGGCGCGAGCAGGTCGTCGACGGGCACGCGTCCGAACCCCTGGAAGTGGAGCTTGCGCTGAAGGTCCTTGCCCCAGGTTTCGAGTTCAGCCACCTTTGCGTCATCGCCGGCATCCTTGGCGGCTTTGTATTCCTCCATCTTTGATTGCACCGGATTGTGCTTCGACGCGGCAAAGGCAACGGCGATCGCGCGGTTGTCATAGGTGCCGATGCGAACCGTAGCGGGTTGGGTTTGCTCATCTGCACGCGATGTCGCCAAATACTGATCTGCCACCATACCGATTGTTGCTGCGACGAGCAGCGCGCAGGTTGTCATTCGTGTTCGACTTCGCATTGTTGTGTCTCCTGATTGCAGATTCATCGATGATCGAGGTGTTTGGCTATTCCTACTGTCCGATCGTTGCGGTGAACGACGACGCGGGCAACTTGGCGGTGTTGAACAGCTTGGCGGCAAATGTGTTGCTCCAGCCGTAGCGGACAGCCTTTGGTTCCGGGACGCTTTCACTGGTCACGATGACCTTGTCGCCTTCGATGGCAGCGGCCGCGGGTGCGAACTTGCCATCGGCGCCCGCAACCTCAAAGCCCGTGAGTGGTTCGCTCGCCACCAGGCCCTGAGCGACGTAATCGAAGGAAACGATCACGCGGTTGCCGTCGGCCTTTGCGTCGCGGAAGAGTGGGCCGGAGTAGGTGATCCCCTCGCGGCCGTAGGTATTTGCCAGCGCCCACAGCGAAAGCCGGCGACCCACGTCCCGTTTGTTGCGCGGGTGGATGTCGTTCGGGTTGCCAATGTCGAGCGTCACCACCATGCCGGTGTTGGGCGTTTTCAGCGACAGGCGTTGCGCGTCGCGCAACTCGGCAGCAATGGGCGTGGGCGTGTGGTAATCAAACGGTGCGATCTGCACGAAATAGAACGGGAAATCGCCGCGTCCCCAGCGTTCGCGCCAATCGGTAATCATTCGCGAAAACAGCGCGGCGTACTGGTCGGCAAGCGAGCAGTTCGATTCGCCCTGGTACCAGATCGCACCGCGAATCGCGAACGGAATAACCGGCGCGATCATGCCGTTGAAGAGCACCGTCGGTGCGTTCGCGTGGATGCGCTCGCGAGGGAACGGAGGCAGGTCTGAGATCGCGGCGCCGCGCTGATAGCGCCACTTGCCCGCCAAGCTGATCCCATCGCCCGCCGCACCTGTTTCGTGCAGGCGGAGATCATGGGCCTTCCCACAGAATCCGCCGTCGCCAATGGTATCGACGATGCGCACCGCGATGGTGTTGGTACCGGGCTTCAAAACGCCCGCGGGCATGTGATAGCTACGTGGTGTGGTCCATTTGTTGAGTTCGGTCGTCGCGCCGACTTGCGTCCCGTTAATCCAGGTGGTGTCCATGTCGTCGATGGGACCGAGTTCGAGCACGCAGCCCGCATCCGTCCACGAGTCGGGGACTTCAAACTGCCTGCGAAACACCGCGACCCCGTCGAAGTCCGCAAGCGGCGACTTGCTCCACGGCTGGGGAACGTCGAGCGTGTCCCAGGTGCTGTCGTCGAATTCCGGCTGCGACCATTGCGATCGGCCGGCGGCAGCGTCGAGATCGTCGAGCGATTTCCACCATTGGGCGATGGCTTGGCGATACTGCTCGGCGAGATTCTGCGGGCTGGCTGCCGCGGCTTCGACTTCGGCGAGTTCGTCGTCGTAGATCTTCAGTTCATGAAGCGCGGCAGCACTGGTCCAGGGCTCGGCTTTCGTTCCGCCCCAAGCGCACTCGATGAGACCGATGGGCACATCAAGTTCGTCATGCAGATCGCGACCGAAGAAGTATGCGACGGCGCTGAAGCTGTAGACCGTCTTCGGGTTGCAAGCTTCCCATTTGCCCGCATTGTCCGGGAGGGGCGTTGCGGACATGGATTTGGCTGCGTGGAAAAGGCGGATTTGCGGGTACCGTGCGTTCGCGCGTTCGCCGTCGCCGAATTCGATGCCGTACTGCATGGCCCATTCCATGTTGGACTGGCCGGAGCACATCCACACTTCGCCGATCATCACGTCTTCGAGCGTCGTGTGTGTGCTTTCGTCTGAGAAGACCATGCGATAGGGACCGCCCGCTTCCGGCGTATCGATTTCGACGCGCCATTCGCCTTTCGCGTCCGCGTGCGTGGTCCACGGCTCGCTTCGCCAATCGGTTTGGATTGTGACGTCCGCATTGGGTTGCGACCAACCCCAAATTGGAACGGTCGTTTCGCGTTGCAGCACCATGTTGTCGCCGATGATCGCAGGCAGGCGAATGACCGCATGGGCCGAGGGAACGGAAACACCCGTAACAAGGAACAGCAGAAACGTTGCGCGCTTCAACATGGCGTTCTCACATAGTGCTGGTGGGCAGTGCCCACTCTACAAATCTCAAGCCTCAAACCCTACGCCTTCCGCATTGCCGGCAGGTAGTATTTCGTGAGGTATTCCTTCACTTGCCGGTGCGTGTTGAAGAACGGTGGAATGGTCATCATCGCGTTCTTCATTCGCGCGACCCACTCTTTCGGCGGGCCGTTCTTCGTTCGATTGTAGTAGAGCGGGACGACTTCCTTTTCGAGCAGGCGGTAGAGGTTGCTCGCATCGCGGGTATCGGCTGCCTTGGTGTTGTTGTGGTTTTCCCCTTTGCCGATGGCCCAGCCATTGCGGCGGTTGTAGCCCTCGGGCCACCAGCCGTCGAGGATGCTCAGGTTCAGCCCGCCATGCAGTGCCGGTTTCATGCCGCTCGTACCCGAGGCTTCACGCGGACGCTCGGGGTTGTTGAGCCACACGTCGACGCCCGCGACCATGTGCCGCGCCACATCCATCTCGTAGTCTTCGAGGAAGACGATGCGTTTGCGGAACTTCGGCATGCGCGCGTACTTGACGAGTTCGGCGATGATGGCTTTGCCGGGCACATCGGCTGGGTGCGCTTTGCCCGCGAAGATAATCTGCACCGGCCTCTTGCTGTCGTTGAGGATTTTCGCAAGACGCTTGGCGTCGGTGAAGCAGAGCGTCGCGCGTTTGTACGGCGCGAAGCGGCGCGCGAATCCGATGGTCAGCGCGTTCGGATCGAGAATGGTGTCGGCATCGGCGAGCGTCATGCCTTTGACCGGTGCGCGGCGAAGCTGGTTTTTCACCCGCGCGCGGCAATAGGCGATGAGATCGGCTTTGAGATCCTGGTGCAACGCCCAGAGCGCGTCGTCGGGAATGTGGCGACACTGCGCCCACGTCGCGACGCGATCCTGCCGCGCGTCCCAATCATCGCCGAGGAACTCCTCAAAGGTTTCTGCCATGCGCGGGTGCAACCACGTCGCGAGGTGGATGCCGTTGGTCACGTGGCCGATGGGCACCTTGCTGACTGGCTTGCCCGGCCAGATCGCCTTCCACATGCCGCGTGCGATTTGCCCGTGCAACGCAGCCACACCGTTCGCCCGGCGCGAGGTGCGCAGCGCGAGCGGGGTCATGCCGAAGTTTTCCTTGACGTTGCCGGGTTTGACGCGGGCGAGATTGTGGAATTCCTCATGCGACATGCCGAGCTTCGCCGGCCAGTCCTTGAAGTAGCGATCGACGAGCACCGGGTCGAACTCTTCATTGCCCGCGGGCACCGGCGTGTGCGTGGTGAACGCGCTGGTGTCGGTGACGTAGCGGGTCGCGCGGCCGAGCGTTTCCTTTTTCCCGCTCATCCGCTCGGCGATGCGTTCGAGCGAGAGGAAGGCGGCGTGCCCTTCGTTCAGGTGGCAGCAGGTGACGTTGATGTTCAGCGCCCGCAGCAGTCGCCATCCGCCGATACCCAGCAGAATTTCCTGGCGGATGCGCGTGTCGCGATCACCGCTGTAGAGCACGTGCGTGAGTTTGCGATCGGCTGGTTTGTTTTCCGGCAGGTCGGTGTCGAGCAGGTAGAGCGGCACGCGACCGACGTCCATGCGCCACGCCTTCGCGACGACCGTGTCCTTGCCCATGGGGATTCTCAAACGGATGGTTTTGCCCGCTTTGTTCTTCACTTCAACGATCGGCGCGTCCATCGGCCTGAGTATCGGATATGCGTCCTGCTGCTTGCCGAACTGGTCGATGTGCTGGCGGGTGTAGCCTTTTTTCCAGTAGATGCCCACCGCGACGAAGGGCAAACCAAGATCGCTCGCCGACTTCAGATGATCGCCCGCGAGCACGCCAAGCCCGCCCGCGTAGAGCGGCAGCGATTCGTGCACGGCGTACTCCATGCAGAAGTACGCGGTGACGCCCTTGACGCTGCGGCCATACTTGGTTGCGTACCACGTTTTCTCGCGGAGGTACTGCTTGAGTTGGGCGTGCAACTGGTTGAGTTGGTAGGTGTATTCGCGATCGGCTGCCAGCGTGCGCGCCTTGGCGGGGCTGAGTTTGCGCAGCGTGATGATCGGGTTGCGATCGGATGCATGATAGGCTTTGGCGTCGATGCGTTCGAAGAGTGAACCGGTGCGCGGGTTCCACGACCACCAGAGGTTGGCGGCGATGGTGGTGAGCTTGTTGCGCAGGTCGGTGGTTTGGGCTGCGGATGCGGTGGTGCGGGCTTTTCGCGCCATGGTTCGGCTCCGTTTTCGGGTGCTAAAGTATCAAAGTCGCTACTTCGGCCTTTGGTTCGTGCAGGATTCCACGGGCGGGCTATGATAACAGGCGGACTGGCGCACGCGAGTGGGAAAGTGCGAATGTGCGAAAGTGAGAAAGTAGGGTGGACTTGGTTACAAAACCGGTGAACGTCCCGCAACGCAGGATGGTTGGCTCAATCATCAGGTTGACGGTTGCGGCGCTGGCGTGCCTCTGCCTTGCTGAGCGCGCGCGTGCGACGGACATTCAGATTCGCGTTGCGCCGTACGTCGCATGTGATGAGGCAAAGGGCGTCTGGGGCGTACTCCATGATGGGATCGAGATCGGAACCGGGGAGTTCGCGATCACACCATTCACCGACATGCCGCCGGTAACCCTCCATGTGGACCAAACCCTCACCGCCGATGATACGCTTGAACTGTGGTTTACGATCAACTGCGACGACACGGTGGGTTACGTCCCCAGTGTCGACGACTTGTATCAGCATAAGTTCGTAAAGCGCATTGATGAGGAGATCGGCTGGTGGTTCCAGATCGCAGCGGATGATTGGCAGCGTTTCACGCTCACGTCGCCCGAGAATCTGCTCACCGTCCACTACCATCGACTCGATGCCGACTACGCCAACGCGGGCTTGTGGACCTGGGATGAGCATGAAAAGCGGCAACCGGAATTGAACGAACTGCTGCCCGTGGGGCGTGACGCCTTCGGGCTGGTGTTTCAACTCGATATTGGACGATACGGTACTGTCGGGGACCGGATCGGACTGCTGCCGCGGCGCAACCGGGACTGGCAGTACAAGGATGGCGGTGACCGCTGGTGGTCGCCGTCGCTTGGCCCGACCGTCTACATCGTTCAGGACGACAACCGCCTGTATTCGGAGAAGCCCGACGTGACGCCGAAAGTACGCCGAGTCACCCTCGACGCCGACCACAACCTGACGGTGCGCTTCAGCCACCGCCTGCCGGTTGCGGACTGGACGCCGGACAAGTTCAAAGTCTCAACGTCGACCGGGGAAGAACTGCACGTTCGCGCGGTGTATCCCTTCAAGCATCGCGGCGATCAGTGCGCGATGTATTCGATCGAGGTGGCGGAGCGCTTCGAATATCCGGAGAAAGCGTACGCGCTCGACGTGGCTGATTTCGGCACGCAGAACGTCGAAGTCGGGCACATTGTGAAGGATCCACAGCGGTTCTACGACGCCGATGCGGTGATGGGCGCGACGTACACTGCCGAGAAGACGACGTTTCGCGTGTTCGCGCCGGGGGCGCTGACCGCGCAGGTGGTGATCGCCGACGAACTCACCGGAGGTCATGTCGAGCGCTGCGACATGAATGCCGGTGACAAGGGTATCTGGTCGGCGGACGTGCCCGGGAATCTCGCGGGCAAGTATTACGCATATGCCCTGGGCGGGATTGGTTTTGATCCCGAGGTTGAGATCGCCGATCCGTACGCGTTCTGCATGCAGGGCAAGATGCCGCGTTCGCTCATCGTCGATCTTCGCGCGACCGATCCGGATGGTTTTCGCGCGCAGCAGTATACGCTGCCGCAGTCACCGGTCGACGCGATCGTTTACGAGATGCACGTTCGGGATTTCACAATCTCCGCGAATTCCGGCATCGAGCGCAAGGGCAAGTATGCCGGTCTGGCGGAGGGCGGAACGACGCTGCCCGATGACTCCGCGATCAAGACCGGCATCGATCATCTCGTCGAGTTGGGCGTGACGCACGTGCAGATCATGCCGGTGCAGGATTTCGACAACGACGAGCGCGCCGACGACAGCTACAACTGGGGCTACATGCCGGTGCAGTTCAATTCGCCTGACGGTTGGTATGCCCTGGAGACGCAGGGGCCGGGGCGCATCCGCGAACTGAAAGCAGCCATCCAGGCGTTTCACGAACGCGGAATCGGCGTGATTCTCGACGTGGTCTACAACCATACTGCCGGTTGGTCGCCGTTTGAAAAGCTCGTGCCCGGGTATTACCACCGGCTCACCGACGCGGGCAACTTCTCGAACGGGTCGGGCTGCGGCAATGAGTTCGCCAGCGAAAACCCGATGGCGCGCAAGTTCATTCTCGATTCCGTGCGCTACTGGGTCGAGGAGTATCGCGTTGACGGATTCCGCTTCGACCTGATGGGTCTCATCGATATCGAGACGATGAAGCAGATGTATGCCGAGTTGAAGCGGATTCACCCGGGCATTTTGATCTACGGCGAGCCGTGGACCGGCGGACATACCCCGCTCAAACCCGTCACCGACAAGAGCGTCACGCGCGGTACCGGCATCTGCGCGTTCAACGATCACTTCCGCGACGCGGTCAAAGGCGGACGCGACGGCGGTGGGGGTGGGTTTATCCAATCCGGCGCGGATACCGGCAAGGTCGTCGAGGGGTTGATGGGCGCGGTCCACGACTGGGCGCAGGACCCGACCGACACGATCAGTTATTTCGAATGCCACGACAACCTCACCTCATGGGACAAGCTACTGCAGAGCGTGCCCGAAGGGAGTGACGAACTTCGCCGTCGCATGATGCGGCTTGGGACGCTGACGCTGCTCACTGCGCAGGGTATGACGTTCTTGCACAGCGGTCAGGAAATGTGTCGCAGCAAGCAGGGCAGCTCGAACAGCTACAATCTGCCCGACGACGTGAATCAGATCGACTGGTCGCTCAAGAAGAAGTACGCAGATGTGGTCGCGTACGTTCGCGGTCTGATCGCCTTGCGAAAAGCCCATCCCGCGTTTCGCTTGCGCACGCGCGGCGACGTGGAACACCGCGTGCACTTCGACGCACCGCCGAACCCGTACAGCATTGTCTACCGTATCGATGCCGGTGGCGTGGAGGGTGAGTCGGCGCAGTCGATTCTCGTGCTGCTCAACGCATCGGCTGATCCGCTGAAGTTCAACCTGCCCGAGGGCGCGTGGTCGGTACACGCGGACGCGTTCCGCGCCGATGTCACGCCCATGGCACAGACAAGCGGTTCGGTCACGGTTCCCGCCCACAGCGGCACGCTGTTGATTCGCTAGGCGTGTTGGCGATCGCAGCATTCTAGCCTTTGCAAGCACCAATCACGACCTGCGCTGCTGACGCCATCCGTCACTGCCGGTGCGATCTTCGCGCGCTCGCGAAACATATTTGTTGTATGCCGTTGCCCAGAGGGCTAATCTGGTGACGGGTCTTGGATCAGAGAGCGATCGACACGCCAGTGGGCTCGCGAGTCTGGGCGGTGGAGTTCTAGCCTGACAGTTTGCTGCAATGCGGAAAGGCGCGGGAATGGAACAGCCCGGCGATATCACTTCGTCCAGTCTTTACAACAAGGATATTGCGCCCGTGCCCATGGAGGAACGCACGTGGGGCGTCTGGACGATTGCCGCGCTGTGGGTGGGCATGTCGGTGTGCATCACCACGTACACGCTGGCGGCGGGCATGATCAGCCAGGGGATGAGTTGGCGGCAGGCGCTCTTCACCATCGCGCTGGGCAATGTCATTGTGGTTATCCCCATGGTGCTCAACGCGCACGCGGGCACGAAGTACGGCATCCCGTTTCCCGTGCTCATCCGTTCAAGCTTCGGCACGCTGGGGGCGAATGTGGCGGCCATCATGCGGGCGCTGGTCGCGTGCGGCTGGTTTGGTATTCAGACGTGGATCGGCGGGTCCGCGATCTACACGCTGCACCGCATCATCTTCAAATTCGATGCCGCGGGCCCGCAGGACATGATTCCGGTCTTGGGGATTTCGCCAGGCCAGTTCGCGTGTTTCATGCTCTTCTGGGCAGCGAACGTCGCGATCATCTGCTTCGGCATCAAGTCGATCAAGTGGCTTGAAGATTGGGCTGCTCCGTTTCTGATCGCCGTTGGGTTGCTGCTGCTCTGGTGGGGCGTTTCCAAGGGCGGCGGGTTTGCGAAGGTGCTCAGCGAGGAAACGGTCGCCCGCGTACGCGGGGAGCGTGCGACGGAGTTCAACTTCTGGCGCGCTTTCTGGCCCAACCTTACCGCGATGGTCGGTTACTGGGCGACGCTTTCACTCAACATTCCAGACTTCAGCCGGTACGCCCGCACGCAGCGTCAACAGATCATCGGGCAATTCCTCGGGCTGCCCACGTCGATGACGCTGTACTCGTTCATCGGCATCGCGGTGACCTGCGCCACGGTCGTCATCTTCGGAGAGGCGGTGTGGGATCCCGTTGAACTGTTGGGGCGTTTCGGGAATCCATTGTTTGTCGGATTCGCCTTGTTCGCGCTGACCGTCGCGACGTTGACCACCAATATCGCAGCCAACGTCGTCTCACCCGCGAACGATTTCGCCAACCTTTGCCCGCGGCGCATCAGCTTCAAGATGGGCGGTGTGATCACCGCCATTGTCGGCGTGTTGATTCTGCCCTGGCGATTGTACAGCGACTTGAGCCAGTACATCTTCACCTGGCTGATCGGGTACAGCGCGCTGCTGGGGTCGATCGCCGGCGTCATGCTGGCGGACTACTACCTCATTCGCCGCACGCGTCTCGACGTCGACGACCTCTATCGAACGAAGGGGCGGTATGCGTTCGGCGGCAGCGGGTTCAATTGGCGGGCACTGACCGCCATGGTCATCGGTATCCTGCCAAACGTCCCCGGTTTCCTCGCCCAAGCCACGAACGGCAAAATCGTGGTCGGCGAGTTCTGGCAGATGCTCTACACGTACGCCTGGTTCGTGAGTCTGCTCATCGCCGGAGGCGTTCACGTGATCCTGACAAAGCTGTCTCCGCCGCGTGACCTCCGCCACCCGCAGCCGGCGTGATGCGTTTGTTTTGAACCGCCAAGACGCCAAGGCTCCAAGATTGACAGATTGAGTGCTGGGTTTGGGGAAGGGCAGAAGTCAGAATGCAGAATGCAGAATGCAGAAGGCAGAACATGAAAACGATGAACGCGGAATGCTGAACGATGAACATTTGGGGCTAGCAATTCGTAATCCGTGGTCTCGTCATTGCCGTTCTTGGCGTCTTGGAGCCTTGGCGGTTCAGAACCACGCGAAAATCGTCCGACATGCGAATACTCGCCAAGATGGGGCGGCCTCTGGTATAATGCGTACACAATAGAACGCATTCAAAAGGGACACATGTATGACACCGCAATCGGCTGGCACTGGCATCAATCTTTCGCTCCCCGTTTCATCGCACAAGCCCGCGCCTTACACCGGCCCGTCGCGTGCCGAGGTGCTCGCGCTGCGGCAGGCGTATCTCACGCCCGGTTTGCTGACGTTTTACAAAGAACCGCTGCTCATCGCCGAGGGGCACATGCAGTACCTGTGGGATGAGACCGGCAAGCAGTATCTTGACGCGTTCGCCGGGATCGTGACCGTCAGCGTTGGGCATTGCCATCCCGAGGTGGTCAAGAAGGTCACCGCGCAGCTTGGGAAACTTCAACACACGACCACGATCTACCTGCACCCGACGATCGGGTTGTACGGCAAGAAGATGGCGGAGCACATGCCCGCGGGCAGCCAGCTCACCAGCAACTACTTCACGAACTCCGGCAGCGAAGCCAATGAGATCGCGATCCTCATGAGTCGCGAGTACACCGGCAACGCGGACGTGGTCAGCCTGCGCAATGGCTATCATGGCGGTACCCAGGCGGCGATGGCGCTGACCGCCCACGGCACGTGGAAGTTCAAGACGTCGCCCGCCGTCGGTGTGAAGAACGCGACGCCCGGCTACTGCTATCGCTGCCCGTATGGTTTGGAGTATCCCAGTTGCGACGTGAAGTGCGCCCGCGACGTGGAGCAACTCATTCGCTACGAGACGAGCGGCGAGGTCGCATGCTTCATCGGCGAGCCGATTCAAGGCGTGGGTGGCGCCGTGACGCCTCCGCCGGAGTATTTCCAGATCGTCTACGACATCGTGCGCAAGTACGGCGGGCTGTGCATCGCTGACGAGGTGCAGACCGGGTTTGGCCGCACGGGCACGAAGTTCTGGGGCTTTGAGAATTGGGGCGTCACGCCCGACATCGTCACGATGGCCAAGGGCATCGGTAACGGCATCCCGCTGGGGAACTGCATCACGCGGCAGGAGATCGCCACGACGATGAAGAACCGCATCCACTTCAACACCTATGGCGGGAATCCCATATCGATGACGCAGGGGCTCGCGACGCTCGAGGTCATCGACGCGGAGGATATTCAGGGCAATGCGCTCAAGGTTGGTGGGCATCTGAAGGATCGTTTGCTTGAGTTGCAGCAGCGTCACGCGCTGATCGGCGAAGTGCGCGGGATGGGTTTGATGCTCGGTGTTGAACTGGTCCGCGATCGCGATTCCAAGGAGCCCGCGAACACGGAGACCGCGGACATTCTCGAGATGTGCAAACACCGCGGCCTGCTCATCGGCAAGGGCGGCTTGTATGGCAACGTCCTGCGTATCAAACCGCCGATGTGCCTGACCAAGGACGACGCCGACTTCCTGGCGGACTGCCTCGACGACGTGCTGAGCCAACTCCCGTAAGGAGGCTCGGTTAGGGTTTCCATCAGCCGTGCGGACGGATTGTTGCCGAAACTGGGCGCGGGAACTCGCGGTTCATGAATTCCGCTGGCTCGCTTGGCGGTGCCAGAAGAATGGCCTGGGCGACAGAGTTGTGCCGTCGTCGAGCTTGCGGAGGGTTGCGCGTTTCTCCTTGCCGTCGGCCATCTTCGCTGCCAATGCTCGGGCGGCGTCGGGGTCATCGGCTGCGACGATCAGGATGACCTCGCTCAGTATGTAGTAGCCCTTCCAACTCTTTGCCGCGTGGCACGCAGCCACCTGCATGGGCAGCAGTTGTTCGCGATATTTCTTGATCGGATGGATTGCCTGCCAAATGAGGAACAGCGCGTCGGCCCGGCTTATGGGGGGTTCGATCGCGTCAATCGTTTCAACGGCGTTATTCATCAGCCGGCCAAGTCCGTCCGTGCGATCGCGTTCGATCATGGCGCGAAGCGGCCACGCCGCGACGGCTGACCGCTCATACGGATCACCGCAACGGTCGCGTACCTTGAGCGCCGCGCGGATGAGCCGGTCGAACTCCGCGCCGTCGCGCGCACGCCAAGCGTCCCAGGCAAGTTCCAGACAAGATTTCCACGCATCAGATTTCATGGTTTCCGATTCGGGCATGAGCAAGTGAGTAGGGTGGGCACTGCCCACCACTCCGGATGCGAATCGTGTTCGTTGTTGGCGATGCTGTGGCCTTCGATCCGCGTTTTTGATTATCGCTGGTGGGCGGTGCTCACCCTACAACGTCGATTCGTTATCATGAGATTATGCCTGAGTACCGACGAATTCGCCAACCGGGCGGTATGTACTTTCTGACAATTGTCACGGCAGGCCGGCGACCATTGTTGGGCGATGCGGTCGCCATCGCATGTTTGCGAAAAGCAGTAACTTGGGTGAAACGCGAGATGCCTTTCCGCATTCATGGCGCTGTGATACTTCCGGATCACGCGCATTTCATCTGGGAACTGCCCCGCGGAGATGTCGATTATTCCAAACGCGTGGGCATGATCAAAGTCAATTTCACAAAGTCATTTTTGCCGAATGGCAGTCGGCTTCCCCAAAACGAGGATTCGAAGGCCAGTCATCGTGAAAGCGGCATATGGCAACGGCGGTTCTGGGAACATACGATTCGGGATGAGACCGACTTTCAAAGGCACATGGACTACATTCACTTCAACCCGATCAAACATGGGTTGGCCAAATGTGCGCATGCCTGGTTGTATTCGAGTTTCCGCGCTTGTGTGCGACGTCGACTCTACACGATTGATTGGTGCTGTGCTTGCGGCAATCGAGCCTTCGAGCAACCGGATTTCGAAGACCTTGAGGAAAGCACCGGCGAGTAGGGTGGGCATTGCCCACCAAGGCGGCTGGTAATGACGTTCGCTACTGGGTGGCGCTCAACGCTTTAATTTGCGTTTTCATTGTCGGTGGTGGGCGGTGCCCACCCTACGATTGCATCTTGGCTACTTCGCCTGTCGTTTGGAATTCCCCACCGGTCATTTTGCGGAGCTGGTCCACCGTTGTGCCTTCAGCGATTTCTCTTAGGATCATTTTGCCGTTTTCGAAGTCGAAGACGGCGTGTTCGGTGATCAGGCGGCTTACGCATTGGACGCCGGTCAGCGGTAGGGCGCAGTCTTTCAGGATTTTCGGTTCGCCGTGTTTGTTGCAGTGGCTCATGATGATGACCACGCGTTTGGCGCTGGCGACGAGGTCCATGCCGCCGCCCGGCCCTTTGACCATTTTGCCGGGGATCATCCAATTGGCCAAATCCCCACGCTCGGACACCTCCATCCCGCCCATGATAGTCAGGTCGATGTGTCCGCCGCGGATCATCTCGAAGCTCTCCGAACTCGAGAAGTACGCGCTGCCGGGCAGTTCGGTGATCGTCTGCTTGCCGGCATTGATCAGGTCCGCGTCCTCGTCGCCCTCGTACGGAAACGGCCCGATACCCAGCAGGCCGTTCTCGCTCTCGAGCACGATGTTCACGCCCGGCGGCAGGTGGTTGGCCACGAGCGTGGGCATGCCGATGCCAAGGTTCACGTACATGCCGTCGCGCAGTTCACGGGCAGCACGAAGCACGATTCGGTCGCGGGCGGAAAGTTCAGGCATTGGGGGTCCCTTCGGGTAACTACGAATTACCAATTACGAATTGGATATTGACGCTGCCGAATACAATTCATCATTCATCATTCATCATTCATCATTCATCATTCGTCACTCGTCACTCTGCATTCACGGCCTTGGCTGTGTCGTTCGCTGCTCAATCCGCTTCTCGTAGTTCTTGCCTTCGAAGATGTAATCCACGTACACGCCTACCGTGTGCACGTGGTCGGGGTCGATCTTGCCTGCTGGGACGAGTTCTTCGACTTCGGCGATGGTGATTTTCCCGGCTTGGGCCATCATCGGGTTGAAGTTTCTGGCTGTCTTGCGGTAGACGAGGTTGCCGGATTCGTCGCCGATGTGGGCTTTGACGATCGCGAACTCGGCGTGCAAGGCGTGTTCCATGAGGTACGTTCTGCCGTTGAAGTCGCGCGTCTCCTTGTCCTCGCCCATTTTCGTGCCCACCGCGGTCGGCGTGTAGAACGCGGGTATGCCGGCCCCCGCAGCCCGGATGCGTTCCGCGAGCGTGCCCTGGGGCACGAGATCGACCTCCAACTCGCCCGCGAGGAACTGCCGTTCAAATTCCGCGTTTTCCCCGACGTAGCTGGAGATCATCTTCCTGATCTGCCGCGTTTGCAGCAGCAGGCCCAGCCCGAAGTCATCCACCCCGCAGTTGTTGCTGATGATGGTGAGGTCTTTGGCGCCGGTGTCGCGGAGGGCGGCGATGCAATGTTCGGGAATTCCGCACAGGCCGAACCCACCGGCCATGATCACCGCGCCATCGCCGATTCCGGCCTTCGCGATCGCCTCGGCTGCGTCTTTGACGACTTTGTTCATCCGCAAAGCTCCCTGTTGCCCGTGTTCGATTCGGTTCCCGACGTGGCCAGCGCAAGAGGTGGTGGGAATCGCGCTCGACGGGATCGTGCGAATATATTGTGTCCGCGGCGCGAATACCCGTCAAACTGGCGGCTATCCTTTCGGGTTGCCGTGTGTCTGCCGGTGTGTGGTGGTATTGTGGTGCGGGCATCCTGCCTGCACGGTGGTTGTGACGACGCGGCATTCTATCCAGCCGGTTTGCTGTTGATGGGGGCAATTCTGTATCTCCGCTCCCTTACAGTCGCGGCTCGGATCGGAGCGGTAACTCCACTCCTTTGCCGTCGCGGGTCGGATTGGGGCGGGCTTTCGGGACACTTCAGACACGATCTTTGGAGGACATGTGACTATGCAGACTGTGAGAACTTACCGGCGGTGGTTTGCGGCGCTTGGTTTCGTCATGCTGGCGGGGCTGGGGTGTTCGCGGACCAAGGTATGGGTCGAACGCACGGAGACTTTTGATCTGCCGGCGACGACGAACAACCTGTACGTGCGCACGCACAACGGTGCCGTGTCGATCACCGGCGATGTGCAGCGCAGCGACGTCGCGGTGACCGTTCGTGTTCGCGGCGGCGGCAAGTCACACGATTCGGCGACGGAAAGCCTTGCCGCGATCGAGGTGGTATCGGAAGCGCAGAACGATGGGATGCACAAACTTGATTGGCGTTGGACGGAGACGCGCCACTCGGATTGGGAGGCGCAGGTGTCGTTCAAGATCGCGTCGCCCGAGCTGGTTGCCTGCGACGTGCAGACGCACAACGGCGCGGTGACTGTTGCCCATTTGGCGGGTCCCTGCAAGTTGGAAACGCACAATGGAAAGGTATCGGCTGAGGGGATTGGTGGGGACTTGGTCGCGGTGACGCACAACGGCGGGATCAACGCGCGGGTAGCCGGTAGCACTGTGAACCTGGAGACGCATAACGGCGCGATCAGTGTTGATGCGCGCGAGTGCGAATCGCTCGGCGGAACCTTGCTCACGCACAACGGTGGGGTAAAACTCAAGGTGGGTGACGCCACGTCCGCGGATATTGTCGCGCAGACGCAGAATGGATCGGTCCGTTGTGCCGCTGAGCTTGCGAATGTGTCGGCTTCGCGGTCGGCATTGTCTGGTCGTTTGGGTGAAGGCGGCCCCAAGCTCGAAGCCCGCACGTACAACGGCGGTATCAACATTGAGTGAGCCGAATTGCGTGGATCAGCAGCGCCCCGGGGCCTTTTCGCCCGGGGCGTTTTTGTTTCTACCGTTTCCGAACTTGCCTGTTTGCCGGTCGCGAAGTTTCGATTGCTCCGCTGTGCGGCCTGCGTATGATGGCATGCGGCGCGGGTGGACCTTGCATCGTGATTCGCAGCGGAAGCGTGTATGAACATTGTCATTTGCGGCGCTGGGCAGGTGGGCAGTCATGCCGCCGAGGTGCTCGCGCCGGCTGGCCACAACATCACGGTCATCGACAAGTCGCCGTCGCGCATTCGCAGCGTGGCGGACACGCTCGACGTGCGCACGCTGCGGGGGAATTGTGCATCGGCGGAGGTGCTGCGCGAAGCGGGCTGCGAGCGCGCGGACCTGCTCGTGGCAGCCACCAGCAGTGACGAGATCAATCTGCTGACGGCAGCCGTCGCGAAGGGCGTGGGCGTGGGCAGCACGGTGGTTCGCGTGCACCACAGTACGTACTTCGCGCAGCGCGGGCTCGACTATCAAGCACATCTGGGCATCGACAAGCTCATCTGCCCGGAATATTCGACGGCACAAACGATCGCACGCACGCTGCGCAATCCCGGGGCGCTGGCCATCGAGAACTTCGCGCGCGGTAAAATCGAGATGCACGAAGTGCTGGTCAGTGAAGGGGCAGCCGCGATCGGCGTCGCGCTCGCTGATCTGGGATTGCCGCGCGGAACGCGGCTGGCGGCCATCACGCGCGACGCGGACATGTTCATTCCGGAGAGCGCAAGCGTGGTGCGTCCCGGGGACAAGGTGGTGCTGGTGGGCAACACCGACGTGTTTCAGCAGGCGCGTAAACTTTTCACCAAGGAGCGCGGTGGCAAGCGGCGGATCGTGGTGATGGGCGGACCAGCCATGGGCGTGTGGTTGTGCCGCGCGCTGCATCGCCGCGAATTCTCGATCCGGCTGTTTGAGCTGCGCCGCGAGCGTGCGGAAGAGCTTGCGGAGAAGCTCGACTGGGTCACCATCATCCAGGCGGACCCGGCAGATCGCAGCGTGTTCGACGAGGAGCATCTCGACCAAGCCGATTCGCTGGTGGCGCTGCTCGATGATGATGAGCACAATATTCTCGCGTGCGCCTGGGCGAAGAGCATGGGCGTGAAGCAGGCGATCGCGGTGGTGCAGCGTGCGGATTACCTGCACCTGCTCGCGGGCGTGGGGATCGATCGCGCGTTCAGCCCGCGGATCGTCGCGGTGCGTGAGATCGAAGCGTTTCTTGCGAAGGGCCCCTTGCAGCGTATCGCGTCGCTTGCAGAGGGAATCATCGACGTTTACCGCGTGCGCGTCAGCGACAAGTCGAAGGTGATCGGCAAAGCGCTGCGCGACGTTCGCATCGCGCCCGATTGGGTGGTGACTGCGATTGAACGCGGCGCGGACGTGCAGGTGCCGGCGGCGGACAACACCATCGAAGCCGGTGACACCGTGCTGGTCATCGGTCGCAGCGGCGCGGACGCGAAACTCAAGAAGATCTTCATTTCCGGATAGCGCACGCGTGAATCGACGATACGTCATTCGCCAACTCGGGTTGCTCTTCGTCGTGCTCAGCATCGTCATGCTGCTCGTGGCGGGGTGGGCGGCGCTGGTTTGGGAACGCGGGGTGCGCGCGGAGTGGCATCCGTTCTGGGCGTTCCTGATGAGCGCGGGCATCGGCCTGCTGGTCGGTGGGGGGATGTGGGTCGCCGCCAGGCCGCAATCGAGCGCGCTGGGCCGCAAGGAAGCGCTGCTGCTCGTGGCATTGAGCTGGTTGATCGGCGCGGCCCTCGCGGGTACGCCGTTCTTCCTGTGGGCGAAGCTGTCGGCAGACGCGAATCATGGGTTTGCCAATCCGCTCAATTGCTATTTTGAAGCGATGAGCGGGCTGACGACGACCGGTGCGACCATTCTGACGAACATCCACACGCTGCCGCGGAGCATCCTGCTGTGGCGCGCGACGACGCATTGGCTTGGCGGGTTGGGCATCGTCGTGCTGTTCGTGGCGGTGCTGCCTTCGTTGGGCGTGAGCGCGAAGAAGCTCTTTCGCGTGGAAGCACCGGGCCCTGAGCCGGAAGGCGTCACGCCGCACATTCGCGAGACGGCGCGCGTGCTTTGGCTGATCTACCTCGGGCTCACGTTGGCGGAGACGCTGGCGCTGCGACTCGCGGGGATGCACTGGTTCGACGCAATCTGCCACACGTTCGCGACGCTGGCGACCGGTGGGTTCAGCACGACGGATCACAGCATCGGTGGGCACGACCCACTCGCGATCAACGTCATCGTTGTGGTCTTCATGGTGCTCGCGGGCGTGAACTTCGGGCTGTACCACCAGCTCATTCGTCGGCGCTTCGCAGCCGTTTTTCGCGACGTCGAGCTTCGCGCGTACCTTGGGATTTTGCTGGGCGCGTCGATTGTGGTCGTCGTGTGCATCGCGGGTATGCCGATCGTGATGACGACCGGCGAGGTGATGCAGCCGTCGGTCGGGACGGCGATTCGCGAGGGCGTGTTCACGACGGTTTCAATTCAGACGACGACGGGTTTTTGCACGGCTGACTTTGATCTGTGGCCGTTTCTGGCGAAGGGACTGCTGGTCGCGCTGATGTTCGTCGGCGGGTGCGCCGGTTCGACGGGCGGTGGGGTCAAGGTCATTCGCATCCTGATTGCGTTCAAGGTGATGGTTGCGGAACTCGAACGCGCGTTCCGGCCTCAGGTGGTCAGGCCAATCAAGATCGGTTCGTCGAACATTTCGCCCGAGCTGCGCCAAGGCACGCTCGCGTTCGTGCTCGGACATTTGCTGCTTTTCGGCGGTGGTGCGGGTGCGCTGATGGTTTTCGACGCGTCCGCGAACATCGATATCACCACGGCAGCCACCGCGAGCGCCGCGACACTCTGCAACATCGGTCCGGGCCTCGCCAAGGTCGGAGCCGTGCAGAACTACGGCTGGTTGAGCGACGCGAGCAAGTGCGTGCTCTGCCTCCTGATGGCGATCGGCAGGCTCGAGGTTTTTGCAATCCTGGTACTCTTCGTCCCCCGCTTCTGGCGAAGCAATTGACGGAGGCTGGGTGTTGGCCAACGTATCAGGCCATTCTGCAACCTGCCGTCACCAAGTCGAAACGGGTGAAGCGTCATCAGCGCGTGCGCCGGTTATACCTGACGGCATCATCCGACGTGCCCGCATTGGGGAGTAGTCAGCGACGGATCAAGTTGGGGGCCAGGAAAAGTATCACGCTGGCAACGCTTAGCACCTGCGCAATACGCGCGGCCCAGGTGTAGGCGTTTGCGCCGATGGCGCGGTCGGCGATGGTCCAAGCGCCGAAGATGCCGAAGATCAACATGCCCGTACCGAGCATTCGCAGCGGATGGCCTCAGCAGAAGCGGGTGGCGAGTCCAGCGCCGGCAAGCGGGATGAGGGAAATCGCGAGTGCGAGCAAGCCGTTGTTCATCGTGTATGCCTCACTGGAGGTCGGTTCTCTCGGTGCGTCCATCCAAAGAGTATATGATGCTGCGCCGCGATTCCCATGCAGCATTAGGGATACGCCGCGCTTCGTGCCATCCGGATCGGTTGCGTTGTGATGCATCTGGAAGCAGGTATCCTGTCGATCTGAATCGGTCGAATGAGATTTCGTTGAACGCGTAGCCGGAGCGGGACTTATGGCGCAGGGTGAGAACAAGCAGATCATTGCCGCGGGCAAGTTCATGGACTTCGCCCGGCGGGGGCGTTGGGAGTACGTCGCGCGGAAGAACCTCAGCGGGATCGTCGGCGTTGTCGCGGTGAACGCGCGGGGAGAACTCGTGCTCGTCGAGCAGTATCGGGCGGCCACCGATTGCCGCGTTGTGGAGCTACCGGCTGGTCTGGTGGGCGATGCGGCGCAATTCACGGGCGAGCCGTTGGAGGCGGCGGCGCGCCGTGAGCTGTTCGAGGAGACGGGGTACGAAGCCGATGCGTTCGAGTACCTCTTCGAGGGGGCTGCTTCTTCGGGGATCACGGATGAGATCATCGCGTTTTATCGGGCAGTGAATCCGCGGCGCACGGGCCCGGGCGGGGGCGACGAGAGCGAGGATATCGCCGTTCACGAGGTCCCGGTCGCCGAGGTGCACGCGTGGCTGACGGCCCGCCGAGCCGAGGGCGTGGCCTGTGATATCAAAATCTACGCCGGGCTGTATCATGTGCTTTCGGCACGGTCGCCGAATAACAGCGAAGGATGATCATTGACGTTGCCGTTCGGCGGAATCCGTGAGCCCGCATGCCGGGTCCTGGGCAGATCCCGACGGGCATCGGATTCGAGAGTGCGCTAGATGAAGTGGTACCGCTCCGCGAGTGTCTACATCCTATTCCTGTTATCAGGCATGACCGCGCTGGTGTACCAGGTTGCGTGGCTGCGCAGCCTGTCGCTGGTTTTCGGCGCCAGTCACGACGCGATCAGCATTGTGCTGGCTGCCTTCATGGGCGGTATGGCGCTGGGCGCCTACTACTTTGGCCGGCGCACGCGCACCATCCGCAATCCGCTCCGGATGTACGCACTTCTTGAGTTGGGCATCGCGCTGGTCGCGGCGCTGCTTCCCACGCTGATTCGACTCGCGGATGAGTTGTACGTGTCGCTCGCGATGCGCTTCGACGAGATGGGTTGGCTAGTCAACTTGCTTCGCGTCCTGATGGCGTTTTGCATCTTGCTGATTCCGACCACACTGATGGGCGGGACGCTGCCGGCGCTGATTGAATTCTGCGTGAGTCGGCGTGGGCAATTCGCGCGCAAGCTCGCCGGTTTGTATGCCGTGAATACGTTCGGCGCCGTGGTCGGAACCGTCGTTGCGGGGTTTGTGCTGCTACCGATGTTTGGTTTGTGGCATTCCCAGTTGATTGCCGTGGTGGTCAATGTCGCGGTTGGGTTGCTTGCATTGCTATTGAGTACGCAAGGGCGGCGCGACGAAACACGGGCTGTCGCGGATGATTCGGGCGCCCAGGCGGACGGCGTATCGGAGGCGTTGGCGCCCGGGCAAGCGTTGGTTTTGCGCACCATTTTCTGCGGCACGGCGGTCTGCGGGCTGGCTGCGATCGGGTTGGAGGTGATGTGGGCGCGCGGGCTGACGATCGTGCTTGGCGCCACGACGTACAGCATCACGATCATGCTGGCGGCATTTCTGATGGGGATCGCCATTGGTGGTGCAGTTCCGGCATTGATGCCCGCGCGCATTCGGCAATTGAGTTTGACGTTGCGCTTCGTCGTTGTGTTGCTCGCGGCGGGCGTATCCGCGTTGGTCGCGACGCAGATGATACCCGAACTTCCGCGATATGCGGTCAGTTGGAATTTACGATTGTACGAGCGCGCGACGAAGGTCGAGTTGGGGACCATGCTGGTGCTGAGTTTCGCGCTGATGTTCGTCCCGTGCGTTGCGATGGGGATTGCATTTCCGCTTGCGGGCGAAGCGCGGGCGCGGCTGGCGAACGCGGTCGGCAAGTCAGCGGGCGACCTGGTGAGTTTGAACACGCTTGGAGCGATCATCGGTTCTATTCTTGCGGGTTTTGTGCTGATTCCCTATCTCGGCTTGCAGAAGAGCATGCTGACGATGGATGCGCTTTACATCGCCTACGCCGCCTTGTTGGTTGTAACATGGCTACTGTCGCGCCGCGCGCATCCGTATGTCGGCGTCGGCTTTGGCGTGGTTGTCGCCGCCAGTTGCGTCATCGCGGCGAACTTCTTCATGGTACCCTGGGATACCCGCAAGCTCGGAATCTTCCAGAACAACCGGATCGCGGGATACGTTGATCAGTATGGGCGAGCCAATGTTGATCGGCCGATCGAAGAACGCGGGCTGGTGTATTATCGCGAAGGGCTCAGTGCGAACGTATCCGTTACTCAGAGTTTGGAGACGCGCAGCCTGCTGATCAACGGGAAAATCGTCGCGACCGATATCGCCGCCGACCTGCACCATGAGTACCTTCTGGGGCACCTGCCGGTGTTGTTGCATCCTGCTCCGCGCTCGGTTGTCGTTGTGGGTCTGGGTGCGGGAGTGACCTTGTCGGGGGTGGCGGCGCATCCAGAGGTCGAGCGCATCACCGTCGTTGAGATCGAGCCGGCAGTGTTGGGCGGCGCGGAGCAGTTTGCGCACGTCAATGATGATGCGATGCACGATCCGCGCGTTCACATCGAATATCAGGATGGCCGCAACTTTCTGCTGACAACCCCGGAACGATACGACGTCATCACTGCGGATCCAATTCACCCCTGGGCCAAGGGCGCTTCGTACCTGTTCACGGTTGAGTACTACCGAATACTGCGTGAGCGGTTGAACGATGACGGGGTGATGTGTCAGTGGCTACCGCTCTATGAGTTGACTCCGGAAAGCCTCAAGTCCGTCGTGAAGAGTTTCAACGAAGTGTTTCCCAATACCACGGTTTGGCAGACATCGCTTGATGTCCTCCTCATCGGATGCAAGTCGGAGTTCGCGGTGAACACCGCCGACTTCGCCAAGCGCATGCGTAGCCCGGTCGTCAACGAGCACCTGCACCGGATCGGCTTGGACTATGCGCCCTCGCTGCTCGCGGAATTGACGCTGGCGCCGCCCGAGGTTCGCGAGTTCGTCGGCGATGCGCCGTTGAATACGGACGATAATCTGTATCTTGAGTTCGCGAGCCTCAAGTCCATCGGTGGCGGGGGGATGAGAACCAATGCGATCATGTTCAATGAAACGCATACGGAACCCTGCGCGATCCTGTCGGAATCGTCGCGGAGCATGACTGGAAGTCTCAGTTGCGAACGACTCGCTACCTATCGACACGCAAAGCAGGCGACCATACGTATCGTCATGGAACTGCGGCGGGCGACATTCCGGCGCGACGAATCGCAGGTTGCGCTGTCGATCGATGAACTCAACGAAATCATTGACCTGGCGCCGAACTACAGTCCGGCCGCTTTGGCATTGAGCGATGCTCTGCGGCTGCGGGCCGAATTGGAAATCGGGCGCGGTGACACGGCATCGGCAACAGCGAACCTAAGGCGGGCGGCGCGGTTGAACGCGAGGGATGTAGCGGCTTTGCGGCTGCTCGGTCGGATTTGCATGCGCGAGGGTAAATTCGACGCGGCGCTGGCCAGATTCGACGCGGCGCTCGAACGCGATCCGCGGTGCGTCGAGGCGATGCTTGAATGTGCAGATGCCTGTACGGAGTTGGGAGACCGCACCCGAGCCCGGGAGATGTACCAACGTGCGGCTGGGGTCGCACCCTTCTACGCGCCGGTGCTCGTCGCCTACGGCAAATCGTTGATTGATGCCGGCGATCAAGCTGAGGGCCTTGCCTACCTTGAGCGCGCGGTGCACCAAGCGCCGCGCAACGCAAGCGCTCAGCGGGAACTGGGCAGGGCGCTCATCGCGGCTGGTCGAGAGGCAGAGGGGCGAGCGCACGTGGCTGTTGCGATGTCACTCCAGGCTGACGGTGGCTGAACCGGGGCTGATTGAGCCGCTGGCCCGAGGTGGCAGCCGTGTTATCGGCTCTGCTTGACACTCCTTGTGACCCCCCGAAAATGGCGAGATTGCGGGGAGATGGTCCGCGCAGAGCGGTTTTGAGGTGGGCTCGCGCGGCGGGTCGGTCTACAAGCCACCAGATAGATGTACCAGCCGGTGTCGATCCCCCTGCGGACACGCCGCGTACGACATCCACGAGAGGATCCCGACGAGACTTCCCATGAAGGTGCTGCTGGCCAATCCAAGGTGTTACTGTGCCGGGGTCGATCGCGCTGTCCAGATCGTGGAACTGGCGTTGGGGCGGTTTGGAGCGCCCGTCTATGTGCGTAAGGAGATCGTGCACAACAGCTTTGTGGTGAACCGGTTACGCGGTTTGGGAGCGGTGTTTGTCGACGAGCTTCCCGAGGTGCCGGCCGGTGCTTTGGTGGTGTTCAGTGCTCATGGAGTGGCGCCCGCGGTCTTCGAGGAAGCACGGGAGCGCGACCTGCGGGTGATCGACGCGACGTGCCCGCTGGTGAGCAAGGTGCATCTTGAAGTGCTGCGCTTCGTCAAAGAGGGCTACCACATCGTGCTCATCGGCCGTCGTGGGCACGAAGAGGTCGAGGGGACGATGGGCCACTCGGCTGACGATATTACGTTGGTTGAGAATGCGGATCAGGCGCGCACGAAACCCTTTCCCGAGCATGACAAGTTGATGGTGCTGACGCAGACGACGCTGAGCGTGGACGACACGCAGGTGGTGATGAACGCGCTGCGTACGCGTTTTCCCCATATCGAGTTGCCGCCCACCGAGGATATCTGCTACGCGACGCAGAACCGGCAGAACGCGGTGAAGGAGATGTGCGCTCGGGGGATTGATCTGTTGCTGGTGGTGGGGTCGCAGAATTCGAGCAACGCGGCACGCTTGGTGGAAACGGCAGAGGTGCGCGGGGTGCGTGGCCGTTTGATCGACGGGGCGCACGAGATTGATCCCGCGTGGACGGCGGGCGTGAAGCTGGTTGGTGTGACTGGTGGAGCGAGCACGCCGGATGAAGTCGTCGAGGGGGTGATCGCCCGGCTTAAGGAGTTGGGCGCGGGTGAGGTCGTGTTGAGTTCGACGACCGAGGAGAACACGGTTTTTCAGTTGCCGGTGATTTTGCGGCGTAACGGCGAGACGGAGGCGTGGTCGCCCGCGGATTCGGGTTCCGTTTCGTCATCGGCGGGGTAGTCGTTTTGTTTTCGATTTGACCGGCTGGAAAGCCGGTCCCACAGCGGTGGATGGCGCGGTTTTCCCCATGGATACAGTGGCGGATATTTCGGTGACGCGCGCGGCGCGCGGTTGGTGGAGCGGGGATGCTTCGCGTTTGCGCAGCGATCGCGGCGCGTTGGCGGATGCGCTGCACCGGGTTGCTTCGCCGGTATTTGTGGTTGATGCCGGGCGGCGTGGGCGTGGCTCCGATGAGCCCGCTGCTTGTCGTCCGCTCCCTTACAGTCGCGGCTCGGATACTCCGCTCCCTTACGGTCGCGGCTCGGATTTGGCTGTCGCTGATTGTGGGACTGCCGTGATTGGCGGTGATGCGCCGGTTGACGGCGCGGATGCTTTGCCGCTGCTGGGTTATGTGCCTGTGCTCCTGCCTGAACAGCTTGGTGATCCCGCGTTTCGCACTTCGCACGGCGTGCGCTATGCGTATGTCGTTGGCGCGATGGCGAATGGGATTACATCGGAAGCATTGGTGGAGGCGGCGGCGCGTGCGGGGATGCTCGCGTTCTTCGGGGCTGCGGGTCTTGATCCGGGGCGGGTGGAGCAGGCGATAGATCGGTTGTCGGCGAATCTGGGCGATAAGCCTTTTGGGTTCAACCTGATTCACAGTCCGAACGAGCCGGACCTGGAGGCTGCGATCGTTGAGTTGTATTTGCGGCGTCGCGTGCGGTGCGTGAGCGCGTCGGCCTATCTGGGTTTGACGCTGCCGTTGGTGAAGTACCGCCTTGCGGGAATCCATCGCGACGCTGACGGTCGTGTGGTGATTCCCAATCGCGTGGTGGCGAAGGTTTCGCGAATCGAGGTTGCGCGGAAGTTCTTCAGCCCGCCGCCTGTTGACATGGTGCGGGCACTGGTGGATGCCGGGGCGTTGACCGCGGAGCAGGCGGAGCTTGCGGCTCAGGTTCCGGTGGCGGAAGACCTGACGGCAGAGGCGGACTCGGGCGGGCATACGGACAATCGGCCCGCGCTGGCGCTGATTCCCACGATGCTGGCGTTGCGTGACGAGATGCAGGCCAGGCATGCGTATGAGGTGAAATTGCGCGTGGGGGCTGCGGGTGGTATTGCGACACCGGCGTCTGCGGCTGCTGCTTTTGCAATGGGTGCTGCGTACGTGCTGACGGGCACGGTGAATCAGGCGTGTGTCGAGTCGGGCACGTCGGACGCGGTGCGGGCGATGCTCGCGGACGCGGAGCAGGCGGACGTGATGATGGCGCCCGCGGCTGACATGTTCGAGATGGGCGTGAAGGTGCAGGTGCTCAAGCGTGGGACGATGTTCGCGCTGCGGGCACGGAAGCTGTACGAACTGTATCGGGCGCACGGTTCGATTGAGGCGTTGCCCGCGTTGCAGCGTGCGATGCTGGAGCGGGATTATTTCCGCTGCACGCTGGAGGAGGCGTGGTTGCAGACGCGCGACTTTTTCGCGACGCGCGATCCGTCGCAGAACGAGCGGGCGGAACGCGATCCGAAGCACAAGCTGGCATTGGTTTTTCGCAAATACCTGGGGCAGTCATCGAACTGGGCGAACGTGGGTGAGCCGACGCGGCAGGCGGACTACCAGGTGTGGTGCGGGCCGGCGATGGGCGCGTTCAATGAGTGGACGCGGGGCAGTTCCTTGGCGGAACCGGCGCGGCGGGAGGCGGTGACGGTGGCGCACAATTTGCTCGTGGGCGCGGCGGCGCTGACGCGCGCAAACTGGTTGCGGGCGCAGGGCGTGGCGCTGCCGGTGGATGCCGCGACGTTTGCGCCGCGCGAGCCGGAAGCGTTGGCCAAGCTTCTGCGACCCGCGGCGGAAGAAGCGGAGGTTGTTCGTTGAGAAGGCGCAGAGCAAACGGTGCTGCATTGGTTTACTTCCGCTCCCTTACCGTCGCGGCTCTGTTTTGGGGGGGCGTCTAGGTTATGGGAGAGTCACGCGTGCAATCACCGATCGCTATTGTGGGTATGGCGGCGATGTTCCCGAAAGCCCCGGATCTCAAGGGGTATTGGCGGCTGCTGCGGCGTTCGGTCGACGCGATGACGGAGATTCCGGATTCGCATTGGCGGCCTGAGGATTACTTCGACGCCGATCCCAAAGCGCCGGACATGACGCACTGCAAACGCGGGGCGTTTCTTTCCGCGGTCGAATTTGATCCGACTGAATTTGGAATTCCACCATCGGTGCTGGAGGCGACGGACACCGCGCAGTTGCTCGGTCTGCTGGCGGCGCGCGACGCGCTCGCGGATGCCGGATACGGGGCGGACGGGCGCAGCTTCGATCGCACGCGGGCGAGCGTGATCCTGGGGGTGACCGGGACGCTTGAATTGGTGGTGCCGCTGGGGGCGCGGTTGGGACATCCCCATTGGCGGCGGGCGCTGCGCGATGCCGGGGTTGATGAAACGACCGCGCATGACGTCATGCGGCGCATCTCCGACGCGTACGTGGGTTGGCAGGAGAACTCGTTCCCGGGTTTGCTGGGCAACGTGGTGGCGGGCCGCATCGCCAATCGCCTCGACCTTAAGGGCACGAATTGCGTGGTGGATGCCGCGTGCGCGAGTTCGCTCAGCGCGGTGCATCTGGCGACGCTGGAGTTGCAGACGGGCAAGAGCGATCTGGTGCTGACCGGTGGGGTCGACACGTTCAACGACATCTTTATGTACATGTGCTTCAGCAAGACGCAGGCGCTTTCTGCTTGCGGCGATGCGCGTCCGTTCTCGGCGCATGCGGATGGCACGGTGCTGGGCGAGGGCGTGGGCATCGTCGCGTTGAAGCGTTTGGCGGATGCCGAGCGCGACGGCGATCACATCTACGCGGTGCTGAAGGGGATCGGCACGTCGAGCGATGGGCGGTCGCAGAGCATTTATGCGCCGCGGGCTGCGGGTCAGGCGGAGGCGCTGCGCGATGCGTACGAGCGCGCGGGGGTTACGCCTGAGGACATCGGGCTGGTCGAGGCGCATGGCACCGGGACGCGGGTGGGTGACGCCGTCGAGTTCGAAGCGCTGGACGCGGTGTATCGCGACGCGAACCCGGAAGGCACGTGGTGTGCGCTGGGCAGCGTGAAGTCGCAAATCGGGCATACCAAGGCTGCGGCCGGTGCGGCGAGTCTGATCAAAGCCGCCATTGCGCTGCACACGCGAACGCTGCCCGCGGTCATCAAAGTTGAAAATCCCAATCCCAAGATGGACGTTGCAACGAGCCCGTTCTACTTGAACACGCAGACGCGACCTTGGTTTGCAAAAGACGGCAAGCCGCGGCGCGCGGGCGTGAGTTCGTTCGGATTTGGCGGGAGCAATTTCCATGCGGTGCTCGAAGAGTATCGCAAGGGCGTGACACCGGACGAACCGCAGTGGGATGGCTCGGCTGAGATTGTGGCGCTGTCGGCGGGTACGCGGGACGCGCTGGCGAGCAAGCTGGCGGAACTGCGTAACGCGTGCAAGGAAAGCAGCCTGGCGGAGCTTGCGGACGCCTCGCGCCGATCGTTCAACGCGAATGCGACGCATCGTCTGGTGATGGTTATCGCAATCGACGACGACGCTGTCGCGGTGTTCGGGCGCGCGGACCGCGCGTTGAACGGTGAAGCCGTCGGCGATGGCGTGTACTACGGTGTCGGCGAGGCGACGGGCAGCGTTGCGTTGCTTTTCCCTGGGCAGGGTAGTCAGTATGTGGGGATGGGACGCGATCTGGCGTGCTGCTTCCCGGAAGTACACGACGCGATCGCATCGGCTGACGCGGTATCGGAAGAAGACGCGCTTGCGGAGTGCATCTTCCCGCCGCCGACGTTTGATGATGCTGAGCGGCGCGAACATGAGACGCGGTTGACCGCGACGCAAATCGCCCAGCCGGCAATCGGCGCGGTGAGCCTGGGAATGCTTCGCGTGCTGGAGCGCTTCGGCGTGACGCCTGCGGTGGTTTGCGGGCACAGCTTCGGTGAGTTGGTTGCGCTGCGTGCGGCAGGTCGTGTTGACGACGCGACGTTGCGACTGCTCTCGATGCGTCGCGGTGCGGCGATGGCGCACGATGGCGAGGAAAGCGGGACGATGGCGGCGGTATCCGCGCCGCTAGCGGAGTTGGCGACGTTCCTTCGCGAGAAGTATGGCGATGTGGTTTTGGCCAATCGCAACGCGCCGGGGCAGGGTGTGGTTTCGGGCGCGACGGACGCGGTGCGGCGGGTTGTGGAGGCGTGTGCGAAGCGGGGTTGGCGCGCGGTGCCGCTGAAGGTTTCGCGGGCGTTTCACAGTGCGTTGATGACTCCGGCGCAGAAGCAGTTTGCAAGCGATCTGGAGCATGCGGAATTCTCAACCGGTGCGTGCCCGGTGCTGGCGAACGTGACGGCGGATGTTTATCCGGATGACGCGGAGGCGGCGCGGGCGCTGCTTGCGCGGCAGATCATTGAGCCAGTGCGCTTCACCGAGCAGATCGCGCAGATGTACGTGGACGGCGTGCGGACGTTTGTCGAGGTGGGTCCGAGGGCGGTGCTGAGCGGTTTGGTGCGGCAGATTCTCGATGACGAGCCGCATGTCGCGATCGCGCTGGATGCGTCGTTGGGTCGCGGGGATGGGATGGTCGATCTGGCGAAGGCGCTGGCGCAACTGGCTGCGCTGGGGCATGCGGTCGATCTGGCGTCTTGGGAAAAATACGTTCCGCCGGTGCGCAGGCCGAAGATGCGCATCCCGATTCATGGCAGCAACTATCGCGCGCCGCGCGAGCCGATTCCCCCCGTCAGCGCCGCGAAGGCCGCCAAGCCCGCGGTGCCGGAAATTCCGGGGAGTTCAGCGACAGCCACGAATATGGCGACGGCGGCACGTATTCCGACAGTTACACCGGGGCGCAGTGAGCGGCCCGCACCTTTAGCGAATGCAAGAACGATGAACACGCAATCAAACAACGACAGGCCGCAGGCTGCGAATTCGCCCGTGGGCGGTGAACTTAGCGGGGTGTACCAGGTGGTGCGCGAAGGTTTGCAGGCGATGCAGGCGCTTCAGCAGCAAACGGCTGCTGCCCATCAGCGATTTCTTGAAGGCCAGGAACAAGCGCACCGCACGTTCCAGATGGTGATTGAGTCGCAGCAGCGGATGTTTGAGCAACTCGCGACCGGCGCACCGATAACGCCCGCGCCACAGGCAGCACCTGCGCCGCAGACAACGCCAAACCGAGCCGCGACTGTAAGGGAGCGGACAGCGCCTGAGCCAGTTGCAGCGCCAGTACCGGCGCCAGTGCAGAACGTAGCAGCGACGCCCGTTCCAGCACAACCCGCACCAGTGCAACCTGCGCCCGCGCCGAAGCAGAACGCGTTCGCGGACGTCATGCTGCAAATCGTTTCCGAGTTGACGGGTTATCCGGCAGAGATGCTCGACGTTTCCATGGACATGGAAGCGGATCTGGGCATTGACTCGATCAAGCGGGTGGAGATTCTGGCGGCTGTTCAGGAGAAGCTGCCGGATGTGAAGCAGGTTGATTCGGCGCACATGGGCAGTTTGCGGACGCTTCAGGACATCATCGAATACATGGGTGGTGCTGAGGCGGTGCAGGGGGCTGCACCGGTGGCTGCGGCTGATCCGGTCGCGACGACAGGCGGGTCGACAGGTTCGTCCGCAGGGTTCGCACCGGTGCTGCTCGCGGTGGTTTCGGAGTTGACGGGCTACCCGATCGAGATGCTCGACGTGTCGATGGACATGGAAGCCGACCTGGGCATCGACTCGATCAAACGCGTCGAGATTCTGGCTGCGGTGCAGGAGAAGCTGCCGGACGTGAAGCAGGTTGATTCGGCGCACATGGGCAGCTTGCGGACGCTTCAGGACATTATCGAATACATGGGCGCGGGGGTTGCGACGGCGACGCCCGCGGAGCAGGTGACGGCAAACCCTAATGCGGGGTCGGCGCTTCCGGTGTCGGCCCCGAGTGAGGTTGTGTCCGCTGATGAAACGCAGATCGATGAAACGACTGTATTGCAGCGGCAGGTGCTAGCGGTTCGCGAGTTGACGGCTGTTGGGTCGCGGTCGCTGGCGATCGCACCGGGTCACGAGGTGTGGGTGGTTGACGACGGGACGGAACTGGCGGGCGAGATCGTTCGGCGGTTCGTTGCGTTGGGAATTGCCGCACGCGTTGTCGGATCGGCAGCCCCGGTGGATGGTGAGGCGTGCGCGCCGGTTGGTGGATTGGTGCATTTGTTTCCGCCGGCGGATCGGGCGGAGGCATCCACGGTTGATCAACTCAAGAGTGCTTTTGCGCTCACGCGTGAGCTTGCGGGCGATTTGCGCAGTGCTGCGAGTGAGGGCGGAGCGCTGCTGGTTACCGTGTCGCGGATGGATGGGGCGTTTGGTCTGCGGGGTAGCGATTTTGATCCGGTGCAGGGTGGGCTCGCGGGGTTGGCGAAGACGGCTGCTCGCGAGTGGCCTGACGTCGTCTGCCGCGCGGTGGATGTCGATTCCGCGTGGACGGATTCCGCAGCCATTGCGGACGCGCTGCTTGCCTGCGTCGCGTCGGATGCGCCGGTTGAAGTTGGGTTGAGCGCTGCAAGTCGTTGCACGCTGGCGCTGGAGGCGCAAACGGTTTCACGTGGGACGAGCCGGTTGGAAGTTGGCGACCTGGTGATCGTTTCCGGCGGGGCGCGCGGGGTGACGGCGGCGTGTGCGTTGGCGCTGGCGAAGGCGCATCGTCCGACGATGTTGCTCCTGGGACGTTCACCGGAACCGACGGATGAGCCGGAATGGGCGCGCGGTGTGGTTGATGAGTCGGCGCTGAAACGCGCGATCATGCAGCACGCGTTTGCCGGTAAGAAGCCTTCGCCTTCGGAATTGCAGGCGGCGTATCGGCGAATTCAGTCGCAGCGCGAGATTTCGCAGACGTTGGCGCAGTTGCACGATGCCGGGGTTGAGGCGACGTATGCGAGCGTTGACGTGACGGACAAAGCCGCGGTTCGTGATGTGGTGCGGGCGGCGCGCGAGCGGTTCGGGCCGGTGCGTGGTTTGATTCACGGGGCTGGCGTGATTGAGGATCGCCTCATCGCGGACAAGGACTCGGCGCTCTTTGACAAGGTGTTCGACACAAAGGTGTTGGGCGTGCAGGCGCTGCTCGAAGCGGTGGGTTCGGACGATTTGAAGTGTCTCGTGTTCTTCTCGTCGGTGACGGGTCGGATTGGTCGCGAGGGGCAGGTTGATTACGCGATGGCGAATGAGGTGCTCAACAAGCTCGCGCAGCGGCATGCGGCTCGGCGTCCGCATTGTCGGGTGGTTGCGATCAATTGGGGGCCTTGGGACGGTGGGATGGTGACCGGTTCGCTCAAGCGTGAGTTCGATCGCATTGGTGTGGAGTTGATTCCGATCGACGCGGGCGCGCGGGCGATGGTGGACGAGTTGTCCGCGGGGCATGACGGTGGTGTTGAGGTGTTGGTCGGTGGCGCGTTTGATTCGGCGGCTATTGATGCGTCGCCCACGGTGGTTGCGGACGATGACGTTGAGGTGGCGCTGACGCGGCGACTTGACGTGGCCACGCATGGTTTTCTCAAGTCGCATGAGATCGGCGGGCGGGCGGTGTTGCCGGTTGCGGTGGCGATGGAGTGGTTGGGGCATGCCGCGTTGCATGCGCATCCGGGTTTGCGATTGGTGGCGCTTGAGGATGTGCGCGTGCTTCGGGCGGCTGCGCTCGATGCCGGACATCTGGACATTGAGGTGGTTTGCGGTGCGGTGGAGCGCAAGGGGGCGGATTGCATTGTTCCGGTGACGCTCCGCAGCCGAAACGATCGCGGAATGGTTGTGCCGCACATGCAGGGCAAGGCGCATCTGGGGCCGCAGCGTGCGAAGGCGGCGGTTTATACGCGACCGGATGGTGTTGCTGATGCGGCGTACCCGCACGACGCTGCTGGTATTTATCGCGAGGTGCTCTTCCACGGCCCGCAGTTTCACGCGATTTCGAGCGTGGAGGGGCACAGTGCGCGGGGGATGGTGGCGCAGGTCGCGGTTGCGCCTCGGCCTGAGGTTTGGATGGACAGCCCGGCGCGTAGTGCCTGGTTGGGTGATCCGCTGGCGGTGGATGCCGTGCTGCAATTGGGAATTCTCTGGTGCGTCGCGCATCGTGGTGCGCCGTCGCTCCCCGCGTTTGTCGGGGGGTATACGCAGTATGTTGATCGCATGCCGACGGATGGCGCGACTTGTGTGCTGACGGTGGTCGAGGCGAGCGACAAGCGTTTGCGTGCGGATGCCGCGATCTTGGGCGCGGGTGAGGAGCTTCTGGCGGAACTGCGCGGGGTGGAGTGGACGATTGACGCGGCGCTGGCGAATGCGTTTGGCGGTTCGTCACGCGCCGGGGCGAAGCAGTAAGGGGTGCGTGCATGGCGGACACGACGCCCATCGCCATCGTTGGATTGGGAGGAGTTTTTCCAAACGCGCCCGAGCTTGCGACGTTCGCGAACAACACGCTCGCGGGCATGCCAGCCGTTCGTGACGTTCCGGAGGGTCGGTGGATTATCGATCCGCGCGACGCGGTTTCATCTCATCTTGAGGTCGACAAAGCCCTGTCCGCCCGGGCGTGTTTTGTCGACGACTTTCCCTTTGATCCCAGTGGTTTGAATATCGATCCGACGCTTTGTGCGGCGCTCGATCCGTTGTATCGCCTCGTGCTCGAAGCCGGTCGGCAGGCGTGGCGCGACGCGGTGACCGATGCGCTCGATCGGCAGCGGGTGGGGGTGGCGCTGGCGGCGATCGCGCTGCCGACGGATGCGTCGTCGGCACTGACGCGCGAGATTCTCGGCGCGGATTTTGAGCGGCGATTGTTTGAGAACGCCACGTGGCAGGGAAAGTGCGAAAGTGGGAAGGTGGGAAGGTGGGAAAGTGAGAAGGTGAGAAAGGGGGCGCGCGGCGGCGAAGTGCCAAATCCGAGCCGCGACTGTCAGGGAGCGGAGATAAGGGCCGGGCTTCATCGAATCGATTTGGTTCCAGCAAATCTGGGTTCGAGCAATTCGTATTCCACGGATTCACCGCACACCCACCCATTGAATGCGCAGGTAACCGGGTTGCCGGGGAGTTTGTTGGCCTCGGCGCTGGGGCTTGGGGGCGGGAGTTTCACGCTGGATGCCGCGTGTGCTTCGAGCCTTTATGCGATCAAGCTCGCCTGCGAGGAACTTCGCGCGGGGCGTGCGGATGCGATGCTTGCGGGTGGGGCGTCGCGGCCTGAGTGTCTTTATACGCAGGTTGGGTTTAGTCAATTGCGGGCGTTATCGCCTTCGGGGGTGTGCCGGCCTTTTGATGCGGACGCGGACGGTTTGGTGGTGGGCGAAGGCGCGGGCGTGGTCGTGCTCAAGCGGCTGGACGATGCGCTGCGCGATGGAGACCAGGTTTACGGGGTGATTCGCGGGATTGGGCTGGCGAACGACATCGCAGGTAGCCTGCTGGCTGCGGACAGCGAGGGGCAGCTTCGTGCGATGCGGTCGGCGTACGCGGAGTCGGGTTGGTCGCCGGGCGACGTGGATTACATCGAGTGTCACGGGACGGGTACGCCGCTGGGGGACGCGGTTGAGTTTTCCAGTATGCGCGCGTTGTGGGGGGAGGATGGCTGGCGGGTCGGGCAGTGCGCGATCGGGTCGGTGAAGTCGCTGGTCGGGCATCTGCTGACGGGAGCAGCGGCTGCTGGTTTGATCCGGACGCTGCTGGCGATGCGCGCGGGGAAGTTACCGCCGACGGCGGGTTTCGCGAGTCCGTCCGCCAAGCTGGGTATGGAGCAGAGTCCATTTCGCGTGCTGCGTGAGGCGCAGGCGTGGGAGCCCCGTAATGATGTGACGCCGCGACGGGCGGCGATCAGCGCGTTCGGGTTCGGCGGGATCAACGCGCATCTGCTGGTCGAGGAATGGCGAGCAGATAGCGGCATTGAATATGACACGGTGCAACGTGGGGCCGGCATTCCTGCCGGTCAGGACCGGCAGGAATGCCGGTCCCACAGCGAGACTGATGAACTCGTGTCCATTGTGGGGATGGAGACGCACATCGGGGCGGTTGCGTCGCTTTCCGCGTTTGGCGAGCACCTGGCGGCAGGAAAATCTGCGCTGGTGCATCGGCCTGCGGATCGTTGGCGCGGCGCGGATGCCCTTGCGGTTCGCGAGATTGGCGGATCGGCTGACTTTGGTGGATACATCGATGCGGTGCAGATGCGCATTGGCGAGTTTCGCATGCCACCGGCTGAGATTCCCGAGGCGCTTCCGCAGCAGTTGTTGATGCTTCAGGTGGTGGCGCGGGCGTTGGATGATGCGGGATTGCCGCGGCGGGCGAAGCGTCCGCGAACGGGGGCGGTGATTGGGATCAGCCTTGATCTGAACACGAGCAACTTTCACGAGCGGTGGTGGTTGCGACGTGCAGCGCGCGAGTGGTTGGAACGGTTGGGCGTTGCGCTGACGGATGATGCGTTTGAGGCGTGGTTGGCGGAGTTGCAGGCGGAGGCCGGGCCGCCGCTGAATGCCGGTCGCGTGCAGGGGGCGCTGGGCGGAATCGTTGCGAGTCGGGTGGCGCGTGAGTTTGGATTCGGCGGGCCGAGTTTTGGCGTTTCGTGCGGTGAGGGGTCGGGATTGCGGGCGCTGGAGATCGGCGCGCGGATGCTCGAGCGCGGTGAGCTTGATGAGGTGGTTGTCGGCGCGGTTGATCTTGCCGGTGACGTGCGGAGCGTGTTGTCGGACGCGACGGTGCGGCGGATGGCGGATGATGACATTCGTGCGTTTCCACCGGCGGATGGCGCGGTGGCGCTGGTCTTGAAGCGCGGCGCGGATGCCATGAACGCGAATGATCGCGTCTATGCCCGCGTGCGGGGGATGGGGTTTGCCGGTGGCGGGGAGATTGGGACAAACGAATTCTCGGTAAAACGCGTCGCGATGACGCGGGCGCTCGCGGACGGTGGCGTGGAAGGTGAAGCCGAGTATGTGCTGCGTGACGAGGTGACGGAGTTGTTCGGGCATACGGGCGCTGCCAGCGGTTTGTTTTCGGTGGCTGCGGGCGCGTTGTGTCTGGATCGGGGGATGAAGCTGGGGCAGGCGGGCATTGTCGGGCTGCATCGCGTGGAGGTGCGCGCGGATGCGCTGGACGGGACTTGTGCTTACGTGGTGCTGGAAGAGGGGAACGGCGTTGCCGCCGGCGCGACGCGCGCGGTTGATGCCGGTGGCGCGGTGATTGCGGTGCCTACGGGTGGGGCGGCACCGGATCCTCGGGTGCCGCGTGGTGCGGGCGTGCCGGTGGCTGCAGAGGCGGCGCCGGTTGTTGAGGGGATGCAGGCTGGAAGCCTGCACCACAATGTTGAGCCGGTGCGCATCGAGGAATCGCCGCGGGAATTCGATGTGCCGGTTGGGGAATCGGCTGAGCGTTCGTTGGCGGGTGTGGTGGCTGCGGCGGGATTGGCTGCTTCGGACGCGCACGACGCTTACCTTCGGTTTTCCCAAGCGGCGACGGAGGGGATGGGGGCTGCGCTGGCGTTGCAATCGCAGGTGCTGGCGCACCTGGGGACGGATGATCTGGCGGGTTTGGTGGGGGAGAGTGCTGCGTCCTTGGTTGGTGAGCGGGATACTGCGCTTTCGCGGGATGGACTCGCGACGTCCTCTTTGTTGGATGATGGGTTGAGCGAGTTGGCGGATTCGGGTGATGTCCGCTCCCTTACAGTCGCGGCTCGGATTGGGGCGTCTCATGATGTTGCGGTGCCGCGGGACGTGGCGTTTTCGCGTGAACTGTGTTTGGAGTTTGCCGTTGGGTCGGTCGCGAAGGTGCTGGGGCCTGAGTTCGCTGAGGTGGATGGCTATCCGGTGCGCGTGCGTTTGCCCGACGAGCCGTTGATGTTGGTGGATCGGATTCTCTCGGTCGAGGGTGAGAAGTGCTCGCTGGGTGCGGGCCGGTTGGTGACGGAGCACGATGTTTTGCCGGGCGACTGGTATCTCGACGGCGGGGTGATGCCGACGTCGATCACGGTCGAAAGCGGGCAGGCTGACCTGTTCTTGTGTTCGTATCTGGGGATCGACCAGCGCGTGCGTGGGACGCGGGCGTATCGCCTGCTCGACGCGACGGTGCGGTTTTTCCGGGGGCTGCCGACGGCGGGCGAGACGGTGCGGTACGACATTCGCATCAACAAGTTTGTGCGGCAGGGTGAGACGTATCTCTTCTTCTTCGAGTTTGACGGGACGGTGAACGGCGTGCCGGTGTTGAGCATGCGCGACGGGTGCGCGGGTTTCTTCACCGAGCAGGAGATTCGTGAATCAGGCGGGATCATCGAGACGGCGGATGAACGCACGCCGGCGAAGCGGGCGCTGCCGGATGACTGGGTGCCGTTGGCGCCGGTCGGTGGTGTTGAGGCGTATGACGAAGCGCAGGTGGATGCGCTGCGGCGCGGTGATCTGGCTGCGTGCTTTGGGCAGGCGTTTGCGGATTTGCCAATTCACGAGCCGGTGCGCTTGCCCGATGGGCGGTTGCGGCTGGTGCATCGCGTGGTGGAGTTGGATGCGCGCGGTGGGCGCTATGGGCTCGGTCTGATTCGCGCGGAGGCGGACATTCACCCGGACGATTGGTTCCTCACGTGTCACTTTGTTGATGACATGGTGATGCCGGGCACGCTGATGTACGAGTGTTGCGCGCACACGCTGCGGATTCTGCTGATGCGTCTGGGCTGGGTCGCCGAGCATGATGCGGTGCGTTACGAGCCGGTGCACGACACACCGGCTGCTCTGCGCTGTCGCGGACCGGTGACGTCCGCCACGCGGATGGTGACGTACGAAGTACACGTGAAGGCGATCGGTTACGGTCCGGAACCGTTCGTGATCGCGGACGCGCTGATGTACGGCGACGGTGAGAAGATCGTGCGCTTCACCGACATGTCGCTGAAGTTGTCGGGCGTTTCACGCGAGGATGTGGCGCGACTCTGGCGGAAAGACGCGCCGGTGGATACCGCGATCGCGCCGATTGGGGATGTTGTAATTCCCAATGGCGCAAAACCCGCGGTGTATGACTATGATCGGATCATGGCGTTCGCGGTGGGCAAGCCTTCGGAGGCGTTCGGGGAACCTTATCGCGTGTTTGATCGCGAGCGGCGGATCGCGCGGTTGCCGGGTCCGCCCTATGACGTGCTGACGCGGATCACGGAGACGCGGGCGAAGGCGTGGGAGTTGGTCGCGGAGGGGTGGATCGAAGGGCAGTACGACGTTCCGCCGGACGCCTGGTATTTCGCAGCCAACCGGCAGCGTGCGATGCCGTTCGCGGTGTTGCTTGAGATCGCGCTTCAGCCCTGCGGGTGGTTGGCGGCTTATAAAGGGTCGGCGCTGCGCAGCGGGCAGGATTTGCATTTTCGCAATCTGGGTGGGACGGCGCGTTTGCTGGAGGAGGTCTTTCCGGATGCGGGTGCGCTGACGACGCGTGTGCGTTTGACGAGCGTGGCGGAAGCGGGCGGGATGATCATCGAGGAGTTCGACATGCAGGTCTGGCGGGGCGGGCGCTGCGTGTATGACGGGGATACCAGTTTCGGATTCTTTTCGACTGCGGCGCTGGCGCAGCAGGTGGGCGTGCGCGACGCGGCTGATCGGCGTTTCGTGCCGGGTGAAGACGCGGTTTCACGGCATGGGGAAATCACGATTGCGGACGCGGCTCCGCGTGACCCCGACGACCGGCAGCGTGATGCCGCGGGCAGTTTGGCGTTTCCCGCGCGGGCGCTGCGGATGATCGATGAGATCACGTGTTATCTGCCCGATGGTGGGCCGGCCGGTTTGGGGTTCATTCGCGGGGTGAAGGCGGTTGACCCGGCGGAGTGGTTCTTCGCGGCGCACTTCTATCAGGACCCGGTGTGTCCCGGATCGCTCGGGCTTGAGTCGTTTCAGCAGTTGCTCAAGCTGATTGCGATCGAACGCTGGGGCGTGTCGCACGGGAAGACGCATCGCTTCACGCCGATTCGGTTGCACGCGCCGCACACGTGGATGTATCGCGGGCAGATTATCCCGACGAACAAGCTGGTGACGGTGGAGGCTGCGATCACGGGGATTGAAGACGGTGCGGTTCCGACGCTGCGTGCGAACGGATTTCTTTCCGTTGACGGCGTGACGATTTATGAGATGCGCGATTTCGGGATTTCGCTTGTTCCGAAATAGGTTGCGCTTTCGTTTGGTTTTGAACCACAAAGGCACCAAGGCACCAAGAACGGATTTGTTTTTGTGCCGATATGCGCGATTCTCTTTGAGGTGGTTGGCATTCCTTTCCGGTATTTGACCTTGCGTTCTTGATCCTTCAATATCGCTGTTCTTGGTGTCTTTGTGCCTTGGTGGTTCAGACTTTTGAGTGACGTTGCATGATCTATAGCCGGGTTCATCTTGCTGCCATTGGTTATGAGTTGGCGCCGAATGTGGTTACTTCGGAGTCGTTGGAGGAGCGGTTGGCGCCGCTTTATGCGCAGCTCAAGTTGCCACGCGGGCAGGTGGAGATGCTGACCGGGATTCGTGAACGGCGGTACTGGCATCCGCGGCAGGCGATGTGGGAGCAGGCGGCGCGTGCGGGTCGCAAGGCGCTGCGCGCGGGCGGAGTGCGTAGTGAAGACGTGGGCATGCTCGTGTATGGCGGGGTGTGTCGCGACAACCTGGAGCCAGCCACTGCCTGTGCGGTCGCGGACGCGCTCGGGGTTGGCGGTGCCGCGGAGGTGTTCGACGTTTCGAACGCTTGCCTGGGTGTGCTCAACGGCATGGTGCTGGTGGCGAACGCGATCGAGCTGGGGCAGATCAAGGCTGGTCTGGTCGTGTCGTGCGAGTCGGCGCGGCAGATTGTGGATTTGACGATCGACCGGCTGCTGGCGAACCCGGACATGTCGGCACTTCGACCCAGCCTTGCGACGCTGACCGGTGGATCGGGTGCGATCGGTGTACTGCTGACGGCTGGTGATGTGTCGGGTGGCCAATCGCCGGGTGGCCATGCGCCGGGTGGTGCGACGCGTACGCACCGGTTGTGTGGTGCGACGATTCGCAGCGCGCCGGAGCATCACCACCTGTGTCGCTGGGGGCCGGATACGGGAATTCCTTCATCGGCACCGATGGTGATGGAGACGGAGGCAGCGGCTGTCCTGGAGAACGGGGTGGCGCTGGGCGCGCGGACGTGGCAGGACTTTCATGCCGAGATCGGTTGGCGCGAGGCGCCGGATCGCACGATCTGCCATCAGGTGGGGGCGTGGCATCGCGACGCGGTGCTCAAGGCGCTGCGTTATTCGCCGGAACGCGACTACTCGACGTTCGAGTACCTGGGAAATATCGGGACGGTATCGTTGCCGATCACCGCAGCCATTGCCGATGAACGCGGGTTTCTCGAAGCGGGTCAACGCGTGGCGTTCTGCGGGATCGGTAGCGGGCTGAACTGTTTGATCTTGGGGTGGGAGTGGTAAGGCTTCATCTGCAACATAAGTGCTGAGGTGTGTGAGTGAGGATGAATCGGGTTGTGAGGGCCGTGACGATGCGCTTCGCCAAAGGATTCCTTGTTTTCGCAATTTCCTTGTTGTTGACCACCTCCTGTTGCAAGCCGCGCGCAAGTGAAGCGTTGCATACGAATCCAGGCGAACCAAAGGGCGCTGGTACGGCGCGTGAGGTTCACGAAGTCCCAGTTGTCGTGACCAGCCGATTCCAGGTCGATTCGCTGGCCAGTAATCAACTTCATGCAATAATCGACAAAGCACAAGAGAGAGTCGAAGTTGGCAAGCGAGTTTGGTTCATTGCCCTCAGAATGAACCATACTCGCGACGGCGAGCAGATTTGTTCGGGCGATGTGTACTTTGCACCCGACAGCGAAAATGCGCGGGTTCGCAGGGGACGTGTGTTCTCGTTTGATTCGAGTCGGGATGCAGTGGCGAAACAACTAAACTCCCTGATCGAAGATCTCGACGATGATTGCGGCACAACGCAAGCAACCAGTCGACCACTACCGACTTATGTACAAATCTCCAAGGCCGAGATGCCGTTCGACGGCCGACTTGATTTGCCGAGTGGAGTCTTGATGCCCTTCCGCACACCGACGGACTTTTCCGAAAGCGAACTCGTCAGCGTCATGGATTTTGTACACGGGCTACCGCCGAGCCCGCATCCTCCTGGTTTCGGCGGCATCGCTCAAGAGTTCGATAATCAGGCGCCCATTGTTTGGATTGAACGCGACGGAAACCAGATCGATATCCATAGTGGGGTGATGGAAGGTTTTCTTTGCGGAGGGGGGGACTTTCTGCGAATCATTATCGAGGATGGCCAGTATCGCATCGACGGCATCGGCAGTTGGGTTTCTTGATTTGCCGCGTGCACCGATTCGTTATTCGACTTCCCACTTTCGCACTTGCATTTCTGTCTTTAGACTTTGCAGCCATGGGGACCATTGCGTTAGCGGCGCTGGTTGGTGCGCTGGTGCTTTCCGCGGTGTTGACCGCGGTGGTGCGGCGGGTGGCGCTGCGCATTGGTTTTGTGGACCGGCCTGGGGGGCACAAGGAGCACGCTTCGCCGGTGGCGCTGGGCGGGGGTGTGGCGATCATGTTGGCGGTGTTTGCGCCGCTGCTGGTTGGTGTGCTGCTGGCGAAGTGGGCGCTGGCGAGCGGGGTGCCGACGTGGTTTCCTGAGTTCGTTGTGCCGCACCTTTCGGGCATTGCGTCGAAGCTGCCGGTGTTGCTCGCGGTGGTCGGCGGGGGGTTGGTGCTGCATGTCGTGGGCCTCGTCGACGACGCCAAGCCGTTGGGCCCCTGGAGCAAACTCGCGATCGAGATTGGCGTGGGACTCGCACTGGCGTGGGGGTTCGGGATTCGCGCAGGCGAGGCGCTGGGGGCGCCGGTGTCGATCGCGCTCACGGTGTTCTGGATCGTGCTCATCGTCAACGCGTTCAACTTTCTGGACAACATGGACGGTTTGAGCGCCGGGGTGGCGGCGATCGCGGGTGCGATCTTTGCCGGGTCCGCGATGATCGCCGGGCAAATCTTCGTGCCGACGCTGGCGTGGGTGCTGGTGGGGGCGCTGTTGGGATTTCTCATTTTCAACTTCTCGCCGGCGAGCGTGTTCATGGGCGACGCGGGCAGCATGGTCGTCGGGTACCTGATGGCCGTGCTGACGGTGCTGACGACGTACTGGGACCCTGGGCGGCAGACGCATCCGGTGGGCGTCCTGGTGCCGCTGCTGGTGCTGGCGGTGCCGTTGTACGACGTGGCCAGCGTGATCGTGCATCGTTTGAAGGCGGGGGAGAGTCCGTTCCGTGGCGACCGGCGGCACTTTTCGCACCGGTTGATTCGCCGTGGAATGTCGACGCGTGCGTCGGTGCTGACGATTTACCTGGCGACGGCGGCGACCGGTTTGCCCGCGATGCTCTTGCCGCATGCGAACTGGTTCAGCGCCGCGTTGATCCTGGGGCAGACGGTTTGCGTGGTGATGATCATCGCGATATTGGAGCACGTTCCGGACAAGCGGTCGGGATGATTCGTTGATTGCGCGTTGGTTGAGCGCGGTTAACGGTCACGTTTTCGTCCGCTCCCTTACAGTCGCGGCTCGGATTTCGTTTTGTCGCGCGATAGGAGTTAACGGTTTTGCGTCCTCAGGTGCGATTGTGGGTTTCGATTGGCGCGGTGATCACGGTGATCGTCGCGTCGACGGCGTCCTATGTCATCGTGCTTGGGCAGTCGGTGGCTGATTCGCTGTACATGACGGTCATCACGCTGACGACTGTGGGGTACGAAGAGGTTTTTCCGCTCGACAAGACCGGCAGGACGCTGACGATGATCATCATCCTCGTCGGCTATACGGCACTGGCGGTGGCGCTGGCCAACCTGGTGTCGCTGGTGGTGGGTGGTGAGCTGCGCGCCATTCGGGAAGGGGTTCGTATGAAAGCCAAGATCGCCGAACTTCGCAACCACGTCATCGTGTGCGGTTATGGACGGATGGGGGCGCAGCTCGCGAGTCAGTTGCAGCGCGAGCGTGTGCCCTTTGTCGCGATCGATCGCGACGGGTCGCTGGACCTCGCGGAGCAGGGCGTGTTGTGCGTGTGCGGTGACGCGACGGAGGAGGGCACGCTGGAGGTCGCGGGGATCATGCACGCGAAGGCGCTGGTGACCTGCTTGAGCAGCGATTCGGATAACGTGTTCGTCACGCTGAGCGCGCGGGACATGCGGCCTCAGATGACGATCATCGCGCGTGCGGAGCAGCCCGCGACCGAGCGGAAGCTGAAGCGGGCGGGGGCGACGGCGGTCATCTGCCCGCAGATGATCGGTGCGCAGAAGTCGGCGAACATTCTGTGCCGCCCGCACGTCGTTGAACTCGTGGACATGGCGGCCAAGGGCGTGGACATCGAGATCGCGCAGTATGAGATCGAGGGCGAATCTCGGCTCGTGGGCAGGCGACTGCGCGATTCGGGGATTCGCGAATCCGCCAAGATGATGGTCGTCGCGATCAAGCACGCGGACGGCAGCCAGATCTTCAGCCCGGGCCCGGAGGAACGCATCCAAGCCGGTGACCAACTCGTGCTCATTGGACCCGGTGGGCAGGCGAGCCATCTCGACGCGCTGGAGTGACTTCGACGCGAGAAACCCACCATTCCAAGCCACTTTCCACGTCGTGGATCAAATCCCCCCCTTGCGTATAATGGCCCCCTGGGCTCGGGGCGAGGGCTGGCGAGCCAGTTGGGGGCAACCGTTTCACGGCGACCGGGATCGACGCGGCAGCGCCGGAGGATAGCGCACCTTGGCAGACCTGATTCCGGGATACCGCACGGTCACCACGCTCGGTCAGGGAGCGCGCTCGACGATCTTCCAGGTGCTCGAGGAGTCGTCCGGCGAGTACCGCTCGCTCAAGCGGGTGGTGCGTCGTGAGGCGGATGATGATCGGTTCATCGAGCAGGTCCAGGTCGAGTACGACGTGAGCCACGGGATTCAGCACCCGTTCCTGCGCCACAGTTTCACGTTGCACCGCAACAAGAAGTGGCTGCAAACCAACGAAGTGATGCTGTTGATGGAGTTCGTCGAGGGCAAATCGCTGGAGCAGCATCGCCCGAACCGACTCGATCATTTTCTGACGATCTTCCAGAAGGTGGCGAAGGGTTTGGCGGCGCTGCACAAGACGGGGCACATTCACGCGGACATGAAGCCGAACAACGTGCTGGTCGGCGCGAAGGGCGTGGTAAAGATCATCGACTTCGGCCAGAGCTGCCCCATCGGCCACAAGAAGGAACGCATCCAGGGGACACCGGATTACATCGCGCCCGAGCAGGTGCGGCGCTCGACGCTGGATCAGCGGACGGATGTGTTCAACCTGGGCGCGACGATGTACTGGGTGCTCACCGGGCAGAACTTTCCGACGGAGTTGCCCGTGCACTTGCGCGGCGGTGTCGAGGTGGTGAAGTCCGACAAGCCGCTCAGTCCCAAGGAGATCAACGACAAGTTTCCGCTGGCGCTGAGCCAGCTCATCATGGACTGTTGCAAGTCGAACCCGAAGGATCGGCCTGGCAACATGCAACAAGTTGAGTCGCGCCTGCAAATCGTGCAGAAGCTGTGGCGCAAGAAGCTGGCGGACCTGCGGGCGAGCAAGCAGGTGGCTGCGGAACCGAGCGCGGACGCTGCTTCTGCTGAGATCGAGGGCGCGGCACCGGGTACGACGAATCCCCCAGATACGCGGGATGTGAAGGAAGCATGAGTACGCAACAGGCAGAAAACGACGCACGCATCTACCGTGAGGCTGCGCGCTGCAATCGCGAAGAAGAGCATCTCGAAGGCGCCACGATCTGCCTGCCCAACTACGGGCAGCTTGTCGCCACCGGTGATTTGCACGGGCATCGTCGCAACCTCGAACGCATCATGAACTTCAGTGATCTGGAGCATGCGCCGACGCGACACGTCGTGCTGCACGAGATCATTCACGAGGAACCGTCGGGGCTTGCCGGGCTGGACATGTCGCACGAAGCGCTGTTAACTGCAGCCACTTGGAAAACCCAATATCCCGATCAGATCCATTTTATTCAGAGCAATCACGAGCTGGCGCAGTACATCGAGCAGGATATCAGCAAGGGCGGACGCATCGTCACGTACAGTTTTCTCGCGGGTTTGCGGCAAACGTATGGCGATGCGTACACGATTGTCGCCGACGCGATCATGGAGTTCATCGGTTCGTATCCGCTGGCGATTCGCACAGCCAATCGCGTGATGATCACGCACTCGCTGCCCAGCCCTTCGGCGATGGGGTACTTCGACCCTGACGTGGTACGCCGCAAGCCGACGAACGGCGATATCCAGGATGGCGGCAGCGGGTATGCGCTGGTGTGGGGGCGACATCAGTCAGCCGATCAGCTTGCGACGCTGGCGCAGGCGTGGGACGTGGACTTCTTCATCTGCGGGCACCAACCACAGGAGTCGGGGTACAACGTGGTGCACGAACGCATGATCATTCTCGCGAGCGATCACAATCACGGTACGATGTTGCCGTTCGATCTGGGGCGCAAGCTGGATATTCCGTCGCTGGAAAGCGCGATCAGACCGCTGGCGTCGATCGCGTAGTGGGGCGGGTTTGCAGAATCTGCAATCGTATATCGGAGCATTTCGCTGAACGTAACGGCTGACAATGTGGCGGGTCGGGTTGGTGAATTCGCAATTGCGTTTTCGGTGCGGTTGGGGTTGCTGCTCGATGATGTGAGCGGCGTGCCGCAGACGCTGCGCGAAGCGGTGCGCTACGCCTTGTTGAGCACTGGAAAACGTTTGCGGCCATTCCTCGTGGACCGCTGTGCGGTGCTGGTGGGCGGTCAGCCGGCTGACGCGTTTGCGCCGGGCGCGGCGCTGGAGATGGTACACGCGTTTTCGCTGGTGCATGATGACTTGCCGGCGATGGATGATGACGATCTTCGTCGCGGTCAGCCGACGTGTCACAAGGTGTATGGGGAGGCTGTTGCGATCCTTGCGGGTGACGCACTCTTGGCACTTGCGTTCGAGACGCTGGCCAAGGGGGTGAGCGAGCCGCGACGGGCTGCTGCCCTGACGGCAGTGTTGGCGCGCGGGACGGGCTGGATGGGCATGATCGGCGGGCAGGTGGACGACCTCGCGGGCGAGCATCAGCCGATGACCCTGTCGCTGGTGCGGACGATTCACGATCGCAAGACGGCTGCTTTGTTTGTGGCGGCGTGTCGCATGGGTGGCATCGCGGGCGGAGCGTCGGAGGCGCAGCTTGTCCAATTGGAGGAGTATGGCCGGCACTTAGGTCTTGCGTTCCAAATCGCCGATGATTTATTGGACGTTACCGCGACGCCGGAGGAAATCGGCAAGAATGTCGCCAAAGACGCCGCCCGGCGCAAACAAACCTATCCCGGGTGCGTAGGAACGAAGCAGGCGGTGTTGGCTGGTGTGACTGAGGTGAACACCGCAATTGCAGCGCTCGCCGACTTCGGGCCGGAGGCGGACGAGTTGCGGGCACTTGCCCGGTATGTGATGGCGCGCTGGACGTGACGGCGTGCGGCATTTCGTGTGGATGGCAGGGCTTGGCGAGTCTGGGTAACCCGCGAGCCAACTTTCAGAACTTTTGACGCCATTGACGCAACGCAGGATATAAAATCCTGCCGAAGTGAGTCATTTCCTGGCATTGTTGCAGGAGCATAACGAGAACACGCATGACACTGCTTGAGGGAATTCAATCGCCCGCGGACGTACGCAAGCTGCCGGCAGAGAAGCTGCCCGCGCTGGCGCAGGAGATTCGCCAGCGCATCATCGACGTGGTGAGCAATGGCGGCGGGCATCTGGCGAGCAACCTGGGCGTGACCGAACTGACCATCGCGCTGCATCGCGTGTTCGACTTCAGTACCGACCGATTGCTCTTCGACGTCGGTCACCAGTGCTATCCGCACAAGCTGCTCACCGGCCGGGCGGATCGTTTTGACACGGTGCGCAAGGAAGGCGGTCTTAGCGGTTTTCCCAACACGGCGGAGAGCGAATACGACCTGTTCAACGTCGGCCACGCGGGTACCGCAATCGCGACCGCGGTGGGCATGGCACGCGGCGACGCGCTGCTCAAACGCGACACGCGCGTGGTGGCGCTGGTTGGTGACGCGAGCATTGTGAACGGTGTCGCGTTCGAAGGGCTCAACCAAGCCGGTACGCTCAAGCGGCAGATGTTGGTGATTCTCAACGACAACAGTTGGGGAATCTCGCCGACGCAGGGCGGTCTCGCGGAACATCTCGCGCGCTTCCGCAGCAGCAAGACGTACGAGGAAATCAAGGAGCGGGCGAAGACGCTGCTGCCGAACATTCCGGTGGTGGGCAAGGCGCTCTTTGACGCGGTCGACCACCTCAAGGAAGGCATCAAGGCGACGATGTCGCCGAATCAGATATTCGAACCGCTCGGTTTTCAGTACATCGGCCCGGTGGATGGGCACGACATTGGCCACCTGATTGAACTGCTCGATCTGATCAAGGACGTGAACCATCCCGTGCTGCTGCACGTGCACACGGTGAAGGGACGCGGCTGCGAATGGGCGGCTGCGGAGCCCGGTGTGTTCCACAGCCCGTCGGGTGTCGAGGTGCAGGCGGGCAAGGTGACGGTGAAGCAGGGCACGGGCAAGAGCTGGACGAACGCTTTCGCCGACGCGCTGACCACCTTGGCAAATGACAATCCGAAGATCGTCGGGTTGACCGCGGCCATGCCTGACGGCACGGGGATGAATAAGTTCCAGAAGGCGTTTCCGGAGCGCTATTTCGATTGCGGAATTGCCGAGAGCTGCACGGTGGATATCGCTGCCGGTCTGGCGCGGTCGGGGATGCGACCCGTGGTCGCGATCTACTCGACGTTCCTCCAGCGCGCGTTCGATCAGGTGTTCCAGGAGGTCTCGCTTCAGGAACTGCCGGTCGTGTTCTGTCTGGATCGTGCCGGTCTGGTGGGTGGTGACGGCGCGGTGCACCACGGCTTCCTGGACATCGCGTATCTGCGCGGTTTCCCCGAGATGGTGCTGATGGCACCGGCAGATGAGCCGGAGTTGAACGCGGCGCTACGTTTTGCGCTGACGCTGCCGAACGCGGCCGCCATTCGCTATCCGCGCGACAAAGTTCCGACCGAGCCGCTTCCGGATTGCCCGCCGTTTGAACTCGGTTGCGCGCGCACGCTGCGCAGCGGAAGTGATGCGACAATTCTCGCGTATGGCGTGATGACGGCGAAGGCATTGGACGCAGCCGATTTGCTGGCGGAGGCTGGTGTTGAGGTGACGGTGGTCAATGCTCGCTTCGCAAAGCCAATCGATCGCCGCATGGTGCGCGACGCGCTCGCGGGCGGTAGGCCGGTGATCACGGTCGAGGACCATTCGGTGCAAGGCGGTTTCGGAGCCGCGGTGCTGGAAACCGCCCAGGAGATGGGCCTGTCTGCTGCCCACCTGACCCGGCTGGGATTGCCCGACCGGTTCATCGAGCACGGTTCGCGCGCGGGTCAGCTCGCGGAGGCGGGGATTGACGCGACGGGAATCGCCGCGGCGATGCAGGCGCTGATCGATCGTTGCGGAAAAGGCGAGGGCGATGCCTCGACGGATAAGGCTGAGGCCGCGGACAGCAAGTCGCGGGCGGTGGCTTCGGAGTCGTCGTACCTCACTCGGTCCTGATGCTGCCATTGGCGCATGATCGTGTTATCATGACGCGAGACGGTTGACTGCGACGCGCGACGCGGGTGTCGGCGGAGCGATGACCCCAGAGATTGATGCTTTCGGCATGTCGGCTGCCCACGCCCCACGCATCTTCATTCTCGGCAACCCTGCCAAGTCCGAAGTTCCGGACGCGCTCGCCGATTTGCGCGAGTTTGTGGGGAAACGCGCCACGCTCGTCGGCGCGGAACTGAACCTTGATGGACATGTCGCGGTCGATGCCGGCGCCGATCTGATCGTCGTGCTGGGCGGTGACGGTACGCTGCTGTCGGTGGTACGGGCGCTGGGCGATCGTCAGATTCCGTTGATCGGGGTGAACTTTGGCAAGTTGGGATTTCTCACCCAGTTCAGCGTCCGGCAATTCAAGGAGCACTTCGAATCGCTGATCAACAACGGCGACCTGATCAACCGGCGCAGCATGTTGCAGGTGCGCATTCAGGATGGCGCAGGCAAGCCGTTTGAGAGCCTGTGCGTCAACGATTGCGTGATCCATGCCGGGCCGCCGTTTCGCGTGGTGTGCCTCTCGCTGACTCTGAATGGACGCAGGCTGACGAACGTTTGCGGCGACGGGTTGATTGTGTGTACGCCGACGGGTTCGACGGCGCACAACCTGTCCGCCGGTGGGCCGCTGCTCATGGCGGACGTGGACGGGATCGTGCTCACGCCGCTGAATCCGCACTCGCTGACGCATCGGCCTATTCTGGTGAATTCCGCCAGCACGCTGACCATCGAGCCGGTGCAGCTCAACCCCGGGACCACCGCGATCATCGACGGGCAGGTCCAGCGTGCGTTGCGCGCCGACGACCGCGTGGAAATCCGCCAGAGCGAACAGAGCTGGAGCTTTGTCCGCAACCCGCGGCGGGCGCCGTGGCACAACCTGCTGACCAAACTGCGCTGGGGCAAGTCGATCGGTTGACCCGGTGCGGGGCAACCGTAGACTCATTCCTCCCTGGACGTGAACCCACATTCTTCAGGAGCAAGTCGATGGTCTGTCGGCAATCGTGCGCGAATCGGGTTATTGGGAAATCGCAACAGGCATGCTGGCTTGGCGTCGCGTTGTTTGCGCTGTTGTTCATGTCGCCTGCTGCCGTGGTTGCGGGTACGCATCAGCTGGGCGACGTTACCGCGTATGCACATGATGGCGGGACGCTGACGCTGGAGTGCGGCGATGCGCGGGTGCGGCTGGATGCGATCACGGACCATGTGGTACGCGTGCGCCTCGCGCCGCAGGGCGAATTCGCGCGGGACTTTTCCTGGGCGGTGGAGGAGCGTGCGCCCAAGGCTGCGTTTACGAAAGTCTTCACGGACGACGACACGCTGCTCTTCAAGACGGCGTACGTGAGCGTGGTGGTTCGCCGCAAACCGTGTCGCATTTCGATGATGGATGAACTGGGCAAGGCGCTGGTGGTGGATGATCCCGAACACGGGATCACGTGGGAGGATGCGAACGCGGACGGCGATACGCCGTTTCGCGTGTGGCAGGAGTTTCCCGATGGTGTGAGCGTCTTCGGGTTGGGCGAGAAGACGGGCGGGATGCATCGCGAGAACCGCGCGTGGCACATGTGGAACACCGATGAAGGTGCGTACGGTGCGACGAGCGATCCGATCTACGCGGATGTGCCGTTCTTTATCGCGGCTGACGGGAAGCGCTACTACGGTGTGTTTCTGGACAACACCTGGCGCGCGTCGTTCGACATCGGGCAGTCGCGGCGCAATCGGCTCAGCTTTGGTGCGGATGGTGGGCCGTTGGACTACTACGTGATTGCGGGGCCGCACCCCGCGGACGTGATCCACCGCTACACCGAACTCACCGGACGCATGCCGCTGCCGCCGAAATGGGCGATTGGGTATCACCAATGTCGCCACAGCTACGCGCCCGAGGCGCGCGTACGCGAGGTCGCGGACACGTTTCGTGAGAAGCGCATCCCCTGCGACGTGCTCTATTTCGACATTTACTACATGAACGGGTATCGCTGCTTTACCTGGGACCCGGAGCGCTTTCCCGATCCCGCGGGCATGATGAACGATTTGCACGCGCAGGGGTTTCACACGATCGCGATCATCGACCCGGGCATCAAGAATGAGGACGGTTATCCCGTTTACGATACTGGTTCCGCGATCGACGCATGGGTGAAGCGGCCTGACGGTGAGCCGTATGTCGGTCGCGTCTGGCCGGGTGATTGCGTTTTCCCTGACTTCACAGCCGACCGGGTGCGCGACTGGTGGGCGGGGTTGTATCCGAAATTCATCGGTGATTCGGGGCTCGATGGCGTGTGGAACGACATGAACGAGCCGGCCAACTTCGCGGGTCCGAACAAAACAGTTCCGCTCGATCTGCGCCACGACTATGCCGGTGAGTCCGCGTCGCACCGGGCAGCCCACAACGTGTACGGGATGCAGATGGCGCGGGCGACGCGCGACGGTCTGGGACGTGCGCGGCCCGGGGACCGGCCTTTCACGTTGACGCGGGCGAATTACGCGGGCGGGCAGCGGTATGCCGCGATCTGGACGGGCGACAACATCAGCTCGTGGGAGCACATGAGCATGAGCATCGCGATGTCGCTGGGATGTGGGATTTCCGGTATGCCGTTCGTGGGGCCGGACATTGGTGGCTTTGTCGGTGGGGCTACGCCGGAGTTGTACGCGCGGTGGATTGCGTTCGGCGCGCTCTTCCCGTTTTCGCGCACGCACACGTCGAGCAACAATCCCGATCAGGAGCCTTGGGCGTTCGGGCTGCGCGTGGAGAAGGTCGCGCGAACCTCGATCGAGCGGCGTTACCGGTGGATGCCGTATCTCTACACCGTGTTCGAAGAGGCGACGCGCACGGGGCTGCCGATCATGAGGCCGATCTGGCTACAGGATCCGGGATACGAAGGGTGGAAGCTCGACACCGCGTTCTTCATCGGTTCGGACGTTTTCGTTTCGCCGAAGCTTACGCCGGGCGAGGACGCGAACTGGGTCGAGTTGCCGCACGGCGTGTGGTTCGACGGGAATACGGGCGATTTGTACGGCGGTGGGCGGTGGTATCCGTTCGATGGCTCGCTTGAGACGTTGCCGCACTTTTTCCGCGCGGGGGCGATCGTGCCCATGCAGTCGGTGGTGCAGAGCACGGCGGAGGCCGCGAGTGAGCCGTTGATTCTCGACGTTTGGCCGTGGGGCGAGTCCGCGGGCACGCTGTACGAGGACGATGGGAAAACGCTTGCGCATAAGGATGGGGCATATCGACGCACGTTGTTTCACTGTGGTGCGGACGACGTGCGGATCGCGTTCGACATTGGCGCGTCGGAAGGTTCGTATACGACGGACGCGCCGCCGCCGCTGGTGCGGATTCATCACGTGCAGGGCGATGTGCAGGTCGTGGCGTTCGAATCAGCGGCTTCGAGTGGGGACGCGAAGCGTGCGAACAAGTCGGTGGACAGCGCCGACGCGTTGACGCCGGGGTCGTTTCATTTCGACGCGGCGACGGGTGTGCTAATGGCGCGCGTGTTGAAGCCGTTGGGCGATGCGCAGGGGTTGGAGGTGACGCTGGGGCCGGGGGCGGCGGATGCGTCGGAACCGATCGTGTTGCACTTTGACGGTAAGGCAAATGAGCTGGGCCGGCCTCGGGGTGCGACGAATGTCGCGTACGACGAGGATGGTGCGCACTTCACCATGCGTGCGACCGGACCGGCGCGATTGACGCTGCCACGACTGAATGTGCCGCTGGATGCGCTACCGGTGTTTACGCTGCGTGCGGCGACGCAGCACGCGAAGAAGGTGTTGGTGCGCTACGCGACGGACGTTGATCCCACGCGAACGATGCAGGGGATTGAGATGGGGCTTTCACCCGATGGGGAACTCCATGACTACTCAGTCGACTTGCGCAGTGCAGCCGGTGAGAACCACGGCACAGTGTATTGGATGGAGTTGGAGTTCACCGACGGCATCAGCCTCGGCGAGACGATACACGTTTCGCGCGCGACGTTCGAGCCGAAATAGCGGGTGAATTCCCCAGTCCGCTACGCAATCAGCAGCGTGCTACGCGATCATCGGGAGCACGGTTTTTCCGCAGCTCTTGATGTGGTAGCCGTCTTCGTTGAGGTCGACGGTGCAGCCGATCTTCTCGACGGCGACGAGGTAGCGGAAAATGGTGCGGCGACTCATGCGCAGCTTCTTTTCGAGTTGTTCGATGGTCAAACGCTCGGCGCGGAGCATCGAGAGCATTTCAAACGGGACACCAAACGCTTCCTGAAACAACCGGCTGTAGATGTCCTTGCCCTTAGGGCCAAGCTGTGCTGGACGGATGCTGGCAGCCAACACGCGGCAATCCTGTTTGGTGAGCGTTCGCACGGCAGAGCCTCCCGAAGTTTGGTATTTCCCAATACGGCGATTGGAAACCACTGCACCGCGAGTATGCCAAATTCAAAAATCGATTGCAATGTGCTCCGCGGCACATGCGCGCCCGCGCGGTCAGCATGCGCAGTCTTTTTCAAGACAACTTAATGTGACAACCCCGCGTCACGTTCATGCCAGGGCCGATTGCAATGGTGAGAAACACAATGGCGTAGCGATTATTAAGTTTTCATGAATGTCGTTTGCGCGCGTTTCCCAAGAGCGCGCATGCGATCGTTCGATTGGCCGTCGCGTCGATTTTGGCGTGCGCCTGATCGTCGACGGGTGACACAGCGTGTCGCTCGCGGATGGAATGGGTGGGTGGGGCGAAATCGTGGAAGCGCGTTGGGCGGGAAGCCCCTAAAGTGAAACTTGATGCCATTCGGTTGGCAGCTTCGTCGGTCGGCGGGGAAGTCCGCGGTTCGCCAGCGGGCATTACCGGACGCTCGGCGGGGTGTGTTGGGGCTGTAACGGACATGTCAGGGCTAGCTATAGCGGGGTGTTAGATTAGTTGATTGTGCCCTGAAATTAGTCTACGATCGTCCATTCAGGGTGCTAGGCGGCACCAGCGTAACTTAAACTTTATCGGGGTTCTCATGATGGAAGCGTGCAACCAGGGGTCGCATCTCCGCGATTTTCTCGAATTGCCATATGAGCAGTTGGAGGAGCTTAATCTCGAATCCAAGACCGCCCGTCTGAACCGCGTCGACGCCGGCAAGATCGAAGAACAGCGACGCAAGTACCTCACCGACGAGAAGCGCATCAAGGCTGTCACCGTCTGCTTCTCCGACCTTGAGGGCCGCTTGCACATGCTCGACTACGACAAAAAGTTCCTGCTCTCATCGGCGGACAACCTCACGTTCGACGGTTCCTCGATTCGTGGTTTTACCGAAATCACCGAATCGGACCTGCGTTTGGGTATCGACTGGTCCGCGTTCTACTGGTTGCCCTCGGACATCTTCGGCCCGGGGAAGGTGATCGTCTTCGGCGATGTGAAAGACCAAGCCGGTAAGATGTTCGCGGCTGACTTCCGCGGCAGACTGGCGAACCTGACGCGCGAGATGTACGCGAAGGACAAGACGGTCGCGCATGTATCGGCTGAGATTGAGGGCTTCCTCTTCAAGGGCCGCGACGCGGAGCGCAAGTACTACGAAGCCGGTAACTTCGAGTTTCTTTCGACCGGTGGCTACTACCATTCGCTGCCGCAGGATCCGCTGCGTCAGTTCATCGATGCCGCGGCGGAAGTGCAGCGCGCGATGGCGTTCCTGAATGAAAAGGATCACCCGGAAGTCGGGCCGTCGCAGTTCGAGATGAATTTCAGCTACGCCGAAGCGATGGTGGCCGCCGATCAGATTCAGCTTTACAAGTTGCTCTGCCGTCAGGTCGCGCAGCGCATGGGCATTACGGCGTCGTTCCTGCCCAAGCCGGTGACGGGCGTCAACGGCAGCGGCATGCACACCAACATGTCGATCTCACGCGACAACAAAAATCTGTTCTACGATCAGAAGGGGCAGGACAACCTGTCGTCGCTGGGGCATCAGTTCATCGCGCGCATCCTGAACATCGCGGACGAGATTTGCCTGGTGTTGAATTCGAGCGTGAACTCGTATCGCCGGTTGGACCCGAACTTTGAAGCGCCGAACGAGATCAAGTCGTCGGCCGTCAACCGCTCAGCCATGATTCGCGTGCCGCTGGGCAACGAACGCAGCGCGCGCATCGAAGTGCGTTCGGTTTCGCCGGACGCGAATCCGTACCTCCTGATTTACACGCTGCTCCAGACCGGATTGAACGGTCCGGACCCGGCACCGCCGGACACCGAGAAGCGTCCGCGGACGCGCATCTTGCCGGACAACATTTACGCGGCGATGCGGCAGTTCAAGCGGAGCACGTTCCTCACTGAGATTCTCGGCGAGAACACGCACGGCAAATTCGTGGAACTCAAGCACATGGCTGCGGACCGCTGCCCGCGTGCGCTGGGCAACCGCATCAAGCGCAGCGAAATCATGTTCCACCACGAGGTGACGAACCAGTTGCTCTGGAGCAAGTTCTAGGGCCATTCGGCAGGCTGCTGAGGCTATTTCAACCTCCGTGCGCGGTGCGCCGCGGACGGAGGTTTTTTCATGCGCGGCCGGGAGCGCAGTGCGGCGTTTGTCAGTGCGGAATTGGTCAGTTGTTTTCCTGCTCGGTCCCGAAGAGCTGGACCCACCAGTATTCGGTGCCCTGGAATCCGGATACTTCGAGGTAGCCGATGCCGACGTAGTCCCACTGTTCGCGGAGCATGTTTTCGTTGTGGTGCGGGCTGTCCTTGAAGCCCTGCATGGCCTGTCCCGCGCTGGTGACCTGGTTCAAACCGTACGCGAGGTTTTCGCCGACGTAGCGGTCGCAGAAACCGGCAGCGATGGCACGATCGGCGGGCCCGGTTCCGTCGGGCGCGACGTGATCGAAGAAGCCCTCGCGGAAGAGGCGGTTGGCGTATTGATCGGCTGCCTGTTCGAGCGTCTTGGAGTAGCTCAGACGATTCAAACCGTTGGCTGCGCGGTAGTCATTGAGCAGGACGAGCATCTGGTAGTGCTCGTTGGTGCGCGGTGCGCCGAGGTGGACGCAGGCGCGGGCGTTGGCGAGCAAGTCGCTGCTGAGGATGTCGGTCTGCGTGTCGAAGTTGTCGGGCCGCGTGGGGATGCGCACGGTGGGGAAGGCGATGTTGCACGCGCCGAGCAGCGCTGTGTACGCCGACAATGCGAGTGCGACGATCAGGTTGTGCGGATAGCGTTTCATTATTTCCAGAGTGCGCGTTGCACCGGCGCGTCTTGTTTGTACGCGGGCGGCGCCTGCTTTGTTCCGCACTGCTCAAGCGCAGTGGCACGCTACGGAGCAAGTCTGCGGGTTGAAGCTACCTCAGTATATCATTCTTCGGCTATCGGTGATTGCGGGGGCCTGTCGTTTTTCGGCTTATCGCCCGTGGCGAGCGTTGCGCAGTGCTCGGCGAGGCGTTTGGCGAGGTGCGGCTGAAGGCGCGTGAGACGGTTTTGCACGGGAATATCGAGCGTGCGCGCGATGGCGATCAGCGCGTGCGGGGTCACGCCCAACTGGCGCGCGAGTTCGTAGACCTTGGGGCATTCGTGGCGTGCGTGCGACATGTGGTGTGATCCGAGCGGTGCCTAGTAACGGAAATGGCGAATGGCTTCGCCCTCGCTGTCCAGGTCGGACATCGCGTCAATGCCGATTTGCAGATGCATGGCTGTCCACTCTCTGGTCACGCGTGCGTCGCTCTCCTCGGTCTTGATGCCGTCGGGCGTGATGGGCACGTCGGAGACGAGCAGCAGCGCGCCGCGCGAGATTTCGTTGTGGTGGCCGACGATGAAGATGGTCGCGGTTTCCATGTCGATCGCGATGCAGGTCATCGCCTGCAAGCGCGCGAGGAACGCGCGGTCGTGCTCCCAGACGCGGCGGTTCGTGGTGTATACGACGCCGGTGCGATACTCCAAACCGCGATCGACAATCTTCTGCGAGACGAACTTGTGCAGCTTGAAGGACGGCAGTGCCGGCACCTCGGGCGGGAAGTAGTCCGACGAAGTTCCTTCGCCGCGAATCGCAGCGATGGGGAGGATGAGGTGTCCGATTTCACTTGATGATTTCAGGCCGCCGCACTTGCCGAGGAAGAGCACGCCTTTGGGATGACGCGCGATGAGCAGGTCCATGATGATGGCTGCGTTCGGCGAGCCGATGCCGAAGTTGACAATGGTCAGGCCGGCGCTGTTGGTGGCGGCTTGCATCGGTCGGGTGCGGCCCTCGACATTGCAATTAAACTGCTCGGCGAAGGTTGTTACATAATTGGAAAAATTGGTGAGCAGAACGAGATCGCCAAAATCGTCGAGCGGCATGCCGGTGTAGCGCGGCAGCCAGTTCTTCGCCAACTCCAGTTTTGTGGCCATGTGGTGTTTCCCCGTAACGTTTGTTCCGATTCCTCGGAAGATGCTGATTGCGTGCAGCATACCCGACGGTGCGGTCCGCGTCATGTGGCGGCGGGCTGAAGTACCCCGGATTCTCGACGCGTTCCCAGCCAGGGATTATCATGCAGGGGCGGGATCTGTAAATCGCGCGCAGGATGAGTTCGGGTGCGCAAGTCAGGCGCAAGGAGCGGATTGTGGTGCGTACGCATAGGTTTTCGACGATTGTTGGTCTGGTGGTGACGTTGTGCGCGGTAAGCGGTTTCGCGCAGTCGCCGAGTCCCGAGAAGGCGGAGGCTGGTCCGTCGCTGGCGGAGGTTGAGAAGCAGATCACCGAAGCCTGGGCCAAGCACAACACGCTCAAACTGCGCGTGCATTCGCTGATTCGTACGCCGAACGCGGTGCGCACGGTCGAACTGTCCGGTACCGTGATGGTCCGCAAAAAGGACGGTCAGGAAGAGTACCGGCGTGACACGACGACGACGACAACGCTGGGCAGTGGTGCGGCGACGCGCGTTGACACGATCAACGTGCTGGAAATCTGCGATGGCAAGACGGCGCACATGGTGCGCAACTCGGGCTTGGACTCGAAGGTGTACCGCGTTGATCCGTCCCGGCCTCAGCGTGTGGCGGGCGCTGCGTTGATCGAGCAACTCAAGGCGAACGGCACGCTTACCGTCGCGCCGCCGCCGGAGGATGAGTCGCTGGATTACTTCGTGCTCAAGGTGAAGCTACGCGACCCGGCACCACCGGCAGACATGGTTGAGGTACACGTCGATCGCGACACCGGTGTGATGAATACGCAGATTCTCTACGACGCCACCGGCGGTGAGATTCAGACGGTACACTATCTTGATCATAAGCTCGACGTCGAACTTGATCCCGACTTCTTCGATTTCCTGCTGCCGGAAGGCGTTGAGTACATCGACACGACGGAGCCGGACAACGGCGAGTGATGTGTGTGCGATGGCGGACGAACGCGAGTCGTCGTTGCTCGAAACGGATGACAATAAAAAACCCCGGACGAATTCGTCCGGGGTTTTATTGTTTTCTGAATGTGTGCGCCGCGGTGTTCGCTGCGACGGCACATTAGCGACGGCGGCGCATGGTCATCAAGCCACCGACCGCGAGCAGCGCCAAGCTGGCGGGCTCGGGAATGACCTGGAAGGTGATCGACCCGGTCAGGTCAGTAGGGGAGCCGCCTTCGCCATTATTGAGGACGTAGCTCGAATCCTCTTGTACGATGACGGTATGGAAACCGGGCGTGAGGTTCGTCGTATCGACGGTCAACACACCAAGTGCGAGGTTCGGGCCGATGGCGCCGGACTTCGAGCCGCTGAGCAGCACGTTCTGATCATACGGGCTGCCGAGATCATCGTACGACGGGGACGACCCAAACTCGGTGTTCCAGTCCGTCGAGGTGGACAGGAGGATGTCGCCGGTCGTCGGACCCGAGCCGACCAAGCCAATGAGAATGTCAGTGGTGTCGAAGAACGTGCCCGAGTTCAAATCGAGATCGAACGCGATCGACGAATCGGGAGCGACGGTCAGACCCGACTGCGGCGTGAAGCTGATGGTTTGTGCCGACGCGGCGGCGGCGATGCCAAGAGCGGCTGCCACGGCAGGGACAACGAAAAGCTTGCCCAAACGCATACTTCTTTCCTCCATGAACACAAAAAAAAGAGCGCAAGCCTCGACGGCTTGTCGCTCTCTCTGAAACTTCGTTTCACGCTCGCGCTAGCGAGCATCCCCCAGCCCACTCTTCGCGGGTTATTGTGGCTGCTGCTACTGCGAATGCAAGTTAATTTACGCTACGTTTTGCACGCTCCGCGCGCGAGCGTTGACGGTGCGGCATGTGATTTGCGGTTCTGTGTGGGGTGTATGCTCCCCGTGAAATGAACGGGCCCGCCGGCAAGGCTTGCTTGCCGACGGGCCACATGCTTATGAGGGCTGCTGCATTGCAGCCACGGTCGCTGACTACAGCAGCCACCTCGTACATTCACCAATTTCCACGGATCACCTCCTTCTTGATGGGCGGACCTCCCCGACCGCTCACCCTGGCGAGGATCGCGTCGGGCTTGACCCGTTCCGCCGACCGTCGTCGACGGTGACACTCGAAACGTCGACATGCGAACCAGCCCCGTTGCCAATCAACGGGTCGCCGATTGCCGCGGCGTTTCGTGGTGCGGCGACCATCACGTCGGCTGCTCTCGCCCTGTGGTTTCTTGAGAGCAGGTGGACGGGCGTCTACCGTACATTTGCAGTTTAGGATGCGTGGAAGGCGTGCGTCAAGGTTTTTTTCACAGGGAGGTGCGATGCGGCAAAATGTGCCTGTTGTGGAGCTGGCCAATCGAATTCGCCCAGGTGGGTTCGGGATGTTGAAGGGGTGACGATGTCGCAGACGAATTCAGACAGTGCGCAGCGCGTGGCGCTTGTGGGTTGCGGTTACGTCGGGCTCGCATTGGGAAAAACATTGCACGCTGCGGGCTGCTCAGTCGTGGGGACCACGACGAGCGATGCGCGCGTCGCGGAAATTGAAGCCGCGGGATTGTCTGTGCGTTTGTTGGATGTTGCGGACGCGGATTGTTTGGCGGAAATCGTTCGCGATCGGGACGTTGTGTATTTGACGGTAGCGGCTGGGCGTGGGGGGCAGGCGTATCGCGACGTTTATTTGCGTGCCGCGGAGAACCTTGTACGGGCGCTGCCGGGTTCGTCGGTAGCGCGCGTGATCTACACGTCGTCGACATCGGTGTATGCGCAGCGCGACGGTTCGTGGGTTGATGAAACGTCACCGGCTGGCGCTGATAGTGAGAACGGCAAGGTGCTGTTGGCGACGGAGCGGACATTGCTCGACGCGGGTGTGGAAAATGAACAAGGTCGGGAGGTGCAGATCAGCGTCGTGCGCCTTGCGGGGATCTACGGTCCAGGGCGCGAGCCTGCGCGGTTTGCCGCGCGCTTCGCCGGGCAGGAACGCGACGACGGCGAGGTGTATCTCAACCTGGTACACCTTGACGATATTGTGGCGGCGTTGGCGCGGTTGCGCACAATTCCACATCATGGCGTGCTCAATCTTGCGGATGACACGCCCACCACACGGCGGGTGGTTTTTGATCCGATCTTGCGCGCGGCCAACCTGCCGCCGGTACGCTGGACTGCGGGTGCGTCGGGGGATCGAGGGAAACGCATTGCGAATGGGCGAATCAAGGCGCTGCTCGATTTGACGTTGCGGCATCCCGGCTTTGTTGCGGAGGCGGATTCATGATCGCTGACGAAGGCGAGTACACTTGCGCCGTTTGCGGCGAGCAAATTGTCATTCCGCTCGATCCGTCGGCGGGCAACAATCAGACGTACACCGAGGACTGCCCGGTGTGCTGTCATGCGAACGTGATTCACGTCGCGTTCGATGATGACGGCGGAGCGCAGGTCTGGAACTCGGCTGAGTAGTGGAGGCGGTGCGCGTCTCGCCCCTCCGCGTATTCTCAGCAGCGTGGGTCTATATGTTGCCAGTCACATCGGCTGCGGCGTTCGATGCACCCGCGTCCGCGGAGGCAGCGCTTCCGTCTTGTTTGGCCGACGCGTGTGCGAGGTGGCAGAGCTTGATCAGCCCGATCAAGTCGGTACGGAGATCCGCGATTGACTTGCCCGCTTCCAGATTGTTGGCGATGTTGCCGGCTTTCTGGGTGAGCAGTTCAAATCCGTAGCTTGAGCCCTCGCCCTTCAGGTCGCGGAGCAGCGCAGCCATCGCATCCAGGTCCTCGCCTGCCAGCGCGGTCTCAAGTGATCGAACCTGTGTCGCGAGTTGCGTGAGGTATGCGTCGATAAGCGGCCGCATCTCGGGATCGTCGTACAGCGTACTGACCAGCGGTTCGTCGCGGACGAGATCGAGCAGTTTCGCGAGATCGTCCTTCTTGAACGGTTTGGCCATGAAGTGGTTGCAGCCAACTGCGCGGGCCGCGTTCTTGGTGGCTTCGGTTGCGTCGCCGGACATCGCGACGATCCAGCCGGTGTAACCGCCTTCGCGGAGTTGCTTGGTTGCGCTCAGCCCGTCGAGCACGGGCATGTGAATATCAACGAGCACGATGTCGAACTCGTGCGACTTGGCGAGCGTTACGGCTTGGGCGCCGTCGGGCACGTGTGTGACGTGCGCATTCATTTGCTCGAAGTAGTGGCGTGCGAGCTTGGCGACGAGATTGCCATCCTCAGCCAACAGAATCTGCATGCGATGCGCGCAGCGGGCGTGCTGCGACGGATCGATCGGTCGCTCGAACTTGACGCTGATTTCGTGGACGTTGCCGCGCAGGTGACGGCAGCCGCTTACCGCGCAGTCGACGTTCGTCCAGGTTCCGTAGGTGGTCAGCAACTGGACGCGGCACCGCGTGCCGTTGTGCAGGAACCCACCGTGCAGGAACGACAAACCTTCCGCACTGATGTTCCGCGTGGGGACGCGATAGCCGATCGGGGCGTGAGCGCCCGGGTGCTGCACGTACAGGGGCATGCCGCGAATGCGGTAGGGGTAGCGACGATCCTCACGCTTCGCTTCAGCACCGGGCGGGCCCTCCAGCGCATCCAGCAGTGCATCGATCTCGTCGTCACGCAAGCGGACAGATGGTACGAGTCTTGAGGTTTCTGCGGGCATCCCGACGCTCTCTCTGCGCTTGTGTTGTGCGCTTCCTAATCCCAGCCCCTGGTTCGAACCCTCTCCGCCAAGAGTCCGTCGACAATACGTGGGCAAATCTTTGGCGGCACACATACGAATCGACGGGCTAGAAGCGCGACTGCACCTGTTTAGTTGGAGTTAACCCGTCTTGTCGGGGGTGATGTGTGATGGACTGAAACCGCGGGTTTGTCCGGGGTGAAACGGGTATTCGGGCAGTGCCGAACGCCTTGGATGTGCCAGCGCTACTCAAGCGGTCTCGTCACGTTGGTATTTTCGGACCTGATGACGCGCGGGCTACTTTCGTTTGCTCGATTCGGTCGGGCGGCCTGAAGATTCGCCGACGTGGAAGATCGGTTCCGCCGGTTCTAATCTGGGCTGGCGGTGACGCGGTTTGTCGCCTGAGAACCAGTCGATGCAGCGTGCGAGCACGTCGGACAAATCGGGCATGTCGAGGCCGGTGATCGACGGGCAGCAGTAGCGGGCTGGGTATTCAACGTTCATGGCGCAGACGGAGACGTCCTTGCCCACCTGCCAACCCCGTTCCCAGTATGCCCGCACGGTCGCGATGGCTGCCGGGAAGGTGGTGCAGACGAACGCGGTCGCGGTCGAACGCTGTTCGTCGATCAGACGGCACATCATTTCGTGCGCATACGGTGTGGGGTCCGCGAATGACGGCGCGGGGTTGTCCCACAACTGACCGACGGTGTCGTGCTCGGCGAGCCACTTGCGCCAGAGCGCGATGCGACGATCGATTTCGGGATTGCGGTGTTGCGTGTTGACGCAATCGATGTGCCGGTGGCCGAGCGACGTGAGATGCGCGAAGACCTGCTCGATATGCCGGTTTGGGAAAAGGCAAATCGAGGGGATATCGTGCTGGCTGAAATCGCCGTCGAGCACGACGACTTTGTTCGCGCGGATCGGCGAAAGAATCCACGAGGGAATGCTGTCGGCGCTGGGAATGACCAGCACGCCGCCGCTGTTCGCCACGGCATCAACAACGATCGGATCGTCCCAGTGGACGTATTGCACCGGGCGCAGCGACAAACCGTGTTGCTCGACCGCGGCAGTCACGATTAGCCGCAACTGCGCCAGATACGGTGAAGGATACGCGGGATAGAGCAGCACAACTTTCGCGTGTTCCTTGCGATCGGTGTACGTCGGATGGATGTCGAGTGATCCGTTGGCGCGCCGGATGAGAACTTTCTTTTCGAGCAGTTCGATCACCGCGCGCCGCGCGGTCATGTAGCTCACGCCAGTTTCCTCGGCGATCTTGCGCTCGCCGGGAATGCTGTGCAGCAGGTAGTCGCCTTCTCGAACGCGGCGTTCGATGACGGACATCACCTGTTCGTACTTGGGTATTTGCGTCATGGTGTCGCCTCGCATGGGCTGACGTAGCCGCGCGAGCAGCGTTCAACAAACGCGCGTTCACCGCGATACCAGGATTGGCAAACCGGTTTGTTAGCAAGCGTCGCCATCGTGCGGCCAATCTCGCATCCAACTCCCGCGCAGGATAGCAGGCCTTTTTTGCATCCACGACCCTGCACTTGGGCCGAAAAGGTCTTGACTCGCCACCCATATGAGTGTAGCATTAATGCTATATGGCGTCAACGCTATATCCGTTGCCTTGAGGTGCCGGGTCGGATTGCGGATCGCGCTATGTATTCGCCAATTCTGTGCGCGTTGGGTGCAGCGAGTCCGCGTATCGCGCGGTTGTGGGAAAATCGGAGCGGGGAGATTGGAACTAGAGCAATGGTCGGCGCGCAACTGATCAATCCGCAGCAGCAATCGCTCCAACACGTACAACAGCAAGCGAGCGCGCTTTGCGTTGCGAACATCCAGGTTCAGAGGTTACCGGCCGTTCATCGTGAACGGCCTTTTTTGTTGGCAGGTCATGTTTCGTTGGCAAGTCGTGGCTTCTCTCTCATATGTCCAACCGGACTTAGACCAGGAGGTTAGGAAGATGGACTCGGCGACAAAAAGACGGAGTAAACTGGCGGTCGTCGTCATGGCGATCGGCGCGATGGTGGCGGCGACATCACCGGCATCGGCGACGGTAACGGTGACGGACTTCGACAATTTCGCGCTGGGCGGCGTGTACGGTCAGTGGGCGGATGTCAGCACGGTGATCACGTCTGAACCGACGGCATTGCACGTCGAAACGACGACGGGTTGGGGCGGTGGCTGGGCCGAACTGCCGTCGCCGGTCGACGCCACGGGCGCCGACAACTTCGATCTGGACATCACGTTCGGCGCCGGGAACCAGTCACCGGTGATCGTGCTGGGTGTGCAGGATACCGACGGCACGTTCTGGAATTTCGCATGGTACGGACTGCCGACGAGCGGAAGCCAGACGTTGTCCACGGCGACCGCGTCGAATTTCTGGGAGAGTTCCGTCGGCACGATCGGTGGATTCGATTTTTCAGGTATTTTCGCTTTTCACCTGCAATCGGATGGAAATCCCAACTTGGCGACGGACGTCTATTTCGACAATCTGAACGCGGTTCCAGAGCCGGCATCACTGACGCTGCTCGCGCTGGGTGGTTTTGCCATCGCGCGCCGTCGTCGCGGCTAGAATTACTGTAGATGTCACGCGGGGCAGGCCGGCTTGGCGGTGGAGTCGTTGCAGACCGCCAGCCGGTGTGACTCGCGGGCAACGTGCTTCGCACGCAGGTCTTTTCAAACACAGGGGTTGTTGTGGTTTGACAGGAGGTTTTCCGATGAGGCGCTCCACGGCATGTGCGGAACGAGCGTGTTCGGGCAATTCGGTTCGCGGGCGGATGGCGCGGGGTTTCACGCTCGTGGAACTGCTGGTGGTGATCTCGATCATTGCGCTGTTGATCTCGATCCTGCTGCCGTCGCTGCGGCGCGCGCGCGAACAGGCCAAGTCGCTCAAGTGCCTGGCGCATGCACGCGGTTTGGCACAGGCAGGCGCGACCTTCGCCAATGACCACAACGACCGCTTCCAACTGGTGACCAGCGACCAGGGCAACACCGAAGCCGATGAGTCGAAGAGCAAATACGCCTACGACAACGACGGCGAACTGATGGGTTGGATCGTTGCATTGGCGCAGGTGACGAGCAAGTCGAGCTACAACCACAATTGGGAGTGGGGCGTGCGCGCGGGCAACTACGACGAAGCCGTTGCGCGCAAGGCCCTGATGAACGAGGATTTCGAGTTGGCGATGTGCCCATCGGACAAGGTGCGCATCTCCACGCCGTTTTACCCGAACGGGCCGCAGTTGCTCGGCCAAGGCAATCCGCAGAATCCGTCGCCCGCGGGCACTGGTTTGTATTGGGGTTATCTCAGTTACGGCATCAATGAGGATTTGACCGGTGCGCAGGATGGGTTCTCCCCGCTACCGCCGGTTGGGCGCTACGACCCGGCTGTTCCGATGGCGTGGCGCACGGGTCAGCGCAGTCCGTTCGCGGGACAGCGGCTTGAGGGGCAGCTTGAGCGTGCGCACGATCCCGCCACGGTGTTGCTGATTACCGATGCGGGCGCCGACAGCGAGCAGGAAGCATCGACGGCGGACGCGACGGGTTCGAACTCGCGTGCCGACGGGGTGGTGAATCTGATCATCAGCGCGCAGGCATCGGGTCCGTTGCTGGCGCATTCGCAGGACAAGTGGCCGCAGCGCATTCCGACGAAGCGGCATCTGGGTGGCGCGGTCAATGTTGTATTCGCTGATTTCCACGGGGAAACGGTGACGCCGACGGGTTGGCGGAAGTCGTCGGCGGACCCGCGGATGGAATCGCCCAAGGGGCACAACGCCACCACGCGCATCTCGCCGTACAAGATCACGGGAACGGTGCGCGAGTTGAACTAACGGTTGGCGGCGGTATTCGCGGCGCGCGGGCGGAAGTTCGCGGCTCTTTGAGGGGGATGTAACTCAACCGGGGATGAAGCGTCATTCACCCGAATTGCAATTGGAACTCGGGCGTTCGGTGAGGGGCTACCCGCGGACGCTCTGGCGGAAAGGGTTTATCACCATGAAGCGTTTATTGATCGCTGCGATGGCGGTGTTCGGCGCGCTGACAAGTGCGCACGCGGCTGCTCCGGGTCCGATGGATGGACAGAATATCCCGACCGACTTCGCGGCGTCGAAGCGCGTCGGTGTGCAGACGAACCGTACCGGTGTGGGCGATGTTACGGATCTGGCGCATATTGCGGCGTACTCGGAGGGCACCGAACTCGATGCGCTGTATCTCGCGAAAGATTCGACCTATCTCTACGTCGGTCTTGCGGGCAACCTGCTCGAAGTTGGGAATCCCTTTATCATCCTGATCGACAGCGAATTCGATTTCGGCCAGACCGAACTGCGCACGGAAGGCGTCGATGGTCCACCCTGGGCGCTGCAACTCGCGGGGCGTGAGGTCATCGTGAGTACCAACGGTACGCCGGGCGACGGTTCCGACGACACCTACACCGTGACGCCGAATTCAGGCACCTTGCTGCCCGATTGCGGCGTGCCCGGATTCACCGGTTGGGACTACGCCCTGGCGGTTGACGGCGCGGGCCACGTCATGTTTGCGCATGAGTACATTCTGTACGGCGTGCAGGTTGGTTCCGCGAGCGCTGCCGACACGTGCCACTTCGGCGACGATCGCGGCCGCGTGGCGTGCGATCCGACACCGGACAATCCCAACGACAGTCCGCTGCCGATTTACGCGTTGCGTACGCATGTCGCGGAATCGCCGATCGATGACGGCAACGAGATTTTCGAGGGCGGCGAAGCAGCGGCTGGGTATCAGCGCGGCGGGTTCGTGAACTCCAATACGAGCGGTGTCACCGAGGTGAGCGCCGCTTCCGCGTCGATGACGACTTCGGGCGTCGAGATTGCAATTCCGCTGGCGAACATCGGCGATTCAGGTGTGTTCGACACCGACACGATCCACATGTTGATTCTGACGATGGACGCCGACGAGTATCAGGAATCGGCATTGAGTGATGGATTCGGCGCGGTGCTGAACCAGGCGTTGCCGTCGCTGACGGGCAGTGCGTGTACGACGCCGGAGAGTCCGGGGCTGCGGCCTGACTTGAGTTCGATCGCGAGCTGCTTGACGGTCGATCTGAGCACGCTGGATGCGATCGATAACGGCGCGGTGCTCGAAGGAAACATTGAACCCACCGACTATGACTCGGATGCACCTATCGCGACGCAGTCGTGTCCGACGTCGGCGGGCGATCAGGCGCGCGTCTCGAACATTCTGCAACCGGCACAGCCCGGCTCGGAGCTCGACGCGTTGTACGTGGACAACGACGACGAGTTTGTCTACCTCGGTCTCACCGGCAACCTACAGGGCGGTGGCTCGTCGATCAACGTCTTCATCGATACCGGTGCGGCTTCGGTGATGGGCGATCAGGTAATCACCGATTTCAGCAACTTCACTTTGGACGGTACCTATGAGGAGTGGGACACCGCAGTGGTGACGTCGGGCGCGAATGACTTTCGCGTAGAATCGACGGATTGGGGCGGAGGTTACTCCGCGCTCAGCCCGAGTCTCAACGCGGCCGGTGCGACGACGCTGACGCTTGATATCACGGCGAATCCGGCCAACGTCGCGGATACCGTTCGCGTGGTGCTCGCCGACGGCGACGGGACGGAGCGCTTCTTCGACTTTGCTATTCCAGGCGTCGGAACGCACTCACTCAGCGTACTGCTGAGCAACTACAGCATTGAGAACGCTCCGGGGACGGTCGCCGGGTTGGACGTTTCGAACCTCACTTTCTTCCACATCGCGGGCGGTTTCAACAACGGCGATCCCGGCGTGGTGTTTGACGTTACGTTCGACAATCTGGCACTGTCCGACAGCGATGCGGGACAACACGTCGTTGACTTCAGCCCCGCAAGTGTGTTGCAGTCCAGCCCCATCGAGGACTTCGACAACTTCACCATCGGTGGAACGTACGTGTCCTGGACCACAGCCACGTTCACGTCGAACTCGACGAACTGGCGGGTTGAGGAAAACACGACCGGCGGATTTGGCGGCGGGTTCTTCGACGTCAACCCGGATGTCGACATGTCGCGCGGGATCACGCTCGAGTTCGAGGTGACGGTCAATACGGCGAGCGATCCCAATGGCATCATTCTCGTGCTCGCGGACACCGACGACACGCAGCTGCGCTGGCAGTGGTACGGCTTGGCGGCGGGGCATCAAGTGCTCACAGCCAACATTGCCGACGGTGGAGAAGTTCTTGCGGGTGCCATCCCTGGATTTGATTTTGCCCACGTATCTTTCGCGCATCTTCAGACCAACTTCGGGGCGACGGACGTTACGTTCCATGACTTGTCCTTTACGAGCGTGACGCCGGGACCGGCTGCCATTGTGGGTATGAATGGTGACGAGTTGGCCAACGGTCCGCTCGACGTCCTCAACAATGGTCGGCTGCTGGCGGACGCTCCGGTGCAATACGACTTCGCGTACGGCATTAATGTCAGCTATGCGCCGTATCTTGCGTATGTCGATTTCTTCGACCTGGTGAACGAGGCGTACGAATTCCGCGGTGCGGTCGTGCCTGATGGTGGCGATTCCGCGTTGTTCGATGATCCGGGCGGCGCAACCGCGTCCAATCCGAACAACCTGGCAATGGCGTTCAACAACCAGAACACGAACGGCGTAATTGGGTGCACCAGCAGTGAACCGTGCTTCCTTGAGGGTGCCGCGACGGTTGCAGCCCGGGCGGAGCAGGCAACGTCGGGTGTGGAACTTGCGATCCCGCTTGCCGATTTGGGTCTGACCAGCGGTGACCTGCCGCGCGTCATCCGGTTGTGGACGATGGTCGGTGGTTCTTCGGGTTCGGCTTCGGATCAGAGTTTGCCGTCAATGCGCAATGCATCCGGCGAGGGCAATCAGGTGCTCGCTCCGGGCGAAGCACCGGTCAATTTCACGGCTGCGGCGGGCGGCCCATCGTTCAGCGCGGTGATCGAAGATTTCGATTTCTTCGCGCCGAGCGGTTACTACGGCGCTTGGACCGACGCGGTGGTCACCTCTGGCGCCAGCGATTTCAGCCTGTCGGACACGAGCATGGGCGGTTTGTACTACATCCCGTCGAACGGCGTGGATGCCAGTGGAGCCGCAAGCCTGCAACTTGATGTGACCATGAACGCGGGCAACGGGACGGAAACGCTGGTCGTCGTTCTCTTCGATTTCGACGGCACGGTGTACAAGTACCTGTTCAGCGGGGTGCCGCTCACCGGGCATCAGATTCTGACGAAGGACCTGCACGACGTATACAGCGTGGACAGTCCGGGCGCGGTTCCGGGGCTTGATCTGGGCAACATCGGGCAGTTCAATCTTGAAGGCACGTTCGCCTACTCGGCTGCGTTCAACGTGACGTACCACAGCATCACACTCGTGGGCGGCCCGCGCAACTACGAAGCGCGCGCTGCACGCATTTGTCTGGGAACCGTTGTCGGTGACGCGGACTGCGACGGCGACAACGATCTGGAAGACTTCGCGCTGCTCCAGCAGTGTTATGGCATGGCAGCCGATCCGGTGCTGCCGATGGAGTGCGAGCAGCTTGATTTCGTGAAGAACCACGTGGTCGACGACGCGGACGTTGCCGAGTTCGTCAACGTCGTTTCCGGCCCGTAGATTGTTGCGTCGCGGCTGACTTGTTGGTCGCGCGTGGTTGATGCCGGTGATGGATGGTGCCGGCAGGCCATACCCCCCAGCGCCTACGGGTTCGATGCGGTGGTGTGATCGAGCCCGTAGGCGATTTTGTCTGGGACGCCGGTGATTTTGTCCGGGCTGGCTGGGCGGTGAAAGGAGTGGTTGTGCGAGGCATCGTGCGAAACAGTGTTTGGCTGCTGGTGGTGCTCGCGCTGCCGCGACTCGTGGTGGGGCAGATCGGTTTTGCCGAGAACCAGGCGGATCGCGTGCGCGTCTGGAACGCGGACTATTGGGAACTCGCGTTCCGCAAAGCCGATGGCCGGTTGATCTACATCTATGACAAGACGACGGGTCAGGAGGTTTCGCCCGGCAACATTCACGGCCCGTGGGTGCTGCGGTTCAGCGACAACACCTGGCTTGATGGGGAGAACTTCTCGCCGTCGAATTCGTCGCGCAAGTTCACGTATTCCTGGAACGTGTCGACCGCGACGCTGACGCTCGACTATCTCGCGACCGGTTCGCAGGCGTGCCACGTGGTGATCGAAGTACACGCGACGGAAGGGCCGGAGGTCGACACCAAGCTGATGATCCTCAACTCCTCGGGCAACACCGTGGAATTGCTCGCGTATCCCGTGCAACTCAGCTTTCGCCGCAATCAGATCGACGCGGTATACGTGCCGTACATCGAAGGCATGAAGCTGCTGCCGAACTTCTTTTCCAGTTATGAATTTATCAACGGGTATCCCGGGCAGATGTTTGCGGACTTCGCGTACACCGACCTGTCGGTGGGCAGCTTCGCGGTGTACATGCTGCACGATGCCGGCGAGCCGCTCCAAGCGAGCGACTGGTTGATTCTGCGCGACGATGGGTACGTCGGCGGCGCGAACAAGTATCACCACGATTACTCGCTGGCGGTCGCGAACGGAACGACCTGGGAATCACCCACGACGGTGATCAGCGTGGGGTCGTCGCTCAGCGAGGCGATGGCGGCCTACTGGACGCGCAGCGGTCACGACGCGATGCCGAAGCTTGTGGATAAGCTCGGCGCAGTGCTCTTCGACAAGCTCGCGCACGCGGTGCTGATCAAACGCGACCTGCTCCAGGGGTCGTGGACGTTTGCATCGTTCCAGAGTTTTTTGAGCAATTTGCCGGCGAACAATCTCATTCACCTGGTTGCGTTCTGGCCCAACGGTTTCGATGAGAACTATCCCGACTACCTGCCGCCGCACGCTTCGCTCGGTTCGCTGAGCGATTTGCAGAATCTGGTATCGGCTGCGCGGGCGAGCGGGCACCTGGTGATGCCGTACACGAATCCGACGTGGTGGGATGATCAATCGCCGACGCTGGGTTCGTTGGGCACGGGCATCGTGGCGCGCGATCGCAGCGGCGGTCTGATTTACGAGAACTACGGCAGCCACGGCGGATATGTCATCAGCCCGTTCGACGCGAGCGCGAACGCACGCCGCGATCAGACGCGCGACGAGTTCACGCTGACGGTGCCGTGCGATTTGATGTTTGAAGATCAGATCGGGGCGCGCGGCGTGACGTACGACGGGCATCCCAGCGCGCCCGATCCGATGCAGTACACGCAGGGGCTCATCGATGTGGCGGCGCGAAGCGCGATGTGGCTGCCGATCATGACCGAAAGCGGGTTCGACCGTTTGGCGTGGGTGGAGTCGGGTTATTGCAATTCGCACACGATCGGTTGGCACTGGTGGCCGAGCAATACCTACCGCTCGTTCCCGATGTCGCCGCTCTGGGCGCATGAGAATCTTTACTTCAACGTACACAACCTGGCTGGGACGAGCATGACGAATGATCTCCCAGCCCTGACATACCACGTGTCCATTGGGTATTCCCTGTCGCACGATTTGTCTGCTTTGGACCTGGGCTGGTTGTTCGTGCTCGATCGCTATCAGAAGCATCTGATCGCGCCGCTGGTTGGCGTGGCGATGACCGGGTTTGAGGAGTTGTCACCGACCGGTCGGACGCGGACGACGTTTGGCGATGGCACGGAGATCACCGCGAACCTGACGGGTTCGACGATGGCGCAGGATGATCACGTCGTGGTGGCGAACGGGTTCATCGCGGAGCGGGGTGGTGACGTGCTCGGCGGGGTGTTCTCGACGCTGTACGGGCAGGCGCTGTCGGGGAGTTCGCCGCACTACATCCTTCTCGAACGCGGCGCGAACGAGGTGCTGATCCATCAACCGCGGGGCGATGACGGGACGATCGCGATCGATCGACCGGCGGCGTGGACGAACGACGCGCGGATTCGAGCGGCTGCGGTTACCGAGGGCGGTGCGTCGATCGATCAGCCGGTGACGATTCAGCCCGGCAAGTTGCTGGTGAACTATCAAGCCAATGTATCCAGCCAGGCGGTGCATCACTTCCGCTTGTCGTATTGCGGGCCCGGTGACGCGGGCTACACCGCGACGGATTTCGCCGCGTGCGTTGACGGGCCGGGTGTTGCGGTCATCGGTGAGTGCGTGTGCGCCGATCTCGATGCCGATCAGGACGTCGATCTCGACGATTTCGCGGATTATCAAAACAGCGTAGTTGACCTGCCTTGACGCAAGTGTCGATGTGGGGTGTTTGCCTGCGTGCGTCGTGCTTGCACGCTGTGGTACGCGCGAATCTATTGCTTGCGTGAACGGCGGGACATCGGGTAGATTCCGCATAGCGCGTCGGGGCGAATACTTCGTTGCGGACAATCGGGAATCAGGGAGAGAGAGTTTGCCGGGTGCGGACTCTCTCTTTTTTTGCGCGCGGTGTGCGGCGCGATGGGGGTCGGCGGAGTTGTTCCAAGGAAGGGGCGGGTGGCTATGTTGGGATGGTGTTTGAATGTTGGGAGCGGAATGGCTGTGCGACGATTGTGCGTGAGTACGTTCGCTGTTGCCTTGGCGCTGGCTGCGAGGTCGGCGCGCGCGGACCTGATCACTTACGAATTGCACAATCTCGTGACGGTGGAGTCGGAGACTGCCGGTGTTTACAGCGGGCCGGGGTTTGTGCAGAGCAACTTGAGCCTCAACCACCAAGCCTACTTCGATATCTCCACGAACTGGAACACAGCCATGGCGGTCGATCTCTCAGCCATTGAGGGCGCGACGATTACCAGTGCGACGGTTTCGTTTGTGATCTCGGTGATCTCCACGCCGGGGCAGGCGATTGCCCGGTCTTATGTGTCCGACGGCGTGCTGGGGAATTTCCATGATCCCGTCAGTCCGCTGGCTGCGACGGCTCCGTTTGCTTTGGGGTCTAACAATTCCATCGATGTGACCGGGTTGCTTCAAGAACGCATCGATGCCGACGCGGGCTGGTTTGGATTGAATTTCGAATCCGTAGGCGGGGCTGCTTCGACGCATACGATCAGCGATCCCGATGCCGCTCAACTTCGTTTGACGGTTGACTACATCCCTGTGCCCGAACCACAGGCATTTGCCCTGTTCGGGTTGATGGGTTTATTCGCGACGCGGCGGCGACGTTAGCCACTTCTGCTTCCGATTCAATTCGCGAGCGAACTGCTCCAGATTTCGTTGAGCAGGGTTTCGTATTCGCTGGTTGCGTAGAATACTGCCTGCACATGCGACAGGTCCGCGAAGGTCCAATACGACTTGTCGGTTGATCCCCACGCATTGAAAAGCGATTGCGCGTCGGCTGGTGGGGACGAGGTGTCTTCCGCGCCGATGAGGAAGATCGCCGGGGTTGCGATTTCGCTCAGTCGGTCGCGCGTTGCGAAGAGCCAGGAAAACTCTATGCGCGCGTAGTACTCGACGAGGAATGGTGGGACGCCGTAGTGGTACGCTGCACTGCGGATGCGCGCGAGTGGATCGAAGGGGCTGTCGAGCGCGACGGTTGCGACGTCAGCGGGTCGGTTGAGCGCGAGCCCGGCTGCTGGTGCGGTTCCCAGCGATACGCCGAGCAGGTGCACGGGCGTTCCTGCCGCCGCTGCATGCGCCAAGGTCCAGTCCAATACGGCGGAACTGTCTTGATATAGCGTTGCGAGGTTGGGGGTTCCTGCGCTGTCGCCAAAGCCCTGGTAATCGAAGGTGACGGCTGCGAATCCGTTGCTCGTGATTGCGGAAACCCAAGGGAGTGAGCAGGCGCGCGAACCGACATTGCCGTGGAGCAGGATGACGGCGCCGCGCGGTTCGACGAATCCGTCGGTGTTCGCGGGCGGGGGGATGTACCAGCCATTGATCGTCGCGCCGTTGGCGCTGGTGACGCTGAAGTCTCCAAAGGCCAATCCGATGTCGCCGGGGTCGACCGGCTCAAACGGCGCGGGCACGCCCAACTCGTCGGCGATTTCCGTGCAGGTGTAGTCGGGGTAGAGGAAGAGGCGGCTGACGTCTTCGGGCGACGGGATGACGCCACAGCCAGTGACGCCTACGAGGCAGGTGATGCTTGCTATGTGCGCTTTCGTTTGACGCATGTGGGGCGCCTTGCTTGTTGGGAAATTACATATCCGCGTTGCGTTTGTATTTTCACCCCCACCCTGCCTCCCCCGGAGGGGGAGGGGTTTGGTTTCTGCTTTATGGTAACGCTTGTTGCTGCTGCGCGTTGTCTATTTTACTTATGAGATTTTGGCTACGACCACCGTCTGGTCGTCGTCGGCGGGGTGGCCCGCGGCGAAGTTGTTGACGGTGTCGAGCAGGCGTTGGATGAGGCCGGAGGCGTAGAGCGTGCAGTCCTCAAGGACAGTGTCGAGGCGCGCGGGGCCGAACATTTCGCCTTGCGGGTTCGCGGCTTCGGTGATTCCGTCGGTGTAGATGATCAACTGGTCGCCGGGCGTGAGCGTCTCCGTATGCTCCTCGTAGGTCTCGTTGGGGAGAATGCCCAGCGGCAAACCACCGACCGCGTCGAGCGAGAAGATCGAACCGTCGGCGCAGCGCTTGAGCCGGGGCGGCGGGTGGCCGGCGGACGCATAGGTGAGTTCGCGCTTGGCGGGGTTGTAGATCGCGTACATCGCGGTGACGAAGGTGCCGCCATCGATGGTGTAGCGCTCGGACAGTCGCTTGTTCAGGTGCGTTAGCATGCGCGTGGGGCTGCACTGCGGGACGCAGAGCGCGTGCGCGAGGCTGTGCGTGACGGCCATCAGCACGGCTGCTGGAGTTCCGTGGCCCGAGACGTCGGCGATGAGAATTCCCCATTTGCCTTCGGGCAGCTCGAAGAAATCGTAGTAGTCCCCACCGGCGCGGCGCGCGGTGGCGTAGTGCGTCGCGATTTCCATGGTGGGGATTTCGGGTAGTTCTTGCGGCAAGAGCGAGCGCTGGATGTTGGCGATGACCTTGAGCTCGGCATCGACGGCATCGTACGCGGTCTTGAGTTCGCGCGAGAGTACGAGGTTGTAGGTGGCCCGGCCAAAGAGGCTGCTGGTGAGCACCTGGTTGGGAAAATCTTCACGGGCAAACGCGGCGCGGTCGCGGCGCAGCAGGACGACCATGTTCTGCGCGACGCCGCCGTCGTAGTGCGGCAGGGCGATGAGCGAGCGAAAACCCGCGAGATATTCGGCTGCGGGATCGTCGTGGGGGATTTCGAGGTCGTCGATCAGACGCGGCTCGTCGCCATAGATGAGTTCCGCGAGCAGCCCGCCGGTGAGCAGGGGCAAGCGGTCTTTCTGTTTCCAGGGATCGACAGCTTCAGACCACCGGCTGCTGCGGGTGATGCGAAAGTGCGGGGCATCAAGTCCGCGCCGGCTGATGGATACCGTGCCATCGACGGGCAGCGTTTTGCGAACGCGTTCGCCGTACTTTTGCACCATGGCTTGCGGATCGGTTTGGCTGCTGAGTTCGCGAACGGTGTCGATCACGTAGGCCAACTGCTTTTGCCAATCGGCTCCGATGTTTTCGATGCGGGTTGCGTCAAGGGTCATAATCAAATCCCATCTTTCTGTGGGATCAAGTCCCATCTCTCTGTGGGACCGGCTTTCCAGCCGGTCGTGACAGGTTAGAAAACCGATCCCACAGGGGAGTGCGCCGTACGCGCGCTCGCGATCACAGCAACTGACTTTCGATGGCTTCGAGTCGCTTGCGGAAGTCCGCGAGCGTTTCGTGAAGTTCCGCCACTTCCGATTGGAGATTCTCGATTTCCTGTTGCACGGTGCCGTTTGATTGCGCGACCGGTGGCGCGGAATGTACTGTGGGTGACGCGTGCGTGCTTTCGCTTGCCGGCGCGATGGCTGGCGTCTCGCCCTCGGGATAGAGCAGGTGCGTGTAGCGGATGGCGGAGCGGCCCGGTTCGCGCGGGAGGGCAGCGACCATCGGTTGATCGAGTTGGGCGAGGTTGTCGAGCACGATGGTGACGGCTTCCAGGTCGTCGAAGGGGACAAAGCGCGAGCAACGCGTGCGGAGTTCGCCGACGGTTTGCGGGCCGCGGAGCAGCAGCTCGGTCATGATGGCGCGTTCGCGTTTGTGCCAGCCGAAATGCGTCTCGGCTTCGTGTTTGAAGCGCTTCGAGCGGGCGCCGGGCGCGGGCAGAACCATGCCCACGAGGCCGCTGGTCCGCAGCGATTCCAGGGCGTTCCAGATGTCGTCGCCGTCGAGGTCCATGACCGGGTCGCGGTTCTGCTTCTGGTTGCAGGCGGCGACGAGGGCGTTCTCGGTCATGGGGTAGTAGTCGGGCTGAGCCATGGATTTTTCCATGAGCGACCCGAGGACGCGGCGTTCGTTTTCGTTCAATGATGTTACCACGCGTGTCTCCGCTGCGTTTCGTTTGAGTTGCTCGTGCCCCGCTCGCGGGCGGGGTTGACACTGCCCGAACGCAAAGACTTTATGCGGGCGGGTGTGCGGCGGCAAACGCGGTGGTGTTGGGGGCGGTGGGCGTGCTACAATCGGATTCGCGTGGTGGCGAAATCGGTGATTTGAGTGCGAGGTGCGGCGATGTGGGAAATCGTCGAAGCGCAGTTTCCACAGGATGTTGTGGTGGTGCGGTCGCTCTTCTGGGCGTACGGCGAGTCGCTGGATTTCGACCTGTGTTTCCAGGGATTCGACGAGGAGCTGGACACGCTGCCGGGGGCGTACGCGGCGCCGCGCGGGCGCGTCTTGCTGGCGCGCGGCGGTGGAGTGGACGCGGGCTGCGTGGCGGTCCGGCCCTTGGGCGACGACGCGTGCGAGATGAAGCGGCTGTTCGTGCTGCCTGCGTTTCGTGGACACGGGTTGGGGAGGCGCTTGGCGGAGACGATCGTGTCGCTCGGGCGGCAGCTCGGGTACGCGCGCATGCGTCTCGACACGGTGCCTGAGATGACGGGCGCGATCGGGTTGTATCGTGCGCTGGGGTTCCGGGAGATCGGGCCGTATTGCGAAAATCCAATTCCGGGGGCGTTGTATTTCGAGCTTGGGTTGGCGCGGGGTGGTTGACGGGTGTCGCTGCGAAAGCTCGGGGCGGGTTGGAAAACGTTGGGTGCCCTCGTGGTTCTGCCCCCCGCTTGGCGCGGGGGGTTCTGACTTGCGATGAAGCGAACTCTGCTTGCTTGATCGTGGATATCAGTACTGGTAGTCGCGATTTGATTGATGGTTGGCGGGGGTTGCCGTGCTGTTCCTGGTTGTGCCGATATCACTGCTTCTGCGGTTTCGGTGGGTCGTCTGTGACTTGCCGTTCTAATGCTCTGTGATTTTTGACTGCAATTTGCAGGAGATAGCGCTTAAACTGCGGCTGACGGCGTCAGGATGACGCCTGGGTGTGCTGACATGCGCGGTCGCGCACCGGATTTCACACCGGCCTTTAACGGACTGAAGGCATGCGTATTCACAACATTGGGGGCACGCGGTGCAGCCTGCGCGGCGGGCTGACGGGCTGCGGTATCGTTGCGCTGGTCATGGTGGTGGCGCTGTCGGGGTGTCGCAAGGCGCGACGCTACGATCAGGCGCAGCTCTCGCCGTGGCAGAAGACGCTCAACGTCGATTCGTTTGACACGATCTGGAAGACGATCCGCGATCAGCATTGGGATAAGTCGCTGGGTGGCGTCGATTGGGAAGGGGCGCGCGAACGGCTGCGCCCGCAGGTCGCGGAAGACGCGACGATGGCCGACGCCCGCCGCACGATGGCGGACCTGATCGGCCAATTGGGAAGTTCCCATTTCGCGGTGATCCCGACAAATCCAGGGCGGGCGAGCGATCGGGCCGCGAGCGGTTCGGATGAGACGCTTGCGAAGGTCGCGCCCGCGATTCAGGACGCGATGCAGCGTCTCGATCGCGGTGACACGGGGATCGTCGTGCGCGTGCTCGATGGCGAGGCGGTGGTCGTTGAGGTGTTTCCCAAGTCGCCGGCAGCAGTGCTCGGCGTCAAGCCGGGATGGGTGGTGCAGTCGATCGACGGCAAACCGGTTGAGGGGATTATCGAACGCGTCGAGGATCGGTTCGAAGATCGGCCCGTGCGGCGATTGGCGCTGGCGCGATCGGTGCAGTCTCGGCTGCTCGGTCCGACGGGCGATAAGGTCGAACTCGGGTTGCTCAACGACGACGACAAACTCGTCCAACTCGACGTGCCGTTCGGTGTACCGCGCGGGCACAAGACGCGCTACGGTTTGCTGCCGCCGATTCACGTGTGGTCGGAATCGAAAGTGCTCGATGACGGTACGGTTTACTTTCGCATGAACGCGTTCCTCGATCCGCCGGCGGTGATGCCGGCGCTTGAGGCTGCGGTGATGAACAACCTGGACGCGCCGGGGTTTGTGCTTGATTTGCGCGGAAATCAGGGCGGGATCAGCGCGATGGCACGCGGGATCGCCGGTTGGTTCATTCGTGATGAGGATCGCTACCTGGGCACGGTCGAGATGCGCGACCTGACGCTGCGTTTCGCGGTGGCGCCCCGGCCTACGACGTATGACGGGCCGCTGGCGGTCCTGGTGGATGGTGTGTCGGCATCGACGTCGGAGATTCTGGCGGCTGGTCTGCGCGATCTGGGTCGCGCGCGGGTGTTTGGCACGTCGACGGCAGCGGCTGCTTTGCCTTCGCTGGTGCGGAAGCTTCCGAACGGTGATCGTTTTCAACACGCGGTGGCGAACTACGTTTCGCTGGGCGGTGAGACATTGGAGGGATCGGGAATTGTCCCCGACGAGGTGGTGCCGGTCACGCGGGCGGCGCTGCTCGCCGGGGACGACCCGGTCCTGGGGGCGGCGCGGAACTGGATCCGCGTGCGCAGCGGTTTGCCGACGCTCGAGGCGGATGAGCCGGTGTTGGTCGCGGACGAATTGCTGACGAAACAATCGCCGGCGCCGGTTGGGTCTGCTGCGCTTGTCGAGGTTGCACCCGTTGTTGAGGCTGCCCCGAAAGTTGAAGCGGCAGAACCAGCCGCGGAGATTGCGGACGAGGACGACGGGGTAAAGACGATTCAGATGCGTGAGGTGGGTGAGAATGCGAGCCTGGCGTCGGCATCCTAGTGGTGGCGGTTTGCTTGTACGTTGCGGCGCGGTGGTGCTTGCGCTGAGCGTTTGCGCTGCGCCAGTTGCGTTTGCGGACGACACGATGGAAGTGGTGCCCGTTGAGATCTCGGACGCACCGGCAGAGGTGAGCGCGCCGGCCGAAGTCATTGTGCCGCCGACAGCGACGACGGCGAACGCTACGCTGCCGACTGGCGCCGAGGTGCTTGATCGCTTTATCGAGGTGACCGGTGGTGCGGATGCGTACGCGGCGATTCGCGATCGCGTAATGACCGGTTCGCTGGAATACGTGGGCATGGGCATCACCGCGAAGGTGAAGGGTTACTACGCGGAGCCGCGGATGACCTACCTTGCGATGGAGACGGAGGGGCTCGGGCTTGTCGAAGAGGGATGTAACGGCGAGGTGGTCTGGACGAAGTCGATGATGCAGGGGCCGCAGGTGTTGAAAGGGGCGTCACGGGCGTTCAAGTTGCGGGCGGATCGTTTCAACGCGGAGTATCACTGGCGCGAGTTGTATGTGCGCGCGGAATGCACGGGCCGGGAGGCGGTTGAGGGGCAGGATTGTTACAAGGTGGTGCGCTATCGCGCGGATGGGGGTTCGGATACCGCGTACTTTGCGGCAGGTAGCGGGCTGCTGGTGCGCATGGATTATGTCGCGACGACGCCGATGGGGGAAATCCCCGTGCAGATGGTTCGCGAGGAGTATCGTGAGGTTGGCGGGGTGAAGATTGCGCATCGCGAGATCATGCGGACGATGGGCCGCGAGCAGCGCGTGGACTTCGACAAGATTCGAGTGAACACGAAGATGGCACCCGAGCGGTTTGATCTGCCGGACGACATCAAAATGTTGGCGCGTCGGCATGGCTGGGCGTCGCCGAACTCCGGAGCGGTTGCAGGCGGCAACGCGGAGCCGATGAGTATCACGGCGGTTGCGGCGGCGGAACCTGTGGGGAATGCCACATCACGAGATCGCGATTAGTTGGCACACTTGTCGTGTGAATCGCCCAAGCCTACGACACTTAGAATTGACGTCCGCAAGAAACTGGACACATGACAATCATCGCCGGTTAGGGCGATGTTTTTTTGTACCTTGCCTGATGGTAGCTTCGGGAAACCCCTCAACAGTTTTTCAAGACTCGAGTCCGCGGAACCTGATGGAAGTTACACTCGGACTGTGATGAGGTTGTGTTATGGACCGGGTGGCGCACGCAAAGTGCGCGTCCACCGGCGGCGCCGGAGCGGGACGCTGGTCGGGCAGCGCCTGGTTCCGCTCGCGGCGCACTGCTTCCGGAGGAGGCGCTTCGTAGCGTTTGTTGGAACGTCTACCAGGGTGTCGCGATCTGTCCGGATTTCTTACACGGGTCCGGGAAAAAAGTTTCCCCGGGCACATTCCCAATTCTGAGAGAAATCGGCACAAACCCAACAGGGAATGCCCCCAGGCCGCTATAATGGAATGCGCGGTGTGACGGCGTCACCGACAGATTTGCGGTGACAGACCCCTGTCGGTGCATGGTGCCAGGTGGTGTTGATGATGCTGGACTCGCGTGGGTTACGGGCGGTGGGGCTATGGATACGCGGACAAGTCTGCTGAGTCGGATCAAGAATCCCGAGGACGCACTCTCCTGGGAGGAGTTCGACAAGGTCTACCGGCCTATGTTGCACAAGTATGCGCTGACGCGTGGCTTGTCGCGTGAGGAGGCGGAGGATATCGCGCAGCAGTGCATGTCGGCGATCGCGACGGGCATTCAGAGTTTTCGAAGGCAGGTGAGTTTTCGCGGCTGGCTGCGCGGCATGATTGATCACAAAGTCAGCGATCAACTTCGCCGGCAGCGCAAGGAGGTTCCCGCGCGCACGGCTGACTTCGCGCGCGAGCAGCAGCGTGAGGCTGATCCGCCGCTTTCGTGGGAGCGTGAGTGGAATCGCACGCACTTGCTGTACTGTCTCAATCAGATTCGCGGCGAAGTGGCGCCGACGACGTTTCGCGCGTTCGAGATGTACGTGCTCGAAGAACGCCCGGTGCAGGAGGTGTCGAAGGCGCTGGGCATGTCAGCCAATCAGATCTACGTGGCGAAGTCGCGGGTGCTGACGCGTTTGCGGCAGCGTTGGGGTGATTTTGCGGACGGGCTTGCGTGATGGCGGAATGCCCGGAGGCTGGACAGCTCAAGTCGCTGGAAGCTGGTGCGCTGTCTGACGACATCGCCGAAAGATTACTCGTGCATACCGAATCGTGCGTGTTGTGTCGTGAGATGTTGGCACGGTTGCAGCGCGGTAACCTTGACGGTCGCATTCTGCGGCGCGCGGTGCGAGAAGCCGCGACCGGGGTGGCAGACGCGGCGCCTGTACGCTCGCCCGGCGTGACCAAGTCGGATTGGGATATTCCTGATTACGAGTGCCTGCACCTGTGTGGCGAGGGGGCGTTTGGAAGCGTGTGGGCGGTGCGCGATCGGGTCGGCGTGTTTCGTGCGCTGAAGGTTATCGACCTGTCGCGGCTGCCAAAGGACGCGTTGCAATGTCGCGAACTTACCGCGCTGGAGTCGTTTTGCCGCCAAGTTCAGCCGCATCCGAATCTCATTCGTGTGTATCACGTGGGCGTGATCGGGGACAAGCTGTATTACACGATGGATCTTGCGGACGACGCGTCCACGCGCAAGCCGATTCGCGGCGCGGTATCGGAGCGGTATCGGCCTTTGACGCTGCGCGGGGTGATGCAGGGGGCACCGATCTCCCCGGATACGGCGATCGAGGTTGTCTTGCGGCTGCTCCGCGGATTATCGCACCTGCACCGGGTCGGGCTTGCGCATCGCGACATTAAGCCCGCGAACATCGTATTCGTGAATCGCCAGCCGACGCTCAGCGATATCGGGATGATCACGGCACAGACGACGACGCCGAGCCACGTCGGGACGCCGGAATACATGCCGCCCGACGGCCTGATGGACCTGACGTCCGACACGTTTGCGCTGGGTCGCGTGCTTTACGAACTCATGGTCGGCGAGGATGTCAGTGCATTTCCCAAGATTCCGAAGCACGTCGCGGACGCCTCGGACGCCTGGGACATGGCGCGGATTGGTTGGGTGATCGAGCAGGCGTGTGCGCCGAACGCGCGCGATCGGTTTGGCAATGCGGATCATCTCCGCGAAGCCATCGAGTCGGGCAGGCTGTGGTCGTACGATGCGCTGTTTGCCGAGTTGAACGCGGTGCGGTCAGCCCGGGCGCAACGCCGCACCTCGTCGGCGAGCGCAATTCTGGTGGCGGCGCTCAACACGCTACCGTGGCTGCTTGCGTTTGTGCTGCTGCTCGTGCTGGTCATGCGATTGACGTAAGCGGTAGTGCCGCCCGTGTGCCACTGCTCTTGAGCAGTGGTGCTGATCAAGTCAAGATCTCATCCATCTCAAGCGGGACATCTCGGTATCCCTCCCAGTGGCGAGCGCTGGACCAATTCCAATCCAAAGGCTCATCCACCAAACCGCGTCGAACCGGGTTGGCATGAATGTAGTTGATTACTGCCGGCAGGGTTTTTCCACGAAACAGGTTCTTGTCGTATCCGCCGCCTGGCTGCCAGAATCGAAACGTACTGCGCGAAGGATACTCCACAGTTAGGCGTGTGAGCCATTCTTCATTTTCGCACTCATCCAAGAACGCACGCGCCGCATCACTCACCGGATGCTTCAAATTCGCGAGGATTCTCCGCATTTCATAGTCAGCTCGCCGCGGGCAAAACAGGACGTGCACATGTTCAGGCATGATCGCGTATGCCCAGAGTGCCACGTCAAGAGTTGACCGCGTACTGGCAAGCGCATCGACAACCCATCGACGAGCGCGATCACCAGTCAGCAACGGTAGTCGTTGGTAACAAGAGTACGTCAAGAAATGGGCATGTCCGGGCTCGTTCCAGGCTTCGCGCGTCCTTCGTGGTAGGGAATCCATCGTGAATGCCTTGCTCCACTGCTCAAGAGCAGTGGCACGGATGCGCGTTTGTATCTTCGTGCGTCTACTCCGTTATGCGCTTGTAGTGCAGCGTCGCCACGCGGGCTACCAGCGGGTCGGGGTCCTTCTGGAAGCGTTCGAGGACCGGGAGAAAGACTTTGCGTTGGCGTTTGCCGAAGAGATCGCACACCACCAGGCGCGGCAGGAAGTCTGGATCGGCGAGCAGCGGTGCGAGCTTGGCGATGGTGTCGTCGTCGAGCTTGCCGAAGTTGAACTGGTACGCGGCTTTGGCGCGCACGATCGGCGACGCGTCGCTAAGCGCGGAAAACAGCAGGCCATTAAGTTCTTTCACCGTGACGACCGAGGCCGGGTAGTCCTGAACGGTCGATTGAATCGCCTCGATGCGTTCGTTGAGCAGCGCGTCGACGATGTCGACCGCGGCCAAGCGCTCGGGTTCGCTGCCGGTCTGCAACTGGGCGATCAAGCGGTCGAGCGACGGGCGCGATGCTTCTACCGGGCGACGCTTGAGCGTGCAGGTCACCGGCGCGAGGTCGGGGAACTGAGGTACGATTTCGCCTTCGTCCGTCAGGATCGGCGCGAGCGTGAACGTGAAGGTGAACGAGCTTTTGCGCTGCGGCTGATACCAAAGTTCGGGGCGAATGGCCACAGATCCAAGCCGAGCGGGCACGGTCATGTGCTCGCCGGGAAACAGCACGTAGCGTTTGTTGAGGTCGATCGTCAGGTAGCCGGTGTGCAGCGTTGCATCCTTGCGATCGCCAATCATGTTGACGGCCACGTGCGGTGGCAGCATGCGGTTGTCACCAATCGTCACCGGATACGATCCGACATTCGTCAGTGTCACGTCCGCGAAGATCGCCGCAGTGATGGGAAGCTCATCGTTGCGAAGCTTCACCGCGAATGCGATGGCGTCGGCTGGGTTGACATTGAAGTCGAGCACAGCCGAGTCAAACGCATCGAGCGTGTTGCGCACGGCGGCGCGGTTTGGTTGGGGCGGGATGTCCGCGTGCAGTTCGCGGAGCACGGCTTGGATTTTCCGGTACGACTCCCCGGCGAAGCGGTGACGGGCTGCTTCCTGAAGGACGGCTGTCGCTTCGTCGGGCCGGTTCTGTGATCGCAAGGCGCGGGCGAGCGCGAGGGCTGCGTCCGCATCGGCGGGTGCGATGGGCTGCAAGACGCTGATGGCTTCGTCGAGTTTGTTGTTGTCGAGCAGCGCTCTGCCGAGGGCGGTACGGATGTCGATGTTGTTGGGACGAAATCCGTCGGCATGACGGGCGAATTCGAGGGCGCGGGTCGCGTCAAAGTCGATGTCCAGGTGGAATAGAGCAATCTGGTAGCACACGGCAGGGTTGCGTAGGGTTACCGCTTGTTCCTCGATCTTGCTGAGGTTGAGCGCGAGTTGTTCGGTTTGGGTTTTCGCGGTTTGGCTGCGTTCCGCACGCCGCGCGATGAGAATGAGCTTGTGAGCGGCAGCCAGGTTCTCCGGATCCGCGGACAGGATGCGGTTGCAGTCGGCGATGGCGCCTTCGTAGTCACCGGAATCAGCGCGGACATCGGCGGTCGCGAGTAACAAATCAAATGGCGGGGGATTCCCGGGATTCTGCCGGGCAAGCGCGGTCTCGGTGTGTGCATACCACGCGAGCGCATCATCCGTCATGCCCAGGGCTGCGAGCGTGTCCGCGAGTCGCCAGCGGGCGTCGACGGATGCTGGACGCACGCCCAACTCCGTGAGCAACAGCTCCACCTGCGTCGCGGGTTCTGTCGCGCGGTTCTCAAGCATCGCGAGCAGTTGCTGCGCAGGAAGATTGAGCGGGACGAGGTTCACGGCTTGCCGCGCTTCGTTGATTGCTCCGGCAGTATCGCCCTGGGCGAAGATGATTTCCGCGATGCGACGATGCAGGTCGCTGGCGAACTCGTGAGCGATGTCGGATTCGGCGAGTCGGTCGCGACAGAGTTGCAGGCGATCTTCCGCTTTCTTGGCGGCGGCGAACTGGAGGTCGAGCAGGTTGAAGGCGGCGCTGAGGTCGTCGGGAGCGCTGCGGCAATAGTCGGCGAGCGCAGCCCGGGCTTCGTCCGGACGCTTCATGCGGGTGAGCAGGTCGTAGCGCCAAAGGTGCGCTTCCGCAAGATCGGGGGAAACGCGTACCGCCACATCGAGCCACGCAAGCACGTACTCGCCGTCGTCCGGCGCGGGGTCGCTGATGTTTTGACCAAAGTAGATGGCGTAGTCGGCGATCCACTGCGCGGGATCGGGCGGAGCTACGGCAGGCTCAGCCGATCGCACCGTCAGCGGCGCGCAGCACGCCACAACCCACCATGCCCCAAACCACCGCGTTGTCCGGCGTGAAAATCCCAAGATGTCGCTCCGCTCTGCTGGCAGTGATTCGTCCCCAAAGCACGAAGGGGCGTTGTATCGCGACGGCGCATGCGTGGCAAGCGTAGATGCGGGACACAGTGCGGGCCGTTGGTTTGTGTAGCGCCCGGCAAGTTGTCTGGCCGATGACGCACGCGGAGTCGGTCCATCCTGGCGATGCGGGGCAGGCGTCCGCGGGTAAGCTGCCCGCCGAGGTGAAACCGGCGGTTCCGCTGCTGGCGTATCAGCGCGCGGATGTGGAGTGCGACGCGCGGTTTCGCTGGTGTTGCTGGTCGCGGCAGACGGGCAAGAGCTTCACGAAATCCCTGCGGCGATTGCTGCGCGGTTTGCAGCGGCGGCGAACGCAGGTGTTCCTCTCCGCCGGCGAACGCCAAAGCCGGGAACTCATGGCGAAGGTGCGGCAGCACTGCGCGGCGCTGAAGATCGCGTCGGAGGCGCTGGGCGATCGTTACTTCGCGAGCACGCGTTTCAAGCAACTTGAGATTCGGTTGCCGGGCGGGGTGCGCATTATTGGGCTACCGGCGAATCCGCAGACGGCGCGGGGTTTCACGGGCGATGTGTTCCTCGACGAGTTCGCGATGCACGCGGAGGATCGCGACATCTGGGCGGCGATGTTTCCCACGCTGCTGCGCGGCGACGGGGAACTGGACGTTGCCTCCACGCCTAAGGGAATTGCCAACATGTTTGCCCGGCTGCGGGACAACCCGCGTTTTTCGCATTCAACGGTGACGCTGCCCGACGCGGTTCGGCAGGGGCTGGATGTCGACATCGAGACGGTGCGGCGAAGCATGGGCGACGAGGAGTTGTTTCGCCAGGAGTTTCTCTGCGAGTTTCTCGACGAAGCCACGGCATACCTCACCTATGAACAAATCGCCGCGTGCGAGGACGCGGACCTTGAAAAGTACACACCCGCGTGCGACTTGCACCCGCGGGAGGAGTTGTATGCCGGGGTGGATATCGGGCGGCGGCGCGATCTGACGGTGATTTGGGTGCTGGCGCGGCGCGCGGATGCGTTGGTGACGCGGAGCGTGCTTGAGATTTCCGGGGCGACGTTTCGCAGGCAGTTCGAGCGGATGAGCGAGTACCTGCGGCTGCGGAGTTTGCGGCGTTGCTGCATTGATGCCGGCGGACTGGGCATGCAGCTTGCGGAGGAAGCGCAGACGCAATTCGGGAAGCATCGCATCGAAGCCGTGACGTTTACGGCGGGCATCAAGACGCAACTCGCGGGCCGATTGCGGATCGCGGTCGAGGATCAACGCATTCGCATTCCGGTGGATGAGGCAATTCGCAATGACTGGCACAGCATCGAACGGCGGACGAGCGCGACCGGGCAAATGACGCTCGGGGCGTCGCGGCGTGACGGGCACCACGCGGATCGGTTTTGGGCGGCTGCTCTTGCCGTACAGGCGGCGGAGCAAGCACCCGGGCCGATCGAGATGCTGCGCGTCAAGCCGGTGCAGTATGGGCGGCGCGGGGTGTGGTAGTCGGATCAAAGATCACAGATCGAAGATCACTGGTCATTGTTTAGTGACCCGGAATTTGGGGGTGAGAGATGGCGGGATTGGGTTGGGCATCGCGCGTGGTGAACAGTATTCGCGGCGCGCGGGGTGATGGCGCTCGCCGGCCTGGGGTAGGGCGTCTGCTTTCGCCGCGTATGGCCGATGTGGCGCGCGACTATCCGTCCACGGGGCTGACGCCGCGGCGCTTGACGGCGATTCTGCACGATGCGGACGCGGGCGATGTGTCGCAGGCGATGCAGCTTTTCGAGGAGATGGAGGAGAAGGATGCGCATCTCTACGCGGTGGCGAGCAAGCGGCGATTGGCGCTGACCGGATTGCCTTGGACGGTGGCGAGTGCGGCTGACGTGGTGGCGGGGGTGGATCGTTCGGCAGCGGATGCCGCGGCGGACTATTGCCGTGGCGTGCTTGCGCGCATCGAGACGTTTGATGATGTTTTGCAGCATTTGGCGCTTGCGCTGGGGCGCAACATTGCGCTCGCGGAGTTGGTGTGGGACAGCGGTGCGGAAGGGTTGACGCTTGTTGATGTGTTGCCGGTTGACTTTAATCGCATCACGTTCGACGCGTTGGATCGTCCGCGCGTGCTTACCGCGGAGCACGATCGCGAGGGGGTCGCGCTTCTGCCGAACAAGTTCATTGTGCATTCGCCGCACGCCGTGAGCGGGCACCCGATGTGCGGTGGGTTGTTGCGCGCGACGGCGCTGGTGTTCCTGGCGAAGAATCTGGCGTTGAAGGACTGGATGATCTTCGCCGAGCTTTTCGGTATGCCGGTGCGCATCGCGCGCTACGACGCGTCGGTTACGCCCGAGGAAAAGCAGGAAATGCTGCACATGCTCGAAACGCTGGGGAGCAACGCGGCGGGTGTGTTCAGCAACGCGATCGAGCTTCAATTCGTCGAGGCGGGACAGGGCAAAGCGCCGCCGCCATACGAGGATCTTTGCGATTTTCTCAACCGCGAGACGAGCAAGGCCTGGCTCGGGCAGACGCTGACGACGGAAACGCCGGGGCTGGGCGGGTCGTTCGGGGCGACAAAGATCCACGAGGAAGTGCGCAAGGACATTCGCGCCGACGATATGCGCAAGGAAGCGCGGACGATTCGCCGCGACGTGCTCACGCCGCTGACGCGTTTGCGTTTCGGCTCGGATGCGCCGGTACCGTACTTCCAGCGCGAGCTTGATGTGCCGCGCAATCTCAACGAATTCACCGACGTGCTCGACGCAGCCGTCAACCGTTTGGGCGTGCCGGTTCCGCTTGCGTGGACGCGGACAGCGCTGGGGATTCCCGCGGTCGCGGATGGCGAGCCGGTGCTCGGCGGCGCGAACACTTCCACGAATTCGTGAATCGGTCGACAGGTTAGTCGTTTGTAGCGCCGGCGCACCCGCCGGAAGCAGGCATATCTAGCAGGGGAGAGGCATGGCGAATTGCGAAAAACCAACAGGATCAACGGGCGCTGATCGCGACCCGGTGCTGGCGCGGCTTGTCGGCGCGGAGTTGAGCGGCGACGTGCCGCAGCGCGTGGTGGTCGCGCCGTGGGGCGAAGTGGAAAGCACGAGCGGCGCGTTTGTGGTGGACGCGGAAGCCGGTGACGCGGTGGTGGCTGCCTTCGCGGCGCACGCCACCGATCTGCCGATCGACTTCGAGCATCAAACGCTTGGCGGAGCTTATGCGTCTCCGCAGGGTACGGCACCGGCTGCGGGTTGGATTACGGCGCTTGCCGCGGTTGCGGGCGAGGGCATCGTCGCGACGGTGAATTGGACGGACGAAGGGCGACGCGTGCTGGCTTCGCGGGCGTATCGTTATCTCTCGCCGGTGGCGCTCATTCGCAAGGACGATCGGCGACTGGTGGCGCTGCATTCGGTGGCGCTGACCAACAAGCCGGCGATTGTTGGGATGACGCCGGTGGTGAACGATGCGCGCGGCGCGGCGTGTGAGGACGAAGGCGCGGTGCTGGCGGCGCTGTCGCAGCGGCTTGCTTTGGCGCCGGACGCGGATGCGCACACCGTGCTGGCAGCCGCTGAGGCGCGGTTAGCCGTGATGGAGGAAGCGGCTGCTCGGCGCGACGCGGAAGAGTTGGTGATTGTCGCGACTGCGACGGGCAAATTGACCGCTGCGCAGCGCGAGTGGGCGCTGTCGCTGGCGCTGGCTGATCGAGCACTTTTTGACGAGTGGCTGCGAACCGCGCCGGTGGTGGTGACGGTGGGCAGAACGGCTCCGCCGGCGGGCGGCGGCAATGCGCGGGAAACCAGCAACGCGGCGCACGCGCGGCGCGAATACCGCGCCAATCGGGTGCTCCAGGGGCTGACCAGCGAGGACGCGTACGTTGCGGAAGCGCTGCGCGAGCGGTTGAACTAGCGCCTGTCCGCCGGTGCGCGGCGCAGGTGCGGGCATGGTCCGTTTGGCGGATCGCGGAACAGTTAACGGTGGGAGTGACAGAACATGGCACTGACGGCCAATCGGGAAGTGGACCACTACGTGGATCAGGAGCTGCGCAGCGTCGCGGTGGCTGCGCGCGAGCAGATCTTCAAGGGGGCGTTCGTGGAATTCAACGCCACCGGGTACGCCCAGCCGGTATCCGGCGCGGGCGACTTCGCGGGCATCGCCTACGAGGAGATGGACAACAGCGGCGGCGACGACGGCGACGTGTCGGGGCGCGTGTACACGCTCGGTGATTTCGAACTGACACTTTCGGGCTCGACGCAAGCCGACATCGGAAGGCGCGTGTACGCGAGCGATGACGCGACGCTGACGTTCGATCCGCAACAGGCGACGTTCGTCGGGCACGTGCGCGGGATCGCGAGCAGCGGCACGATTATTCTGCGTTTGCCGACGGATGCGGGGTTGCCCGGTGAACGCGTTGAACATCGCACGGCTTCTTTCACACTGACGGCGCGGCAGTCGGGTGGGGTATTCACCAATTTGGGCGCGGCGGGTGCAGTGACTGTGACGCTGCCGCAATCGCCGCCTGAAGGCACGGCGTTCAAGTTCGTTTGCATGGCGGATCAGGAACTGCGCATCGCGCCCGGCGCGGCGGGCGGTGTCTATGTGAAGGGCGCGAAGCAGGCGGACAACAAGTACGTGTCGATCACCGACATCGGCGACTTCATCCACATCATCGCGGATGGCAACGGCGACTGGGTGGCGGTGGCATCGATTGGCGGCGCGGACGCGGACATTTCGGTTGAGGCGTAGCGCGGTCGCTGCGCGACCGCGGGTGACGAGTGACGAATGACAGGTGACGAACGTCATTGGCCTCGTCATGAAGAGAACGCGAACTCAAGATTGACTTGGGGATAGGAGCATTCTGGTGGCGATTATCAATACGGGGTTGTTGACCAAGGGGTTGCGGAGCGAGTTTTTCAATCGCTTCGAGGCGGCGCCGGCACATTACCGGCAACTGGCCACGCGCGTGGTTTCGACCACGCACACCGAGATCTATCGCTGGCTGGGCAGTGTGCCGCAGATGCGTGAGTGGGCGGACGGGCGTTTAGCACGCGGGTTGCGCAGCGAGTCATACTCGCTTGAGAATCTCAAGTACGAGGCGACGCTGGAGGTCGATCGCGATGAGATTTCCGACGATCAGACCGGACAGATTCGCGTGCGCGTCGGCGAACTCGCGGATCGTGCCGCGACGCACAAGGATTACCTGATTGCGCAGTTGCTCGCCAACGGCGACCAAGCCGGTTACCTGAGCTACGACGGCGTGCCGTTCTTCAGCGCCAGTCACGTGAGCGGTGCGAGCGGTACACAGAGCAATGTGCTCTCCTCAAGCGCGTCGGTTCCGAGCAACCCTTCGAGCGATGAGTTTCGCAGTTCGCTGGTGGCCGCGGTATCGCGTTTGCTCGCACAGAAGGACGATCAGGGCGAGCCGATGGCCTTGACCGCGGACGGGCTGTATTGCGTCGTACCGCCGAATCTGTATTTCCCAGCGCTGGAGTCGGTGAACGGTACGCTGGCGGGCGGCGGGACGAACGTGCTCGACGGCGCGGCGCGGGTCGTGGCGTTTCCGTGGTTGACGAGCACCGACACGTGGTACCTGCTCAAGACCAATGCCGTGGTCCGGCCTTTCATCTTTCAAGATCGCGAGCCGATCGAGTTCACGGCACTCGCGGATGACAGCGAAGACGCGTTCAAGCGCGAGAAGTATCTGTTCGGCGTTCGGGCGCGTTATCGCATGGCATACGGGTACTGGCAGTATGCGGTGCAGGCGACGCTCGCGGAATCGTAGGGGCGGCCGGCGTTGACTTGGTTTCCATGATTCACGGGTGAGGGCGCTTCGATGGCATACATCACGACTGAGGACATTGCCTTGCGGCTTGGGCCGAGCGGGTATGTGCAACTCACCGACGACGCGGGCACGGGCAATGCCAACGAGGCGGTGGTGGACGCGGAGCGGTTGGCGGCGGAGGGCGAGGTGGACAGCTACCTCGCCCGCCGCTACCGCGTTCCGATCGATCTTTCGCGGCACGGCGAGTTGGCGGGGTTGTTGGCGGCGGTCGCGCTTGACCTTGCGGAGTACCGGCTTCACGCGCGGCGACCACCAGTGCCGGCGGACGTGCATGAGCGGCAACGCGCGGCGCTGACGTGGTTGTCACGGGTGGCGAGCGGGGAGGTGGTGCTGCCGAGCGTCGCTCAGGTCGCGGGCAATTCGGCGACGGGGGCTGTGGCCGCGACGATCGGTGAGGCGGCGGTGCTTTCGCGCGACGAACTTGCAGGGCTGTAGGAATGCGGCGCGTGTGATCGGGGATGTTGGCAATTCCCTAATCCCGTCGCGAACACATCAGAGGGATTGGCTTGTCTGAATACGGTGACATTGAGACGGCGGTTGTAGCCGTGTTGGCGGCGCTGGAGGAGGGCGGTTCGCCGCTCTTTGCCGAGGTGTCGGGCGGCGCGTTTGCTGATCGCAAATCGCGCGATGCGCAGTTGCTGCGCGCGGCGACACCGGCGGCGGTTGTTGTGGTGGATGGGCGGCAGCGGGTTGGCGCCGATGACGCGGTTCCCGGCGCCGTGCGTGTGACCGTGGCGGTGACGGACCGTAGTCTGCGATCGTCGGTGGGCGCCCGGCTTGGGGATGTGGATGGGCATGGCGTGTACCTGGTGGCGGAGCGCGTCGCGGGGTCGCTGACGGGCGCGGTGCTGGGTGACGCTTGGCGATTGAGCGAGATCGAGGAGCGGGTGGTCACAGCCGATGAGCGGCAGGTGGTGATCGAGCAGTCGTGGATCGCGGACAAACCGGTGTCGCTGACGCTTCCGACGTTCGCGGGCGACAACATTCTCGGGTCGGATGCGGTGGTTTCCGTGATGCCGGGCAAGGCGGAAGCGGAAGCCGTCGACTTTTCATTTCCGGGCGTCGATGGGGTTTTTCGGCATGTGCTCGGGCGTACGAGTCGGGAGATTGTTTGGCGGGGGGTGCTGCGCGCGGCGTCGCATGTGGAACTGAGCGCGATTGAGGATGGCATCGAAGCGCTGATCGGCAGCGGGCAGGTGGGTGTTGTAGCGGATGCGTTGGGACGCAGCTTTGCGGGGTGCGTCGTTTCTGAGTTTGAGCGTCGCGGTGAACGGCGTGTGCATCCGGCGACGGGGCAGGTGGTGCAGGCGTTTTCGTTGTTGTTTACACAGCTTGCGGGGCAGGGATGAGCGGAGCGCCGACACATCGTGCGGAGTTGTCCGCGGCTGTCGTGGTTGAGCGGGAAAGTGCGCCCGGTTCCGGGAGGTTTGTTCCGGATGGCCGGGTCAGCGTTGTCGAGGTGGATCAACGAAGCGACGACGTGTTGTGCACAGCCGACCTGAGCGTTCGGTTGGATGATGCATTCGATGCGCTGGCGGCGCAGACGCGCTACAACGTCGACCTCCGGCTGCGGGTGCGCGTCGACGACCTGGTTCTATTTGACGGCTATCCAACCTTGCAGACTTCGGACCGCGCCGGGCTTCCGCGCGTTCGCGACGCGTACCTGATCACCGCGACTTCGGTCTATGTGCGTTGGACGCAGGATGAACGCGCGCAGGTCTTCGGGCGCTACATGCGGACCGGGGCAATTGAGGATGGGTTGGCGGCTGACGCGGAGCATTATGTTGGGCGGTCGGCGCACGTCGCGGCGCTACCGTGCATTTTCAATGTTGATGACATTCCCAATCGTGCAGCCGAGCCGCTGGTGGTGACCGACCGGCAGGGCAAGTCGCGGCGCATTTTCCCGTTTACGTACGAAGGTGATGCGGCTGCGAAGTCGTGGTCGCTGGTCGACGCGTTGCGCTATCTGGTGTGGTTTCACTATCCGCATGGCGCGCCGGTCGTGATTGACGCGTTCCTGGATGCGACGGACTCGGCAGTTGGTGTCGATCCCGACGCACGCGGAACGTTTCGCACGCCGTCGATGCTGATTGAGCGGTTGTTGGTCGCGGCGGACGCGTTGAATTGCGAGGCGACGAATCTCGCGGAAGCAGTTGCGTTGCTCGCGGACGATGCCGGTGTGCACGTGCGCTGTGTTCCGGGTGATGGTGCGAGTCAGTTCGTGGTGTGGGCGCCGGAAGATGGCGCGGCGAAGGATGCGCCGCTGGCATGGGGTGGGCGGCACGCTGACGGTGTGCCGCGCTATGGCGTCGCGCAGCTGCCCGATGCGGATGTCGTTACGGACAATCGGTTGCAGGTGGTGCGTTTGCGGTGGGATGCGCGCGAGGTGGTGAACGCGTCGGTCGCGGTGGGCGCGGTGAAGCGTTGGGAAATGACGGTGCCGCTGGTCCCGGGTTGGTTGCCGGAGACGGATCTGGACAACGTGGATACGCCGGATCGCGATGACGCGAAGGCGCTGGCGCTGACCCCGGACGCGGTCGAGTTCTTTGAGGAAGTGCTCGAGACGTTCGCGTGGTATCGACAGTATCACCGCAGCGGTTCGGAGTTTGCGGCGCATCGTGACGTGGCCCGGTTGTGGGTGTTGAATGAGGATGGTGCGTACAGCGATGCGTACGAGCGCAATGCGCCCTACGGCACCTACGCTCCTTTTGATTTTGCCCAAGTCGCGGGCGCGACGGTCACGACGCGCGGTGCGTGGTTGCGGCGGGTCCGGCCGATGCAGCGGGCGATCACGCGAGATGTCGATGGTTCTTCGGTCGGCGTGGTCGTCGAGGTGAGTTTCGACAGCGGCGCGACGTGGCATCCGCCGGTGGGTTCGGTGGAGGTGCTCGACGATCGGGCGGGTGTGCGTTTCAACCTGGCGAATCCGACGGCGATGAGGGAAGCGGACGGCGATTGGCTCGTGCAGAACATGTGGTATGCGCTGATCGATCAGACGTTTCGCGTGCGCGCGACGGCGGTGTTTGACGCGGATGAGCGCGTCGTCGGGCGGGCGCGCAGCGGATCGGCGCTGACGCCGACGGTACACGCGAATACACAGGTGATCTATCGCACGCGCGACTATGACTTCGCAAGCCGTTCTGACACGATGAACGTGTTGGTGGCCGCGTATCCGGATGGCGACGCGGGCGAAGTGGACGACGCGGCGCTCGCGGAACGGGATGCGCAGCGGACGGTGTCGGCGGCGCGCGGTGGGTCGATCGAGGCTGAGCTGACCGTGCCGTGGATCGAACGCGACCTGATGATCGGCGACCGGTTGACGGGTGTTCGCGGACGCGACGTAGCGCTCAATGGTGTGCTGCGCGCGGATGCGGCGCGGGCGGCGGATTGGACGATTGTGGGGCGACTGCTGACGTTTGCGGACGGGCGGCGCGCGACGAAGCTGCGTTTGGCGCGACGGGTGCAGTAGGCTTGAGCAACGGTTGCTGAGGTGCGGTGATGCAGCGGGTGCGATTCGTGGTTCCGCGGTTGGCGACATACGCGTCGGACGCGGCGGTTGAGCTGTACGGCGATCTCGGTTCGGGGGCGATCGACTTTGATCATCCGCTGCCGCCGGGTCGTGTGCGCTTGTGGCCGGTGGCTGCGGGTGGCGGGCATCTCGCTGTCGGGCACCTCGTCGCGCGGCATCTGGACGCGGTGGATATTGACGGGCATCTGGCGGGTGGGCATCTCGGGGCGAACCATCTGGATCCGGTTGAGGCGGTGGTGGTGGAGTCGCCGCGCTATGTCTTTGGCAGGTTTCGCCATGCGCTGCGCATGTTCGACGGGGTGGGCAACGTTTCCACAGATACGCCGGTTGTTTTTTCCCATACGGTGAACTCGGCGCCGCGCGCACCGGGGGATTTGCATCGCGTCGGGTACGATGCGGAATCCGGCGTGATGACGTTTTCGTTTGCACGTGTTCGCTTCGGTGCCGTCGCGGGGGCGTGACACACCGGCCGCATCGGGAATTCTGATTGAGGGGGATTGATGGCGACTTATCCGAATGAAGCATACCCAGCCGATGCGACGGTGCTTTCGCTGGACGGTCAGGATGACGCGGCGACGGGGCTGGCGTATGTCGCGCGGGGTGTGAACGCGAACAGCAGTCCATCGTACGAAGTGCAGTACAACCGGCGATTGCAGCGGCAAAACCTGATCCTGGCGGCGCTGCGCCAGGGCATGGTGGTGGACGAGGGCAGTTTGGAGATTGGCGTTTACCCCATTCGCTACACGCTGGGCGGATCGCGAAAGACGTACAACGGCGCGACCGGCATCCTGGTGCCCGACGACACGACGAGCGTGGTGTACCTGAGTTCGTCGAACACGCTGCAAGTCACCACGAGTTTTCCGGGGAGCATTTCGACGTATCTGCCGCTTGCAACGGTGGTGGCGGCCGGCGGCGTGCTGACGATTACCGACGAGCGCGTGCTGGCGTTGTTCACGGTTGGGTAGGGAGGGCGCGGCATGGCATTCACGGAGAAGTACGTCACGAACTCTGCCAGTGGCGGGGGCGATGGATCGGTTGGCGATCCCTGGACGCTGGATGAAGCCGCGGCCAACGCATCGGCTGGTGATCGCGTGAACGTCCTTACAGGGACCTACATTCGCAGCGCGACGCTCGAACCCGCGAACGACGGGACGCGCGACGGGCCAGTGGTTTGGCGGGGATACACGACGACTCCGGGTGACGCGAACGTCCCGGTGGTTACGCTTGATTCGGACGGAAGCGGCATCCGCATACTCGACTGCGCAAAGGCGTACCACCGCTTTGAGTGCATCGCGGTGACGGGCAATGGTTCGGGCGGGCCGATCGCCTGGGGAATGGTGCTTGACGGCGATCACAACATCGCGTGGCGCTGCCGGGCGTACGCGGTGCGTCGCGGGATTTCTTTGGGCGGGATGGGGAGCGTTGCGCTGGGGTGCGAGGCTGGGGATTTCACGAGTGCATCCGGGATAGAGTTGGGCGGTGATAACACGCTGGCCATCGGCTGTCATGTTCATGACGGGACCAATGGCATCGGATTCAGCGGCGACAGTACCGGCGGGGCGTTTTATTGTCTGGCGCGGGCGTGTACGGGCGCGGGCTTTACGTTTGCGTTTGGTGGCGGAGGATTCGCGAAGCTGGTTGCGCACTGCGTTGCGCACGGCAACGGTGGGGACGGTGTGAACTCGATTGGTTCGCCCGACGGTGCGCCGCCCGTGATACTCAACACCATTCTCACAGCCAATGCCGGATACGGCGTGGGCACGACGGCGACGAGTAAGGCGCACGCGATGCTGTGCGGCGTCGCGTTTGCGGAGAACGCGGCCGGTGAAGTCGGCACGGATGTGACCGTGTTCGAGCCGGTTCCGCGCGTGTCGCTGTCAGTCGGTCCCTTTGTGGATGCGGACGGTGGTGATTTCAGATTGCGCGCGGACGCGGCGGCGCTGCTCGGCAAAGGATTTCCCAATGTGCTCCTTTCGGATGGGGCGCTGTCGGTGGTTCGGGGGTTTCCGGATATCGGCGTGTTGCCGCACGCGCCCAGGCCGGTGCTGAGTCCGGTCGGTATTACGGGGTTGTAACGTTCGCTTGCGGCCGTGTACGGGCCGCTCATTTCGATTGAGATACCAGCATGAACGAGATCACGATTGACAGTAACGATGTGACGATCGCGCTGTTCGCGGTGGACGCACTCACCGGCGTGCCGGTGACGGGGTTGGCGTATGGTGACGTCACCGCGCGGTATGTGCGGACGCGGGCGGCGGCTGTCGCGGTTTCGCCGGTGTCGCTGGCGTCGGTGTCGGCGGCGCACGCGGACGGCGGGTTTATTGAGATCGACGCGAGCGGGGCGGCGGGTTGGTATCGCTTCGACGTGCCCGATGCCGCGTTCGCCAGTGGTGCGGATGACGTGCTGATCGTGTTGCAGGCGGACGGAATGCTCGTTTCCGCGTATCGTGCGCGCCTGGTTGCGGACATGGCGGGCGATGTTCACCTGTGCAAAGCCGCATTGGTCAACAAGCGCGTACACACGGTGTCCACGGGCGTGGATGTGATCAAGGACGATGACGGGACGACGACGCTGGTGACGTTGACGCCGACGGATGGCGGTGACGATTTGATTGAAGTGGTGCCGTCGTAGGGTGATGTCGCGCGTGCGCGAATGGTGATGATTGAGCAGCTTGAAAAGTGGTTGCGGCACTACGATCCGATTCACCGTGGGTACACGCCTCAGGGAATTGCCAACGGCGTGTGCGCGACGCGCGGGTTCGCGTTTCCGCGTGTAGCGGGTGGGTACAATCTCTATCGTGCATTGGGTGAGGTGGTTGCGACCGATGACGCGGAGATCGTTGGAGCCGCGAGCGCGAATGCATTGGCGATTGCGACGTTTGCGTGGCGGCCCGCGGCAGCGGCTACGGCATATCACTTTGCGGTGACGGCGATCGGTGGGGGTGGTGTGGAGAGTGCTGTTGGGGCGTTTCAGGTCGCGGTTGCGTTTGATGATGACGGGCTCGCGGTTGCGCCGGTGCCGAATGCGCCGGTTGATTTGCGGGTGACGCCGCTTGCGGACGGGTGTTTTGAGGTGGCGTGGCGCTACGACATGCGTGACGAGGCGGTTTCGCCTGAGCGGTTTGATGTCTTTGGCGGGGCCGGTGCGGTGGACTACGAGACACCATTGGGAAATGTGACATATCGCGCGCGCGCCGGTTGGTATGCGTTCGTGACCGAGGGTTATGCGCACGATGCAGTGGGCTGTTTTGGCGTTCGCGCGGTGTCCGCAGCCGGTGTTGATGATGGGAACACGGTGATTGCGTGCGGTCGGGCACAGGCTGTCGGCCCGCCGGTGCACAGGGAAGTGTTTGCAGCGGTAGTCGAGGCGGAGTGATCGATGGCGCTACGCAGTCTTGATGAGCTTGCCGAGCAGCAGGCGGCGCTGACCGCGGAGTTGATGGCGGTCGATGCTGAGCCGGTGGTTGTGGGTGGGGCTACGCAGGAGACGGCTGCGGTTGGTGTTTGGATCGGGCGGGTTAGTGCGGTTGTAACTTCGGACGAGGCGCTTGGTGCGCATGTTGTCGTGGTGCGGCAGCGGCTGGCGGGTACGCCGCCGGTTGCCGGTGATGCGGATGCTGTCGGTGCGGTGGCGTATCCGTTTCCTGGCGTCGCGGTGACGGTGTTTGCTGTTGATGATTATGTCTGGGTGCGTCGTTTGTTCGGTGTTCTGGTGGTTGGTGGTAATGCTTGAATTGGTTGGTTTCCCTTTTTCTGATGCAGGCTGGAAGCCTGCACCACAATTCTTTCCGCCGGCGTATTCCCCTTTGCTTGCGGTTCTCGCGTTCGCCTCGCTTACTTGATGCGTTTCTGCGCTTGGTTCATTGTCTTGTCGTGGGCTATGATCCTGCTGCGCACTTGTATTGCTGCGCTTGCTTTGTGATTGGGAAATACATATCGGGCCTGGCGATTGCGAGGTGACTTGTGGCTACGAAGATGACGGAAGCGGAGGTTGCATCGGCTGGTCTTGCCGGCTGGTCGGTGGCGGATGGGAAGTTGCATCGCGAGTTGAAGTTCGCGGACTTCGCGGAGGCTTGGGGGTTCATGTCGCGGGTGGCGTTGGTTGCCGAGCAGATGAATCATCATCCGGAGTGGTTCAACGTGTGGAGTACGGTGCGGATCGACCTGAGCACGCATGACGTGGGCGGGTTGAGCGATCTGGACGTCGCGATGGCGCGGCGGATCAATGGGATCTTGGGGGAGTGATGATTGTGGTCTTCGGGCGGGGAGCCGATGTTTGGCGATTGGGTTTGTCTCCGCTGTCACCGTGTCCTCCTTCCTCCTCCCTCTTCGGTCGGCGTCGGACACGATGCAATCGCGGCTCGGATTTGGTTGTCTTACCGCGATATCAGTAGCGCGAGCGTGGGTTGTTGCAGTTGGTGCGTTGGGATGTCCGAAAAGAAACTGTCGACAGCGGTTGTAGCGGCCGATAGATTCGTGTGCGAATGAAAGGAGGCGTTCGATGCGTTCGCAGCGGAAGCGACAGTCTAAGCGTGCAATAATCCTGGTGGGTGGCGTGATGTTCGCCGGAACAGGCAACTGCCTGCCAAAGGACTATTGGTACAACTTCGCGGGTGCGGGTCGGACGGTTATCCTCGACACGTTCGCGGACACGCTGTTCACCTCGATCACCGACTATCTGTTCCCGTCGTCGGCGGATGATGACACCACCGATACGACGACCGGGTAGCGATTCACGCCTGGATCGGGTGTACTCTTTCGAAATGGATTTCCCAAGCCTGGAGCATTGCTCCGGGCTTTTTTTGTGCGCGTTGGTGGGGTTGCGTTCTCGTGGGTTCGCGCGGATCGAAGCCTTCGGCTTTGGGGTCAGATTTCGTATGCGCCGGAGGCATCACCGTGAGTGCTGAGGTAGCGCTGCGCGATGCCGCAGAACATTTGGATCGCGGTCGGGATCGCGTCGTCATTGAAGTTGAACCGCGGGTTGTGCAGGCCGGGGTATTCGAACGCACCCGCAGGTTGCAGGCCAACGCGGAACATCGCGCTGGGTACGTGCCGCGCGAAGAACGCAAAATCCTCGCCGCCCATGCTCGGCGGGTATTTGGTTTTGACCTTGTCGGCGCCCAACAACTGGCGGCCGACGTCGGCGACGAGTTCGGCGCAGGCTTCATCGTTGATGAGCACGGGGTAATCGGAGGCGAAGCGCAGGTCGGCGCGGACGTCGAAGCTGGTCGCGGTGTTCATCAGGAAGCGCTGCACGAGTTGCTTGGCGGTGGTGTGGGCCTGCTCGCTGAGGGCGCGGATCGTGCCTTTGAGCTGGCAGGTTTCCGGGATGACGTTCGTCGCGTGGCCGGCATGGACGGCGCAGACGGAGATCACGACGGGGTCGAGCGGATCGATGAAACGCGAACGGATCGCCTGAAGGTTGGTGACGAACTGTGCCGCAGCCAAGAGGATGTCCGCCGTCCGGTGTGGGTAGGCTGCGTGCCCCCCCTTGCCGGTGAATTCGATTTCGAACGGGGCAGCGGCTGCCAGGATGGCGCCGGGCACGCTGATGATGCGGCCGACGGGGATCTCGGGCCAGCCGTGGAACGCGAAAGCGGCGTCCACATGTGGGTTTTCCAAAACACCGTCTTCGATCATGCGTTCGCCACCGGCACCGTCTTCCTCAGCGGGCTGGAAGCAGAACTTCACCTTGCCGGGCAGGCGGTCGGCGAACTGGGCGAGGACGCGAGCGGTGCCGAGCAGGCAGGTGGTGTGGCCGTCGTGCCCGCAGGCGTGCATTTTGCCGTCGATGGTCGAGCGGTAGGGCAGGTCGCTGAGTTCATGGATGGGCAGCGCGTCCATGTCGGCGCGGAGCAGCACGCAAGGGCCGGGCTTGTCGGCGTTGAGCGTTGCGGCGATACCGGTTCCGCCGGCGAGGTTGTTCTGAATATCGAGCCCCGGGATGGTCTTGAGCGCGGCGAGCACTTTGCCGCTGGTGCGCTCCTCGCAGAATGCGGTTTCCGGGTGCGCGTGGAGGTCGTGGCGGAAGTCGATGAGTTCCGGAACGATGGCGTCGATTGCGGCTTTGAACTCTGGCATGGTTCTATCCTTTGGTGCTGGCTTCGCGTGCGTTGTGTCGTCTCGTCTTGGTCAGCGAAAGTGGATTCTGGTTGTTGGCCCGTTGGTTTTGTTCCGCTCCCTTACGGTCGCGGCTCGGATTGGCTTCCTTGCCGTTGCGGTATCAATTTGCCCCGGGCTTGGCGCCCGGGGTTCTGATTTACTTTCGCAGGTTCGGGTTGGGCGCCATTACGACCAACGCTTCCAGGCGGTCGTCGTATGGGTTGCTGACGCCGTGATCGATACCTGTTGGAGCGGCTGCTATTTCGCCCGGGCCCAGCGTGCGGGTTTCGTCGCCGATGGTGAAGTCGCCCTTGCCGCTGATGACATAGTACAGTTTGGCTTCGCCCGCGTGGCTGTGGATTTTCTGCGACTGGCCCGGCTCCAAGCCGTAGATGTCCGCGACCATCTGCGGGCAGTCGAAGAAATTGGTCTTGGTCATCTTCTCCGGCGAGAATCGGGTGACATCACTTGCCGCAATGAATGGCATCGGCAGAATCTCCGGTGGGCGTTCGCGGTGGCGATTTCCTGATGACACACCGCGTCGCCCGACTACAGCGCGGAAGCGGATCGGAGTGGTATTGTAGCGGATTCGCGTGGGGATGACGACGGGTGCAGGCTGACAAGGGGTCGTCGCCTCGTCCCGTTGTGCGTCAACGGACTCGCTCCGCTTGTCCGTGAAGCTATGACGCAAGCCTCCTGTTGGATACGTTCGGGGTTGGAATTCGAGCGTCCCAGATCACAATCAGAGACTCCGGCGACGATCAGGCGCACTACGAGAAATCGGTGGTGATCATCGGCAGTGCATAGCTGCTCAAACAATCCCGTCAAGACCCCGCGCCCGCCCGCTTGCCGGTGGCTCGCTCATCGATGCCACCCGGATTGGATGATATTGGCCACCCTACAATCGACGTAAATCAAAAACGCTGAACGATGAACCAATCGACAGTTCATCGTTCAGCGTTTTGAGTTTCTCGTTTGCTGTTTACAGCGCTTTCGCGAACACTTCCTGGGCGGCGCGCAGGCCCGCGCCGAGTTCGAACTTGTGCCCCAGTCCCTTGAGCGTCAGTTCCAGTGCCCCGATGGCGGCGAGCGTGTCGCCGATGTCGATGTAGCCCATGTGTCCGATGCGGACGACCTTGCCCTTGAGGTCGCCTTGGCCGCCGGCGATCTGCATGCCGTAAGCGCTGCGCATCGTCTTGCGCAGCGCGGCTTCGTCGACGCCGTCGGGCACCAGCATCGCCGTGACCGAATCGGACGGGCTCTTGCTGTAGACCTTCATGCCGATCGCGGTCGCGGCTGCCCGCGTCGCGTCGGCGAGCATCCGGGTTTCCTTCCAGATGTTCTCCAAGCCGCGTTGCTTGACGCCGTGCAGCACCTTCTGCAAACCGAGCACCAGCGTGTTCGCCGGCGTGTACGGATTATCCCAAGTACGCACAGCCTTGCGGTACGCCTTGAGGTCGTTGTAGAACGCGGGGCACTCCGCCTCGTCGATTCGCCGCCACGCCTTCGGCGCGACGCAGCACAGGCCCAGACCGGGCGGCAGCATCAGCGCCTTCTGCGAACCGGTGAACGCAATGTCCACGCCCCATTCGTCGAACTTCATCGGCAGGCAGCCGCAGCTCGTGATGCAGTCGACGATGAGCAGCGCGTTGCGCGCCTGCGTGATCTTGCCGATTGCGGCGATGTCCGACAGCGTCGCGGTCGACGTTTCGGAATGCACGCAGATGACGGTGTCGATCTTGGGATCCGCGTTCATCATCTTCTCGACGACAGCCGGATCCACGCCCGTACCCCATTCGACTTCCTGATCGACGCACGCAAGTCCGAACGCCTTGCACACCTTGCCCCAGCGTTCGCCGAACTTGCCGTTGTTGAAGTTCAGGACCTTGTTCTTGCCCGCGTGTACCGACGAAACGATCGCGGCTTCACCAGCCGCGGTACCCGAACCGGTGATCACCATCGGATCAGCGTGGTCCGTCTGAAAGAGGTATTTGAGGTGGTCGGTGACGTCGGCCAGCATGTCGCGGTAGAACGACGTGCGGTGATGCTCTATCGGCTGGGCCATGTGGAGCATGACGTCCTCGGGCACCATCACCGGGCCGGGGGTGAACAATCGGATCTTTTTCATCGCAGGAAACCTCCGAATTTGTTGCCGACAATGCGCTCGCCGAAGCGTACGGCTGGGCGGGTCGGCACACGACGCATGCGATTATAGATTGCCTGCGGAGTTTGCGAAGGGGGGAATCAGTCGGTGTCGAGCTTTTCGAACGCAGCCAGGATTTTGTCCGGCCCGTTGAATGGGAATCGCCCTACGTCCACACTGTATTTGTCCTCGGGGTTGTCGCGGGTTTCGGCGTGGCCGTCGGCGTAGCCGGCATTGACGCGCAGCTTCTTGTGATTGGTGCGGACGATGATGCCCCAAGCAGCGAGCGGGGAGGTCGTCAGGTAGTTCTGGTCCACGACCAGCGCCCGGATGCGATTGCCCTGGGCGTTCGTGCCCAGGTTTTCGAGGTGCGTGCGATCGTCCCAGGTGTCGAACGGCTCGTTGCGCGTCTTGAGCGTGTTCGAGCCGTGGCGGTAAAAGTAGCTGTTGATCACCTGCGACTTGCCCACCTTGGCCAGTTCGCGTTTGGCGTCGATGGGGTTGTCCGCGCCGGGACAGAAAAGGATGTCCGCATTCCTGCCAAGATGGTCGCGGAGCATCAACCCCAGGCCGACCGGCTGACCCGTGCTGAGCGAAATCTGACTCGTGACCATGCCGGTGAGGGGGTAGAGGTTGCTGGGCGTCGGCGGGGGCGCGGTGGGGCCGTAGGGGATCGATCCGTTGTTCTCCGTCGCGTACGCTTGGACCGCGGTCATGATGCCCTTCACGTTCGTCAGGCAGACCGTTCGCTTGGCGGCGTGCCGTGCCCGCGCCAGAGACGGCACGACGAGCGCAACCAGCACGGCAATGATCACGATCACGACGAGCAGTTCAACCAGCGTGAAGGCGCCGGACGATCGGGGCGCCAGTCGGTTTCTGCACGAGCGCGAGATTCTGGCCAGAGGCGCGAAACCCTGGGTGCCGTGGACACGTTTGATGTGGTGCCCGGTTCGGGCAACACTGCGGTGCGGTATTGCGATGTCCGTGGCCAGAATCCCGATGGCTACAGTTCCTGTGTGATTGCGGCATAGTCGCGCAAGTCGACGTCGCCGTCGCTGTCCGCGTCGAGCCGTTCGTATTCGCACGGCGCACATTCGGCGGGTCGCGACGAGCCGTTCGGCCCGGTCACGCAACGCACGAACGCGTCGTGGTCCGCGAGATCAACATCGCCGTCAAAGTCGGCATCGCCCGGAATGCCTATGTCGCAGCTTACACTCACCCGGGCGAGATCGATATTCCAGTTGCCCGAGAGCCCAAGCACGGGGCGGACCAATACGCCGATCGGCCTCCCTGCCCACGCGTCGAGCGATGCGATGGCTTCACCGGTTGTGCCTACGTTGAGCAGCAGTGTGCCCTCGTTCGGCGGGCCGGGCATCTCGTCGGCGGAGATGATGCGGTCCGCAATGACAATCTGCGCGCCGTTCGTATCCGCGTAGTACAGGCTGAGTTCGAGCACTGCAGGCGGGGGGTTCGGAGGCGGCGGATCGTTCGGGTTGTACGACAGCGGCGGGAAGAAGTACCCCTCGCCGACGAGCAGTTCCACGGTGTACGTCCCGCCGACTTCGTACGGGGTTTCGAGTTCCTGGAAAAACGCAATCGTGCTCGCGTCGTCGGCGCTGATGAATGCGAGCTGGAAGCCATCGGCATTGGTGATGTAGAAGGGCGAGGGCTGGCCACCCTCATCGACCGGACTGTTGAAGAACACCCCGGTATCGATCGTATCCACCACGCCGGGAAGCAGCGGGTCCTCGCCGACCGGCCCGGTCTCGTCCCAATCGTCGGCGTCGGGCCAGACGAAGAAGGTCTGCGGGTTCTCGAACGACGCGTTGGGCACGTCGATCGCCGTCACCGCCCAGGTTGGCGTCGCCAGAAGCGTAACACCAACCATCATTGCAACGCAGGCAACGTGGCCTGCGACAGGTCCGCCATTTGAAATCATTCTCACTGCTTCGATCCCCTTTGTGCCAGTCCTCTTCAGTTCCGACTCGCCCGTCACCCGTCGCGGCAGTCAGGCGTTGCGGCAAGCGCACGCTCTATGAGGTGCGGGCGGCGTATGTGTTGTTGCGATGGACGTCTCCGGACGGTCAAGAGCGTAGCGAATACGCCTTCGTTCGCCCACCCCGCAAGCGTCACAAGTGCGAGGCATAGCGGTTCTCCGCAGCCAGAAGCACTGCAAACCCCATCGGATGATGTAAGAAGTTGCGGATCAGCCGGTATGGAGCGTCGTGATCGCAAGTTGTGCAGTGTCGGAGTGGCCGAAACGTCTCCGCGGGAGATCGAACTCCGCGTCTGACGCCATCCGGAAAACCCCGCACGCATGCGGGACCAGTCGACCGCCGATAATCCCGCGGGACGCGACGTTCGGGCGTCCTATGCGGGGCCCGCGCGGGGCTCATTTGTTGACGCACTACGCGTGCTCAGGTAGCATCGACCGACTCAGCGCAGACCGACGCGTGCAGTTGTGCCCATGCGGAACCCATGCCGGTTGGGGTGGTTTCTCCCGAAGCAAGTGAATCGGTGCGGTCGGGTGGTGGATGATACCGGGCGCATGCCGGTCGAATTGTGCGGAGCAATGGAGGTTTGGTGTCCAGAACGGAAAGCATTCAGATTGAAGCCACGGTCATCAAGGCATTGCCCAACGCAATGTTCCTGGTGGAAGCCGAACTCGACGATGGCAAGCACGAAGCCCTGTGTACCATCGCGGGCAAGATGCGCAAGTACTACATCCGCATCCTTCCCGGTGACAAAGTCACCGTGGAACTCTCCCCCTACGACCTCACACGCGGTCGCATCACCTATCGCCATCGCTAGCGCGTTGGCGAATGCTTAATGACGAATGATGAATGACGAAATGCTCGGGCGCTGAAAGTGCGCGCGGAACATTGCTCCGTGCACACCTTTCTCACTTTCGCACCTTCTCACTTTCGCATTCGCCAAGCGAATGCTATTCGCCTCTGCCGCCGTCCAGCAGGACGGTGTTGGGATCCAGCGTGGGCTTGCTGTACTTGTCGATGAGTTGATGCAGCTTGGGTTGGTTGGCGTCGAGTTCGAGCGAACGATGCCAGTATTCCAGGGCGAGCTCGCTCTTGGCGTCGTCGCGACGCTGCAAATAGCGGAGCATTTCGATGCTGCCCAGATTGGCGTACGCGCCCGACAGGTGCGAATCGAGCGCCAGCGCGTCGAGATACGCCTTGCGGGCACCGTCGTATTCCTTTTCCTGGAATAGGCAATATCCCAATGCTTCATGCGCCGTCGCCAGCGACGGGTCGAGGTCGATCGCCTGTTCCAGCGTACGCCGCGCCATCTTATGGCGTTCCTGGTTGATGTAGGTGTACGCGAGGTTCACCAGCACGTGCGGCTGGTGACTGTCGCGCTCCAGCGCGCTCTTGTACGCGTTGATGGCTTCGTAGTACTTGCCCTGGCGATCGAGCGCGACGCCGAGATTGACGAACGCGTGCGGGCGCGTGGGATCAAGATTGATCGCGGTCTGGAAGCGCTCCTCGGCCTGCGGCAGATCGCCAAGCTGCTGATAGCAGACGCCCAGGTTCAGGTTTGCGTCGAAGTCGGACGGATTGAGTTCGGTCGCGTGCAGGTACGCTTCAACGGCGTCGTGCAGGCGATTCGTAAAGTGGTAGAGCTGGGCAAGGTTGAACGCGTCAACGAATGAACGCGGCGCCAGCCGGACTGCCTCGGAGAAGCAGTCGATCGCGCGGTCGTAATCGCCAAGCCGGCGATAGATGATGCCCATCCGCGAATGCGCGACCGCGAGTTGCGGCGAGAGCTTGGACGCCTCCTCGAACTCGCGCAACGCTTGTTCGAGCTGACTCTGCTCCAGCAGCAGGTCGCCGGTTTGAATGTGCGTTTGCGCTTGCTGCGTTTTCACCCCCGAGCAGCCAGTGATCAGGAGGGTGACCGCGAGCAGCGCGCCGATCTGTACGAGTAGCTTGTGAGTTTTCATGGTTTCACAGTCCAGCGTGATTCTGTTCCCCAGGGAATAAATCGGGCGGATGGTCCGATATAGTTTGAGAAATCTCTCGCTCCGGGGCGTTAACTTAGCGATTTTGGGTCGTTTCGCTACGGCGAGCCTGCCCGGTTGGTTGAATTCATGGGCCTGCGCGCTAACATAATCGCGTCCGCGCCGGCGCTCGGGCTGGCCCTGTGGAGGTATAACATCTTGCCAATTAAATACTTAGTAGCGATTCCGGTGTTCAATGAAGCCGGATACGTCGCCGATGTGCTCGAGCGCACACGCCCCCACGCCGACCACCTGCTGGTGATCGACGACGGCTCCACCGATAAGACGCCCGCGCTGCTCAATGGGTTCGCGGATATTCACATGATCCGCCATCCGCGTAACTTCGGGTACGGGCAGAGCTTGATCGATGCCTTCGGATACGCGGCTGCTCAGCGTTACGACTGGTTGATCACCATGGATTGCGACGATCAGCACGAGCCCGCGTCCATCCCCGCGTTCGTTTCGGCGATGCGCAATGCCGACGCCGACATCATCAGCGGATCGCGCTACCTCCGCAGTCACAGCGGTGACGACGCACCACCGGCCGATCGGCGATCAATCAATCTGAAGATTACGCGTCTGCTCAATGAGCGCTTGGGGCTCGCGCTCACCGACGCGTTTTGCGGGTTCAAAGCCTACCGGGTATCGGCGTTGGCGAAGATGTCGTTGTCCGAACCGGGCTATGCGTTTCCGATGCAGTTCTGGGCGCAGGCGGTTCGACGCGGGCTGAGCATTGCGGAGATTCCGGTTCGTCTGGTGTACAACGACCCCAATCGCCACTTCGGCGGCGATCTCGACAATCCCACCGTGCGTTACCGCCACTATCTCGACGTGTTCGAGACGGCGATGCGCGAACTCGATGACGAAGGCGCACCCGGCGTGGGCGGCAACGATTCCGCAACCGACGGCTGCATCTGGTCCTCCTGCTGTTCCAGCTAGAAACCTTGAACGCCGCGCTCGATTTCCAACGTCTTTCGACACCCCGTGAACACGGTGACGTGCTGGTCGAGCCCGGTGCGGACCGACTGGCTGCGCTGGTGGATGCGAACCGCGCGCACCTTTCACAGTTTGATGGGATGGTCGGCGGGATGTCGTTCGGCGATGCGCGCCGCGAACTGCGCCGGCGCATGGGGTTCGGCGACGACCCCTTGATCGTCACCGGCCATCAACCGGATTTCATCCATGCGGGCGTGTGGGCCAAGCACGTCGTCGCGATGCGCCTGGCGGAAGCGGTCGGCGGCCGGGCGGTCAACTTGATCGTTGATCACGATGCGCCGAAGTCGTTCTCGTTCGCGGCACCGCAGGTTGAGGGTGCAGTGGTGCGGCGCATGCATCTGCGCTACGCCGATTGGGCGAGCGGCGCCGCCATGGAGGGCATTCCGGTGGCGACGCCCCAAAGCGTATGCACGCTGCGCCAGGAGCTTTCTGGCGCTCTCGGCGAACTGTACGAACGCTCGCAAATGCCGCTCTTTCTGGGCGAATACGAGACCGCGAAGCGCTGTGACGACTGGGTGGAGCAGTCGGTGCGCGGTCGGCGAGCGGTCGAGAACGCGTTTGGCGTGCGCGTTGAAGATCGCCGCGTCAGTCGTTGGTGGTATGGCCCGCTCTTGTGCGCGCTGCTGGGCGATGCCGAGCGGTTTGCGCGCGAATACAACCAGGCGCTGGCAAGCTATCGCCGCGCGAATGGTATCGTCGGCAACCAGCGGCCTATCCCCGACCTGCATTGGGAAAATAGAGATTGCGAAACGGCGCTGTGGGCATATCGCATCGGCGAGCCGCGACAGCGGTTGTTCGTGCGCCGCAACGGTGAGCGCGTCACGCTGACAGCCGGCGATGCGCAGTTGCTGGAGTGCTCCGCCAATGAGGCTTCACGTTGGGAAAAACTTGGACCGTTGCTGGCGAGCATCGACGGATGGCGCATTCGCCCTCGAGCGCTGACGCTGACGCTGTGGGCGCGACTCGTCCTGGGCGACTTATTCATCCATGGGATCGGTGGAGCCAAGTACGACCGCATCACCGACATGCTGATCCGCGGCTACTTCGGAGTTGACGCACCGGCGATGGCGTGCGTCTCCGCAACGCTGCGATTGCCGCTGGGTTGCACAAAGGTGACGCAGGCGGACGTGCGCCGCGCCGAACGCGATCAACGCGACGTGCGTTTCAACCCGGAGCGCCACACGCGCGAAGCAGCCGTTCCGCGAGAGTTCACCACGCTCACTGCACAAAAGCGCGAACTCATTGCCGAGTCACTGCGTCTGCAACGCGACGAGCCGCGTAATCGCCGGCAGCGCAGGCAGGTGTTCGATGAGATTCGCGAGACCAACCAAGCGATGCTCGCGTCCGCGCCGGAAGTGGCGGAGCAGGTCGCGGAGCGCTTGCAGCGTTTGAGCGGAGCGCTCGCGAGTCGCGACGCAGCCCGTGATCGCGAGTACTTCTTCGCGCTGCATCCGCGGGAGAATTTCGCCCTGTTGCTCGATAATCTGCCGGGCGTGACGGACCCGCGCCAAACCTCTATAGTAGACACGTCAAAACAGTAGCCACGACCAAGGCGAGTCCGTAAGCGTGTCGAGCACTGCCGCAACACGCCTGCAACGTGAAGCCCCGGGAGAACACCGATGAGTAATGAATCCGACGGACCCAAGCTGCACATCGATTCCGACTGGAAGGAAGAAGCGCAGCAGGAGAAAGAACGCCTCGCGGAAGAAACCGCCAATCAACCCGAACATGGTCCGCTCGGTGAGGTGACCTTCGCGCATTTGATCAACATGCTCGCGATGCAGGCGGCGGTTGCGCTGGGTGGTGTGCGCGGTCCGCAGGGCGAGCCGATGCCGCCCGATCCGGAGCTCGCGCGTTTCCACATCGACATGCTCGGTCTGCTCGAGAAGAAGACCGCGGGCAATCTCGCCGATGATGAGAAGGCGACGCTATCGGCGGTTCTGCGCGATTTGCGTGGTGCGTACGTGGAAATCGTCGACGCACTGATGAAGCACGCTGCGGAACATCCGGGCGCTTCACCCACGTAATCAGGACACGTTCACCGCCACAAAACGAGACGATATGTTCCTACCGATTCGAACAGAGACGTCGGTCCGTCACGCACCGATCGCGAACGTTGCGCTGATCGGGCTGAACGTGCTGGTGTTTTTCATACTCGATTTCGGTATGGGGCGTGCGGGGATCGAGTACAAGAACAAGTACTTCGTTCTGGACGGTTTGGAGCCGAGCCTGATCCAGTTCATCACCTACCAGTTCTCACACGCCGATCTCTGGCACATCGGCGGAAACATGCTTTTTTTGTGGGTTTTCGGCAACGCGGTCAATGCGAAGATGGGCGACATCGCCTACGTGCTCTTCTACCTTGCGGGCGGGATTTTCGCCGCATTGGGATTTCACATGGCGAATCCGGGCTTGAGTCTGCTCGGAGCCAGCGGATCGATCGCGGCTGTCACGACCGCGTATCTGGTCCTGTTTCCGCGCAGCCACGTGACCGTGCTGTACGTGTTCTTCTTCATTGGAACATTCGAGGTACCCGCGACCATCATCATCGGGGCGAAGATCATCGTCTGGGACAATGTGGTCGCGCCGCAGATCACCGGTGGGGGGAATGTGGCGCACTCCGCGCACCTTGCGGGCTATCTGTTCGGTGTGCTCGCAGCCTCCGTCATGCTGCTCATTCGCGCGATCCCGCGCGATCAGTTCGACATGCTCGCGCTGGTGAAGCGCTGGAATCAGCGGCGCGCATTCGCCTCGGCCATGGCCAATCCGCAGGCGCGTGCGCAAGCGCAGTATGGCCGGGTCGCGCGTGCCGTCCCGGCTGATCCGCGCAAGCGCGCCGAGTGGGAGCAGAAGCTCGATCAGCGGACGACGTTGCGTGCGGAGATCGCATCGCATTTGCAGCGCGGAGCGACCGATGAAGCCATGGCTGCGTACGATCGGCTTGTGGCGATGGATCCTGAGCAGTGCATGTCCGCGGACCAGCAGATGACGTTGGGGCGGGCGTACTACGCGAATGGGCGATTTCCGCAGGCTGCGGCTGCCTTTGAACGTTACCTCGCGTGTTACCGCCACAACGCGGAAGCCAACGAGGTGCGTTTGCTGCTGGGAATTATCAACGCCCGCGACCTCAAGCAGTATGAATCGGCAGAGCGACACCTCAAGGAAGCACTAGAGAAGATCACGAATCCCTCGCGTCGCGAGCAGGCTCAGCGCTGGCTCGACGAAGCCCGCCTCGGTATGGGTGGGGCCTCCCACTGATCGCCGAACGACGCTCCCTGGCACAATGATCACGCCTGACACTTGGTGTCTGCGATACTGCGTGCGGCAGGGCGTTTTTACACGCTTGGTTTGGGGGGACACATCCATGGTTGGACGATCCGGCGAGTTCGCATACAATTGGCTTATTGTTGCGTAGCATTCGGGCAAGAGTGCTTCCACAAGAACCGGTTCGCCGCAACGCGGTGGGGCGGAACCTGCGACGGAAATGGTCCATGGCGCGTGGCCTTTGTCCGTTGAGTTGATCGACCAGCCTTTGCATCACCGTGCACCAGTGCTTGCGGTCGATCGGTTCATTTGTCGCGAAGCTCAGACGGTACGTTGAGATCAATCGGTACGTTGTCGGGCACACGAGCAGGGCGTGATTGGCGCGAGCGTTGCGCCGCGCCGTCGCGTTGGGTGTCCGCTGCGGAATTCTTTGGTAATCGATAAGGAAAGGAACCTGCACATGCGTAAGCTACTGTTTCTCGGAATGGTTCTGCCGTTCGTGGGCATCGCCTGCGTGACGGCGGTAGATCCCTGCGCGGATGTCACCTGTGACCAGGGCGAGTCGTGCGTTGAAGGGGAATGTGTTGCCGACGATCCCTGCGCGGACATCGTTTGCACGACCGGCTTCTCGTGCGTCGATGGTGCGTGCGTCGCAGACGATCCCTGCGAGGGCGTGACGTGCGACGAAGGTGAGAGCTGCGTCGATGGCGCGTGCGTCGCCGATGATCCCTGCGAAGGCGTGACGTGCGACGAAGGTGAGTCTTGCGTTGACGGCGAGTGCGTCGCGGACATGACCGGTGGCGATGCGGAAGTTGGTGCTGCGTTCTATGCCACGAACTGCTCGGCGTGCCACGCGGATGACGCCAGCGGCAACATCGGCCCGAATATCCAAGGCTTCACGGCTGCCGAGTTGCAGACCGGTGTTGAGGGCGCGGGCATCCACGGATCGATCACGATCGAAGCCGGGGACTACGCCGATCTGGAGGCGTTCCTGGCGACGCTGCTCTAGCGGACGCATTCGTCCGTTGGTTTAAGCCAATCTAACAGAGCGGGGTAGCCGGTCGTCCGCGACTCGGCTGCCCCGCTTTTTGTTTTACCCAATCGTCGGTATTGGCGAGTGGCTGGTGGGCAGTGCCCACCCTACGTTCTTGAGGTTACGTTTTTGGGACGCAGAGGCAGCTTGAGGCGATTGGCGTGTCGGCGTTGCGCCAGACCTTGCGAAATGCCGATTCGACTTCCTCGGCTTCTGCATCCGCGCCGCGGGTGCGGAGACAGCGACTCAGCCCGTAGAGCGACCAGCCGTTGTTGGGCCATTTCTCAAGGTCCCTGCGATACACTGGTTCCGCGTCGGCGTAGCGACCGGCTTCCAGGAGCACCGCACCCAACGTGTGGCGCACCGGCTGAATCCACTCCGGCGGTTCCATGTAGATGAGCTTGTCTTCGATCGCGATGCCTTGTTCGAGCGCTGCCACCGCGGCTTCGTAGTCCTTGCGCGCGAGCGCGATCTCACCATCAAGCATGTATTCGGCGATCTTGAGGATCTTGTCGGCTGGGTTGATTGCGAACATGGCGCCGGCGGGTACGCGTTCGCGCGCCGCGAGGAATGCAGCCCGCTCCGCTTCCGCATGGGCGACTTCACCCTTCGCGGCATATGCAATACCGCGTGCGTAACGCCACATCGTCGTCGTGATCGGCAGGTAATCCGGCGGTGCGGGCTCCGCGAGGATGTCATCCCACTTTCCGAAACGTTTGAGCACATCGTAGGCCGCACCCATGTACGGATCGATGAACGCCGCGTCCGATTTCTTGAATTCCTCCGGCACGCTGTTGACTGCGGCGCGTGCGGCATGCAGTGCCTCTTGCGATCGCCCGCACATCATCCCGGCGAACGCGAGCATGTGGCTGTTGTGGAACATGTAGAGGCGATAGAAACCCTGGTGTGGTGACTTGTGCCGATACCACGCGTCGGTTTTGAGCGCCTTCTCGTTTTGCAGGGCGGCTGCGTTCCATCTGCCGGTGAGCACGTCGATGTGCGAGGGCATGTGCAGCAGGTGGCCGGACGCGGGCACCATGTCGCGCAGACGGTCAGCGGCTGCATTGGCTTTATCCGGATGCCGTGACGCTTCGACCGAGTGGATGTACAGGTGATTGGCCCCCGGGTTCTGCGGGTCCATTTCCAATATGTGTTCGAGCAATGCGACGATCTGCTCGGCGCCCGGTTTGGGATTTCCATCTTGCGTCCACAGGTCCCACGGGTGCAGGTCCATGAGCGCCTCGGCGTAGAGCGTGCCGATGTCGGCGTCGTTGGGATATTGCTGCCACACGCGCGCCATCGCGTCGGCATAGGCTTGGTCAAGCGTCGCGCGGTCGAGTGTTGCGAGATCGACTGTGGATGGGTCGACGTAGCGGGCTGCCAGCGCGTCGATCAGCGCCTGCTCCTTTGCGTTTGCGTGCGACTTGCGCGCCATGGCCTGTTGCAATGCGTCCCAAGCCGCCTGCGAACGTGCGGGCGGCATCACCGGGTTGTTGATGTGCGGGCCGTTGCAGAGCGCGACACCCCACCACGCCATCGCACAGTTGGGATCAATGCGACCCGCTTCCGCGAACGAGCGAATGGCTTCATCGTGGTTGAACGCGTACGCCCAGATGAGGCCCTGGTTGAAGTACTTTCGCGCCTTGGGCGAGTCCGTGGTCACCGGCCAGGCGTGGTCGCCCATTCCACGGAAGAGCTGCGCAGGTTGATGGTCGGTGAGCCCGGGCCCGCCACCATGCAGCCGCGATGCAAGATCCGTTGATTGTCCGATGCACCCCGCGGCCAGCAGCAGCGCAAAGGGAGCCCAGGCAAAGGCGTTGCATTTCGTAAGTGACTGTTGCTTCATGGATTATATCTCCGGCAAGATTGTGAGTCGTAGTCCCGGTCTTCAGCGTGCAGCACGTTCCAGATTCAAGGGCGACTATTCTGTGCAAGCTTCACGCGAAAACTGTGAAGACCCGGAGTCGGTGTCACCGCGGTCGTAGGCATGGTCGGCGATGCGGTCACTGGGTGGTTGGTTGATTCAGTATCGGATTGCGCGTGGATTGCAACCCAAAAAGAAAGCCCGCCCGCAACCGGATGGTTGCGGGCGGGCAGGATAGGCTCACGACCAGATTTCCCGTTGCCGGTTACGGCGTTTCAAAGTGCTCCGGCAGGAACGGGGCAATCTGGAATTCGCCACTGAACACGTTCGCGATACCGACGATGTTCACCGGCCCGGTCGGAATCGTCGTGCCGACGACGGGCGGGGCGCTGGCGGTACCATTCTGAACACGCAGAATCATGGTTTCACCCGGATTCGACGCGTCATGAATGGTGTAGTTCGTCGTCGCCAGGAGCGCATCGCCCTGGTCGATCGCATCGAACTCGACGTTCAACATACGCACGAGCACATGGTCCAGTTCCTCATCCGGAACACCTGCCGGTGAGGGCAGGTCGGCGATGTGCTTGTCCAGCGGCGTCAACGTGCCGGTACCGATCACGGTCAGCGACAGCGACGTCGCACCCGAGATGAGTTCGCGGTTGAAGAACGTCGCCATTTCGCCACGCATCTCGATCAGGTCGCCGCGTGTCGCACCGACGAGCAACGCGTCCAGTTCGCTGGTGCCACCGAAAGCGAGCAGGCCGTTGGTGCCGACCGTGTCCTGGAAGTAGAAGTTACGCACGCTACCGCTGTTGATCGTGCTGTACTCGGACGACAGGATCGCGTCGGTGATGCAGACGCTGGTGCCGTCGACTTCCATTTCAGCCTGGGCCACCGTGCCGCACGCAACGCAGGCGTTGTCGGTGCAGTTCGTGCCGCCGCCGAGGAAGGCGTTCGGAGCCACGCAGCCCTCCGGCGTCGTCTCGCTGCAAGCCAAGCCCGGCGTACAGCAGGAACCGACGCACGGGTTCGGCGTACACGGCGTGTTGTACGAGAACGAGTTGGCGCCGCAGCTCGCACGGGACTCCTGCGTGCAGGTCGCACCGTCGCAGCAGGCACCCATGATCGCCATGTTTGCGGAATCCCAAGTCGGAACGGTCGGCGAATTCACCTCACCAAACTCGATCGGACTGAGCACTTCCCAATCGGCAGCGGTGTTCGTGTCCGTACCGTTCGGGAGACGCTGGCCGTAGCCCAACACGAAGCCGTCCTGGTCGGTCACGACCGGAGCATTGAAGTAGGTGTGATCGCCGAGCGAGCCGTCGGTCGTGGCGACCGTGTCGATCGCACTGGCGTTAATCGCCGCGATGGCGCCGTCGGTCAGCTTTGCGCCGTCGAGCACGACGTCAGCCGTCGGCACGATTGCGTAGGTCTGCGTACCGTTCTGAAGCTCGTCCGGCACACCGTTGCTGTTACTGCCAATGACCGCAATGCTCTCCATCGACACGTCAGCCGGCACGTTCGGACCGGTACCGATCAGCAGGTAGCCGTTCGGGTTGAGCGACAGGCCGTTCAGGTTCAACCAGAGGTTGACCTGGCGGTAGTTCGCCGCACCGGTGTCGCCACCGTCATCACCGTCGACAACGATGAGGCTCAGACCGTCGAGGCTGGCGTTGGCCATACCGAACAGTTCGATGAACTCGTTCGAGTCGGTACCGTCGTTGTTCGACAGCAACTCGTTGATCAACACGTCACCGGCCAGGGCAACGCAGCCCGGATCCGGATCACACGAAACGCCATCGCCCTGGTAAATGCCGGCGAACGCTTCGCAATCGAACTGGTTGATCTCGACGCACATACCGTCGACGCGGCAGCAGGCGCCCGTGGGAGCCGCCGGGCAGAATTCGCCGCCCGCACCGGTCCGCTGGAACACCCAGTAGTCACGAAGGTCGACGTCGGTGTCGGCGTCAGCAAGATCAAACGACTCGCAACCCGGAGCATACGCAACACCCGGACCGCTCACGCACGCGACGAAGCCTCCGACGTCGGCACACTCGGTACCTTCACCGTTCCACATACCGCCCTGAAGCTCGCAGGCATTCGAGGTGGCGTTGGCAAGGCACGCACCACTCGGCAGACAGCACGCACCACGCGGGATGCAGGGGTTGAATGGCTCGCAAGCCGTCAGGTCGCCCAGGTACTCGCCGCCGAATGAGTTGGTGCAGACGTCGGCGCCGGCAACCAGATCGCAGGTGGCGTTTTCCGAGCCCGAGCAGCAGGCACCACCGAGTGCGTTCGTCTCACCAGGCGTGCTGTTCGGCGTCAGCGTCCAAGTCTGGCCATCGGGCAGACGCTGCAACGCGCCGAACTGATCATCCACCAGACCGATGTCCGGCAGCAGGTAACCATCAGCACCACCGCCACGGGCGACGAAGCCCGTAGTACCGGTGTCGTAGCTGATCGCTTCAACGACGACGCCGTTGTGCAATAGCACGAGGCCGTCACCGTTGCCGTTGGCACCAACGCCACCGTTTTCGATGCGGTTCGAGCACTCAGCACCAGCAGGTTCGCAAAGGTCGATGTCCAGGTTGGTGACGCCGAAGTCACCGATGACGAGGTAGCCGAGGCCACCACCGTCGTTCGGGATCGTGCCGCCGCCCGGTTCCGCATCGAGAACCAGCGTGCGCGACGCGATCAGCGTCGGGCCGTTAGTCGAAGCATTGCCGTTGTGGAACTCGAGCGTCCAGCCCGACAGGTCGTAGTTCGCGGTACCGAGCAACTCGATGAACTCACGCGTGTCGGTGCTGACCTGATCGTAATCCAATTCGTTGAAGGTCACGCCGTCGGACGGCACGCAACCCGGGTTCGACTCGCAGGTGCCGCTGTCCGCGTTACCACCGACGCGCAGGCACTCGCAATCCGAGAGGTTGGCACACAGGCCGGCAGGACCGGGCAGGCAGCACTTGGCGGGCGGCTGAACGACGCTGCACGACTGCGCGTCGCAGCTTTCCTCGGAGTGCCACAGGCCACCAATGCCGCAGTTCAGGTCGGTACACTCTTCTTCGAGCACGTCGTTGACGCATTCACCGTCGACGAGGCAGCACGCACCGTAAACGCACGGGACGGCTGCGTTGAACGCGGGCTTGTGGAACACCACCGATGTGATCGTCGAGGAGTCACCACCGACGGTGCCAATGCGCTTCTCACCACCGCTGAAGCTTTCGGCGCACGCCCAACGAATGGGGTTGTCGTTGCTCTGGGTGAAGGTGGCGCTGGCGTTTTGAATGTTCAGCGGGAAGCCGGGGTCAAGGGCATAGCTGCCGGCTTCGGAACTGATGCAGTCCGCCTGCTGGATGCCGAGATCAACGAGGTCGAGCAGCGCGCCCGACGCGTTGAACAGCAGTACGCGCGACGCCTGGGCTGCAAAGCAGTCGGAACCGATTGGAGCGGCCTGGAACAGCGCTTCCCACTGGCTCAGCGGGACGCGGATGATGTTGGATTCGGCAAGCTGCCACTCGCAACGGAAGTCGGTCGCACCACCGGGGTTGGTCGCGTCTTCCGGCGCCAGGATACGCATCGAGTTGGCGGGGATGCTGCTGCCCAGCAGGTTGTCGGTCGTGTCCTTTTCGGCGCCGTCCGAAGCGCGACGCGCATCGAGGCGGCCAAGGTTCACGCTGCTTCCGCCGTAGTTGTAGATTTCGACAAACTCGTAGATGTCGTCGATACCGGCGGGTGCGTGCATGACTTCAGAAATCAGCACCGAGCCCGATTGAACCGCGACTTCCTGGGTCGCGTCCGCAGCCGCCACCTGACCGATGTTGTCACGCGCGTTGAAGTCAAAGGTATCGACACCCGAGTAGCCGCCGGTGGGGGTGTAGATCAGGTTGCCGGCAACGTCGTGCGGGACTGAACCGATCGCACCGCCGCCATCCGACAGCGTTCCGTGCGAGGGAAGCGCCGTGATGACCGTCGTGATCGGGGTGTTCTGGCCCGTGACGCAAAGCGTGATCGTACCGGTGGCAGCGCCCATGCGGGCAGCCGTCACCTTGCCCACCGCGTCAGGCGGGGGGAACACGGAGTTGGACGAACCGGGCGTATCCGCGCCACCGGCGATCTCGAACTGACCGATCTGCCAGGTGCCGGTTCCGTCCACATCACGATAAGCATGGCCGGGTACGAATGCACCGTCCGGACCCACGGTGGGCGGGCCGTAGTGGTATTCCGTCGCGGTCGGCGGATTCGCTTCCTCGATCAACGCGATCTTGTCAACAACGCTCGTCCACGGCGTGACGTCGAAAACGCCGTCGTCGTTCGTGTCGAGGTCCTGACCGTTCGCACCGGTGAATCCGGTCACGAGCATGTGCGTGACGTTGTCGCTGTTCTCGAAGTTCAGGTTGGTCACGAGGTCCGGCGTGGCGCCGTTCAGCGTGAAGGTGCTCTCGGTGACCAGGAAGAACCCGTCAGCCGGAATCGACTGAAGCCCGAGGTTAAGGACAAACTCAATCACGCCGCTGCTGTCGACGTCGGCGCCGTCGCCGATGACCAGGTAGGTGTACCCGCTCAGCGAACCGCCGCCTGATTTGTACAACTCGAAATACTCATCGTCGTCTGTGCCTGTTTGGTCAATTCGGATTTCGTTGATCGCCACCTGGCCAATCGCCGGCGCGGCAAACAACCCCAAAAGCAACAACCTCACGAACCATCTCATTGCTTGTTCTCCAACAGAACCGTTCTGTTCCAACATCCTTGGACTGGCTGATTCGTCGCAACACCGATTGAGCGACGAGTCGGTAGCGAATGTTTTGAGTTCTTCCTGATTGCCCTTGTCGGTGGGGTGCTCCTTCTGATATTGCGACCGGCATCAACGGGCGATGCGTCTTGTGCGCCGACTACTGCGCAACTCGGTACAACATGTGGCACGCTGGCCAAGCGGGCCTGCGACCAGCCGGTACCGCGACCATAGCTGGTCACATGGGTTGCACTTGTCATCGGTGGAGCGGCGCTTCCTTCTGCCCTCGACCAGTCCCCCAACCGGTCATCACCATTGGGGGCCAGTATAATCCGATTCGGCGGGACATTCCATGACATTGACATGTGTTTCAAGTTAATCTGGCGCTAATTCGGACGTTTTTTGGGGAGGATTCACCGACCTTCCTGTGATATAATCGGTGATCCACAGGGGTCGCGGCGATAAGTCCCTTCGCCGTGAAGGGTTCTGAAAACCTACTGGAGAAGCACGAAAATGGCCGCAAGACTTGGTCTCGCGGTGCGGTTGGCTGCCAGCGTCACGTTAGTGACACTTTTTTGCGCCTCATCCGCGCTCGCGGCACCCATCCGAATCGCCGCTTGGAACATCACGAATTACGCCGGGGGCGCCGACAGCGACGTTGAATCGGCGGTATACGGCATGTTTTCCGGACGTTGTCTTTGCCCCGACGTCCTGGTGTGCCAGGAGTTCATCAGCTCCTTCGCCGTCAACGACTTCGTGACGATTCTCAACGGCGCGCCGGGCAGCCCGGGCGATTGGGCGGCGGCCACCTTCGTCGACGGAGCCGATACCGACAGCGCATTCTTTTACCGCACGGGCGAGATCGCGCTGGCAACCGATCTATCCGCGACAGGTGTCACAATCGTGTCAGTCGGTTCAGCCTCACCGAGCAACCATCCGCGCAACATCATGCGCTACGACATTCGCCCACAGGGGTACAGCAGCCCCGAGTCGACCATCGCAATCTACTCGACGCACATGAAAGCGGGCTCGGGTACTGAGGACATGAGCCGTCGCCTGATCGAAGCCGTGATCATCCGCGACGACGCGGAGTCGCTGCCCGCCGGGTGGAATTTCATTCTCGGCGGTGATTTCAACATTCAATCTTCGTCCGAAGATGCGTACCAGGAGTTGGTCGGTTCGCAGGTCAACAACGATGGGCGTTTCTTCGACCCGATCAGCACGCCGGGCAACTGGAACAACAACTCCGGCTACCGCTACGTACACACGCAGGATCCCGCCACGCAGGTGGACGATCGCTTCGATTTTCTGCTCGTCTCGGGAAGCCTCGTTGACGGGGTGGACTTTGAGTACGACGGCGATTTTGGCACGCCATTCAGCGCCGTCACCTGGAACGATCCGAATCACTCGTACCGCGTTTGGGGCAACGATGGCACCAGCTACAACAGCGTGCTGACCACGACGGGCAACGCGATGGTGGGTTCCGCAATCGCGCAGGCGCTGATCAATCTTGCCAGCGGCAATGGCCACCTGCCCGTGTATGCGGAATTCACACCGCCGGCGAACGATATCGGCGCGTGCTGCACGCCTTGCGGCTGCACTGACATCATCAACGAAGCACAGTGTCTCGCTGAGGACGGCACGTTCTACGGCATCGGCGTCGAGTGCGGTTCGGAAATGCCCGCATGCACGCTGCCCAACAACCATCGCATCAACGAGGTGCGTGTGCATCACGACGGTTCGCCGGAACGTGAGGAGTTTATCGAGATCGTTGCCGACCCGGGCCAGCCGCTCTGCGGTCTGAGCCTTGTCGATATCGAAGGTGAGTTGTCGTCGAAGGGACGCGTTGATTTCGTGCTGCCGCTGGACGATTGCGGTGGTGGCGACATCTGCACGTGCGGTGTGGATGGCTACTTCGTCATCGGCGGTAGCGACGTGCCACACGATCTGTTGCTCTTCGCCGGCGAGAACGCTCTGGAGAACGGTACGCAGACGCTGCTGCTCGTGCGTGATACGCAGTTGGTTGCCGGCAATGACGTCGATGCCAACAACGACGGCGTTGCCGACATTTCGCCCGCGACGGTCGGCACGATTCTGGACGCGGTGGGCGTGATCGACAGCGGCTACTACGCCATGTTCGATCCCGATCGCGTGTACTACAACGCCGCGCACATCGGACCAGCCGTGGATAACGGCGTGGCTGCGGGAACCGCGCGTTGCCCGGATTCGTCCGACACCGATTCGCACAACGACTGGGTGCAGATCAGCAGTGATTTGACGGGTACGCTGGGCTGCGTCGTGGGGACGCCCGGTGCAGCAAATCCCAATCACTGCGGTGGTGATGACAACGACGACCTGCACATCGACCTGCGCGACTTCGCCGGTCTCCAAATGTGCTTCGGACAGTCAACGGCAGCCTGTGCCCACTTCGACCTTGACGGTGACTGTGCCGTCGGGCTGGGCGACATTGACCGCTTCCGCGAACGCCTCGAGTTGTCGGGGCCTTAGTCGGGTTGCGAACCTGAATACGTGCAATTCGGCTCGTGCGCAAAACGTACGTACTCAATTGATGACTTGCAGTTCCGAACAAGCCCCAACGGGGCGGTCTATGCCAGCCCAGGGCAACGCCCTGAGGAATAGGTCACATTAAAGAAAGAAGAGCCCTGAAAGGGCGCGCTATTGCGCAAGTTAGTGCGCCCTTTCAGGGCTCGATTGTGAAAACAGCTACGAGCACCCAGGGTTGCGACCTGGGCTTTTTTAGATCGCCCCCTCAGGGCGATTCATTTTGAACGCGTTCGTTCTCAGTTGATCACACCGCGCCGTGTTCTGATGCGCATCTACCGGATCACGTAGCCGTTCGCGTAGGTGTCGTAGTCTTTCATGCCCTCCGCCGCCTTCGCAACCACGCCGCCGCGCGGATACCAGTAGTCGATCTTGCGGGATTGGCGCTGCGTGAGGCGTTCGACGTGGCTGTCGAAGAAGAGCGCTTCGATGCCGTCGTAGTGGCGGTAGCTCATCGGGATGTTTTTGCCCCTGCCGATGTTGTACGGGAAAACGCCATACGCCGTGGACCCGCGCCACCACGCCCCCGCGCTGGTGAACGAACCAAACGTCATTGCGGTGCTGCCGCTGTTCGAATCCGGGTCCTGGTGATGGTCGAAGTCGAGTTCGTTGTGTTCATCGAGGTAGCGCGTACCGTCCGCGGCTGCGATCTTTTCTGCCGGGGTGCCGACCGCGTCGATCCGGCTGCGGTATTTGCTGACCTTCACTTCCAGGTAGTTCGGCACGTTGAACTTGGTGGGCATCGAGATGAGCGTCGGTGCGATCGGGTGGTAGCCGACGACCGCGCGCGTTTCCTCGTACCCCCAAAGCTGGAAGTGGACGGGCATCAGATAGCTGATGCCGTAATACGCGCCGTGCGTGTCGATCTCTTTCACGAAGAGATCGTTGTCCGGCGGCGATGAGCTGCTGTAGAGAATGGCTTTGAAGTTCACGGACGGGCAGCGGTACGTTTCGAGCAGATCGCGAAAGCGCACGGCGCGATTCGCGGGCAGCGTGGTGGTGACGCGCAGGATGGGCGTCATCCAGTCGTAGGTCTGCACGGGAATGGTCGGACGCGCCAGGCGTTCGCTCGCACCGCCGCGCGGCGACCCTGCGATCCAGGTTTCAAGTCCGGTGGTGTTGCGCCCGGGAATCCACTCGTCGTTCTCGACGCCATACGTTTGCAGCGCGAAGCCCAGCCCGCGTAACTGTGCGCCGCACTTGAGCGCCTTGGCTTGATCGCGGGCACGTTTGAGCGAGGGCAGCAGCAGGCTGATGAGCAGCGCGATGATGGAAATCACAACGAGCAGCTCGACGAGCGTGAACCCGCGTCGGATTGTCCTGCGCCGCAGGCTCATGGCCCGGACCTCACGCGCAAGGTGTCCACGTCAACCACGCGATTGACTTCAGCCAGTTCGCCGGTGAGCGCGCCGGCATAGCGCTCGGCGACGTGCAGCGTGCCATCATCGTCGCGCACGCACGGGACCAGCGTGCGTTCACCCGTCTTGGGATTCCTCGCAGGCACCATGCCCACCTCGTCGACGTCGAGCGTGAAGACTTCGCCGGTGGCCACGCATACCATGGTGAACTCCGTCTCCGGTCCCGGGGCGCCGCGCAGGAATGGCCACGCGATGATCACCGCCACAATAAGCCCGATGACGGAAAACGCAATCAATGCCGGTCGGCGATTCTGCAATGGCCCATACTCCCCAGAGATGATGCGTCGCTACGGAACGAAAAGCCGTTGGAAGATGGCGAAGTCCCGCAGATCAGTGAAGCCGTTTCCGTCGATGTCAGTGTCGCTGCATCCGCCGGGAATGGCTGCGTTCGGACCCGCCAGGCAGTTCGCCAGTACAGCCTGATCGGCGACGTCGACATCCCCATCCCTGTCGAGGTCAGCCGGTGAAAACATCGGCATCGCAAGATCCACAACCACCGCGCGGTGATCGCTCGCGAACAAACTCGCGTTGAACCCGCTCTGCACCGCAGCCAGTTCGGCCGGCAGCACGCCGTTCTGAGCAGCCGACAAGCTGTTGAACACAAACGCGTCGACCACCGTCGCGATCGAATCCTGCACGATGATATAGTCGTAACGACTGCCGCTGTCATGCGTGTTGTCGCTGCCGGTGAAGGGATCGGCTGCGGCGGCCACTTCCATCTCGCTGCCGTCGCGATCGGTCCCATCATTGGCCGCCGATGTCCACCCGCGAAGCCAAGGCACCGGCCCGGTCGTCAAGCTGTCCTGATTCATGTCGCCGCAAAGCACCACGGGCGTCGTTGCGCTCAGCGCCATCGGCGGATGGAACGGGGCGTTCGAGGCGTTCAACGCTTCATTGATCCAGTACGCGGTATTCTGCGCGGCGACGAGGCGCTCCTGTGCATCGCTTGCTAGTCCGCCCGATCTCAGGTGCGCATTACCCACGAAGAGATCGCCGGGATACGTTGCGTCGGGCAAATCGATTTCCGACTGTGCCCAGCCGCGAATGTGCCCGCCGGTGGGCGTGCCCGGCGGCGGTGGTGTTCCGCCCGGTCCTCCGCCGGGAAAGACGAATATGTCCGCGTCGTTCGTATCGCCGTCACCGTCGAGATCGGTATAGGGAAAACGCGAAACGGTGACGTTGCGGTTGTAGCCGTCGGTCGCGGTGGATACGTAGACGTGCATCACGCCCGAACCGAAGTATTCGTCCGCCCACATTTGGACGTAGGTCGCCGTATTGGGTGCGGTCGCGGGCGGATTGACCGGCTCGACTTCCTGAAGGCAGATCACGTCGGGCTGCAACGCTTGGCAGATGAGCCCGATGTACGCGTACTGCGAACCGATGGTGGTTGCGGTCGCGGGGGTCGTCGGTTGGCCCACGCCGAGACCGTCCTCGATGTTGAAGGTCATGATACGGATGTGGTTGGGGTCGGACTTTTGCCAATCGCCGTTCTGCGGGTCAAAGGCGGACGCGCGACCCGTGCAAAACGCGAGCACGACCGCGGCAGCCACGCACCTCGCGCGTCGCAGCAGGATTCGCAAGATGCCAATGCGTATGTTCATCAGGCATTGTGGTGCAGGCATCGTGCCTGCATCCGACTCCAGGTGGGGCTGCTTCGCCGCCAGTCGTTCAATCCAAGGTCCACACTCCCGCCGGAACGGTCGATTCTACCCGATCCGGGTAGTCTTATTCGATGCCAATCGCGATTGATGAATCGGGGCAGGCAGGCAGTTGTGTCCAAAATGAGTCGGTGCCCTGCGGGGTGGGCATTGTGGTGCAGGCATCCTGCCTGCATCTCCGATGGGGACCCCTCGTATTTGCTTGCAGGCAGGATGCCTGCACCACAAGACTTGCTATGCGGCGTGATCGTTATTCGGTATGGCTACAGGCCGAGGGCTTTCTGCACCTGTTCGACCGTCGTCGCACGCAGGCGGATGGTTTTCATCGGGTTGGTGGTGCCGCGTTCCACGCTGACCGAACGCGATGGCAGGTCGCAGAGTTTCGCGAGTGCGTCGGTGATGGCCTGGTTGGCTTTGCCTTTTTCGGGTGCGGCAGCCACAGTGATTTTCACGCGATTGCCGAGCACGCCCGCCACCTTGGTGCGCGACGCGCCCGGTACGGCTTTCACAGCCAGGAGCACGTCATCACCATCGGCGCGAATGTCGACCATACGGATACCGTAGCCGCCAAGCGGTTTTCGCTCAAACGCCTAGGCGATGGTGCGCGACGAGGATTGCGTCGGGTGGCACGGTCTCGCGAAGCGAGGCCGTGGTGGTCATCGCCAAGCTCCACGGCCCGACTGCGCAAGAGCAAGCCATCCCGCTGCATCACAGCTGTAGGCGGCAATCCGTGTCATTATCGGCTGGTAGTGTGGTTAATTGAGTGACCTGCTGCGGGTGGGTACACTGCGAACACCGTCTGGCGAACATGTACGCGTCGTGTGTCTTGCTCCGGGCTTGGCGCCTGGGCTTCTGATTACGGCGATGCGCTGTTTCTGGCGATGTTGAGGCTATGCATACGCAATACGAAATCGCGGTGATCGGCAGCGGCAATGCGGCTGAGGGCATCGTCCACGGTTTGCTGCGGCGGATGATCCTGCTCGACGATCGCATCATCGCAACCGATCCGAATCCCGAGCGGCGTGAGGCGTTCGCCAAGCGTTTCAACATCACCACCACCGACGACAACCGCGTTGCCATTCGCGAAAGCTACATCGTGCTGCTCGCGGTCAAGCCGCAGCAGTACCGCAACGTGTGTGCCAGCTTCGCCGACGAGATCCGCGACGATCACGTCATCGTGTCGATCATGGCGGGCGTCTCCACCGCGAACATCGAAGCCCAGTTCCCCGGAAAGAAAACGCGCGTTGTCCGCGTCATGCCCAACCTCGCGATGCATGTCGGTGAAGGCATGGCTGGTATCTTCGCCGGGCAGTACGCCAATGAAGCCGACCTGCTCCGCGCCCAGCGCATCTTTGAAGCCGGTGGCAGGGCGGTGGTGCTCGACGACGAATCGCTGATGGATGCGATCACCGCGGTCTCGGGTACCGGGCCCGCGTATTTCTACTACTTCTGCGAAGCGATTATCTCCGCGGGCGAGAAAGCCGGTCTCACCCGGCAGCAAGCAACGCTGCTCGCAACGCAGACGTGCCTGGGGGCGGCTCGGATGATGATCGAGTCGAGCGAAACGCCCGATGTCTTGCGCAAGAAGGTCATGTCACCCGGCGGCACCACGGAGGCTGCGGTCGAGTCGATGCTCCAGGACAAGGTCAAGGAGCACGTCGAGGCGGCAGTACTGGCAGCGTGGAAGCGCTCGCAGGAACTGGGCCGGTAGTTACGATCGCGTGGAAGCGACCGGTGGACCGGCCCGGCAAGGGCCGCAGTGTTTAGCCAGGCGCGCAAACGCCTGGTAGCGATTGCAGGCTGGCGGTCGGAGCCCTGCAATGGGCGACACACTCGGGGCGTCCGCGTATCGCAACCTGTCGCCCTTTTCAGGGCTCTTGTTGCGTTACCCCTTCGCACACCAGGGGTTGCACCCCTGGCTAGTGACTTGCGCCCTTGCAGGGCGTTGGCCTCCGTTGAAATGAATGTGTGATGTTCTCGTGGCGTTCTGTGGGTTCGGTGTATTGGGGGCCCCGCGTATGGCGCGCCGTATGGGCATTATCCCGATGGACTTGATGCCGAATCGAATTTCGGCGATACAATCCCTGTAGCAACGCGAACCGATCGCGACCTGTGCGTCGCCCGGTCGGTTGTGCAAAGGGATAGCGCATTGCCGCTGCTGCAAGCGGATCGACTCGGCAGGTGTGCCTGATGTCGACGGCAGTCGCTCGCCCGTTGCGACCTCATTTCTCCTCACCTGCCCTCGCCGATTCGCCTTCACGGCGCTGCGCTGAGCAACGTTCGCCACCTGATTCGCGAGGAACTCGACCATGCTGCCCCCATATCGCCCGGAATCGTACGTGGATTTCACGCAGGACGACCATAAGGCGCGGATGCTCGACGCCATCCACGCCGTCTCCTCGCAGTTGGGAAAAAGCTACAGCCTGCGGATCGGCGGCAAGGACATTCAGACGAACGACCGCATCACCTCGATCTGCCCAGCCGCTACCGATCAGATCGTGGGGCAGGTCGCCAGCGCCACGGCGCAGCACGCCGAGCAAGCCGTCGAGATCGCGTACCACACGTTCAAAATGTGGAGTCGCGTCGAGCCCGATACTCGTGCGCGCATCCTCGCGAAAGCAGCGGCCATCATGCGTCGCCGCATCTACGAGCTTTCCGCGTGGATGTGCTTCGAAGTGAGCAAGAGTTGGATCGAAGCCTACGCCGGGGTGTGCGAGGCGATCGACTTTCTTGAGTTCTATGCGCGCGAGATGATGCGACTGTCCGGTGGGCATCCAACGACGCCGTACGCCGGTGAAGAGAACGAGGTCCGCTACATCCCGTTGGGCGTGTGCGTGGTCATTCCGCCCTGGAATTTCCCGCTGGCAATTACCACGGGCATGACGTCGGCAGCCATCGTCACCGGCAACACTGTGGTGCTGAAACCCGCGAGTACCGCACCCGTGATCGCAGCCAAGATGGTTGAGATTTTCCGCGAGGCTGGTCTTCCGGACGGTGTGCTCAACTTCTTACCGGGAAGCGGCAGCGTGATTGGCGATCCGCTGGTCGATCATCGCCACACGCGAATGGTTGCGTTCACTGGGTCGAAGGAGGTCGGCCTGCGGATTTATGAACGGGCTGCCAAGGTGCATCCGGGGCAGATTTGGCTCAAGCGCACGATTCTGGAGATGGGCGGGAAGGACTGCATCGTCGTTGACCAGACCGCCGACCTGGAAGCAGCGGCGGATGGCGTGGTGGCGGCAGCTTTTGGTTTCCAGGGTCAGAAGTGCTCCGCGTGTTCACGGCTCATCGCACACGAATCGGTGTATGCCGAGTTGCTCGACCGCGTCGTCGAGGGGGCGAAGGGGCTGACGATCGGGCATCCGGGCAGTCCGGAGAACGTGTTCATGGGCGGGGTGATCGACAAGCACGCGTTCGCGAAGATCAAGGAATACATCGACATTGGGAAAAGCGAAGGGCGGACGGTGCTCGCCGACGGCGAGGTGCCGATGGGCGGTTACTTCATTCCGCCGACGATCATCGCCGACGTCGATCCGAATGCGCGGATCGCGCAGGAGGAAATCTTCGGGCCGGTGCTCGCGGTGATTCGCGGGCGCAACTTCAACGAACTGCTCGATATCGCCAACGGCACGGAGTACGGCCTCACCGGTGCGATCTATTCGCGCGACCGCATGCGCCTGGAACGCGCCCGCCACGAGTTCCACGTCGGCAACCTGTATCTCAACCGCAAGTGTACCGGCGCACTGGTCGACGTGCAGCCCTTCGGCGGGTTCAACATGTCGGGCACGGACAGCAAAGCCGGTGGCAGGGATTACCTCCAACTCTTTATGCAGGCGAAAACGATCTGCGAGGAGTTTTAGACAAACCGGTTGTAGCGCTGCGCATGGTAAGAGTGACGTGACCGTGTCAAAGGTAGGGCGGGCTATTGCCCGCCTTTTTCTTGTGACGATGTTCCCTCTTGTGAATGCTCTCGCGCAGCGTTTTCGTCATCGACAGATTCGTAGGTGAACGACGCCATTGGTTGACGACGGCGGGCAATAGCCCGCCCTACATGGTGGAATTCACATATTCAGTTTTCAACAATCGCATCATGGCGCCGTTATGGTCTTGGGATCAGGCTGGCGCGCCTTATCCAGAGACCGGTGTGGGTGGGTTGGTTCAGGTGCGGAGGATGCCAAGAAGCTCGCGATTGCCTTTGCGGCCTTGGATGGGGCTTTCCATGATTTCGGCGTATTGCAGACCGGCGGCACCGACACGATCTCGGACGATGTCGAGTACGGCGTTGAGTTTTTCCGCAGGCAGCACGCCGCTACGCAGGTCGGATCGCTCGGCTTCGTAGTGGGGTTTGATGAGCGAGATGATGTGCCCGCCCGGGGAAAGCAGACGCAGCGCTACGGGAAGGATCAGGTGTTGTCGCGTCCACGCCACGTCAATTGTTACGAGGTCAACCGGTTCGGGCAGTTCGACGTGCAGCGCGTTGGTGCGCTCCATGACGACGACGCGTTCGTCTTTTCGCAAGCGCCACGCGAGCGCGCCATAGCCGGTGTCGATGGCGTAGACTTTGCGGGCGCCGCGTTGGAGCAGGCAGTCGGTGAAACCGCCGACGTTGCAACCCAGGTCAGCGCACACCCAGCCCGTCGGGTCAACAACGAATGCATCGAGCGCGGCAGACAGTTTCTCTCCGCCACGCGATACGAATGGGGATGGTGCGGGATCGTTCATCAATCGACATCATACGGGCGGGAAAACAGAGCCGCGACCGTAAGGGAGCGGACGACGAAGGGAGGATCGCTCGACCAGGAACAGATGTTCCGGATGCGTTGTCGCCGATTCCACGTCATCAGGGTGACCACCATACCTCGTACCGATTCCGCTCCCTGACAGTCGCGGCTCGGATTCGGTTTTCGCGAAATGCGCGCAAAAAAACGGGCGGCGGTAAGCCACCCGTATCAATACCGTGCATTGCCTGCTGCAACGTGTGCGCTGAAGCGCAACGTACGCTCTTCGCGACTTAGCCCTTTGCGGCGCGGGCGGCGTTGAGCTTCTTCGCCAGGCGCGACTTGCGGCGAGCGGCAGCGTTCTTGTGCATCACGCTGGTTGACGCGGTCTGGTCGATCTTCTTGGTGACGGTGCGGAGCTGCGTTTCCGCAGTCGCGAGGTCGTTCGCCTTCAGCGCGTCCTCGAACTTGCGGATCTGCGTCTTGAGCGCCGACTTGGCGGAGACGTTGCGCTTCCGAGCAGCGCTGTTCTGGCGGATACGTTTCTTGGCGGATAGCGAATGTGCCACGCGTGTCTTCTCCGAATTACAAGAACGCCTTGCGTTTCTGTCAGCTGCCCGGACGAGCCCGCTCAGCAGCCGATGTGTCCACTGGCGGCACCACTGCGACCAGCGATCAGTTTCCTACGAGCCCCGCATCTTACTTCAACTTGTCCATGATGTCACGCACATCGCGGTAGTTGTAGTCGACCTGCATGAGCTTTCCGAAGACCCGGCGGGCGTCCTCGGTCTTCCCCTCATCCGCTAAAGACCGTCCCAGCCAGTAGTTAAGCTCCTTGGCGACCTCGTCCTCGGTCAGCTCATGCTGCTCGATGGCCTCGGTCAGGACGCTCTCCGCCTGGGAGTAGAACCCTTTTTCGTAGAAGCAGCGGCCCAGGTACATCGAGCACGCGTTGCGGACCTTGGGGTCGCCCCGGCCCTGCTGGAGGAAGGGGATCGCGTCGTCGAAGCGGCGGGCCTGGAAAAGCCGGCGACCATAGTCGTGCTTGAGTCGCAGGTCGGTCGGGTATTTGGCCACGCGCTCCTTGAAGACCGAAAGCTCGAAGCTGAGCTGGCGGCGGACCGCGTCCTTGTACCTCTCCATATCGCCCGAGGCTTTCGCGAGACGCCCGTGGCGGCGAAGCTGGCGCATCGCGATTTCGTCGGCACGCTGCTTGAAGCGGTAATTCTCGGATGTCTTGTAGTGCTCGATGAGGATGTTGATCGCCTCTTTTTCGTGGGCGTCGGTTTCATCCTTCGCGAGCAGGTCAACGTAGTGGATGACCTTGGCTTCGATGCCCGGGTTGGCCTCCATGTCGAGGCGGGCTTTCTCAATCAACTCGCCGAGGCGGTCGGCGCTTTGCACCAGGCGCTCTTCGTCGTGAATCCGCGACTGTTCGTCGGAATCGCGCACGCTGTCTTTGAAAGAATCGGCTGACTGGTAATTCCCTTTGAGAATCGTGAGGCGCGTGGACAGGTCGCGGATCACGTTGTCAATGTCGCGGTTCTTTGGTTCGATCTGCTTCTGAAACGCGAGCGCATCAATCGCCAATTCAAAGGCTTTCATCGCCGGTGCGGAATCACCGCGGGCCTGCTGGCGTTCGCCCAGTTCTTCGTAGAGTTCTTTGAGCTGCGTACACTTCTTGGGTTTGGGCTTCTTTTCCTTGCCCAGAAGCTCGCGATAGATCGGGCCCGCCCACATGGCTGCATCGTCGCAATGGGCTTTGACGGCGTTGCGGAATATGCCTTCGGCATAGTCGCTGCTGTTGGGATCGTTGCCGAACAGCCACGCCGCGTTGACCATGCCCTTGACCGGGTCCTTGGTGGTCATCGAATACTTGACCGTGTCCATGCGGCCCGGTTTCTTGCCCCCGGTCTGCCAGCGCGCGACGGCGCAACCGCGCAGCGGCTGCCATCCTTCGTCCACGGCTTCAGGGTTGAGCGTCAGGCCCTCGACGAATGACTTGATGGCGTAATCGTAGTTGCGTTGGTCAACGAGCTTTGACGCCTGCTCGAACCAGCGGCGCGCGCTTTTACGCTTCGTGTCGGTGACTTCGTATCGCGCGTTCGCGTCCGCGGGAGCTGGCGGCGGTTCTTTGGCCATGGGGGCTGTTCGACTTTTAGTTTTCGATTGCGGAACCGGATGTGCCGCGATTGTTACGCCGCAGAGTGCGACACACAAATCGATCGACGGGACGAAGCGATCGGGCGGGCGTCCGGATTGTTCTTAGTTCTTGTTGCCACGGTCTTTACGACTGCGAGCGTCGTATGGTAGCATGTGGGTCGAGGTTGTCAAGGCACGCACCGCGCGCTGTCATCCCCGGGATTGCCGATTGTCGCAGCGTACACGCTTGGCTGACCGGACCCGAAAGGCCGCATGATCGCCCAGAAGCAGATCGAGAAACTCAAGATCGTTTCCCATCCCGACCCGGTGCTGCGGAAGGTGTGCGCCCCGGTCGAGGTGTTCGACGAGTCGCTGGCGGCGATCGCGCGGCGGATGTGCGTGCTCATGCACCGGCACAACGGGGTGGGGCTCGCGGGCCCGCAGGTTGGCCTGCCGGTCCGCATCTTCGTCTGGAACCCGACCGGCGAGCCGGAGAACGACGCGGTCTTCATTAACCCGCAGCTTACCAAACTGGAAGGGCAGGAGGAGGGCGATGAAGGCTGCCTTTCGATCGAGGGCGTGACCGTCAAGGTCAACCGGGCGCTGTCGGCTGAGGTGACCGCGCAAACGCTCGACGGGTCGGAAGTGACCATGCGCGGCGAGGGGCTGGTCGCGCGCATCTGGCAGCACGAGAACGACCACCTCAATGGCCGGTTGATCCTCGACTACATGTCACCGGCAGAGGAAATTGCCAATCGTCGATCGCTGAAGGAACTCGACGCCAAGTACAAAGAGCTTCAGGCCGCACGCCGCAAAGCGCAGCGTCGCGGGCGGAGGTGATCAACAGCCCGTGAAGATTGTGCTCTTTGCCTCAGGTGACTTCGCCGTTCCCACGCTGCGTTCGTTGACCGACCCCGCGCATCCCGGGAATGAAGTGGTCTGTGTGATCACCCAGCCGGATCGCGCCAGCGGTCGCGGCCGAAAAGCGAAACCCACGCCGGTACGTGAGTGGGCGGAAGAACTCGGCCTGCCGGTCATCGCCACGGAAGACGTCAACACGCCGGAGATGGTGGCCAAGCTGCGTGACCTGCGCGCGGACCTCGGGCTGGTGATTGCGTTCGGGCAGAAGATTGGCGGCGAGGCGCGTTCAGTTTTTCCCCATGAGTGCGTGAACCTGCACGCGTCGATCCTGCCGAAGTATCGCGGAGCTGCTCCGTTTCAGTGGACGGTGATCAACGGCGACGAGCAAGCCGGTGTTACTGTGTTTCGGCTGGTCGATCGCATGGATGCCGGGCCGGTCTACGTCACGCGTTCGACCGGTTTGCGGGAGGATGAACGCGCGTGCGAACTGCACGACCGGTTGAGTATGATCGGTGTGGATGCGGTCAACGCCACGCTCGAACTGCTGGAGAACGACCCCGGATTTGAGCCCGTCGAGCAGGATCACACGCAGGCGACCAAAGCGCCCAAGCTGAGCAAGGAAGACGGGCACATTCGCTTCGATCAAACGGCGAAGACCATCGCCAATCACGTTTGCGGTTTGTGGGACTGGCCGGGGGCGAAGTGTATCTTCGAATCGACTTCAACCGGCAAACGCGAAACCGTGACGCTCGCGCTGGCACGCGTGGGCGACCGAGCGCCCGCAAACGAACCACCGGGCACGATCGACGCGCGCCGCTACGTCGCAACGGCGGACGGGTATCTCGAAGTCCTGGAAATCAAACCCGACGGCGCACGCGTCATGACGTTTCAGGATTTCGTCAACGGCAGGCACGTCCAAGCCGGGGATCACTTCGCGGCGATTGCTGCCGCGCAATAGCAACGCATCACCGCCCGCAAAGCGCTAGCGATCGAACAGTTTGTTCAGCGTTTCGTTCTTGTCCACCGAAATCACGGCACCGTACTGGTCAAACGTGACCTCGTACATGTCGCTTTGGGAAAAGTTGTAGCGGAACATGAACCCGCCGCCGAGCGAGCCGTCGTTGACGCGGGCAGCCAGTGCTGCTTCGTCATAGGGCACGTCGGGGCCCGGAGCCCAGTATTCAATCGTCTCGCCACCAAAGCTCTTGGTCTTCTTGACGTAGATGCAATACTTGCGCGGTGTGGAGATGCCGGCGACCTTTTTGTAATCCATGCCCGGCTTGATCTGCGCAATCACGTCCTGCGCCTGCTGGGTTGGGTTGAATTTGAACGCGCCCGTGAAATGCAAGACCGCCGCCCCAGCTCCGATCAAAAGTGCCATTCCCAGCAAGAACTTCATCGTGACCCTCGCTTTCAGATATGCTCAATTCGGGCTTCTGCCTCGTGTGATTGGACTTGCAACGGCCTGAGAGCATAGCGAAATTGCCAATGTCGGGCAAGGGTGTGCCCGTTCGTTTGGAGCTTGGGGAACGCCTCGGCTGCGGCTGGTGGTATGCTAAGAGAGCGTCAAGAGTGCCGCCCCGGCAGTGGGTATGCCCGCACTTCGCGCCGAAGCAGCACGTAGCTTTGCGATGAGCTTTTGGATCCGGCGAAGTCCAGTCGCACGGTAAAGCGTCCACACATGTGCATACCGGCGGTTGGACCTGTGGAAGCATTCAAGTTCCTCAGCGAACTGCCGGCCGCGCTCGGCGATGGCTGCGTCCACGCGCGCCTTGATCGCGGAGTAGAGTATGCAGTCGATCGGGTTGAGCCGGCGAATCTCGGCGGCAATCGTATGCTTGAGTTCGCGACGCTTGTCGTTCTTGCCGGTGACGTTGCGACTGACGTAGCACACGCTGCGCCAACCGAATAGCTCTTTGATCAACAGCAACGATTCGTCAAAGCGCTCGACCGTGCCGATGAACGCGTACGCATCGATGATGTCGCGAATCAATGCGTCAACATCGTCCACCGCCATCGGCGGATAGGGCGGCAGGACGGACTCGACCAAATCGTTGTACCCGCACAGGGCGCGGGTTTGGAAATCCTGCATGCCCAGCGACGACAGATGCTCAAGGTACGCATCGGGCGTGAGCTTTGCGTTCACGTCGAGGCCGATCAGCGGTAACAACTGAGGCCGCTTCGCGAGGAAAAAGTACTCCGACAGCGCCCGATCCACCGGGTCGCGCACGAACGCGATGTAATGCGGCGTGCGTCCGGGGAAGTAGCCGTGGATACCATAAGGGATATGCCCACTGAGGCACTGCACGCGGTCTTTTTCCCGATCCGAGAGTGCCTTGATCTGATTGATGCTGCCCTGGTAGTCCGGGCCGATCTTGGGCATGCGGTCCGCGGGAAATTGCTTCCCGAGCAACCGCTTGAACGTCATCCCAGCCGTTTTAGGGATGTGCGTGAAGATCAGCAAGTCGTTGTCGGTGAATCGAATGACGTCGCTTTGCAGCGGGGATGCCATGGGGTACTTCCAGTAGTTCGGGTACGTCGGTGTCGCACATCTGACAATCGGGATACGATTGTACTGCGCCAGTTGGCAAACACCAACCCGAAAGCGTGAAAACAGCTTCGCTAAACTTGCGATTCAGCGTCGGGGATGCCGCTGTGCATCGTCGGCCCGGGCGGTTGTGCCGCAATGATCCGCGCCTCGGCATCGAGCATCTCGTTCCAGCGAGCGTCGACAATGTGCGACGCGGCAAGCTGTTTCGCGAGGTTGATGAAGACGCGGTAGTGACCGGCCTCTGATGCGTAGAGCGAGCCGTAAAGCGACGCGAGTTCCTCGTCGGCACAGTTGTCCGCGAGTGTCGCGAAGCGTTCGCACGAGCGGGCTTCGATGAGCGCGCTGATCATCAACCGGTCGATCAACTCCTCGGGTCCACGCCCCAACCGGACAAGTTCGTGCAAAGCAGACGCGTACTCGTTGCGATGGTTGCGCGAGAGCGATCCGCCGCGTTTGAGCAGGAGGCGCACAACGATCGCCAAGTGTTCGACTTCGTCCTGCGCGATGCTGGTCATCGCGACGACCCAGTTCTCGGGCGGATCGGGTTCAGGCCAGCGGTTGAGCAGTTGCAGCGCGTTGGTCGCGGCTTTGCGTTCGAGGTAGGCGTGGTCGCAGAGCAGGGCCAGCGGTTCGCGCAGCACACCGGCTGCCCAGGTCGCGGGCGTTTGCGAACGCAAAGGGAGATCAACGGCGGTGCGAGACGTCATGGTCGGGTCGATGCGGTCGGGCGCCGGTTACTCCGAACTCGTGTCCAGCGCCAGGATGGCGGTGGCGGGGTCAGCGTCGAAGTGCTTCTTGCAACCGGCGGAGCACATGTGCAGCTCCACGCCTTGGTACTTCGACGTGTGTTCGGCACTGCCTTTCATCCGCAGTCCGCACATCAAGCATTCGCTGACGACCCTGTCCGTCGTACCGTCGTGAAGATCCGCGAGGGCGAGGTTGGCGGTGATCTTTGCGGTCTCCTCGGGTGTCGGGGCTTTGGCCTCCGCGGGTTCTTCCTTCTTGCAGCCCGTGATACCAAGGGCGAGTGCGAAGATGCTGACGGCGATGGTCGCGAACGCGTGGCGATGCTTCATGGTGCAGCCTCCGGGGCGGGTGTGGGTTCAAGTTCGACTTCGGGGGGATTGTACGCGCTGCGGCGATAAGCACAAAAAAGTGGCTGCGACGCCGGGCGGCCATGCCCAGACGTCGCAGCCGAGTATCACCGACGGATGATCACCGCGGGGCGCCGTGGTGCCGGCGCCCGACCGTCGCGAGCAGACAACCGGGAAGGTTTCCCGGCGTGTGTCGGCGCTCTCTCCCGACGTGACATGGCCCGCGTCCGTAACGGCGAGCCGCCGGTGGATGATGTGCCCTCTTTCGTCAGCTCCGCAGAAACAGCAGCCCGACAAGATTCCCCGCCATCGCCTTCGTGCAATGGACGACTTCCGCACGTACGCAGAACGGCCGGCCTTCGACCGAGACGTCGACTTCCGTACCGGCAGCCAACTGCGAGCGAAGCTGCACGCCCAGCCCACCGAGCGAGACGTTCTTCGTCCGCGCCCGAATGATTTTCCCGGCAAGGTCCCCGGACTTGATCCGCAGCAGCACGATCACGTTCCATGAGAAACGCGGATACTGCCGCTTGCCGAGATAGTTGTCCGTCTCGCCCGTGAGTTCCGCTTCCGCGACCCAGCGTTCGATGACGGCAGATGGCTCGCCCGCGGACGCCGGCGCCATGAACGTATCACCCGGGCAGCTCGATTCCACGCGGCGCAGCGCATCCGGCCCGAGTACGCGCTCGGGAAGGGTATCGCCGCGCGATACTTCATTTGTCGCTACTGTTTGTTTGGGCATACGCATGAGTCAACTCTCCGGCCGGGTCGCCCCGGAAAGCCGAGTCATTCTTGCGCATCATTCATGCGCGTTCCTGCAATGGGCTCGGAAGTCTCCGTGTCTAACCATGCAATACGGATACATCGAAAACAAACGCCGGACCGGTGTCGGCAACGCGATGTGCCGTTGTGCCGATAATCCGGGCGAGCGTTCATCTGCAAAAGGGCTATAATCGAACCGTGCACATGGAACTGGGACACGACGTGCCGGACGCCAACAGCAAGATCCGCGATCCGCGTACGCTTGCGATGCGCGTGAGCCTGTTCGCGTCGGTGCTGATGCTCGGCGGCAAGCTGACGGCGTACTTCCTGACGCACAGTGCAGCCATGTTTGCCGACGCGGCAGAGTCGGTGGTGCATGGCGTTGCGACTGGGTTCGCGACATTCAGTCTGTGGTACGCGTCGCGACCCGCCGATGCGGGACATCCCTACGGCCACGGGCGGATTGTCTACCTTTCGACGGGCTTCGAAGGCGCGCTCGTTCTGGCTGCGTCGATCGCCGTGTTCGCGGGCGGCATCGACAACTTCCTGCATCGTCCCAAGCTCACGCATATGGAGGTCGGGCTCATCATCGCGGGCGCGCTGGCTGCGTTCAACCTGGTCTTGGGCCTGTCGTTGGTGTCGATCGGGAAAAAGTACAACGCGCTGGTGCTGGTGGCGAACGGCAAGCACGTGCTCAGCGATTTCTGGACGACCGCAGCTGCCATTATTGGGCTGGGGCTCGTGCGGATGACGGGCGTATATTGGCTTGACCCGGTCGCGGCGTTGCTGATCGGCGCATACATCATGTACACGGGAATAACGCTGTTGCAGCAGGCGTATTCCGGTCTGATGGACAAGGTCGATCCGGAGGTCTACGAGAAGATCGAAGCCGCCGTCATCGATGCGGTCAAAAGCGAAGTCATTTCGGATTACCACGAATTGCGCTGCCGGCAGCTCAATGACGAGATCATCGTCGAGTCGCACATGCTGGTGCCCGGCAAAATGCCGCTCCACGACGCGCATCGCCGGGTGACCAGTGTCGAGCAGCGCGTGCGTGAACTGTTTCCCAAACGTCGCATGCACATCGTCACGCACATCGAACCGCGCGAGCACGATACCGCGCACCCCGCCGATCATCCCCATCAGCAGGACGGCAAAGTCAACGGGGAATGACGCGCGGCTTCGCCGCGAATGTTGAATGATGAATGATGAATGACGAATGACGAATGACGAATCATGGATGATGAAGGACGAGTAGGGTGGGCACTGCCCACCATGCGGCAACGACGTACCTTCCATTCTGACGAGAGGTCTACCTGGGTGGCACTGACAAGCTTTGCTTGTCAGTGGTGAATCAACCAAGAAGCCCTTTCTGAATTCCCCACGGACAAGCAGAGCTTGTCCGTGCCACCCGTTTGGTCTATCACTCCGAAGTCTTCGCCAGCGCTACAACGCGAACAACTTCGTCAACTGCGCGAGTAATGTGATGGTGTGTTGGGGGGCGCCGTTATCTGGCGCTTCGTTCGCGCCGTGGACGCGATCGGGGCGATTGAGCAGGACCGTCTGCCAACCCAGTTGATTGGGCGCTACAAAATCTTTGGCAAGGTTGTCGCCGACGTAGACGCAACGATCGTGCGCGACGCAGAGACGTGCGGCGATCTCTTCGAATGCACGCGCGTGCGGTTTCCAGAACTCGCGCCCCCATGTGTCCGTGAGCACGATTTCGTCGAGCAATTCCGCCAGTTCCAGCGCATCGACCTTGCGCTGCTGGACATCGAGATACCCGTCGGATATCGCGCCAAGCGCCACGCGATCATGCAGGTCGAGCAGCAGTTCGCGCGCTTCGGGATCGAGCGCAATCTCCGGCGTGTGCCCGCGATAGGTCGCGACCATCTCCTGGACGAGCGCATCAGCATCAGCCGGTGCAACACCGGCGTCCGCCACGATAGCGTTGAACACCCGCCTGCGATCCGGCGTGTCAAACAACGCCCGCATGCGCGCAGCCAGTTCATCGGCATTCACGTCAAGCCGGTCAGCAAATGCAGCGCCCACAGCCCGGTACCCGCTGAACACGTAGTCGCGCTCAGGGTAGAGCGTGTCGTCAACGTCAAAGATGATCGCCTGAATGGATGTCACGGCAGGTCAACCGATGACGTAGCAGGCAGCAGGCACCCACTTTCGTCATTCATCATTCGTCATTTAGCATTCGCGGCAACGCCGCGTCACGTTTTTCTCTGCGTGTTGGCGGAGACGACTTCACCCGCGCCGGCAGCCACATTGCCGTCGACGAAGACCGATTCGTCATAGCGCAGCATTGCGAGGTTGTCGCGATAGTCTTCGTAGTTCACGCGCAGCGTCTTGCCGAGCAACTCCGCCATCAGCCACTTGGGGAAATCGGCACCGGCAGCGATGGACAGCGGCGCGCCACCGCCGAATCGCGGGTTCACCTCGATCACGCAGATGCGTCCGCGGCGCACGACCATGCACTGCACTGTGATGACCCCGCGGCACGCGCCCAACACTTCCGCGACGCGTCGCCCAACGGCCATTACCACCGGGTCCTTCACCACCAAACCCTTGCTCACCTCACCGGTACGCACCTCAAGCCGGCGACGCGGCACCACACACCGCACCACCCCGTCGAGCCCGGTGTAAACGTCCAACGTGTGCTCGACGCCCTCGACGTATTCCTGCACGACGGCGTCCGGTTCGCGGTTGGCGAAGACGCGCAGCTCCGCGAGCGTGTTCACGCGGAAGAGGCCCTGGCCGGCACTGCCGTGACGCGGCTTGAAGAAGTAGGGGAAGCTGTGGTCCTTGGCTTTGAGTGCGTCGGCGATCGGCATGGTGAGCGGCGTGTCGATCCCGGCAGCGTTCAGCTTCTGGAAGGTGAGCAGCTTGTCGGCACACGTGCGAATGACGTCGGCATCGGAGATGACGACGGTCGCGCCGAGCTTTTCGAAGCGTTTGACGGATTTGCTGAGCGATTCAAGATCAGAGTCGATCAGCGGGATGACCGCGTTGATCTTCTCGCGTTCGACGAGTTCGAGCAGCGCGGGAATGTGCTTGCGTTCGTTGATACGCGGAACGATATGCGGCACGTCAACGACGTGGATCGCGGGCGCGGTGTGGTTGATGTCCGCACCGTGAATTTCGAGATCGATGCGCAGGACGCGGGCGGCTCGGCGAAAGGCGTTGATCAGTTCGACGCGCCGGCCTACGCAGGTGAAGAGTATGCGCAGGCGCTGCCGTTTGGTCGTGCTTCGCGCTCCGCGCGTGGTTCGCTTGCTTGCCTTGCTCATGCGTTATCCAGCGAGTGCGGGCGAAAAGCCAACCGTTGCCCCCGTGCAGCCGCAGCACTATAACGCCATCGGTTGTTTCGCTCCACCACTACAGGGACAGCGCCAAAGGCGCGGTAAAACAGAGCCGCGCCCGTAAGAAAGCGGGCAAATCCGAGCCGCGACTGTAAGGGAGCGGGCAAAGGGTGACGGGCAGCCACGAACAACCAGCTCCCGAGGAAGGAAAGCACCCCCACATGCAAGCGGAAGTCATCAGTCTGGGTACCGAACTGCTCACCGGCGCGTCGGTCGACACCAACAGTGCTTGGCTGTCCGATCGGTTGGGTGCATTGGGGGTTCCGGTTCGCCGGCACACCACCCTTGCGGATGACCGCGATGCCATCGCGTCGGCGTTTCGCGAGTCGGCTGGTCGTGCCGACTTGATTGTCGTAACCGGTGGACTCGGTCCGACGCAGGACGACCTCACCCGGGCGGCGCTCGCGGACGCGATGGGCGTCGAGTTGGTGACCGACGCGGATAGCTTGGCGCAGATCGAAGCGTTCTTCCGCGGCATCAACAGACCGATGGTCGCGAGCAACCGCGTACAGGCGGAGTGCCCGCGCGGCGCCACGCCGCTGCCCAACGAGTGGGGGACCGCACCGGGCATCCGAGCCGAGTTGCATCGCGCGACGCTCTTCGCATTCCCCGGCGTCCCGCGTGAGATGCACGCGATGTTCGAACGCTACATCGTGCCGTTCGTGGTGGAGCGGGGTAGCGGGCAGGGCATCGCGCTGCGCGTGTTGCGGACTTACGGTGCGGGTGAGTCGAACGTTGCGGAGCAGATCGCCGATCTGATGCCGCCCGGGCGCAACCCAGCCGTTGGCACCACGGCGAGCGAAGGCATCATCAGCGTGCGAATCGTCGCGCACGCGGAATCGCAGCCCGCGGCTGACACGCTTGCGAATGCGGATGTCGCGGAAGTGCGGAAGCGTCTTGGTACGCTGGTGTACGGCGCGGATGATGACACGCTCGCGTCAGTCGTGGGGATGCTGCTCGCGGAGCGCGGGCAGACGGTTGCGACGGCAGAGTCGTGTACCGGCGGGTTGATTGCGAAACTCCTCACGGACGTTTCGGGCAGCAGCGCGTATTACGTCGGCGGGGTGGTGACCTACAGCAACGCGCAGAAGACAGCACTGTTAGGTGTACCGGCTGAGATGATCGCAGCCCACGGTGCGGTCAGCGAACAGGTGGCGCGTGCCATGGCCGCCAATTGCCGCGAGCGGTTTGCCTGCGACCACGCGATGAGCACGACGGGAATCGCCGGTCCGAGCGGGGGATCAGACGACAAGCCAGTCGGGCTGGTGTACATCGGGCTTGCGGGCTCCGACGGTGTCAGCGTTCGCGAATACCGCCTGAGTGACCGCTTCAGCCGCGACGCGATTCGCGACCGATCCGCCAAGATGGCGCTGAATATGCTGCGTCGCTCGTTGTTGGGCTTGTCCGCGGAATAATGCTCGTCCAGCCGGTAAAGTAGTGCACTAGGTATTCCCACGGCCTCGCTTCGCGAGACCGTGCCACCCGACCTATTTACCTGAAAGCGCATCACATATCGCTGATTTCGCTTGCGTTGCATGTCTGCCGTTTGTGCGTCACAATGGGCAAACCGGAGTAGGTTTCGTCGAACGAACGATTGCGGGGAAGCGTCGCTGAGCATGGCAGGGAAAACCCAAGACAAGTGGTATGCAGCCGGTCTCGCGTTCGAGTGCCAGCAGAGCGGGAACTGCTGTAGCGGCGCCCCGGGCTACGTGTGGGTCACGAAGGCGGAGCAGACCGCGATCGCCGAGTTCCTCGGGATGAAGGATGGCAAGCTCGGCAAACGCTACATTCGCCGCGTCGGTCTGCGCGTCAGCCTCAAGGAGCGCCCGGGTGGGGACTGCATCTTCCTCGAGCGTGATGGCAATGGCTGCACGACCTGCCGCATCCACAAGGTGAAACCGACGCAGTGTCGGACCTGGCCGTTCTGGGATTACAACCTCAAGTCGCCGGAGCATTGGAACAACGCGGCAGACGGTTGCCCGGGCATCAACCGCGGGAAGCTGCACACCTTCGTGCAGATCGAAACGCAACGGTTGACGCATCCGCCGAAGTAGCCGCACCCGCTACGAAAGCTGTGCACACCATGAACATTCCGCTGCCCATCCAGGCGATCGAACGCGTGCGACGCGATCCGGAGTTCGTCCGCGCGATGGACGCGTACTACGCCGAACTCGATCGCGCGATCGCGGACCGCGAGCCGGTGTGTACGAATCGCGGTGCGTGCTGCCGGTTCGCCTCGTATGGCCACAACCTGTTCGTGACGGCTGTCGAGCTTGCCTACTTTCTCGCGAAGACGCCCGATCCGCTGCTGGCGCCACCGGATCGCTCGTTCTGCCCGTATCAGCAGGCGGGGCAGTGCACGGCACGCGCAGGGCGGCCCGTGGGCTGTCGCGTGTACTTCTGTGATCGCGATGCCCAGGATTGGCAACCCGGGCAGACGGAATCGGCGCTACAAGAACTGGCGAAAATCGGCGATCGGTTCGATATCCCGTATGTTTACGTCGAGTGGACGGACGCCCTGCGGCAGGCTGGTGGGTCGATCACGGACCATCAAGCCGCGGAAACGCCCGGGGCGGTGCGTTTGGGGATCGCGATTGACAGCCACGAAGAGCCTTCGTAGGATCGCGACCTGTGAGTTCTTCCGAGTGCGGCGGGCGGTGCAAGCCCGCGGGAAATGCTCGGCAGCGAATCCAGCATGAGGATATCACAGTTATGAAGAAGCTTGTCCTGGGGATCGCCGGTCTTGCGATGATGGTTGCGGGCAGTGGTTGCGGTTTGGGGCCGTCCAACGACGCCTACTGGGACTACCGCATGCAGAAGTTGTTCACGCAGGACACCAACTCGGTGCAGTCCTCGGCTGATCGCATGCACACGCTGCGTCAGGTCGCGGACCAGGACGCGCGGGCGATGGTCGACGACTGGGACTTCGTCTGGATGACGGATCGCCCGAGTCGCCTGTCACGCTGGCACAACCGCTAGACCATTCGCGACGTTATCCGCATACAATCCACGGGCTTTCGGGAGTTGAATTCCGAAAGCCCGTTTTCTTTTGCCCGAAGCCTTTTGACCGGAGGGTGACGCGACATGGCCAGCGCGAACGAGCAGTCCGTAGCGCATGCGGACAGGGTGCACCAGCGATTCGGCGAACTGTGGGAGCAGGCGGCGATCGGTTGGACGCGCTGGGAGCCGCATCTCGTCGGATCGATGTGGCCGGTGACGCACGCGCTCATGGATGCATTGCACCTGTCACCGGGGATGCGCGTGCTCGACGTGGGTAGCGGAATCGGGGACCCAGCCATTCCAATTGCGGCGGCCATCGGAGCGACCGGTCGCGTGCAGGGCGTGGACCTCAGCCCCGCGATGGTGGCAGCCTGTCGCGATCGTGCGCGGGCGTATGGTTTGACGAACGCGACGTTTCAGGTGGGGGCGGTTGAGGAAGTCGAGTTCGCACCCGGTTCGTTCGACGCAGCCGTGGGGCGGTTCAGCATCATTTTTTTCCCCGATGTGGCTGCGGGGCTTGGCAGATTGCGCGACGCACTCAAGCCGGGCGGGCGCATCGCGGTGTCCACCTGGACGCCGCCGGACGTGAACCCCGGATTCGCGCTGCCTTCGCGCGAGTTGCGCAAGCTTGTTGAACTTCCGCCGTCCGATCCGACCGATCCCGGCCCGTTTCGCTTGGCGCGGGATGGCGAACTGGCGGCGGCGCTGAGCGATGCCGGGTTTGTTGATGTGGCGGTCAAGGATGTGGTGTTCTACATGTTCGCGCGCGATGCGGACGCGTATTGGGAAATGCTTCAGGAAATCTCCGCGATGTTCCGCGAGCAGTACGCCAAACTGTCAGCCGATAAGCAGCGCGAACTCGAAGGGCTGATTCGCCATGCCGTCGAAGCGCATCGCAGCGGCAACGTGCTGCGTTTGCCCATGCGCGCTCGTGTGGGGTCAGGGGTCAAGCCGCAATCCTGAGTGTGACGTGCAATAGCAGGACTTGTGGTGCAGGCTTCCAGCCTGCAAGTGATTCAGGAACTTAGCCGCTTCAGGTATCCATGCAGGCAGGATGCCCGCACCACAATTTGAGATGTGAATACGTCACGTTCGTGGCTGCCCGTGCCGCAGGAACCCGTCGCAGATTGTTACTCTGCACGCTGCACGCTGCCATCGGCACTCCCCGGCATTTCAACATCAACCCACACCAAGTGATGATCGCTTGAGGCTGCGCGGTCGTCCGTGAGCTTGTGCGTTGAGTCGTCAGCCGTTGGCCAGAACACGCCCGAGTCGATGACCTTCAAGTCACGCGAGCATAGCACGTAGTCGATGCACCCGAAGTCGCAGGTCTTACGCTCGATGTGGTAAGGCGGACCTGGGTTGTTTTTACCCAATGCGCCCTTGCTCTCGGGGGCAGGGTCGAGAACGCGCGGGCTCGATAGCAACTGCGCCATTGCGGGTTTGCCATAATCGGCTGGGTCGCGCGACGGGTCGGAGTTGAGATCGCCAAGAATGACGAACGACGCGTCGGCGTCGAGCGGGCCGGTTTTGCCCTTGTCATCGATGATGTATGCCGCGCGGTCGGGCGGGCCGAGGTAGTCCGCGAGCAGGCGGATTTCGTCGTAGTTGCGCCGACCATTGCGATCCTCATCGCCGTCGAAAACCGGCGGCGTGGGGTGCGAGCAGAGCACGTGCAGCGTCGCGCCATTGATGCGAATAGGGACGTCCCAGTGACTCTTGCTGGAGAGGCGGAAGATGGCGGTTTCGTCCGCGTCGTACCAATCGGGTTTGCCGGCTGTGCCGTCGGGCATGAGGTTGTCGGGCATGTCGCGCCAGAGGAGTTTCTGGAAGGTGCGCACCGCGGACGCGTCGATCGGATAGCGACTGAGCAACGCCATGCCGTACTGCCCGGGGTAGCGGCCATAGCCGTACGCGTCGCCGGGTCCGTCGGTCTTCTTGTCGTTGTCGAGGTCTTTGCCGGTGGGTACGCCGGTATTCACCGGGGCGCTGTAGACGTAGGGAAAGTTCAATGCCGGTTGTCCGGATTGCGCGACGGCGAGATAGCGATCGCGGAATTGCGTTGCGACGTCGCGATCACTGCTGTAGTCGATTTCGTTGATGAAGAGGATGTCGGGATGGACGCGTTGAATGATCTCGGCTGCCCCGTGTAGCTGCGGGTTGGTGCCGTGACCATCGCCGTCCACCATGTCGACTTTGGCGGCGCTGAGTTCCCAGATGTTAAACGTCGCGATGCGCAGCTTCGGTGCGTCCGTACCGCACAGCGCGAAGATGGCTGCGATGATGATGCTGTTCCACATGCATGCGTCCCGCCTGTTTGGGTATTCCAGAATCAATTGCCGGGCTGGCGATGGTGATGCCCACCGCCACACGCCAACGCTGAGGACGATAGCGTTTCGCCCGATACCTCGCCAGCGCAGCGCGGTCGCGTGCGCCTCGGTTGGTATCTCTCGCCTGAATAAGGGCTTAGAAATATCGCGGCGGGCCCGGAGTGTGGCGGCGGTTCGGTCGATGAACTATAATCGCATTCAAACCGTTGCCGGTATTCGCAGAAGATTAACGATCGTCGACCATAAGCGAGGTAATCGTCATGCTTACGCCGAAACCCATCGTGGACAAGCTGAACGAACAGATCGCCAACGAATTCCATGCCGCCCACAACTACATGGCCATGGCCTGTCGGTTCGACGCCCTCGGGCTCAAGGTGCTTTCAGAGTGGTTCTTCCGCCAGGGCGAGGAGGAACGCGATCACGGCAAGCGCATTCTGCGCTACCTGCTCGACGTCGGCGCCGATGTGCATCTGAACGCGATCAGCGAGCCGACCGGGAACCTGTCCGATCCGGTTTCGATCGTGCAGTCGGCGTTGAACCAGGAGGAGCAGGTCACCAAGCAGATTCACGACCTGGTCGCGATGGCTGAGGAGCACAAGGACTTCGCGACGCGCAGCTTCCTCGCGTGGTTTGTCGATGAGCAGGTTGAGGAAGTGGCCACGATGACCGAGCTGCTGCAAATGCTCAAACTCGCGGGCGACCATCATCTGCTGCAAGTCGAGGCGCGGGTCGCAAGGATGATGGAAACGCCGCAAGCCAAACCGTAAGGCGATTGCTCGGCGACATGGGCTCCGTGATCACGTGATGAAGTAGAACATGATGAACACGAGCACGACGTTGAGCGCCCAGAACGTGATCCTGATCTGTTCCCAGGGTCGTTGATACGGTTTGCCCGGGTCGTTTGCGTATACCGCGTTCATCAGCCGGGTTTGCCGCCGCGCGGAGGCGTAGAGGAAGTACGATACCGCGAAGGTGCCGAGCACCACAATGATCGACACGCTGATTGGTTGAATCTCGCGAACTTCGAGGTTGCCGTGGTTGGTGACCGGTGGGAAGTTCCCGGCTTCGATGAGTTTGCGTTCCACCACCCAACCCCGCTCCGCCTCGACCCACACAAGCCGGGAGTAGTCCCACATCTCCGCACCGGGTTGCAGCGGCTTGAAGTGGTCACCCATCAGCAGCGCCAACACCCCCATGCCCGCGACGAGGATGATGGTTCCGGTGATCTGCGCGTCGATACGCGTGCGGTGGTAGAGGTGATCGACGATTTTCTGATCCATCGGTCGGGCTCCTTGAAGGACATGTGGGCGCGCACGTTGCAAGCTCTCGGCCAATACCTGATTGCGCGGTGGAACGCCAATCAGTCTAAGTGGTCGCCCGCACCAACGCCAGCCAAAACCTTAACGCGGGTGGCCGGAGGTTGGCACACTTGCCCGGCGCAAAAGTTTTCACAGGTCGCCCGCGCGCACGTTCACCGCGGAACTGGTGGCAAGTAGAAACGTGTCAGCTTTGCGGCACCGGAAGTGGTGTCGCGACGCGTCAGCCGATGAACTTGCCCGCAACCTCGACAAGCTCGCGAACGTGTGAGACGCTCGTGTCGAACAGGGCGCGTTCATCGCCGTTGAGATCGACCTCGATGACTTTCTCCACGCCGTTTGCGCCGAGCATGCAGGGCACGCCCACGAAGTAACCACCGACGCCGTACTCCTTGTCGCAGTACGCGGCGCAGGGGAAGATGCGGCGCTTATCGCGCACGATGGCTTCCGCCATGTCCACGCTGCCCGCAGCCGGTGCGTAGTAGGCGCTCGTGCCCATGAGCTTGACGAGTTCGCCGCCGCCCATCTTGGCGCGTTCGATGATCGCCGAGAGACGGTCGGGCGGAATGAGCTGTGTCACGGGAATTCCCGCCACCGATGTGTACCGCGGCAGCGGCACCATGTCGTCGCCGTGGCCACCCATGAGCAGCGCGCTGATATCTTCAACGCTGCAATCGAGTTCCATGGCGATGAAGGTGCGATATCGCGCGATGTCGAGGCAACCCGCCTGTCCGACGACGCGCTGCGTGGGGAATCCACTCTTCTTCCACGCAGTATAAACCATTGCATCGAGCGGGTTGGACACGATGATGAGCACCGAGTCCGGTGCGGCTTTTCCGACCTGCTCCGCGACGCTGCCCACGATCTTGACGTTGGTCTCGATGAGATCGTCGCGGCTCATGCCCGGTTTACGCGGTAGGCCCGCGGTGATGATGACCACATCGCTGCCTGCGGCATCGCCGTAGTCAGATCCGCCGATGATGCGCGAGTCGAAGCGCGCCACTGGTCCGCACTGCGCGAGGTCGAGGGCTTTGCCCTTCGTGCGGTCGGAGAATTCCGGAATATCGATGAGCACGATGTCGCCGATTTCTTTGACGGCGAGCCAGAACGCGCAGCTTGCACCGACATTGCCGGCACCAACGACAGTAACTTTTGGACGTTTCATGTCGTGAACCTCCTTCGCACTTGGTTGAGATGCCAACGAAGTTTGGAATGGCCTTTGCGCGGCATCCTAACCGACGCCCGCATGGTCCTTCAAGTGCGGCTGGTCGATGCCGAGGGAAACTCGGCATCCGCATCGACTTCGCTGAGCAGGTAACAGTGCTTGAACTGCTCGTTGCTCGCACGCTGCCGTTCGGAGATGCCGCGATCCCGCGCCGCCAGCCAACCATTTGGCACCACGTTGACCTCGACGGCACCGAGTCTGCCCGACGAACGCTTCGACGCGTATTCCACGTTGATTTCCTGCAAGCGGCGATCGTATGCCTCCGCGAGACGCGCGGTTTCGGTTCCGGTGAGGTCGGTGTCTTCGAGATGCAGGCGGTAGTGCGGGGGATCGCCCCATTGCGGCGCGAGCACGAAGTGGCGATGTGCGGAGTCGGGCACATCCTCCAGTCCCGCGAACGCCATCACCGCCTGCTGCTCGGTGAGCTTCTCGCCGGTGAGCGATGACGCGTGAATGCCCTTGTGCAGAAATTCGATGAGCGGCGCTTCATCCATGTAACCGGTGACACGCACCCGGTCGCCGATGTCGTAGCGGTAAAAACCCGCCGACGTGGTCAGGAGGATGAAGTATTCCTCACCGGCGGAGAGTTCGTGCGAACGCAGCACCGGCGGCTTGTCGCTGCCGTAGTCGTTCGCGGGAATGAACTCATAGAAGTTGTCCGCGACGTTGAGCACGCCCGCGGGCGTACCGTCTTCGATTGGGATCGACATGCGCCCTTCGCTGGCGATCAAACCGATATCGCGCACCGGGGTATTCCCAAAGTAATCGGGGAACTCACGAAGGTACAGCCCCATCGTTCCACCGGTCCAGTTGGCTAGAAACCCGAGGTTCCACACGTCGCGCGCCAGCAGTCTGCCGGTGCTTTCGGCGATGCGCTCCAGATGTTTCGCACGGGCTGGATCGGGCGAGAGATGCGGGTTGAGTTGACGGCGTAACTCGGGTGCGATCGCCGCGTCCGTGGACAGTGTGCCCTCGCGCACGTCGCGGATCAGTCGATCAGCCGATGCGTCCATGGTGCGTGCCAGGCGAAGCTGGGTGGCTGGGCTCGCAGTGATGAAGAAGGCAGGGTCAGCCGTCGCGGCGAAACGCACGATGGTGTAGTAGCGTGCGTCGGCGTCGGCGATGTATGCGACCGCGCGCGGAACGACGTAGTAGCGCCGCACCAACCGTTTCTGCGTGGCGGCCATCAAACCGGTGACGGCCCCGCATGGAATTCCCAACGCCGTGTGCTCCTCGTCCATCGGGCTTGCGACCTGCACGATCGAGCGCAGAAAGCACCCGGGATGGTCGCGGATCACCTTGATGCCGAACGCATTCCACCCGCGGCGATACTCATCCAAGAAAGGCGTCGTCACCGGAATGTACTTCGGTTTGTCGGTTGTGCCGCTGGTTTTCGCGAACATGTGTACCGTGGTTCGCGGGTCGAACATCGCGGTGATTTCGCCACGGCGGACGCGGTCGATGTACGGCGCGAGCGTTTCGTAACGCAGGATGGGCACGCGTTTGGCGTAGTCGGCGTACGTGCGGATTTCACCGAAACCGAAGTCGCGCCCGAACGCGCTGCTCGCGTTACGCCGCACTTTTTCGAGCAGCACTTTGTGTTGTGTACGGGTTGCAGATTGCACGGCGCGCATGAAACGTTTGAACGTGCGGTCGGCGTGGCCGCGTGCGAGCGGCAGCAACAGGCGGTCGACGATCGGCCTGCGGGGGGCAACTTCGCAGGATGTCGCAGTCGAGATCATTGGTTGTTATCTGTTGTTTCCGCAGATGTCGACTGCATGATGCAGGCAAGATGCCTGCACCACAAAGCAAAGCCGCGCCCGTAAGGAAGCGGACATGATGCAAAGCGTACGCAGAATTCAATCCGGTCGCGGCGGAGCGACACCGGCGCTGCGTTCGATCAAGTCGCGCGCCTCCTCAAGGGGGAGTATATAGTCGCTGGGTTGGGCTGTCTGCATACGCTCGAAATCCCACGCGTCCGCGACGTGAAACGGTCCGATCGACGTGCGCGTCAGTGCCGTCAAACATCCACCGCACGCAAGCGCCTCACCCAAATCGCGAATCAACGAACGCACGTACGTTCCGCGACCGACCGCGACCTCGAACTCAACGTACGGCCAGTCGAATTTCACCAGGTGAGTCCAATAGACCATGACGCGTCGCGGGGGCAACGCCGGCAGCACGCCACCGCGTTGCAGCTTGTACGCGGGTACCCCGCCGATCTTCAACGCACTGACTGCCGGTGGTCGCTGCTGGATCTCACCTTCAAATGAAGTCAGAGCAGCCGCTACCTGCGCGTGCTCGGGAATTGCCGAAACCGAAACCGGTGTCACGGGCCGGTCACTGTCGAAGCTCTCGCTGGTCACGTCGAGCCGGCCCGTCGCGCGGTAGCACTTCACCAGGTCCATCACCTTTTCGACGAGCTTGGTGGCTTTGCCGACGCAGAGCACGAGCACGCCGTCAGCGGCGGGATCGAGCGTACCGGTGTGTCCGCTCTTGCGCATGCGTGAGATGCTGCGCACGCGATAGAGCGCCTTGGCAGAGGTGATGCCTACCGGTTTGCTGAGATTGATCACGCCGTCGATGGTGGACATGTCAGGTTCGCAGGCGGATTGCGATCACTCGCTCACGCGCGTCAGCGTGCAATGTACCGTTTGGCCTTTGTACTTCGCGGACAGTCGCAGGTACTTATCCCAGTGCCAACCGGTATACGTGCGTGAACGGTGGCCGCGCGGGGTGATGATCAGCCTGCGTCCGGTCCACTCGTATTTGCCCTGGTTGGTGGTTTCCTTGCCGCCATAGGTGACGCGGGCGGCGTACGTCCCGTCATCGCGAAGCGTGATCCGCGCGGGCACGGATTCGAGTTCGTCGCTCGCCCCCCAGGGGCAATCCTGCGGTGCATCCCACGTGCCCACGATGCTGCACCCCGGCACAATCGCCAGTGTCAGCAGCGCCATCGTCCATGTCCGTCCGCGTGTCATCGTGTCAGGTTCACCTGGAGGAATCGATCCGCATTCGTCGCGGGGCTGCGGAGAACGCGCCTGTGCGCCGGTGGGGGGCAGTATCGGCATCGGTCGGGGGAAGTCAATTCCGCCTCGATTGCCCGATGCTTGCGACTGCCTGGCGGCGATCCTATACTCCGAACCGACCTGTACTTCACAAACCCGGGGTGGTCGTTCCATGCCGATCTATGAATACCGTTGCGAACGCTGCGGTCACGAATTTGAGAAAATGGAGTGCATGGACCGGCGCGATTCCGCCGGCCCTTGTCCGGTGTGCGGCAGAGATGCCGTCCAACGCACCGTGAGCACATTCACCGCGAAAGCAGGAGGGCAGCAAGAGACCGCGCCTGCGCATCATTCCTGTTGCGGCCGGTGTGGTTCCGGCGGGTGCAAGGGGGGCGGTTGGTGATGGCTGCGGGCAATCGCACGTCGAGCAACGCGGAACCCTCCATGGGCAAGGTGCTCACCACCGGTGTGCTCGCGTGGCTCGTTCCGGGTCTCGGGCACATTTACATTGGTGATCGCAAACGCGGCATCATTCTCCTCGTCGTGACCGCCGCGACGTTTTGGGGCGGGGTCGCGGTTGCCGGCGTGCAGTCAACGTTCAAACCGCGCGAACGCACGCTCTGGTTCATGGGGCAGATCTGTGCGGGCGGGCACACGCTCGCGGCCATGAGTTGGGGGAATGCCGTCAATGCCGGTGAGGACGTGGAGCACGCCGGTTTCGTCGCGGAAGACGTGGCGGTGCTTTACACGGCTGTCGCTGGTCTGCTCAACGTGCTGATCATCATTGATGCGCTGCTTGCGACCGATCCGAACTACGTGCGTACAGGCGTGCGCCCCCAGCCAGTACGGGGGACATCGTGATGGCGCTGCTGGCCTTTCTCACCTCGCCGATGACGCTCAGCAGTACGCAGCACCTTGCACTGCTCGGGCCGCTGTGCCTCGCAATCAGCCTGGTGTACAAGACGATTCGCTGCGAGCACCTGCGACAAGTTCCCATCGCCGCCGTCGTCCAGTGCGTCACGATCATCGCGGGCATGCTCGGCGTAGGCGTCGCGGTGTGGTTACTCTACCTTGTGCTGATGTGATGCCGATCCCGCGATCTTGCGATCTTGCGGGGCCATTCCTACGGTTTTTTCTTCGGCGCGACGTAGCCGAGTGATTCGAGATGCTTGCGGGTGACCTCGTCATCGAGGTCCGCCTGCTTGGCGCCCTTGAACTTATCCAAGCCGGTGAACCACGCCTCCAACTCGCCTTGAAGCTGACCGGCAAGTTCGGGCTGCTCGTCCGCGACGTTGCGCGACTCGCTGTGTTCGTAGGCGAAGTCATAGAGCTCAACGCCGATCCCTTCGCGCACCGTCAAGCGATAACGCTCCGTGCGCAACGAACGCAGCGCATAACCGAGCGTTGAGCCGTCGAAGTCCGGATACCGCGCCTCCATCGCATCGCCGAAGCCCGGGTCGCGCGACTCCTCCGAAAAGACCACCGGCGTTGATCGTCTTTCGGGTGCCAGCAGGTCGTTGCGTCCAACCAGCCGCTCGTCCGTGGAATCGTCGATGTTGCAATAGCGCATAATCGTCGGCGCTAGATCCACCAGGCTGGTCAGCGCGCTCACCAGTGAGCCCGGTGATGAGCACTTCGGATCGCGCACGATCAGCGGCACGTGCAGCGTCGAATCGAACATGCTGAATTGATGGTCGATCATCCCGCGTTCGCCGAGGTTCTCACCATGGTCGGCGGTAATGACCAACAGCGTGTCGTCGAGCGCCCCCGATTCAGCCAGCGCATCGTAAATCATGCCCACCCATTCGTCGGTGAACGCAATCTCCGCGGCATACAGGTCGCGCATCAGTTCGTGGTCTTCGTCGCTCAGTTCCAAAACACCCGCGAGCTGCCCCCAGCCGTCGGTGATGTTGGTGATCCGCATGATCTGTTCGGGCGGGTAGCGCTTGCTCAAGAACCTGTTCCGCAGACGTGCCGGCGGACGAAATGGCAGGTGCGGCACGTTGATGTTGACGAACATGAAGAAGGGCTGCTTTTCCGCGACGCGCCCACGAATCCATGCGGCGACATCTTCCGCCGGCTTCACGCTGTCGGGATCGCCCGCGGTGGGGTTGTCAGCGCTTGCAGTGCTTCGCCACGCTTCCTGGTAGTCGTCGAACCCCTGGGCAAAGCCGCATTCGCGCGACAACCACGCGTTCATCACGACCGCCCCCGTGCGATAGCCCGCGTCGCAAAAACGCTCCGCAAGCGTCACGTTTTCCGGTTGCAGCATCATCGTTTCCGACGTCGTGCCCGCTTCGCTCGGATACAGGCCGGTGAAGATCGTGGCGTGCGACGGAACCGTCCAGAAATCGGTGGCAAATGCGTTGGTGAAGCGAACGCCTTCGCCCGCGATCGCATCCATTCGCGGCGTCGTTTCCTTGGGATATCCGTAACAGGAGAAGAAGTCCGCGCGCGTGGTGTCGAGGACGATCAGCAGCACGTTGGGCCCGTCCGCGACCGGCCTGCGCTTCTGCTCCGATCGCAGCATGAACGCGCCACCGCCCAGGACGATGATCAGCAGCACGGCAGTTGTTGGTATCCACTTCTTGGTCATAACCCTACGTGCCCATCCGGACCGCTCTAGCGCAGCCCGTGAATCGCTACGGTAACGGAAGCGCATTGTTCAGTGTATCGTCCAAACAAGGCGGGTAAAATCGCGAAATGAACGCAACCGCGGCTATTCGTAGCGCAGGGCTTCGACGGGATCGAGCGCGGACGCGCGGTATGCGGGATAGATGCCGCTGAGCAGCCCCGTGGCGATGGCCATGCCCAGTGCCCAGGAGATGCCGCGCGTGGTCATGTACGTCTTGAGAATTTGCGTGACGTTTTCCAGCAGGTCCGTAAACGCATAGCCGAGCAGCACGCCCAGCGCCCCACCGAGCACGCTGATGACACCGGCTTCGATGACGAACTGCACGAGAATGTCGAGCCGCCGCGCCCCGACGGCCATACGCACGCCGATCTCCTTCGTCCGCTCGGTCACCGAGACCAGCATGATGTTCATGATGCCGATGCCGCCAACAACGAGCGAAATCCCGGCAATGCTGTAGAGCACAATCGCGAACAGGCTGATCATGTCCTTGACGTTCGAGGTGACCTGCTCGCGGGTGATGATCTGGAAGTCGTCGCCTTTGCCGGCGCGAATGTTGTGCTCGCGGCGGAGGCAGCGTTTCACCTCCTGCATGGTGCCGTCGAGATCGCTGCTGTCGATGGCCTGCACCGCGATCATCTGCACGTACTTCGTACCGAAGAGCCGCTCCAGACCCGTCGTCACCGGGATGATGACCTGTGTATCAACGTCGCGCGTCCCGAGGAACCCCTTTTTCTCCATCACGCCGATGACGTCGAAACCCATGCCCTCGATGCGCACGCGCATGCCGACGGCCGGCGTGTCGCCGAAAAGTTTCTCCGCGACTTTGTAGCCCAGCACGCAGTACTTGCGCCCGCCGATGACGTCGTTGCTCGTGAGCACGCGCCCGCGAATCGACTTGTAGTCGTTGACGATGGTGTAATTCTCGTTCGTCGCGAGCAGTTGGATGCTTTGGTTTTTCTCAAAGTACTTGATCTGCGCCGCGCGTGCGGACTCGGGAACGGCAGTGATGACGCTGGACAGGTTCGCGAGCGCCTCCGAATCCTCCGGCGTGAGCGACATCTGTGCGACGGCCCGGCCTCCCTCGCGCTCCGAGGTGCCGTTGAGCACGAAGACCTGATCGGCGCCCAGCGTCTCGATGCGCGAGATCATGTCGCGACTCGAACCTTCGAGGATGGCCATCGCGGAAACGACGGCAGCTACGCCGATGATCACGCCGAGACAGGCGAGAATCGAGCGCATGAGGTTGGCCTGCAAGCTGCGGCCGGCCATCAGACATATGCGCAGGAAAAACATCTGCTATCCCACCGAAACCGTTTCGGAAAGCAGCGCCGCGCGCCGCGCTTCGTCCAGCATTTCGTCCGTCACGATCTTGCCGTCGCGCATGCGCACGATCCGCCGCGCCTGCACAGCCACGTCCATTTCGTGCGTCACCAGGATGATGGTCGTGCCCGTGGCGTTGAGCGAGCGGAAGATCTCCATGATCTGCTCGCCGGTGCGCGTATCGAGGTTGCCGGTCGGCTCGTCGGCGAGGATGAGCGACGGGTTGTTCACGATGGCGCGGGCGATGGCCACGCGCTGGCGCTCGCCACCGGAAAGCTCGTTGGGCCGGTGCTTCGCGCGATGCGCGAGTCCGACCTTATCGAGCGCCGCCATGGCTGCGCGACGCGTTTCGGACATTCGCCCATAAACCAGCGGCACCGCGACGTTATCCACCGCGAGCGTACGCTGGATCAGGTTGAATGTTTGAAAGACGAAGCCAATGTGCTTGTTGCGAACGCTGGCGAGTTGACTGTCGCCCATGTTGTTGAGCAGTTGGCCGCGCAGGCGATACGCGCCACGCGTCGGGCGATCGAGACAGCCGAGAATGTGCATCAACGTACTCTTACCACTGCCCGATGCACCGGTGATGGAGACGAACTCGCCGGCTTGCACGTGCAGACTCACGCCATCAAGCGCGCGCACGATCGAATCGCCCATGCGGTACAGCTTAAAGAGTTCGTCGGCTTCGATCATGACAAGTACGTTTCACGATGCCACTAACGAGCAACCATGGGTGGCACTGACAAGCTCTGCTTGTCAGTGGTGCATCAACCAAGATGCCCTTTCTTGAATTCCCCACGGACAAGCCAAGCTTGTCCGTGCCACCCGAGGAAGGCAATCAACGAAGAACTCCGTGCCTATGTGCCTTCGTGCCTAAGCCCCTTCTTCTCAATCCTCATCCTCATCGCCGCGATCAAACCGCGTCGGCAACTTCGTATACACCTCGCTGCCCTGTTCAATGCCTTCACCCTGGACCAACTCGGCATACAGACCGTTGTCCAAGCCAAAGCGACACGTGATGAACTTGGGTTGCAGTTCGCCCTCGGCATTCTTGTCCGGAACAAAGACACCGAGTTCGCCGTTCGGCCCGCGGCGAATCGCGTCGTGCGGGACGAGCAGCACGTCCTCAACACTCTGTGCCGTGAACTCGACATCGGCTTGCATGCCCATGGTGAGCTTGAGCAGGTCGCTATTCTCACTGGTGACGAGAATGTCCACGAGGTAGGTGACGATGTTTTGAAGTTTCTTCGGCTCGGGGTAGATGCGTTCGATGAAGCCCGCGAAGTCCTGATCGGGGAACGCGTCGACCTTGATTTTCACCGGCGTACCGTACGTGTTCTCGCGCGTGAGCACGCCCGACGTGTCGATGAGCATGTCGACACCGGCGCGCTTGATACGGTCCGCAAGCTCCTGCCCGCCGGGACGCGCCTGTGCCGGTGCGAGCCACATCACCGCGCCAATGTCCGCATCGGAGACCTCCGTTCGCACGTACACGTCGGAGATGTCCGCGACCACCGCGAGCACGGTTCCGCCGGTGATCGTCGTGCGACCACCCTGCACCACCTCGCCAACCTCGACGCGGATGTTCGTGACCATCCCCTCGCACGGCGAGCGGATCTCCGTTTCGCGCAGGCGCTTCTCCGCATCGCCCAGGTTGGTCTCAGCCGTTTCGACCGCCTTCTGCGCGAGCGTCACGTCGCGTTTGGCGAGTTCGACGGCAAGCTCCGCCTGGCCGCGATCGGCATTGAGCCCTTCGAGTTGGGCAACCAGTTGGTCGTAGCGCGCCTGCACCTGCACGACCTCGTCCGGCTCATACGCACCGGTCTTAAGCCGCTCCTGCTCTTTGACCTTATCAAGCCGGAACTTCGCTTCTTCGAGCTGCGCTTTCACGCCGTCGATGCGCGCGTCGATTTGCTTCAACGCGGTCGTTTGCCGTTCCTGCAATTTCAGTTGCGACTGTTCCAGGGCAGCCGTCGCACGCTCCAACTCGTTTCGGCTGCGTTGAACGCTGCGTTCCTCGTCCTCGGGATCGAGGCGAATCAGCAGCGCATCGGACTCGACGATCGCACCGGCTTCCACGGGAATGTTGACGACTTCGCCGCTCGCTTCCGGTTTGATTTCGCTGCGTGACTTGGGCTGAATCTCACCTGTTCCGCTGATCGGAATCGTCAGGTCGCCGCGACCGACGATCGCGGTCTTGCCTTCGAGAAAGCCCAACGAGATGCGCGTGTTCCTGAGGCGGGACCACCCGAAGATGATCAGCGCAATGAGCACGACGGCGATGATTGCTTTTTTCATAATCGTCAGTTCGTTGTTCGCACGACCGGCAGGAGCCATCCGGGGTGCGGCATCCATGCCTCGGGTTCGCGATCGGTGACGCCAATCGATCCGCGCAACTATATCGCAGCCCGAGCGAGTGAACAATCAGTCTATTCTGTCGGGAGCTGTGTGAAATTGTGCCGCTTATTGGCTTCGTTCGCGTAATCGACGCTTCAATCCGTTGCGAATTCCCGTGAAAAACGGGTGATACGTCCCGACAGCGTAGTCGGGATAGGTCCAGGGCCAGGCGCGCCAGGCGCGCGATTCATACCGCAGCGTGACCTCCGCGTAGATGCCGCGGGCGAGGTAAATGCGGTGGGCGGCTGGTTTGGTCGTCGCGAGCACCAGGGCTCCGATCGTCATGTAGCCCGGGTCGATGTTGACCACCCGGTGCTCATCGTCACGACCCGCGCGGCGCGCCAGGTCGATCTCAAGCGCATTGGTCGCGAGCTTCACATCGACGAGCTTGTCCAGCGCGAACGGCTCGGCGAACGCGAGGAATTGCCGCGATGCCGACGTGCCCAGCTCATCTTCGTAGTAGTGCGTCTGCGCGAACGGCCAAACCTCGCTCGCGTCGGACACCGACCCGTACGCGGACTCCAGTTCACCGCGCGCCGCGACCAGGTCAGCCGCATCGCCCGCAAGCAAACCAACAATCAGCACCGCCTTCTCGGGTTCGGAGGGCACACCCATGCACGCCATGCTAACGATGAATGACTGCCTGCAAAACCAGAAAGACTCTGAAACAAAATCAAGAGGCTGCTTCCGGGACTTGTGGTGGAGGCATCCTGCCTGCATTGGGGTTTGTGGTGCGGGCTTCCAGCCTGCACATCCTGTTGGCAAATGGGCTACGTCCTTTAATTCATGCAGGCAGGATGCCTGCACCACAATGACTTTGTACGCGATGCCGTTGGGCATTTAGACAACACTTCGCCGCCCCGTTACAATCGCCGCCCGTTACCACGCAACCCCTACCAGTGAGGACCGACCGTGATCGCTCAAGTCATCGCCCACATTGAGAAGAACTACGACGCCTACCTCGACCGCCTCAATACGTTCCTGCGCATCCCCTGCATCTCGACCGATCCGCAGGCCAAACCCGCGATGGCGGATGCCGCCAACTGGGTGCTCAAATTCTTCCACGATGCCGGGATCGAAGCCAACCTCTACGAGACCGGCGGACACCCCGCGATCATCGCCGACACCGGGCAAGCCGATGGCGACGGGCCGACGATTCTGGTCTACGGTCACTACGACGTGCAACCGACGGGCGACCTCTCACTCTGGCAGTCGGGCCCGTTCGAACCCGTGGTGCGCGATGGCAAGCTTTACGCCCGCGGGTCAGCCGATGACAAGGGCCAGGTGCTCACGCACATGCTGGCAGCCGAAGCGTGGAAGACCGTTGTTGGGAAATTACCCATCCGTGTGAAGTTCCTCGTCGAGGGCGAGGAGGAGATCGGCTCGCCGCATCTCGCGCCGCTGATTGAGAAGGAGCGCGACCGGCTGGCGTGCGATTACGTATGCATTTCCGATACCGCGAAGTTCAGCGCGGACACGCCCGCGATCACCTACGGCACCAAGGGCATGCTGTACAAGGAGATCGTCTACACCGGCGCGCGCAACGACCTGCACAGCGGCACGTTTGGCGGCACCTTCCCGAATCCCGCGACCGCGCTGCTCAATACCGTGTCAGCCATGAAGGACGCGGACGGCAAGGTGAAGATTCCCGGCTTCTATGATGACGTCGAAGCCAATTCCGACGTGGAACTCGCCGCCCTCCGCAGCCTGCCTTTCGATGAAAAGGCGTATGCCGACTCGATCGGCGTCAGCGCGCTCGCGGGCGAGAAGGGCTACTCGACAATGGAGCGCCGCTGGCTGCGGCCGACGCTGGACGTGAACGGTTTGCTCTCGGGTTTCACCGGCGAAGGCGCGATGACGATCATCCCCGCGCGTGCGATGGCGAAGGTGTCGATGCGGTTCGTCCCGCACCAGGACCCGCAAAAGATCAGCAAAGCCTTCGACGCGTTCGTGAAGGAGCACACGCCGGATGGTATTGGCTGTACGATTAAGGAATTCACCACCTGCGCCGCCTACGCCTGCCCGCTGGAAAACCCAGGCCTGCAAAAGGCGGCTACGGCAGTGGAAGCCGGTTTCGGCGTGAAGCCCGCGTTCATCCGCGAGGGCGGTTCGCTGCCGATTCTCCCCATGTTTAAGAAGCTGCTGGGCGCCGAGTCGATCATGATGGGCTTCTGCCTGGCAACCTGCAACGCCCACGGCCCGAACGAATTCATGGTGGTGGACGACTTCAAGGCCGGTATTCGCACAAGCGCGCATCTCGTAGAGAAACTCGCGGGATAGTCGTAGGGTGGGCACTGCCCACCGCTACTATCGCGGATCGCGCATCCGGAACACAAAACCGCTCCGAATCCGATGCCGGAATTGCCATATGATCTTTGATCTTTGACCTTTGATTTGTAATCTTTGATTATTGTTGGTGGGCAGTGCCCACCCTATTCGTCGGCTTGCTCGTTGATCTGGATCAGCAGGTCTCTGCCGCGATCGGTTTGCGGTGCGACTTCGGAGAGTGCTTGCCAAGCCGCTGACGCGCGGTCGACGAGACCCATGTCCTGAAGGGCGAGCGCAAGGTTCGCGCGGAATTCGACGTTGTTCGGCTGGCAGCAGACTGCATGCTCGAAGCGCTCGACTGCCAGCGAAAACTGGCCCTTGTCGGCGAAGATCAGACCGAGTTGATAGTGCAGTTCGACGACGCTGGGGTCGATCTTCAGCGCGCGGCGGAACGCGTCGATCGCAGCATCGCTGTCGCCCGCGTCCAGGTGCGCGAGACCGGCCTTGATGAGCGCCTTGACGTAGTTTGGATTGATCGCCAGCGCCTTGTGGAACGACTGGAGCGCCTCCGGTAGCTGGCCGCGATGCCGTCGCAGCACGCCGAGCCGGTAGTGCAAGTCCGCATAGTTCGGGTGCCGCGCGAGTGCGGCTTCATGCCGGCGAATCTGCTCATCGACGAGGTCCGCGGTCGGCGCGTGCTCGTTGATCACCACGTCGACTTCGTTCAGCAATTCTGGTTTCGGCGTGACGTAGCGATCGACCTGCTTGTTGATCGACGCCTTCAATTGCAGCCGGGCCATCTCGCTGAAGAGCAACGTGCTGTTCGGCTCGACACCGGCGGCCATGTGCAGCGATTCCTCCGCCGCTGCCGTCTCACCGGCGGCCAACTGCGCCACACCCAAGCCCACGTAGGCGGTGAGCAGGCGGTCGTTGAGTTCCACGGCATTGTTGAACGCATCAGCCGCGGGCAGGTATTCCCCATCGCGCAGGCGGGCGGTGCCCAGCTTGATGTGCGCCTCAAGATAATCCGGGTTCAGCTCGATCGCGTCCTCATAACAAACACGCGCCGACACCATATCACCGGTCCGCGCGCGAAGATCGCCCAAGCGCAAGTGATGGTCCGCGTGCCCGGGGTGTTCATCGATCAAGCGTTCGAGTTGCTCGATCGCCTGATCATACTGCCCCGCGTCGGCATACGCTTCGACGAGATCATCCTGGATATCCCAATTGTCGGGGTCGATGGTCAGGGCATACTGATAGCGTTCGATGGCTTCATCGTGACGACCCGCATGCGCGTATAAACCCGCGAGCGACAGGTGCACATCAATCTCGCCGGGCTCGTGCCAGGCCAACTGCTCGTATTGCCCGATGGCAACCGCGTAGTCCTGCTCGCGCATCGCGATCGCCGCCAGCCGTTCACGACTGTTGCGAAGTTCCGGGGCAAGCTGCGAAGCCAATTCGTACGCCGTCTTGGCGCCCGCAAGGTCGCCCGATTTCTCGCGGCAAAAACCAATCGCGAAGCAGATCGCGGGATCGTCCGGTTCAACGCGGTGCGCGATATCCAGATGGCCCGCAGCCTCCGCGGGCTGGCCGCAATCGTCCAACGCACACGCCAGACCCACCAGCGCCACCACGTTGTCCGGTTCACGCGAAAGTGCGTCTTCGAAGTGACCGCGGGCGTCGACGGACTTGCGCTCGTTGAGCGCGCGGATGCCGATGCGCACGTGGTGCGACGCCTTTTCGGGATGCGCCTTCACCAGGCGGACAAGACCAGCCGTGGGCACGTCCGTGAGATCATCCAAACGATCCCGAAAAGCCGCGGACAATTCCGCAAGCAATCCCCGACCGACGATTTCGAGCAGGTAAGACATTGCGCCCCCAAACCGCTAAGCCGCCAGCGCCGCCAACGCTTCACGCGCCGCGACAAAACCCCCATTGATCCGAAGCGCCTTCTCGTACGCCCAGCGCGCCCGGCGCAACTCGCCGTCGTCGCGATAGAGATTTCCCAACAGATAATAAAGGTCGGCGTACTCCGCGCCCTTGAGCACCGCCTCTTCAAGCCGGTGCCGCGCGTCCGCGAAGCGATCCG